>CAYWHA010000005.1:0-162028 GCA_964457555.1 uncultured Solibacteraceae bacterium
CGCTTGCTGTGGTCCAGGATGATTTCCTGGTAAAGATCGTCCACCATCAGGCAAACATCTCCTTTACCTTCCTAAGTCCCGCCGCCAGCGCGTCGACCTCCGCCGTCGTGTTATAGAACGCCAGCGACGCGCGCGTCGTCGCCGGCACGCCGAACCGGTCCATCACCGGCTGCGCGCAGTGGTGTCCCGTGCGCACCGCGATTCCCATGCGGTCCAGCACCGTCCCGATATCGTGCGGGTGTATGCCTTCCATCACAAACGAAAGCACCGCCGCCTTCTCCCGCGCCGTGCCGATCAACCTCAGTCCGGGGATCTCCATAAGCGCCTCAGTCCCGTAAGTCAGCAGCTCATGTTCGTACGCGCCGATCTTATCCAGGCCGATGCGGTTCACATAGTCGATAGCCGCTCCCAACCCAATGCCTCCGGCGATATTCGGCGTCCCCGCTTCGAACTTATACGGCAAATCGTTGTAAGTCGTTTTTTCGAATGTCACCGTGCGGATCATATCGCCGCCGCCCTGATAAGGAGGCATCGCGTTCAGCAGCTTGGTCTTGCCGTAAAGCATCCCGCTCCCTGTAGGACCGAACACCTTGTGACCCGAAAACGCGTAGAAATCCGCGTCCAGCGCCTGCACGTCCACTTTCATGTGAGGCACGGCCTGTGCGCCGTCGATCAGCGCCAGCGCCCCAGCCTTATGCGCCAGCTCGATGATCTCGCGCACCGGATTGACCGTCCCCAGCGCGTTCGAAACATGCGCCACCGCCACCATGCGTGTCCGCGGCCCCAGCAGCTTCTCGTACTCTTCCATCAGAAGCTCGCCGCGGTCGTCAATCGGAATCACCCGCAGCTTCGCGCCTTTTTCCTCGCACAGAATCTGCCACGGCACGATGTTCGAGTGATGCTCCATCCCGCTGACTACAATCTCGTCGCCGCTCTTCACGCACTTGCGGCCCCAGCTCGACGCCACCAGGTTGATGCCCTCAGTCGCCCCGCGCACGAAAATCAGCTCATTCTTAGTCCGCGCGTTCAGGAATTGCTTCACCTTGACCCGCGTCTGTTCATAAGCCGCCGTCGAGCGCTGGCTCAACTCATGCACGCCGCGGTGTATGTTGGCGCAATCCACTTCATAGAACCTGCGAATCGCCTCAATCACCGCCAGCGGCTTCTGCGACGTGGCCGCGTTGTCCAAATACACCAGTGGCTTCCCGTGGACCTTCTGTCTCAGGACCGGGAAATCCCCCCGGACCTTCTCCACATCGAAACCGGCTTGTATCGTACTAGCGAGGGTGCTCATGGAATTTTTCGAACAGGCTCCGCTCCAACTTTTCCCGCAACGTTTGTATCTTGATCCGGTCGATAATATCCTGCGCAAACGCGTAAGTCAGTAAGTTGCGCGCGTCTTCCCTCCCGATCCCGCGCGATTGCAAATAGAACAGCGCTTCCGCATCCAACTGTCCGATGGTCGCCCCGTGCGTGCAGCGTACATCATCGGCGAAAATCTGTAATTCGGGCTTGGTGTCGATCACGGCCTCGTCCGAAAGCACCAGGTTCTTGTTGGTCTGCTTCGAATCGGTTTTCTGCGCGTCCTTGCGCACCATGATCCGTCCGTTGAACACCGCGCTGGCCTTGCCGTCCAAAATGCCTTTGTACAATTCGTGGCTGGTCCCATGCGGCTTGGCGTGGTCGATGACCGTGTGATTGTCCACGTGCTGCGACCCGTTCACCAGGTACAGCCCGTTGAGCGTTGCCTCCGTGCCTTCCGAAAGCACCGCGTTCACATCGTTCCGCACCAGCGCGCCGCCCAATGAAATCGAAGTGGTCGAGAAGTTCGCGCTCCGCCCCAGGCTCACCGCCAGAGTCGCCACATGAAACGCCTGGCGGTCTTCCTGCTGAACCTTATAATGGTCCACCACCGCCCCCTCGCCCACCACAATCTCCGTCACCGCGTTAGTCAGATATGACCCCCGCCCCGCATAACTCTCCACAATGGAACACTGCGCGTTAGCCCCCACCAGAATCACCGTCCTCGGATTTAGGTGGGGCGGACCTCCTGGTCTGCCTTCCGGGGCTTCATAGGAAACTTCAACAGGTTGTTCCACCACCGCTCCCCGCGGCACGCTCAACACGACGACCCTATCCAAAAACGCCGTATTCAAAGCCGCAAACGCATTCCCCTCGCGCGCCCACCGCCCCAGATCCACTCCGCCTTCGCCAGGATCGATCTCCTCCACTCCCCCCGGCGCCAGCACCGTCACCCCAGCCGATCCCGCCAGAAAGTTCGTTCTCGCAATCCGCGCGACGTTCGTGAATCGCCAGTCTTCGTCGTGCGTCGTCGGGAAGCCCAGTTCCGTGAACCGCTCGAACCCCGCCTCGCGCACCTTCCGCAGCCACTCCGCCGCCGGCCGCTGGTTCGTAAAGCTCGCAAGCCACGCGCCCGTCTGTTCCGCTATGGCAGTCATCGCTTCCCGACCGCCTCCTCTTCGTCCGCAATCCCCAGCCCCGCGTAACCGTTCCGCTCCAACTCCAGCGCCAGTTCCTTGCCGCCCGATTTCACAATGCGACCGTCCGACAAAACATGCACGAAGTCCGGAACAATATAATCCAGCAGCCGCTGGTAGTGCGTCACCACAATCATCGAGCGGTCCGGGCTGCGCAGCGAATTGACCCCGTGCGCCACCAGTTTCAGTGCGTCGATGTCCAACCCGGAATCCGTCTCGTCCAGAATCGCCAGCCGCGGCTCCAGCACCGCCATCTGGAAAATTTCGTTGCGCTTCTTCTCGCCGCCCGAAAACCCCGTGTTCACCGCCCGGTTCAGCAGCGACGACTCCATTTCCATCAGCTCGATCTTGCCGCGGATCAGCTCCAGAAAATCCATCGCGTCCAGTTCCGGAAGCCCGTGGTGTTTGCGCTTCGTGTTCAGCGCCGCCTTCAGGAAATACTGATTGCTCACGCCCGGAATTTCCACCGGATACTGAAACGCCAGAAAAATGCCTTCCCTCGCGCGGTCCTCGGGCGGCATCGCCAGCAGGTCTTTGCCGTCATAGGTCACCGACCCCGCAGTGACCGCATACAACTCGCGCCCCGCCAGCACCTGCGCCAGCGTGCTCTTCCCCGACCCGTTCGGCCCCATAATGGCGTGCACTTCGCCCGGCCCAACCGTCAGGTCGATGCCCTTGAGTATCTCGCGCTCACCAACCGTGGCGTGCAAATTCTTGATCTCTAATAGCGACATGTTTTTTAGTGGGGCGGGCCTCCTGGCCTGCCTTCTTGTGCCTTCTTATTCCTTCTAACTTCTTCACCTTTCGGCCCGCACACGCTCGAGCCGCGAACGTCAGAGACCGCTCATCCGACGCTTCCTTCCAAACTCACTCCCAACAATTTCTGCGCTTCCACCGCGAACTCCATCGGCAACTCCCGGAACACTTCCTTGCAAAACCCATGTACAATCATCGACACCGCGTCTTCGCTCGATATCCCCCGCTGCCGGCAATAGAAAATCTGATCCTCGCCAATCTTCGACGTCGACGCCTCATGCTCCACCTGCGAAGACGTGTTCTTCACTTCCAGGTACGGAAACGTATGCGCGCCGCACTTGTCGCCCAACAGCAGTGAGTCGCACTGCGAGTAATTGCGCGCCCCCTCCGCCGTCTTCAGAATCTTCACGCCGCCGCGGTACGTGTTCTGCCCATGCCCCGCCGAAATGCCCTTCGAGACAATCGTGCTCGTGGTGTTCTTCCCGATATGAATCATCTTCGTGCCGGTATCGGCCTGCTGATAATTGTTCGTCAGCGCCACCGAATAGAACTCGCCCACCGAGTTGTCGCCCATCAACAGGCAGCTCGGATATTTCCAGGTGATGGCCGACCCCGTCTCCACCTGCGTCCAGGAGATCTTCGAGTTCACGCCCCGGCACGCGCCCCGCTTGGTTACGAAATTGTAAATGCCGCCCTTGCCCTCTTTATCGCCGGGGTACCAGTTCTGCACCGTCGAGTACTTCACCTGCGCGTTATCGAGCGCCACCAGTTCCACCACCGCCGCGTGCAGTTGATTCGTGTCGCGCATGGGCGCCGTGCAGCCTTCCAGATAGCTCACGTACGCGCCTTCGTCCGCCACAATCAGCGTCCGTTCGAACTGCCCCGTGTCCTTCGCGTTGATGCGGAAGTACGTCGACAACTCCATCGGGCACCGCACGCCCTTGGGCACATAGCAGAACGAGCCGTCGCTGAACACCGCCGAATTCAGCGCCGCGAAGAAATTATCCGACGACGGCACCACCGACCCCAGGTACCGCTTCACCAGTTCCGGATGCTCCTGCACCGCCTCGGAAAACGATCCGAAGATGACCCCCATCTCCGCCAGCTTCGCCTTGAACGTCGTCGCCACCGAAACCGAATCGAAAACCGCGTCCACCGCCACGCCCGCCAGAATCGCGCGCTCTTCGAGCGGAATGCCCAGCTTCTCGTACGTCTTCAGCAGTTCCGGATCCACCTCGTCCAGGCTCTTGGGCCGGTCCTTATTGGACCTCGGCGCCGCGTAATAAATAATGTCCTGGTAGTCGATAGGCGGATAGTGCACATTCGCCCAAGTCGGCTCCGTCATGGTGAGCCAATGCCGGTAGGCCTTAAGCCGCCATTCCAGCAGCCATTCCGGCTCGTGCTTCTTCGCCGAAATCAGCCGGATGACGTCCTCGTTCAGCCCGCGTGGAATCGCATCGGATTCGATATCGGTTACGAAACCCCACTTATACTCTTGATTCGCAAAGGTTTCGATGGTATTGGTGGACTCGCTCACCCGTTCACGCTCCCATACCCAGATTATCCAATCTGTACTTATTAGTCAAGATTCGTCACTCAATGGATGAAACCCCATCCCGAATGGGTGCAGAAACCCTGTGAATGTACCGCCGCCGGTCTTTGCCGGCGGTGTTCTGACGGTCCCCAAGGGAGCAGCCCCTGCCTTGGCCGCGGCTTCCCGCACCGCGCGAGGGCCTTACGATTTCACGACCTTCAGTCCGGGCACTACTTCGAAGTGGCGGACGTTGCCGGTAGCGACTCCGAAAGCGAGTTGCAGAGCGGTGGCGGCGATCAGCAGGTCTTCGAACGCGATGGCCGTACCGTGGGCGGCCTGGTCGCCTTCGATGCGGCCAGCGAGTTTGGCCGTTTCCAGGCTGACCGGATGCACCGGTACATTGCGGATCAATTCATCCACGAAGGCCTGCCGCCGCTGCCGGCGCTCCTCCGTTCCGGCGCGCTGGATGCCGTGGGTCAGTTCCACAACGGTCACCACGGAGATGCCGATTTCGATCTCTCCGTAAACGGTTCTGAACTGTTCCAGGATCTGCCGGACCGTGTGGCCTCGCCGCTCCCCGGCGATCACCACGTTGGAATCGAGGATTAACCCCACGTGGGCGGATTCCACGGCTTGCGGTTCCGGACGATCTCTTCCACGTCGGCGGCGAAGTCCGGATCGAGCACCGGCGCTTCCCCACTTTCCTTCTCATGGGCTTCGGCCATGGCGATGCATTCTGAGATCGTGCGGCGGGCCGGAACCGCGGCGCGGATGACCGCGAGCGGCTGCGCGTCGCGTTCGATGACGACCTCAGCGCCGGCCAGTACGCGTTGCAGGATAGCGGCAAGGTCGCGCACCGCATCGGCTTCGCTAATGTGCAACGGCTCCATACCTGCGATCATAGCGTTTCTTCCGCCACGCTGTCTTCCCCCGGCTTCGGCGGCCAAGCTGCCGAGTATCTCAGGATACCTCCCGGCGCCTCGCCAATTCTCGCACCCTAATGGCCAGTTGCTGCCTTTCGATCCGCGGCGTCCTTAGTCGCAAAATCCTTCATCGATAGCTTGATTCGCCTTTCCGTAATGAAGTCAGAAGTCACGATGACGTCACCCTGCAACTCGAAAGGCGCTTCAGAGAGCGCGTCCTTTTCAACTTCAACGACCATAAAGTCTCGCAGAAAATCCTGGTCCATGGCCGCGGCGCCCACGTCTATCGAGCCCTTGATGACGGTATTCCACGATGGGTCGTTGTCCACCGAAATGTTCCACCCGATAGGGAAGCTCGGCAGTGACGCGATCCTACCCGAGCGAACGTGTATCTCGAGTCCGACGACCCGCTCATTGTTCGCAAGGTGCAGAGCCGGAACCGAAACAGACATCATTTGGCACTGGCCTCTCACACCGCCCAGAAGAACTAATGCAACAAGTGCCAGACCGATGCACGTCTTCTTCACAGACTTGCCCCCCTATTTCCCCTGAAAATGCATCTGCATGAACTTCAAAAACACCGGCCAGTCCGATGGCGCCGTCCCGTGCCCGCCTTCATGCATCAAATATCCGATGTCATGCAAGATCGCCTGTCCCGCGGGCGGCCACTGGTTCGTCTCCAATCCCTGCTTCCCAAATAATTTGTAGACCGGAGCGGCCGCCACCGCCGCCAGAAACTCGCCTTTCGGGTCCGACCACCCGTCCGTCGACCCCGTTTGCAGCAGCACCGGCCGCGGCGCCATCAGCGCCACCAGCATGTGCGCGTCCATCGGCATGTCGTTCACGTCCTTGGCCCATTTCTGGTAGTTGGCGCAGAACTGGTACGGGTACCGCGACGGCGCCACCAGGTGCGCAATCGTCTCCCCGTAATCGCGGCGGCTCAGCGCGGCCCCGCCTTCACCCGAGCAGCTCGCAATCACCATCGCAATGCGCGTATCGTGCGCGCCCGCCCACATCACCGTCTTCCCCAGCCGCGACACGCCCAGGATGGCCACCTTCTTCGCGTCCACCCCTTTATCGGTTTCCAGATAATCCATCGCCCGGCTCAATCCCCACGCCCACGCCGAAATCGACCCCCACTCGTCCGGCGCCGGCTCCGTCTGTCCAGGCTTCAGATACAGCTTGCGCACGCCCAGCGGAACGCCGCCCAGGAAGTCCGGGTCGATGTCGCCATAATAAATGGTCGCCACGCCAATCCCCGACGCCAGAAACGGCCCCGGGTTGATGGTGCCCAATCCCGCTCCGCCCTTGGGCGCGGGGCCTTTCACGTTGCCCCTCCCCCACACCTCTCCCGGCTTGATGCCGGGGTCCGCCACCGAGGCCGAGTTCGCCGAGAAGCTGATATTCAACAGCAGCGGCGCCGGCTTCGTGACGCCCGCCGGTAGGTAAATCAACAGGTCCATCTTCGGCCCGCTCTTGTCCTCCGAGAAGTACACGGTCACCTGGCGGCGAATCGCCTTGCCGTCGAGCGCGGGCGAACCCTTGTCGAATACGTCGAAGCTCATCTTGGGTGGACGCCCCGGAGTCCGCCCGTACTCGTTCTCTTCGAACATGCGTACGATCTCGGGACGGCGCTGGTTGGTCCACGTCTTCGCGTCACGCACCGGCTTCCCGTTGGCCATCTTCAGCGGATCGGGCAGGGTGTACGTTCCCACTTTCGCTTCGTCGTAGTTGACCGGAATACCGGCGATCATGGTCGCGGGCGGCGGCGCAGCCCGACCCGCCCCCGCGCCCCGTCCCGCTGGAACGGCCGGCGCCGTTGCAGGTTGTTGGCCCGCGGCAACGCAGCAGAACACCAGTCCCGCGGCAATCGGAAATTTGAAGGACATGTCTACTTACCTCCCTGCGAAATCACCGTCACCGGGCCCATCAAGCCCGATTCCGCCGGAACCTGAGGACCGCCGCGTCCCCCCAATCCGCCCGCAGGCGCCGCCGCCGGAGCCGCGCCTCCGCGTCCAGCCGGCGCGCCTCCACGTCCAGCCGCCGCCGCGCCCGCCGGAGCCGCTCCACGCCCAGCCGGCGCCGCCGCAACCGGAGCGCCAAACATCGGAGCAGCCTGCGCCAGCACCCTCTTCTCCACCGGAAGCAGCCGGTCGCCAATCTGCCGGTTCGTCCACTCGTTGGTCACCTTAATCTCCAACCGGTTCGCTCCCGCCTTCAGCGCGCCCGTCGCATCCACCCGGTACGGCGCCTTCCACAAAATCCCCAGCGGCTTGCCGTTGACCGAAACTTCCGCCAGGTCCTTCACCGTCCCCAGATCGAGCAGCACCTTCGCTCCCGGCCGGAACCAGCCCGCCGGCGCCTGCACCGATTTGCTGTAAGTCGCCGTCCCCGAGAAGTACTTCACCCCATCGTCGGTGTTCGCCGTCCAAGATTCCAGCTTGGCCAGTTGCACCTTCGCCGGCGCTCCGAAGTTCGCCGGAAACGCCACATCCCAAGGTCCACTCACCGTCGCCACCGTCGTACTAACCGCCCGCGGAATCGTGCGCGTCATCGTCGCGGTCGCCTTCCGGAACACCACGAACACCGTCTCCCGTTCCGCCAGGTCGAGCGGCGCCGTGGTCCGGTCCCCGGCAATCGTATACCCCGCCGGTTCAATCTCACCCGTATCGGGATGCCACAGTTCCGCCTCCCTGCCCGCCACCCGGAAGCGAGCCTCCAAACTCACGGCCCGGTCCCCCTGGTTGGCCACATAGTAAATGTCCGTATCGCCGTCCCTGCGATGGATCCATTGCGTCTCCGCATCGAGCGCGCGCGTGCACTCGAAGTCCTTCGCGACATGCAGCCTCGCCAGCGCCTCCGCCGGCGGCAGCCCCCACACCACCCCGCCTTTCCCATATACCCGCTGGAACCGGCTGATGCCGTCCAGATCGCCCCACACATCCGCCGCCAGCGCCTGCATCTCCGCATCCGCGTTCGGATACCCGGTCAGGCTCGGCGATTGCAGCGGCTTCGGCCCCAACACCGTGGCGCCGCCTGCCACCAGGTCCCGGATCTTGCGCAGCACCGGCAGCGTCATGCTTTGTATCGGCGGTAACACCAGAATTCTGTAGCTCATTCCGTCCGGCAGCGTCAGCCGTCCGTCCGGCGCCACCGACATCCGGTTCAGCAGCACGTCCGCATTCACGTAGTCGTAGTCATAGCCCTCAGGCAGCGCCGGCTGCAAGCCCGCTCCCCAAATCGGCATGGTCGAAGGCGCGCCCTCCGGCAGCAAATACGCCAAGTCGGCGACGAACTTGCCCTGCTGCAGCAGGAACATGTTGCGCGCCAGATAAGTCATGTACGGCTTCGCCTCTTCCGCCCACGTGATGTTGCGGTTGATGTGCGTGCCCACCATCGTGTTCCCGGGCTTGGTGTCGAGCGGCTGGTGCGCCGACGTGTGGAATACGATGCGGTTCACGCCCTGCGCCAGCCAGTAATCGCCAATCTTCTTCAGCGTGTACGGCGCCTCATAACCGCCGCCCGTGAACGATTCCGTCGCCACCAGGTTCTTCCCGTAAATATGCGAGGCCGATGCCGCGCCGCGCACGTCCTGGTAGTACATCAGCTCCGGATGCAGCGCATGAACCCAGAACTCGCCCATCGGAATATCCACCTTGCTCTTGTTGAGCAGCGTGTCCTCGTTGAAATCGAGCGACACCCCCGAGGCTTCCGAATAAATCCCCAACCCGTGCTGCCGCGCCATCGTCTCCATCGTGCCGTAATGCGCATCGGCCAGCAGATCCGCCACCGTGCGCCTGAAATCCCACAGGAAGCGGTCGCTGATGTCCGCACTTCCCACCACCCGCCCCGCCAGCGCCGGAAGGTAGGGAACCGGGTCGTAGCCGCGCAGCCTGCGGAAGTCGGCAATCATGTCATCGGTCCAGTTCTGCATCTCCGCTTCCCAGCTATCCATCGTCATGTACCGCAGGCTCTTGCCCACCAGCGGCCCCAGCGCTTGCGCAATCGGGTCGAAGTATCCGTGGAAATAGGCTTCGATGTCCGCGCGGCTCAGTTTATCGGCTTCGAAACCCAGGCCCGTCGCCGGCGCCGGCCGGTTCTTGGCCCCGGTCAATGAGTAGCCCATGCGCAGGATGGTCCACTTCCCGGCCGGCACATCCCAGTGCAGCGTGCCGTCCTTTGCCATCTTCGAAGTCAGGTCGATCACGTCGGCGCGCGGCACTTCCGCCGCCGCGGGCTCGGCCGGCGTGGGAACGGATTCGTACTCGAACAGATAGCTGAAGTCCGCTTTCTCCTCCCAACGGTGTACGCGTGCGCCGGAGTAGAGCATAAACTCCGAGAGCACATACTGGCTTGCCGGAGGCGCCGGAGACCCGGCCATAATCACCGCCGGACCCAGCGAACCGCCCGTCAATTCCACGCGGAAGAATTTTGCGTTCGTCTCGGGAAACGCGAACGTCCGCTCCGTGCCGCCCCGGTATAGCTGCGCGCCCGGCAGCGTCACCAGCGTCTTGAAGTTCACGCCGTCGTCTCCCGCCAGAACGCGGCCGGTCGGTATCCCGCCGCGCCCCGCAATGGTGATCGCGCGCGCCGGGAACGGCTGCGCGAACTCGTATTGCACATACGCCGCCCCGCCGCCTTCGGGAGGCCGAAGCGTCAGCGTCGAATTCAAATCGTCATCCATCAGCGCCGTCGCGTCGATCGGTCCCGCATTGCTCGTCGCCTTCGGCGCGCGGTCCTGCATGCGGATTTCGTCGGCCGGCGTCGGATAGGCCACCACCGCGCTGTCGCCGTAATACGTTGCGTCCGGCGGCTCGCCGCCCCGTCCCCCTCCCGTCCTCAAATTCCGGATGGTCCCGTTATCGGACGGCGGCTGCGCCAGCTTCCCGGTGAAGCTCCGCGGCCCTTCCACGCCCGTCTCGCTCCAAACCAGCTTCTTCATCGCCTGTTCTGGCTTGACCCACGGCCCGCCCGTCTCGCTCCACCCGGCCGAGCTGAAAATCGACATCTCCAGCCCCAACCGGTCCGCCTCCGACGCCGCGTGCTTCACCGCGTCCATCCAATCCGGCGTTCCCCACAGGAGCTTTTTCTCGACCGTCTGCCCGCTGCCCGAGGAGACGTCGGCCATCTGCATCCCGCCGATGCCCACGCGCTTCATCCACTCCAGATCCTTGGTGATCCCTTCCTTGGTGACGTTGCCCCCGGTCCAGTGCCACCACGTGCGCGGCTTGGCCGAATCCGGCGGGTTCTGGAACCCGCGAACCAAGGCATCGCCCGAATCCTGCGGCCAAACCACCCAGGTCCCCAGCAGGGCCACAATCAAGGCCGCCAGACTCGCTCTTTTCGCTCCATAGGATCTTCGCATCGGCGTCTCTCCTTCGCGCTAGACAACGAGCTTAACCCTACCCGCCATTGATGTAAAGCGGGCCTTGCGGGGTCGGCATCTTGAGCCGCCACCGGGCCTTGGCCGGGGTCAACGCAGTTGCGGAGCGACAGCCAACCTGTCTGGAAATAAGGCCATCATGCAGCCCTCCGGCGCGACGTCGGGGAAAAGTCCAAGGGGGATCGAATGCCACGGCCTCATGCTCCGCGTTGGCCATGGCAGGCTGGGGGTCTGCTATCGTTGGTTGGTTATCGGCGGTACTCCTAAGGACAGCCTTGTACCTCCCTGGAGTCGCGTTATACCGTAGGATCGTATCCCATGTGCATGCATGGGCCTATGATGCCGCCTGACCCTGGTCGCCACCATGGTCGGGTCCTGTCGTCGCGCTGGTGTTTCCGAACGCTTAACGGATGTGGAAGAACGCCGTTTCCGGCCACAGCATGGAACGCGATGCGATATAGAAGCGCCGCCAAGGACCAGCACTGCCGATCCGAACGACTGCATCGTTGAGATTGGAGCAGGTCGGCCGCGCGGAGGACTCAACGCCTGAGTACGTACAGTATCGGCGGCTTTAGTCGCCGGGTTTCGATGTATTGCATCGCCGCGCTTCGGTCCACATGCTGGATAGGGCCGCCGGGCACGCTCGCGATATCGGATTGGTCAGCACGATGCGAATTCTAGTTGCCGACGACGACCGTGTTTACCGGATGCTCATGGCGCACGAGCTCTCGAACTGCGGCTACGAGGTCGAATCGGTGTGCGACGGCGACAGCGCGCTGGCTGCTTTGGCAGGTCGACAAGAGCCGTGTCTGGCCATCCTCGATTGGCGAATGCCCGGACTTGACGGTATTGAGGTATGCCGCCGCGTACGGGCGCAATCGGATGGGAGTTACGTGTATCTTGTCCTTGTTACCGCCCGGGACGCGCCGGCGGACCTGCTCGCCGGCATGGATGCGGGCGCCGACGATTACCTCACCAAACCCGTGGACCTGGTGGCGCTGCGGATGCGCGTACGGGCCGGATGCCGCATTCTGGAGTTTGGGGAGCGCTCGCGACAGCTCTTCGAAAACGCCCCCATCCCGTATCATGAGGCAAATACCGCTGGCGTCATTGTCCGCGTCAACCATGCCGAATGCAAACTGCTCGGGTACGCCGCCGGTGAGCTGTTAGGGCGCCACGTCTGGGATTTGGTAAGTCCGGCGCAGATCGAGAAAAGAAAGTCCGCGTTTCTAGCCATCATCGACAACGAGGATGCTCAGATAATAGATGATTCCGAATGGGAACTGTGCGACAAGGGTGGTAATTCGTTGCTGGTGCGGCTTCAGCAAAACCGGATATCGGACAGCTTTGGCCGGGTAACGGGGCTGCGCTGCACCATGCTGGATGTCACCGAGCTACGGCGGCAGGAAGATCTCTTGAAGCGCCAGACGGCGGACTTGAAGCGGTCCAACGCCGAGTTGGAGCAGTTCGCATACGTGGCGTCTCATGACCTTCAAGAACCCCTCCGCATGGTCGCCAGCTTCGCGCAGTTGCTCTCCCGACGTTACGCGGGACGTCTCGATTCCAAAGCAGATGAGTATATCGAATATGTGGTCGACGGCGCCAAACGGATGCAGCAGCTGATTTGCGACCTTCTGTCACTTTCCCGGGTCGGGACCCGCAGCGGAGAATTCCAAGAGGTCGTCCTCGACGGCGTTCTGTCCGAAGTGCTGCTGAACCTCGGGCCTGCGATTCAGGAAGAGGGCGCCACCGTCACTCATGAGCGGCTGCCATCCATCCTTGGGGACCGCGGCCAGATGGCCCAATTGTTTCAAAACCTGATCGGCAATTCCATGAAGTTCCATGGCCCGGAACCGCCGCGAGTCCACATCTCGGCGGCTGAGGCTGGGCAGGGATGGACAGTCTCGGTGAGCGACAACGGGATCGGGATTGCTGCGGCGCATTCAAACCGCGTCTTTCAAATTTTCCAGCGCTTGCATTCGCGCGAACGGTATCCGGGAACCGGGATCGGGCTGGCAATCTGTCAGAAAATTGTGGAACGCCACGGCGGCCGGATATGGTTCGACTCGGTTCCCGGAGCCGGCACGACCTTCCGATTTACCGTCCCATTGCGCGGGCAGGGCCCGGCAGAACAGCAGGTCCTGAATCATGGCATCCGCGCACAGTAGCGATAACGCCCAAATGCCGCCGGCGCCCTGGACCAGGTCCAACGTCCTCATGGACCTGGAACTGCACGGCGAATGGGGATTCGTCAAAGAGTTGATTGACGCTTTTCTTAAGGACACCGCCTCGCGAATCGAGAGCATGAGGAAGGCGGCGTCGGAGGCGGACATGACGGTCCTGGCCTCCTGCGGCCATTCGCTGAAAGGCAGCGCCCTGTTGATGAACGCCGTTCCTCTCGTCCGGCTCAGCGCCGAGATCGAGCGATGCGCCAGGCTGAATCGGCAGCGGGACTACCTTTCGCTCATCGATTGTTTGGATCTGGCCCTGTCCGAGGTATGCCAAGCCATGACCGCATACGAACAAAGCCTGCCTCAGAATCAACCCGCCTAGCGCGAGCCAGCTATGCTTGGAAGCAAACACAATCCGGGGAGCCTGTGGCGGCGGCCGGCGCCGCCGAAAAGGGTGCGGAAGTCGCCGGAGCAAGAGAACCACGGACGTAGGAGTTTCTGATGGCCTCGAAAGGTGGCTCGGTTCGGGGCGTGATGCTGATTCTGACGCTTAGTGTCACTGGCCTTGCGCAGCAGTACAGTTTCCGTCACTATGGGGCGGCCGAGGGGATTCAGAACCTGGTCATCCTGTCGTTGGCCCAGGACCGCGCCGGCTATATCTGGGCCGGGTCCGAAGGCGGCTTGTACCGCTATGATGGAACGCGCTTTCGCCTGATCGGGCCGGCCGAAGGGCTGCCGTGCGCTACTGAGATTCACACGCTCTACCTGGCAGGCGATGGCGCCCTCTGGACCAATGCCTGCAATCAGATCTTCCGCTTCGATGGCCGGACCTTCCAGCCCGTACCAGGCCTCGCCGGCCCCCTCGGCGGCGCGCAACGCATTGCCGAAGACATCCATGGCCATGTGGTGATCTCAACTACGGCCGGCATTGAAGAGGTCCTGCCCGTGAGCAGCGGTTCCTTTGTGTTGCACCCGTATCGCCTGGGCGGAAATCTGGAAAGCAAACCGATGCACGGAATTCTGCGGCGCGGCTCGCAACTCTGGTTCGGCTGCGACCTCCGCCTGTGCGTCGAGGAAGGCGGCCGAACCGCGATTTTCGGGCCGGAGAGCGGATTGCCGGAAGACTCCTGGGACGGGATTGCGGTTTCCCCGGATGGGACCGTTTGGGCTCGCAGCCCCAAACGGCTTTACCGCAAGCCGCCGGGCCAATCTCGCATGATCGAGGAAAAGCCGGACATTGGAACCAGCATGTTCTGGGGCGCCGTTACCGTCACCCGGGATGGATCGGTAGTGGTTCCCACCGACCAGGGGCTGGCTATCCGCAGCGCCACAGGGTGGAGCTTGTTGGACCGCCGGCTGGGTCTGCCCAGCGCGGTGACCAGCGCCGTGCTGGAAGATCGGGAGGGCTCCTTGTGGGTTGGTATGGTCGGCGCCGGCGTCGCTCGATGGCTCGGCAGGGGCGAGTGGGAATCCTGGACCACGGCGCAGGGCCTGCCGTCGGATTTGATCTGGAGTATCAGGCGGGACCGGAAGGGGTCCCTCTGGGTCGGGACTTCCTTAGGCTTGGCGCGCCTGGATGGGCAGTCCCAGCCAAGAATCTGGACAAGGAAAACCGGCCTCGGCGGCGACAACGTCCGTTGGCTGGGAGAAACAGCTAACGGCTCGATCTGGGCGGTGACTAGACCCGGCGGTTTGGCGCGCATCGATCCGGCAAGCGGAAACATCCACTTAGTTGGCGGGCTGGACCTCGCGTGCGACGCCGTCTACCGTGGCTTCGTCGACCGCCTGGACCGCCTCTGGCTGGCAACCTCCTGCGGAGTCTTCCTCAACGGCCGGCCGGCAGTATCGGATCGCTTCGTCCGCGTCGACCAACCCCAGTCGTTCGCACACGGGGTCTGGGCAGTCGCCATGGATCCGGGCGGGGCGATCTGGGTCACCAGTGCCGAGGGGCTCTGGCGCATGCACGATGGGGTCTGGCGCCACTACGGGAAATCGGAAGGGCTTCTAAGCGACGATGCTTACATCCCAGCCCTCGCGCCGGACGGTTCCATGTGGCTGCGCCACCGGTTGGACGCCGGAGTCGAACGGGTACAGCTTTCCGGCGATCGCATCGTGCGCGCGGACGCGATTGTCCCGGCCGACGCCAAGTCGAACGAGGTGACCGCCTTCCACGGCTTTGACGCACTCGGCAATTTCTGGCGCGGCAGCGCCACTGGCGTGGCGGTCCTGCGCGCCAACGCCTGGACCCAGATGTCCACCGAAGACGGCCTGATCTGGAACGACTGCGACGGGGAGGCGTTCTGGGCCGACTCGGATGGCAGTGTGTGGATCGGCACCAGCGCCGGACTGGCGCACTACCGCCCGCGCTCCGCACCGCGCGTGGCGCCGGCTGCCGATCCAGTGATCACCGAACTAGAGGTCAGCCAGCGGCCGCGAGTGGTGCGGGCCGAATTTTCTTCACTCAATTACGAATACGAACAATTAGTCCGCTTCGCCTATCGGCTGGACGGCGGCTTGTGGACCGATACCGCGGAGCGTGTCGTGTCCTTCGCCGGACTCGGCCCAGGCCGCCACCAGTTGGAAATCCGGTCGCACATTCGCGAGGGTCCAGTCTCACCCACGATCGCAGCAGCGGAGTTCCAGATAGAGCCGATGTGGTTCGAAACCTGGTGGTTGCGGTGCCTGGCGCTCCTGGCAGGCGCGGTCGCCGTGTGGGCTACCGTTCTATGGAGGAACCGGTTACTCAAGCGCCGGAACCACGAGCTGGAATGCGCCGTCCGCCAGCGCACCTCCGAACTGGAAACCGAACGCGCCAGGGTATTAGAAGAGAAAAAACGGGCTGATGAAGCCAGCGAGGCTAAGGGCCTTTTTCTGGCGCATATGAGCCACGAGATCCGAACGCCGCTGAACGGCGTGATCGGATTGAGCAGACTGCTCGAAGACATGTCGGATCCGACCGAGGCTTTGGATACCGTCCGCGTGATCCGTTCCTCCGCCGAGAGTCTGCTAAAGGTGGTCAACGACGTCCTCGATTTCTCCAAGATCGAAGCCGGGAGACTGGACCTGGACATTGCCCCATTCCAACTCCGGCTATCGATCGAAGATAGCATCAGACTTTTTCAGGCCGCGGCCGCCGAGAAAGGCTTGCGCCTCGAAAGCGACTTTGCGCCGGATCTGCCGTCCTGGGTCGCCGGAGACAGCACGCGATTGCGGCAAGTCATCCTCAACCTCATATCGAACGCCGTGAAGTTCACCGGTTCCGGAGAGGTTACGGTTTCCGCGTCAGTCGAACGGCACGACCCGGCGTCGTATCTCGTCGCGATCGAGGTGCGTGATACCGGCATTGGAATTGCTCCGGACAAACTGTCCCTTCTGTTCACATCGTTCAGCCAGGCGGATGCCTCGATCAGTCGCCGCTACGGAGGCACCGGTTTGGGGCTGGCCATCTCCAAGCGGCTGGTTGAGCTGATGGGTGGCGCCATGCGCGTGGAGTCTCAGCCCGGTAAGGGGTCGTGCTTCCGGTTCACCTTGTTGCTGGCGCACGTCCAAGACGCAGCGCAGGCGCACACCGCCGATGCGCCCATGCGAGATGCCGGCAGCCTGAAAGTGCTGGTCGCGGAAGATAACCCGGTAAATCAGCTAGTGGTTCTGAAGATGCTGAAAAAACTGGGTGTGCGCGCGGATCTCGTAACCGACGGCGCGCAAGCGATTCACGCTGCTGCAAAGGTCTGTTACGACCTCATTCTGATGGATTTGGAGATGCCGGAGGTGGATGGCCTGACCGCGACACGGGAGATTCGGACAGGTCTTGCCGCCGATCTTCAGCCCGCTATCTTCGGCCTTACTGCCCACGCGACGTTGGAGTATCGCGACATCTGCCTGCGTGCGGGTATGAACGGATGCTTGACGAAGCCGCTCGAACCGGAGAAGCTTCGAAGTCTTGTCGCGGATTTGTCCACCCGGGCCCGCAACCGGGCAGCTTGCGATGCTGGGACGACCATAGGCTGAGCTGGCTCGGCAAGCGCGCTGCCCAGCGAAGGTTCCCGGAAACCGCCCGCAAGCGCCCGTTGCTATATTGGTGATATCGATGAGGAGAGGCGCGCGATGGCTCTTGCTGGTGGCGATTGCCGCGATTCTCGGCAGCGTCGTGGTCGCCTACCTGGGCAAGAAAAGGGAGATGCGCGCAACCGCCCCCGCACGGCCTCAGCCGCTGCCCCTGGGTATGACCTCCTCCGCCGCCAACTGGTCGCACACCCAGATGGTGAGCAATCACGTCACCTACTATATAGAAGCCAACGACTTCCGGGAGCAGAAGGATTCCGGCAAGGCCGATCTGAAGGGAGTCCGGCTGAAGCTGTACAACCGGGACGATACCGCCTTCGACCTGGTCACCAGCGACGCGGCCACTTTGACCACCGCCGATAACCGCTTCTGCTCCGAAGGCGATGTCCTGATCACCCTCGGTGAGCCGGTCACCGGCAAGCCCGCGCACGCCTTGGTATCCATCAAGTCGTCCGGCATCTGCGTCGATTCCGTCACCGGCAAGGCCGATACCGACCGCCCCTCCACCTTCACCTTCCAAAACGGCTATGGCAAGGCCACCGGCGCGGCGTACGACCCCGGCGCCGGCGAGCTCATCATGAAGAGCGCCGTGGAGGTGGACTGGAAGGGTCAGGGCGCCAATGCCAAGCCGATGAAAATCGAATCCGGCAGCCTCACTTACCACGAGGCCGATTCCCAAATCTGGCTCCAGCCCTGGGGCCGTCTCACGCGCGCCAACACCGTGGTGGAGGGCCGGGATGCCATCGTGCAACTTCAGGAGTTCATCGGGGACGACGGCAAGAGCCAGTTCGTGCTCCACCAGGTGGACGCCAAGATGGCCCACGGGACCGATGCGTATCCCAATCGCAAGCTGCAATACGCCGCCGACGCGATGACCGTGAGTTTCGACGACGATGGCGTGGTTCAAACCCTCACGGGGCACTCTCACGCCCAGGTGACATCGGTTTCCGATACCGCCGAAACCACGGTTAAGGCGGATAACGTGGAGATGGATTTTTCCACCGAGAGCGGCGATAGCGTTCTCGACCGCGTCGCCGCCAACGGGAACGCCGTGGTCACTTCCAAACCGCTGCCGGCCCCCGGACGCACGCTGGGCGAAACGCACGCGCTGAGCGCCCAGGTCCTGGAAATGAAAATGCACCCCGGCGGCAAGGAGATCGCCAGCGTGGTCACGCACTCGCCGGGAACCCTGGAGTTCTCCCCGAACCTCCCGGAGCAGCGCCACCGCACCATCACCGGGAACGATATGACCATCGCCTACGGTCCCCAGAACCGGATCGAGTCGTTCCGGTCCACCAACGTGACCACCCGCACCGATCCGACCGCCGAGGAACGCAAGCGCAATCGCAAGACCTCCACCACCGCCAGCCGCGAGATGCAGGCGAAGTTCGACCCCAAGACCGGCAAGGTTGCGACCATCGAACAGACCGGCGATTTCGCGTACGACGAAGACGACCGCCACGCCCGCGCAGCCAAAGCCACGCTCGATTCCAACACCGACGTGATTGTGCTTCAGACCGCCGCGCGCATGTGGGACTCCACCGGCTCCACTTCCGCCGGCCACATCCGCATGGATGAGAACACCGGCGACTTCACGGCCGAGGACAACGTGACCTCCAGCCACATGCCCGACCAGGACCCCAACAAGGGATCCCAAATGCTCTCCGGCAGCGATCCGGTGCAGGCGCGCGCGCGCAAAATGGTGTCCACCAATCACAACCGCTCCATACACTACGAGGGCGACGCCGTGATGTGGCAAGGCGCCAACCGCATCCTGGCGGACGCCATCGACGTGGACCGGGAGAAGCGCATGTTGGTGGCCAACGGCAATGTGACCACCGACCTTTGGGAACAGCCCAAGGCCGATCCGCCTGCCGCCGGCGCCCCACCCCAGGCCGCGCCGCAAAGACCAGCCGCCGCCGTGCGTACCGTGGCCCATGCGCCGCACCTGGTCTACACTGACAACGATCGCCTGGCCGTCTATACCGGGGGCGTGGATCTGGCGCGCGGGGGCCTCTGGGTGAGATCCACCGAGCTGCGCGCCTATCTGGCGAATGGCGGCGATTCCCGTCTGGACAAGGCCTTTGCCGAAGGCGCCGTGAAAATCGTCGACTCCGCCGGCGGCCACACGCGCACCGGCACGGGCAACCACAGCGAATACTACGCCATCGAAAAGAAGGTGATCCTGCGCGGCTCCAATGCCAAACTCGTCGACAGCGGCGGCAACGCTTCCGAGGGCGCTGAATTGACCTACTACCCCGACGATGATAGGCTGCTGATTAACGGGGCGCCGAAGAGTCCCGTGAAAACCCGACTCGATCGCAGCCGCAAGTAGATCCTCATGAGCGTTCTCGAAACCAAGCAGATCTCCAAGAGCTATCGCGGCCGCCCCGTGGTGCATGACGTATCGGTCTACGTGGAGGAGGGCAAGGTTGTCGGTTTGTTGGGACCCAACGGCGCAGGCAAGACCACCTCGTTTTACATCATCGTCGGGCTGGTGAGTCCCGATTCCGGCAAGGTCATGGTGGATGGAGAGGACATTACCCGGCTGCCCATGTACAAACGGGCGCATAAGGGCATCAGCTATCTGCCGCAGGAAGCCTCCGTGTTCCGCAAACTCACGGTGGAGGAAAACCTGATGGCGATCCTCGAAACCCAGCCTCTGCGCTCCCGCGAACGCCGGGAGAAGAGGGATCGATTGATCGACCAGCTCGGACTCGATAAGGTGCGGCTCAGCCAAGGATACATGCTCTCCGGCGGCGAGCGGAGGCGCGTGGAGATCGCACGGTCGCTGGTGATCGACCCTCGTTTTCTGCTGCTCGACGAGCCGTTTTCCGGCATCGACCCCATACAGGTGCTGGAGTTGCAACGCATCATCTTCGACCTGAAGCGCCAGGGCATCGGGATTCTGGTGACCGACCACAACGTGAGCGAGACCCTGGCTGTGACCGACTGGGCCTACATCATTAATGAAGGCGAGATCTTCCGGGCCGGCACTCCCGAAGCGCTGGCGCGCGATCCCGAGGTTCGCCGCGTGTACCTGGGGGAGACCTTCACGTTGCGCGTGTAACTGGAAAGCCGTTTCGTTCGTAGGAAATAGCATGAAACCTCTAATCCTGATCGTGCTCGGCGCGGCGGCCGCCATCGCCCAACCCGTGACTGTCGGAGTGAAGGTGGGCGTACCTTTGACCGACTTCTTTTCCACCGTGGAAAGCAAGAATTTCGGCTTCAACTCCAACACGAAGGACTACATCGCCGGGGGCACGGTGGAAGTGCGTTTGCCCTTCGGCCTGGGGATCGAACTCGATGGGCTGTACCACCCGCTGAGTTACGGCGGCGCTTCCGGCACGTCGACCGAGACGGTCACCGCACACGGGTTTGAATTTCCACTGCTGGTCAAGTACCGTTTTCCGTCCAAGGTGGTGCGGCCGTTTGTCGATGCCGGCGCGGCGTTCTCCACGCTGGGAGACCTGAAGACCACGGTCACCACCAGCCTGGGGATTTCCAACGCGCCCTCTACCACGAAGAACCCCGTGGGCTTCGTGATGGGCGGCGGCGTGGACATCCATCTGCTGGTCATCCACATCATGCCGGAGATCCGCTACACGCACTGGGGATCGGCGGCTTTCGTGGACCCCCTCTCGCTGGTGCAGGGATCGCAGAACCAAGCGGAGTTTCTTCTGGGCGTCACGCTTTAGCGCGCGCGGCACGGCAGCATGAGCGCCCGGCTGAGGCAGATGGAAGTTGCGGATATCGAGGCCGGGCTGCGGCTTTGCCGCGCTGCCGGGTGGAACCAACTGGAGTGCGACTGGCGGTGGTTTCTCGGCTGGAATCCGGCGGGGTGCCGCGTGGCGGTTTGCGGCGGTGAAGTGATGGGAACCGTGGCTACGCTGCGGTTCGAGGAGCGCTTCGGCTGGATCTCGATGCTGCTGGTTGATCCCTCGATGCGGGGCCGCGGGATCGGATCGGCGCTTCTTCGCGAGGCGCTGGGCTTGCTGGAAGACTTGGAGACTGTCCGGCTGGACGCCACTCCCGCCGGCAAGCTGGTTTACGAGCGGCATGGCTTTCAGGAGGAATATCCGCTGGTCCGCATGAAGGCGGCGGTTCCCGCGGCGGGGCCGGATGCGGCCTTGCCGGGAGCGCGCCTAATGGAGGAATCCGACCTGGCGCGCGTTCTGGATTTCGACAGGGCGGTCTTCGGCGCGGATCGCGGGGCGCTGCTTCGCGGTCTCTATGCGACGGCGCCGGAGTACGCCTTCGTCACGGAAACGGCCGGCGAGATCGGCGGCTATGCGTTTGGGCGGCACGGTTTTCGCGCGGAGCATCTGGGGCCGGTGGCCGCCGCGGAGGAAGGGGCGGCACGGGGGCTGGTATCGGCGTGTCTGGCGCGGAATAGGGACCGGCAATTCTCGCTCGATTGCACCGAACACAGCGCGGCGTGGCGGCGCTGGTTGGAGCGGTTGGGCTTTGTGGCGGAGCGGCCGTTTGTCCGCATGTTTCGCGGGAGCAATGCCTGGCCGGGAATGCCGCAGCGGCAATTTGCCATCGCGGGGCCGGAGTTCGGATAGGGACTCATGTTTACGACTACGGAGCAACTGGAAGAGGTGCTTTCGAGGCCCACCGCGCGCGACTGCGAGGCGATGGCGGCGCTCGATGGCGATCTGCTGATTTTGGGAGTGGGCGGCAAAATGGGGCCGAGCCTCGCGGTGCGGGCGAAGCGCGCCATGGATGAGGCGGGATTGCGGAAGCGCGTGACGGCGGTGGCGCGCTTCAGCGACGCGGGGCTGCGGGAAAGGCTGACGCAGGCCGGAATTGAGACCATCCGCGCCGATTTGCTGGACCGGGATGCGCTCCGCGAATTGCCGGAAGCGCCCAACGCTATCCTCATGGCCGGACGGAAGTTCGGCTCGCAGGGCGGCGAGCACTGGACCTGGGCGGCGAATGTGCTGCTGCCCGCGTTGGTGGCCGAGCGATTTGGGCATTCCCGGTTCGTGGTGTTTTCGTCGGGCAACGTCTACCCGCTGCGGAAGACGGCGGAGGGCGGCGCGGACGAACAAACGGCGACGGAACCGGTGGGCGAATACGCGCAAACGGTCCGCGGGCGCGAGCGCGTCTTCGAGCACTACGCCGAACGGTGGGGCGTTCGGAGCGTCCTGCTGCGGCTGAACTACGCGGTGGAAATGCGCTACGGGGTGCTGGCGGATATCGGCAGGAAGGTGTACGAGCGGCGGCCCATCGACGTGACCATGGGGAGCGTGAACACGATCTGGCAGGGAGACGCCAATTCGGTGGCGCTGCGGGCGTTTCCGCTGTGCTCCTGTCCGCCCGCGCTGCTCAACCTGACGGGACCGGAGACGCTCTCCGTGCGGGCGCTGGCGGAGCAATTTGGCCGGGCTTTCGGGGTGGAACCGGTCATCGAGGGCGTGGAGGCGGACTCCGCTTTGCTGAGCGATGCGGGCAAGTGCGTGGGGCTGTTGGGACCCCCGGCGGTGACGGCGGCGGAAGCGGTGGAATGGGTGGCGGAGTGGATTCGGAGGGGAGGCGAGTCGCTCGATAAGCCGACCCATTTCGAGGTCAGGGACGGGAGGTTCTGAGGCGTGACGTGGCGGGAGAGCTTGCGCAAGGGCGGCGCGATTCCGGCGCATCCGCTGGCGCTGACGGCGGGCAGGAAACTCGACGAGCGGCGCCAGCGCGCGCTGACCAGGTATTACCTGGCGGCTGGCGCGGCCGGCGTTGCGGTGGGCGTACACACCACGCAATTCGCGATCCACGATCCGCGGGTGGGCTTGTACCGGCCGGTGCTCGAACTGGCGATGGAGGAACTGAGAGGGACGGACGCCATACGGGTGGCGGGAATTGTGGGCGCGACCGGGCCGGCGGTGGCGGAAGCGCGGCTGGCGCGCGACCTAGGCTACCATGCCGGATTAGTCAGCATGGCGGCGCTGGCGGGGGCAACGGAAGACGAGTTGCTGGAACACATCCGCGCGATTGGCGAGGCGATCCCGGTGTTCGGATTCTACCTGCAGCCGGCGGTGGGCGGCCGGGTTCTGCCCTTCGGATTCTGGCGGCGCATGGCGGAGATGGAGAGCGTGGCGGCGATCAAGATCGCCCCGTTCAACCGGTACCAGACGCTCGAGGTGGTGCGGGCGGTGGCGGAATCCGGACGCGCGGACGAGATTGCGCTGTACACCGGAAACGACGACCACATCATTCTGGACCTGCTCACTCCGTTTCGGGTAGGGGTGCGGGTTTTGCGGATGGCGGGCGGGCTGCTGGGGCATTGGGCGGTGTGGACGCGGACGGCCGTCACGCAACTGCGCGAGATGCAGGCTCAGGCCGGCGGACCGGCCATTTCCCGCGATTGGCTGACGCTGGCGGAGGAAGTGACCGACGCCAACGCGGCGCTGTTCGACGCGGCAAACGGATTTCGCGGGTGCATCGCGGGCATCCATGAGATCCTGCGGCGGCAGGGATTGATGGAGGGTCGATGGTGTTTAGACCCGCGGGAGGAGCTTTCACCCGGCCAGATGGCAGAGATCGACCGCGTTCACAGGGAGTACCCGCACCTGAACGACGATGCGTTTGTGGCGGAGCACCGCGAACGGTGGCTGGGGTAGGTTTTCAGCGGTTTTCAGCTCTGCGCCGGGTCCTTTTTCGCTAAACGAGCCGGACCGGCCAGGCATAGGTCGCAGGTGCAGCCGTTGTCATGGTTGCGGGGGGCGACGGTGGGGGTTTCGGAGGGTTCGGAGGCGGTTTCGGGGGTGGGTTCGGAGGGCGTTTGGGAGGAGGTAAGCGGTTCTGTTTGTTGGGGTTCGGGGGGAATTGGGTTCGTTTGGTCAACTGGGGGTTCGGAGGGGTCAAGAACGCAGGCCAAAGGGCCTGCGCCATTGTCTGGGAAGGGTTCGGAGGCTTGGGAAACACTGGGGAGAGACTTGATTCGCTCGAAATCCTGGACGGCGCGGCGGTAGAGACGCTCGGCTTGGGAGGAATAGCGCATGCACAGGTGCATGGCGCTCGAGGCGCCGACGCTGCGGCGGAATCCTTCGGCCAGGAGGTAGTTTTTGACTTGCTGCTTGCCGGGTTCGCCGCCGCCGTACATTTCCGGGTCCATTTCCATGAGAGGACGCTCGCGGAGGTTGAGCACGTCGTTGAGGCAGATGGTCATGGTTCCGGCTTCGAGGCGGGCGGCGCGGTTCATGGATTGTTGGGTGATGGCGATGCGCTCGACGGCGTAGAGTTCCTGCGCGTTGGTTGGCTGATAGAGATCGATGACGCCTTCCCTGATTTCGGCGATCTCTTCGATGTCTTCGAGTCGAGGGACGGTGTAGGCGGCTGCTGCAAAGCCGTGTTTGCGGGCGTTCTGGGAGGAACGGGCTTTGCCAGCGGGTGTGCGCGGGCCGGTGGAACCGGCGGCATTGGCGCGATTGGCTGCGAATTGCTCGGTGGAAACGTAATTTTGTGAGTTTTGCATGGGATTGTCTGAATGCCCTTCCAGTTCCAGAATGTCATGGGCGTTTGACGGAGTCCGAAATTCGGGGTGGCAACCCATTGGAAACAAAGGGACGATTTGTGGCAATGTTTGGTGACTGCGATTTGCTATAATCGCATCGCGTTAGCCCGGTTCGATTCAAGAGGAGAGCGAAATGGACATTGCGGGAGTGATAGTTCGCCAAGCGAGTGCGAGCGGCCGCACCGTCGAGAAACTGCCGGACGGTTCCACAGCAGTATTTGAAAGCGATACCGATACAGTTCATGCTTTGGACGCAAGCGCCGCCGCGGCGTTCGAAGCCTGTCAGAAGCCAACAAGCGTATCCACGCTGATGAACGCGATGCGCCAGAGCTTGGGCAAAGCGATCACGGAGGAAGCGGCGCTGGAGGCCGTATCCCAATTGGAAGGAGCGGGGCTGGTCACCGTTTCCGGCGGCAGGGACGAACTCCGCGACTCCCGGCGGAGATTGTTAAAGGCGGCCGGCATCGCTGTTCCCGTGGTTCTATCGCTCACCGCGTTGGAGCAGCGGGCTTTTGCTCTTGGGTCGATTTCCACGAAACTGTCCTGACGAACAGCGGAAGAAGACGGCAGGGTCGACAGCCCCCGAGCGAAGCCGGGGGCTAAGGCCCTAATAATTAACGGCTTCTTGCGGCACGGCTGAAGCGGCGCCCTGATACACGGCAGGAGCGGGGCGGACTGCGCGCGGGTGGCGGGTAACACGGAGCGGGGAGGAATCCGCCAGGGCCGAAGAAGGCAGACGGGCCCGGGAACAGCGCGGGCGCCCCGGTCCGCCCTACCTGCGGCGGAGGGTGCATGAGCGGGGGGTTCGAGTTTTCGGTGTTCGGGCTTCGGATCGCGGTGCTGACGGACTGCGGGACGGCTCAGGATTTTTTGGATCGCCATCTTCTGCCATGGCTGCCGCGGGGCGCGCGCGAACCCGCGGCGGCTGACCTGATTTTCCGAATTTCACGAAATGCGGAAGGCCGATTCGATGTCTCGGCGGACGGCTGCCCTATCGCATCGAACGAAGGGCTTGCCGGCATCTTTGGGATGCTGCAACGCCTGATTGACGAGAGGGCGGTGCGCCGGCAGCCGGACATGGCGGTGATCCATGCGGGCGTAGTCGCTTGGAATGGCTGCGCCATGCTGCTGCCGGGAGCTAGCCACGCCGGCAAGACCACGCTGGTCATGGAACTGCTGAAGCGCGGCGCGGCGTATTACTCCGATGAATATGCATTTCTCGATGGCGAAGGCCGTGTGCATCCGTATCCACGCGCGCTGATGCCGCGGGGGGACGACGGATGGCAGCATCCGACGCTTCCCTCGGAGTGGAATGCGGCGACGGCCGATTCACCCGCGCCGGTGCGACTGATCCTATTCGTGGAATGGGTGCGCGGCGGGCGGTGGGAGGTGCGCCGCATACCGCAGAGCGAGGCGCTGCTGACGCTGCTGAAGAACACTCCGGAAGAGATGGCGGGCGCTCCGGACATCTTAAGACGCCTGGGGCGAGGCATAGGCTTGGCGAGCTGCTACGCCGGCGTTCGCGGCGAAGCTGGAGAAGCGGCCGGGTGCGCGATGGAGTTGCTGGCGGGCCTGGGATGAATCCGGTCTGGCCCACACCGGTCGAAGAGCAAATGCTGCTGGCGTGCTTCGCACCGGACGAGGACGCAAGCGCGGCTTTGGAGCGTTGTTCCCGGGGATGGGCCGAGGCCAAGTTGGAAGCCGCCGCGACGCCCCTTCTTCCGCTGATCTACCGACGGTGGCAGGCGGTGGAGAACCGGGTGGTGGAACTGGGACGGAAGGCCTATCTGGCAAACTGGAAACGCAACCGCGAGCGCCTGGCGGAGTTCGGCGGGATTGCGGACCGATTGCGGGAAAAGGGCATCCGATGGATGGCTCTCAAGGGCATGGCGCTGGCATTGCGACAGTATGCGGACCTTGGGCTTCGCCCGATGGGCGATGTGGACCTGCTGATCCACGCCGAGGACCTGCTCCGCGCCGTTGAGGTGCTGGACGGCGCCGGCTATAGGGCCGAAGAGGATGCGGCGCCGGACGCCATCCTCCGGCAGGCTCGGGTGCGGCACGCATGGCAGTTCTTTGGGGGAGCGGAGTGGAATTTGGACCTGCACTGGCGGCCAGTGAACCGCTGCTACGCTCCGGAGGTGACGCGGTCGTTTTGGGAGGGAGCGGAGACGGTGCGATTCGGGGACCGCGAGATGCTCACGCCGTCGCCATCGGACCAGATGTTCCACGTGTGCGTCCACGGTTTGCAGTGGGACTGGACGCGAAAGGTCCGTTGGATTTGCGATGCGCTGGTGGTTTTGCGCGAGGCCGTGGACTGGGAGCGCGTGCGGCAACTGGCCGAAGGGGCCGGGATGCAGTTCCGGCTGGCGAATGCGCTGGCGTTCCTGCGCGAGAGCTTTGGCGCGCCGATTCCGCCGGATCTGCCGGGGCGGCTGCGGGAGGCCGCGTCCGGATGGGAGCGCCGCGAGTACCGGCTGCTGTTGAAACCTTGCCCGCTGGCGGTTGGCGACAGTATCGCCTGGCACGCTTATCACTTCAGGCGAATTCGGCCGTACGACGATGGCTGGCGGCGGGTGAACGCGGCCGTAGGATTGGCACAGTACTTCGCGGCGTTCCTGGATGCGCGAGACTTGCGGTCTATGGTGGTAAAGATTGTACCGCACGCCATGTTACGGTTCAGGGCGCGGGCGCGGGAATGAGCAGCGGGGCGGAAGAAGGCAGACCCCGAAGAAGGCAGACGGGCCCACAAAGACGGTGGGCGCCCCGGTCCGCCCCACCTATGTACGGCATATTACGGAGTCTTCGCTGGGGGGGTTGGAAAATCACTGGAGAATGGATTTCGGCTATGGTTTGATGGTCTACGGAAGGGGAACTGAGACCATGGAATCGAAGCCAATGTTTGAACAGGCGCAACTGCATTTGCAGGTTTACGAATTGCGCCGGGAAGCGAAACTGCGGGAGGCGCGCGATTGGTTTTTCGCGAATTACTTTGCAAAGAATTTCGAGGAAGCCATGCGGGTCGCGGCGCCGGGAACGGAAAACGGCAGGTACTACATGATGGTGGTGAGCTATTGGGACCAGGCCTGCGCACTGCTCAATTACGGCTTGCTTCACGAGGACCTGTTTTTCGAGACGAGCGGGGAATTCTTCGGGGTGTGGGAGCGCGTTAAGCCGACGCTCGAAGAGGCGCGCAAGCGATTTTCGAGTAAGATATACCTGGCGAATTTGGAAAAGGCCGCGAACCGGTTCGAGACCTGGATGGAGAAACGCTCGCCCGGAAATCTAGCGGCAATGCGTCAGATGATGGAACAGATGCGACCCAAGACGAGGACGGCATAAATCGATGGATCCAATTCTGGGGATGATCTACTTATTCGCGGGTAACTTCGCGCCGACCGGCTACGCGATGTGCGAAGGCCAACTCATGCCGATTAACGAGAATCAGGCGCTATTTAGCATTCTCGGCACGACCTATGGCGGGAACGGGGTGCAAACCTTCGGCCTTCCGAAGCTGACAGGGCCGGATGGCGCCAAGTACGTCATCGCATTACAAGGCGTCTATCCGGCCCGGCAATGAACGCGCCTGCGCGGCCCACTTCGCCAGGTCCACGCCCTTGATTACGAGCCACAAGGCGAGCGACGACTCCGCGACGAAGGGCGGCAGCATGATGGCGGGGAACAGTCTGGAGGCCAGCGGAGGGTATAGGATCAGGGCGAAGCTATTGGTCAGGTAGCACGCGCCCGCGAGCGCCATCAGGATGCCGAGCGCCTTGGGCAAGTAGCCCGATTGAAAGATGAGGTAACCGATGACGAGCCACTCGACGCCGAAGAAAATGAGGCCGAAACCGAAGCCGTAGTCATGCGTCCTGAGAGAGACGTAGGCCAGAGCCTGCAACTGCCGGGGCGTGAACGCGGTGAGATAGGCTGCATCGCCCAGCAGGAATAACGGCAGCAGGAGGTTGATTTTGTTGGCGACCAGGACCGCGGTCTGGACCAGATTGAACAACAACGCGAGGAGCGCGAGGCTCCCGCTCACTGGCCTGAGCAAGACGTAGAAGACGAGCATCACGCCGACGTCATAAATGTGCATGACCAGGTCGCCCGCGATGCCGGCGCGCCATAGGGACGTGGATGCGATGACGTTGTTGGCAGTGGCCGCGGGGTTGCCCGATACGACCATGGAGCCTCTCACGAAGATCTCACCGGCCAGGCCGGCGACAATGATGACCAGGTAGAGGAGTCCGCCGATGCGCCTCGGCGCTCGGCAAGAGTGACCCATTTCTGCTCGTTTAGAGTGACCCACACTGAGAACACGATTTGGAACGCGATTTCGCGTGGAGCAGACTATGGACCGGCACTATCATCCACGCCGCAGGCGTGCGGGTTGGATCTTTGTCAGCGCCGAAGGCGCGTCTCAGGCGTTCGTTTTGCGGGGAGAATCGGCCATACGGACAGACGCACACCCGTGCGGAAGCACCGGGCCTCGGCTCGCGGGGGATTTGGCGCGCGGCAAGAATGCCTCTTGCCCACGGGGCAAAACCGTCACCAACTCAGTGTGGTGCTGGTAATTCTTAGCGAGCAAAGCAGGGTCATTTCTCGCGAGTGCAAAAGAAATGAAGGATTATCCCTTTGTGGAATGCGCTGAAAAGACGGAGTTTCCCGGTTTTGCGTTTTTACGGCAGACTAAAACTGCGCCTTGGAGACAAGAAAACGGCTTCCGAAAAAAAGCGAATCGAAGGAAGGCGCTTGGACGTATACTGTCACCATGCAGGGCGCCAAATTGGAAATCCCGGCATAAAACGGTCGTCGCCGAGGATCACACGATGCATATACTAAGTCTGCCTATTCTCACCACGCTCATCGCCGCCGCGTTCTCCACCGCTGCCAGCAATCCAGTTGTCGCCAATCAGTCGCAGGTCCACTTAGAATGCGAGGACAGCGACTATGGCAAGACTTTTTTCTCTCTCGATATCGATTACGACAAAAGTTCGGTGACAGAGTCGCATGAGACGGGAGGTACCAAGTATGTGAATCCGTGGCCCGCACGAATCACGGAAGCCAGCATAGAATGGGTAGAAAAAGTGTGGGGTTCTAAGGGGTGTTGCTATGACGTGACCAATATGCTTAGCAGATATTCGGGCGAACTCGTGTCCCACGACGAGAGAAGCACTACTGCTACTGAGAGTAGGTACAAATGCAGAGCAAGCGAGCCGAAATTTTGACCTTCGCCGCGTCCAACTATTCTAGGAGGGCACATCATGCCAAAGTGGAAATCCTGGCTTAAAACGGTCGCCGCCGGGGATCGCAGGATGCGAATACGACGTCTGCCTATTCTCACCACGCTCATCGCCGCCGCGTTCTCCACCGCTGCCAGCAATCCAGTTGTCGCCGATCAGCCGCAGGCCCATTTAGAATGCGAGGACGACTATGGCAAGTCTTTTCTCTCTCTTGACATTGACTACGCCAAAAGTACGGTGACGGAGAGGCATGAGGCTGCAGGTTCCAAGTATGTGAATACATTTTCCGCAAATATCACGGATGCCAGCATCGAGTGGAAGGTTCCGCCGCCTCCCTGGCACATCACTTGGGTGCTTAACAGGTATTCGGGCCAACTCACTATCACGAACATGGATAGCTCGCTCAGTGAGCCAAGCAGGTACAAATGCAGAGTGAGCGAGCAGAAGTTTTGATCGAGGAGTGCTGCTGAAAAGAGAGCCGGTCGGGCTATTGCAGGAGGACGCATCATGCGTAAGAGCTACTCATTTCTTATTCTCAGTCTCATTACAACAATACTGGCGCTTGATACCAAATGAGACCTTCTCGAAGAATTCTCCTGGTTGCGGCGGCGACCATGCAGCTTGTGGCTCCCGTGACCTTACCGCGGTCAAACGTTGCCTACGGGCAAGTGCCCGATGCCCGTGGCGTGTGCGTCAATTGTCCTGCCGGCGGCGGTAGCGGGCCTTCAGAGGAAGAATTGCGGCGGAAGAGGGCCGCCAAAGTCTTAAGTGACCAGGCCGAGGACGCTTACGACGATGGAGTTGTGGCCCTCAAGCGCGGCGACTACGCGAAGGCGGTGAAATACTTCGCCGAGTCGCTGGAATATGCGCCGGACGATGAGGTGACTGAAGCGCAATTAAAAAAGGCGAAGCAGGCGCTGGCCGATTCCCAAGCGAAGAGCACGGAGTTCCACAGCAGCCAGGCCGCCGGGCTGGCGAACGAGGGCGCGAGCATGGAAGCGCGGAAAGGGTTCGATACTGGCGGACAGAATAAAGGCTCGCTCGATGCGGTTGTGGCCGATCCGAACAAAAGAGGCGACCCCGCCGTACCGGCCGACAAGCGCACGCCCAAAATTACAGATATGGAGCGTCAGCGAACCGAGAAGAGAAATACGATCGTTACGCTCGAAGCGCAGATTAAGACGCTCGATCCAAAAACGGATGCCGCGCAAATCAGCAAAATTAAACAGGCGGAGAGCACGGCGAAGTCAGAGGTCCAATATCTGAACTTCTCGATCAACGCCGAGTTGCAAAAGCCGTCACCCGATCCCGCGAGAAATGTTGTGAAGTGATCGGCCCGCGAACTTTTGGGGCAGATGAGGATGTGGTGGCCCTGACTTTTGAATATCGCCAGGATAGAAAGATCCATAGCGCCTGGACTGGTGATCTCCGGGGCCACGCTGGCTTTGCTTCGCGCGCAGGCCGACTTTCAGTCGCACTGGTAATTCTATGTGCCCTGTTCATGCCGCTGGGGGCACAAGTTCAACTTGGGCGGCCATCGTCGGTCCCGGCCGGATTGGCGACCGCAGATGCACAGGAACTTGAGAAAAAGTACGCAGGGCTAACGGCGCAGTTCGATTCTGTAAGCCGCGATCTGACCGATCTCAGTCAGCGTTGCGGCCGTGTTCCCAGCAATGATGCAGCTTTAGTCGCTTCGTGCCGGGAGCAGCAGTCCAAAGCGATGCAGGAGATCGATGCGTACCGACGTGCGCTCGCCGCCTATGAGCTGGTGCGCCAAGCGTATGTGGCTGCCGGCAGTTTGGAGAAGGCGTCCCCGGGCGGCGCACCAACGCCAACCGCAATCTCCCGGATCGGCGCCGCCGGCGCGGTTCAGGGCGATGTTCTCGCGGTCCAGCCGGACGGTTCAACTGTGGCCATCGCCTCCGGCACTCCCCTGTTCCTGAATGAGCACGTCAGAACCGGGCCGGGCGCGCGCCTTCAGGTCGGTCTGCTGGATGAATCGGTATTCACGCTGGGCCCGGATTCCGACATGGTCCTCGACGAATTCGTGTACGATCCCAACCTCACCGTTTCGAAGTTCGCCGCGCGAATTACGAAAGGCGTGTTCCGCTTCGTCACCGGTAAAGTGGCCCGACGGGATCCCCACAATATGCGGATTCGCGTTCCCACGGGCGATCTCGGGTTTCGCGGCACCGACGCCGAAGTGAGCGTCGCCCCGGATTCTTCTTCGACCGTCAAACTATACTCCGGCGAAGCGGAATGGACAAGCCACAAGACCGGCAGCGTTTTGGTTCTGCGCGCGGGCCAGACGATCAGCATAGACGCCCAAGGCGTAGTTGGACGACCGGGTCCCATCACTCCCTAGCCATCCCGGGTCAGTTCACATTTTTTGCAACCGATGAGATCCTTGACGCGCCCTGCGAATCGCGTCCACCAGTCAGGCAAGCGCCGCCCATTCCTTCAGGCGGGTCAGCCTGTCCGCCGCCTGGGCCGAGTGGCTTCTCCTCACTTCCCGGCTGAATTTGGCGATCCTTTCGTCCTACGCGATCTCTTCGGGGGCATAAAAGCGGACGGCATTGCGCAAGGGAAGTGAGTACGGGGGCGGTTGCGGAAGGGCTTGTTCCTTTTTGCAACGCGGGGAATTCGACGGCGCCGGCGGGACCGCTCTCTTACGTTCGCGGCTCGGTGGGGCTTGCCGCCGGGGTGGCGCACGCGCCGCACCCGAAGAAGACAGAGCAGTGGAAGGCAGAGCAGGAGAAGGCAGAGTAGAAGGAGGCAGACGGGCCCACAAGGATCGTGGGCGCCCCGGTCCGCCCCACCTAATAGCGGGTTTTATCGGGCTTGGCTCGCCATTGCTCGAAGGGGCGGGCGGCGCGGGCTTGGTGAAGGTGGATGGTGGGGACGGTTCGTTGCGAGAGGGGGGCGAGGATCTCACGGTAGATGAGGGCGTCGTCGAAGCCGGCGGCGGCTGCGTCGTCGCGGGTGGCGGCGAAGAAGATGCGCGCTGGACGGGCCCAGTAGAGGGCTCCGAGGCACATGGGGCAGGGTTCGCAGGAGGCATAGACGTCGCAGCCGGTGAGTTGAAAGTCAGCGAGGACGCGGCAGGCCTCGCGGATGGCTACGATTTCGGCGTGGGCCGTGGGGTCGTGGGCGAGGACGACCTGGTTGACGCCGGTGGCGAGGACGTTGCCGTCCTTTACGACTACGGCGGCGAAGGGTCCGCCGCCGGCGCGCACGTTGGCGGAGGCGAGTTCGATGGCCTGCTGCATGAACGGGTTCATCACTTCAGCAATAGCACGACTGCGACCGGTGTCAGCGTTCTCAGCTCGGCTTGTGGTACGCTGCAACTCATGATCTGGACGCTGCTAAGCGGGGAGAGAATGGACGGGATGAAGAAGGCAGGCGGCAGCGCCTGCCCCACCAAACTCATCGGGGCGCTGTTGTGTTTGTTGGGGTGCCTGGCATCTACGGCGGCGGGACAGGGCAGCGTCCCGGCGCCGCTTTTGAAGAGCGGGAAGCCGGTTAGCTGGTGGTTTGTGTTCAAGTTCAACGCCGGAGCGTTTCCCGGCTGCGGCGGGAGCGCGCAACGAGCGTGCACGTTCGGCGGGACGGTGCAGAAGTACCCCGAGTTCGGGCAGCAGTTCGTTTACGCCAGCAGCGCGGTGCCGGCATTGCAGCAGGGCAGCGGGTGCGCGGGCGAGACGGCGGACGATCCGGTGGGAGCTACGTTCAGCCAGGTATATAACGGCAAATTCTTCTACCTGCTGTGGAACGACCAGTTCGATGGCGACCCGGTGAAGACGGAGGGCGCGCCTTGGGGTCACTCGAAGGGAATGCTGGTGTGGAACGCGGAGGGGAACGGGTTCGTAATGCAAGTCTCGACGCCGTCGTGGCCGGCGGCGGGCAGCTCCGGGAATCCGCGGAAGACCGGTGGGAATACCCTGGGATGCATAACGGACAACGACGTTCTGGTGAGCCAGCATTTCTTCGCGCTGGCGCTGACGAAGGCCGATACCCTGGCGGTGCTGAACGGCCTTGCCAACGCGAGCGTGGTGACGGACCCAACCAAACCGCAACTGGTGAACAACGGAGGACCGCCCGACATCCAGGCGGCGGTGAAGGCGCTGGGGAAACTGGGCAAAGGCAAGACCGCTACGGCCGTTACGCTATCGAGCGGCGTGACGCTGCTTTCCAAACCGAACGGGCTGGCGGTTCCGCCGTGGCAGATGGTTTCGGCGATGTTGGGCGGGGAGCCGCTGCGAGCGGCGACGTGGTGGGCCGATCCGGAGATTGCGAGCACGGATTCGACCTCGAAAGTGGGGTGCTGGGACGCGTCGCTGGGCAAGCCGGGCGCGGTGGATATCGCGGTGACGGGGACGTGGGCGGGGAAGACGCTGGGCTTCAAGGGGATGGCCGATCCGGAGGGAAACCATGCCAAGATCGGCGTGTCGACGGGCACGCACACGTACGCCATTTTCGGCGATATGAACCAGCAGGGGTCGTTATCGGGGCCGGATTGCAAGAGCAGCCAAAATGGGCGCGGCGGGTTGTTCTACGTGGTGGACGATGCGCAGCTCTTCGGGAGTTTGCAGGCTCTGCTGAAGGGCGATTCGGCGCCGCAATAGGGGCAGCCGGGTTAGGGTGCGATCAGGCCGGCGCGGATGGCGTAGCGAACCATGCTGGCGGTTTCGTGAACGCCCAATTTTTCCAGGATGCGGGTGCGGTGGGAGTCGGCGGTCTTGTAGCTGATGCCGAGGTGGGCGGCGGTTTGCTTGGTGGAGTTGCCTTCGGCGATGAGGACCAAGACCTGGCGCTCACGCTCGGTGAGGGCGAAGACCATGCGTACGGACTGTTCGTCGGGGACGGTCATGGGGCGCTTCCGGCCGGTAAGCTCAATGGCCGCGCCCATATAACCGGCGAAGGCGCCATCTTCGGAGTAGCGGGCGACGCCGGCGCTTTCCATCCAGCCGTACTCACCGCCAGCGCGCTGGATGCGGAATTGGGCGCGGAACGGGTAGTGGCCGGCGAACGCCTTGAGATAGGCGGAGTGGACGGATTCGCGATCGTCGGGATGCAATCCTTCCATCCAGCCGTGGTCGAGCTCCTGTTCGAGGGCGCGTCCGCGGAACTCGAGGCAGGCGCGGTTGCAGTAGGTGCAGCGGGCATCGGGGCCGCCGAGCCAGATCATGGCAGGCACGGCATCGGCAAACGCGCGAAAGCGCTGGTCGCAGGCCTTGTGGGTCTCCTGGCGGCGGAGGAGTTCCGCCTCCAATTCAGCGAGTCTCTCCCGCAAGGCATCGGCAGGGTCCACTTGAACTTGATTTCCGAGAGTCATCGCCGCTCCGCAGTGTGATTGAGATAATAGGATAGCGTAAGTGAGTGCGTGACGGGTAGAAATAGCTCCAAATAGTCTTGACAAATGGATGGCTGGCTTGGTAGCGGGCCGGGGGCCGGGGGGGCCAATCCGCGATGGAAAGCCGAGACGACTCTCGGCTCAGCAAGCCTGGCGGCTTGCGCCACGGCTCGGCGCAGCCTGGAGGCTGGCAAGAAGGCAAGCAAGAAGGCAGACGGGCCCACACAGGCAGTGGGCACCCCGGCCCGCCCCACGGTTTTGGAACTTTTGGGGGGCGCCGGGCGAATCATGAGTGACGAACCGATGGCGGAGAATCCGGCGGAGACGGACGAGGAACTCCTTCTGCGGATGCGCAGCGGCGACGAGCAGGCGTTCACGGCGCTTTACCGGCGGCGGCAGGCGGCCATCTACCGGTTCGCGCTGCACATGAGCGGTTCGGCGGCGACGGCGGAAGACGTGATTCAGGAGGTATTTTTGGCCTTGATCCGCGACGATTGCGGGTACGATCCGGAGCGGGGAACGCTGGCGGGGTACCTGTTCGGCATCGCGCGCAAGCTGTTGCTGCGGCAACTGGAGCGCCGGCGGGCGGACGTGGCATTCGAAGCGGGCGAGGAGGAGTCGGTTTTGCCGGAGAGGCCGGGGATGCCGGATCCATTGGCGGCGCTGACGCGGAAAGAGGGTATTACGGCGTTGCGGCGGGCGGTGGAAACGCTGCCGCCACGGTATCGCGAAGTGGTGGCGCTGTGCGACCTGGAGGAAGTGGATTATGCGGAAGCGGCGTTCGTGCTGGGGTGTCCGGTGGGTACGGTACGGTCGCGGCTGCACCGGGCGCGGGCGCTGCTGCTGGAGAAACTGCACCAGGAGCGGCATCCGCGGCTGGACGCGCTCAATCCGGCCAGGAGTTTGATTTGATATGACTTGCCAGGAATTCTGGAGCACCATGCCGGAATTGGAGGGTGAGGCGGGCGCGGAGGCCGCGGCTCACCGGCGGGAATGTACGGCGTGCGCGGGAGTTCTGAGCCATCACGACGCGCTGGCGGCGGGGTTGCGGGGGGTGGCGGAGGAATGGGGCCGGATGAAGGCGCCAGGGCGCGTGGAAGCCAGGCTGTTGGCGGAGTTCCGGGGACAGGCGGGGCTGGCGGCGCCGCGACCGGTGCGACGGTGGTGGTCCCCGGTGTTGGCGTGGACGGCGGCGGCGTTGGTGGTGGCGGCGGCGTTTCTGCTGTTCGCGGGGCGCACCCGGCAGCCACAAACACCCGCGAATTCGCCAACCGGCGCGGAAGCCGCAGTGACGGATTGGGGCGCGTTCCTGCCGGCGGAAATGGCTGGAGACGCGTCGGCGGGCGAGTTTATTCCGCTTCCCAACGCGGACCGGCTGCCGCAGGATACGGACCTTAACGTGGTGCGAGTGGAAGTGCCGCGATCGGCGATGATTGCGCTGGGATATTCGGTGGCGGCGGACCGCGCCTCCGAGCGTGTGCGCGCGGACGTGCTGATGGGATCGGACGGGCTGGCCCGAGCCGTGAGATTTCTGGACGAGTAACGTGTTTAAGGAAGACGGTATGGCGATTCGAACGGTTTTCGGTATTCTGGCGGTGGCGGCTGGCGCATACGCGCAGCCCGCTGGACCGCCCCAAGGCCGGAACGGCTTCGGGCCCGGGTTTGGCGGGGCGCCGCAGGATGCGCGCCTGCTGGGAGCGGTTGCGGGCGTGCCTCGCCGCGTGGTGAGGAACGCGCCATATTCGGCGACCACGGTGACGGAGACGACGCAGGTACTGGCGGACGGCAATCGCATTCACCATCCCTCGACGGGAAAGATTTATCGCGATTCCGAGGGGCGTGTGCGCAACGAGCAGTCCATGGCGGGACTGGATGCGCTGGCGCCGCACGCGGGAATCCAGCAGGTGGTATTCATCAACGACCCGGTGGCGGGCGTGAACTACGCGTTGAACGTGCATGACAAGACGGCCACGAGATCGTGGGGGCGGGGCGGACGGGGGAACTCCGATCAGGGCAGGGGGGATCGCGGAGGGAGCGGCCGCGGGGATGCGTCGAAGGGTCCGGGCGGTCCGGGCGGACGCTTTGGGCGCGGTCCGAACGACGCGGGACCGAATGTGAAGACCGAGTTGCTGGGCCGGCGCACGATGGCTGGTCTGCCGGTCGACGGGACGCGCAACACGTTCACGGTTCCGGCCGGACAGATGGGGAACGAGCAGCCGATGCAGATTGTGTCGGAGGTGTGGTACTCGCAGGATCTGCAGGCGACGGTGTTTTCGAAGCATCTGGACCCGCGCACGGGCGAGACGGTATTCCGGTTGACGGATATCAGCAGGAGCGAGCCGGCGGCGGCGCTGTTCCAGCCTCCGGCGGATTACCAAGTGACTGAAGCCGGGGGAAATGGCGGGGGCGGGGGGCAGAAGAAGGAATAGGGCGAGAGGTGGGGCAAGCGGCGCGAATGAGAAGTAAGAGGTGAGAAGCAAGAGGCCGATTGGCAATCGGCCGCAGGTTGGCAACCTGCCCCACGAGGCAAGCAGCCCACTCAATATAGCCGCTAATGGGTCATGGCGTAGACGATGTAGTTGACGCCCAGGCGCATGGCGAGATCTGAGAACCGGGCGGGATAGCTGGGGTCATCGGCCCACTCCCAGGCATCGCCGACATCGGAATTGTAAGAAATCGCCACTAGGATGCGGCCCTTTTCGTCATAGATGGCGCGCCAGTGGGCGCCCTTGCCATCATCGGGACCGGTGGCGCGGAGGGGGCGCTTAAAGCCCATCCCGACGTGGCCGGCGCCGGGCAACTGGTAGCGCTCGCCGATGTCGTAGACGGTGTGGAGAATGGGGTCGTCGTCGGGGATGTCTTTGATGACGGCATCGGGAAATGCGAGGCGGATGCCGCGCTCGAAGACGCGCCATTCGTAGTCGCCGTGGAAGTCGTCGGCCATGAAGAAGCCGCCGCGCAGGAGGTATTCGCGAAGCTCCTTGCCCTCCTGCGGGGTAAAGCCCCACTCACCGACCTGAACGGCGTAGAGCCAGGGCCAATCGTAGGCATCGCCCTCATCGAGATCGACAACCTGCTCCGCGGAGCGCACGTGGATGCGGGTGAGGCGGCGGACGGCCTCGGAAAAATGGCGGTCGGCGCGGGGGAAATCCTGGGTCCAGAGGGACAGGCCGTAACGATAATCGCCCTGATAGCGGGGATAGTAGCCGTCGTCGGTCCCTCCGCCGGGGAACATGAGGCGGGCGAAGGCCCACTCGGTTTTTTCCTGGTAATCGGCGGGCAGGGGAATGGTCCCGATGCTGTATTCGACGCCGGGGAACTGGCGAAACGGACGCTGGAAGGCAAAGAGCGAACCGAGAATCGACACGGCGATCCCCCCGCGCCAGAGAACTCCAGACAGCATCATCCCTTCAATGAAGATAGCATTTCAGGGGCGAGGTCAGGGACGATTGCGCGACCTGGTTTGCGCAGCCTTGCGGGCAGCGCGGCGCAGGCCGGCGGACCCGCGAGCGCGGGCGGCGGCCTTGGCATGGCGCGGCGGCGCGCATTTTTTGCCGGGCGATGTGCAGGCGGTTGTGAAAAAAAGGCGGGCATTTTGGCGGGGGGAAGACGAAGGCGCTCTACTTTATGGACGATCGCTAACGGTGGTTCACCAGATGCAGTATTCTCCCGGAAGGCGCGCCCTTCTAAATCCGCAGTGTGCGGGAATTGAGGATAACCATGAATTGGGATCAAACGGAAGGCAAATGGAAACAACTGAAGGGATCGGTGAAGGAACACTGGGGGAAACTGACCGATGACGATCTGACGGTGATCGCCGGGAACCGCGATAAGCTGATCGGGAAAGTGCAGGAGCGGTATGGGATTGCGAAAGAGGAGGCTCAGCGACGCGCGGATGAATGGCTGAAGGGCATCGGCAGCACCGAGCAACGCGAAGGAACCGAACAGCGGGAAAAGAGCCGGACCGGCAGACCTTAGTTTCTGAGGGGTTGTTGGGGCGGGCTGGGGTGACCACTGCGTTTTTGGGTTGGCCTGTCTTCCGGGCGAGAGTGAGCGCAAGAAGGCAGGCGGACCCACGGACCCAGTGGGCACCCCGGCCCGCCCCACATAGAACATGGGTTGGCGTGTGCCGGCTCACTTCTTTTTCGGCAACGGCAGGATGAGGGTTCCCGGCGTCTCGCCAAGCGCAACGAAGCCATGGTGAGCATAGAAGTTCCCGGCTTGTTCATCCTTGGCATCGACAACAAGCGCGTGCACGGCGACTTCGGACCGGCCGGCGCGCTCCATGGCGTCCCACAGCAGCGCGGCCCCGAGTTTGCGACCGCGATAGTCAAGGGCAACGGCAAGGCGGCCAAGGCGCGCCACGGGAACGATAGGATAGCGTGGCATGCGTTTGGCAAGCCGGGGCGGCATTCGCGCGAGGAGCACCCCGCTTGCGGCCAGGGTATAGAAGCCGGCGATGCGATCGGCCGCGACTTCGCGCGCCACGAAGCAGGCTGCGGCGCGGCGGCGCACATCCTGTCCCGCCTGCTCCCGAAAGTAGCGATCGAGCGCATCCACCCCGCACTGAAACCCCGCACGATCATGGCCCGGCCCGAGCGGCTCTATGATGAAGGATCCCGTCATCGGGAGGATGCGATCAAGCGGGAATGCGCCTTCCTGGCGCGCTTCATGGCTGGCGCGAGAACCGGCGGATTGAGAAGCAACGAGACAAAGCGCTGCTGACCTTCGAGGGACAAGCGAATCAACTGAGCTTCGTCGATGGTCTTGAGTGCGATTTCCCGAGCCGCGGCAACCACAAAAGCGCTGATGCTGCGGCCCTGCAGTTCCGCGGCGCGCTTGACAACCCGGAGCGCATCGGGCGCAATACGAGCTTCAATACGCGCGGTGCGGGTTGCCTGCCGAGGCATAGCCGGAAGTCTCCTGCGAGTATTGTACGGGATTTTAACTTACAGGAGCAAGCTGGCTGCCTAGTCGAGCGCTGCCAGTTGGCGCAGTTCCCTGCCCTGCGATTGCGCCACTCCGCGGTGCGTCACAAAGCCGTTGTGGGTATTGACGCCCTCGCGAATGGCCTGATGGCGCTCACAGGCGCCCTGGAGGCCGCGGTTGGCCAGTTCCAGCAGGTACGGGAATGTGGCGTTGGTGAGCGCGAAGGTGGAGGTGTGCGGGACCGCGGCAGGCATGTTGGAAACGCAGTAGTGCAGGACGCCATCGACGAGATAGACCGGCTCGGTATGGGTGGTGGCGTGGGAGGTTTCAAAGCAGCCGCCCTGGTCGATGGCCACATCCACTACAACGGCGCCTGGCTTCATGGCGGCGATCATCTCGCGGCGAACCAGTTTGGGAGCGGAAGCGCCGGGGATCAGGACGGAGCCGATCACCAGATCGGCCGTGCGGACGCTTTCGGCAATGGTCCAGGAGTTGGAGGCCATGGTGACTAACTGGCTGCTGAAGATGTCGTCCAGTTCGCGCAGGCGGTTCAAATTGCGGTCGATCAGGGTGACGTGGGCGCCCATGCCCACGGCGATCTTGGCGGCATTGGTTCCGACCACGCCGCCGCCGAGAATGACTACGTTGGCGGGCGCGACGCCGGGAACGCCGCCCAGGAGAATGCCACGGCCGCCGTTCTGGCGCTCCAGGTACCGCGCGCCCACCTGAACCGACATGCGTCCGGCCACTTCGCTCATGGGAGTGAGCAGCGGCAGGCTGCCATCGGATTCGCGGACGGTTTCGTAAGCAACGCCGCTGACGCACGCGGCGAGCAGGCGGTCCGTTAAATCCGGCAGTGGCGCCAGGTGCAGGTAGGTGAAGAGGATCAGGCCTGGACGGAAATTGGCGTATTCGGCGGGCTGGGGTTCTTTGACCTTAACGACGAGGCCGGCTTTGGCCCAGACTTCGGAGGCTTGCTGGACCAGGGTAGCGCCGGCTTGCGCGTATTCCTGGTCGGTGACGGAGCTGCCCTCACCGGCGTGGGCTTCGACCAGGACTTCGTGGCCGGCTTCGCGCAATTGGTGGACGCCGCTGGGGACGAGACCGACGCGAGTTTCGTGGTCTTTGATTTCTTTGGGAACGCCGACGATCATGTGCTGGCCTCCGGATTTAGGATAACACCACGGGTGCGTGGGGGATAGCGGATGCGCGGTGTGTTGCGGTACGCGGTACCGCTCTCTTACGTTCGCGGCTCGGAATGGGGGGGGCGCCCCGGCCCGCCCTACCGGATTAGGCGGACTTTGGCGGTTTGGGAGATGCTGCCGGGGGCCAGGGCGTCGTTGACGATCTCGGCCTGCTCCTGCTGGTGACGCCTGCCGGAGCCGGTGGCGGGACTGGCGCTTTCGTGCCGGCCGATGTAGCGCAATTCGCGCTGGGTGGGCTGCAACAGCGGGCGGAGGTATTCGCGCATGTATCGCCACGGGCCCATGTTGCGCGGCTCCTCCTGCGCCCATACCACCTCGGCGGTGTCGGAGTAGTTCGCGATCACTTCGGCCGCCTGGTCGGTGGCGAACGGATAGAGCTGCTCCACGCGCGCGAGAGCGACGTGCTCCGCCTTACGGTCGCGGCGGGCGGCCAACAGGTCGTAGAAGATCTTGCCGGAGCAGAAGACCAGGCGTGAAACGGCAGCGCCGCCGGCAGGCTCCGGATCGCCGAGAATTTCCATGAATCCGCCGGAAGTGAAATCGCGCGCGTGCGAGACGGCTTCCGGATGACGCAGCAAGCTCTTGGGCGCGAATACCGCCAGCGGCTTGCGGACGCCGCGCCGGTCGGGGCCGCCGTACATCTGGCGGCGGAGGAGGTGGAAGTACTGCGCGGGGGTGGTGCAGTTGGCGGCCTGAATGTTGTTCTCGGCGCAGAGGGTGAGATAGCGCTCGATGCGGGCGCTCGAATGTTCGGGACCCTGGCCCTCATAGCCGTGCGGGAGGAGCATGACGAGGCCGCTGGGCTGGCCCCATTTGGATTCGGCGCAGGAAATGAACTGGTCGATCATGATTTGGGCGCCGTTGGCGAAATCGCCGAACTGAGCTTCCCAAATGACGAGCGTCAACGGGTCGGCCACGCTGTATCCGAACTCGAAGCCGAGGACGGCGAACTCGCTGAGGGAGCTGTCGTAGACGTCGAAACGGCCCTGGTCGGGGGCGATGTGCTGCAAGGGGATATAGCGGCGTCCGGTTTCCGAATCGTGGAACGCAAGGTGGCGCTGGCTGAAGGTGCCGCGGCTGGAATCCTGGCCGCTGAGGCGTATGGCGGAGCCTTCGAGGGCGAGGGTGCCGAAAGCGAGGGCCTCGGCGAAGGCCCAATCGATGGGGGCGTCCTTTTCGAGGACGGCGCGGCGGCGGTCGATGAAGCCGCGCAGCTTGGGGTGCAGGTGGAACTCCGGCGGGAAGCTGGTGATGGCGCGGACGACGCGCTCCAGCACGGCGTGGTTGACGGCGGTGCGGGGGCAGAAACTGCCGATCTCCTCGCCGGCCACGGCGCTGAGCTCCTGCGGTTCGTAATGTTCGGCGCGATGCTGGGCGGCATCGAACGCGGCGGAGAGGCGCGCGGCGGCGGCCTTGCGCATGCGGTCAACCTCATCCGCGGCGATGACGCGTTCCCGCACGAGGCGCTCGGCATAGAGCACGCTCACGGGGGGATGCTCTTTGATTTTGCGATAGAGGATGGGCTGGGTATAGCTGGGGTCGTCGCCTTCGTTGTGGCCGTGGCGGCGGTAGCAGATCATATCGATGACCACGTCCTTCTTGAACTCCTGGCGGAAATCGAAGGCGATCTGGACGACGCGGATGGCGGCCTCCGGGTCATCGCCGTTGACATGGAAAATGGGTGCTTGGACGCCGCGCGCCACGTCGGTGGAGTAGGGCGACGAGCGGGCTTCCTCGGGGAGGGTGGTAAACCCGATCTGGTTATTGATGACCAGGTGGATGGTGCCGCCGGTGGAGTAGCCATCGAGCTGCGCCAGGTTCAGGGTTTCAGACACCACGCCCTGGCCGGCGAAGGCCGCGTCGCCGTGGATCAATAGGGGAATGACGCGTTCGCGATTCGTGTCGCCGAGGCGGTCCTGCTTGGGGCGCACGATGCCTTCGACAACGGGATCGACCGCCTCCAGATGGCTGGGGTTGGGCGACACCGAGACGATGACCTCCTTCCCGTTGGCGCGCTTGCGCACGCCGGTGGCGCCGAGGTGATATTTCACGTCGCCGGAACCCTGCGTGCTGGCCGGATCGATTTCGCCCTCGAACTCGGAAAAGATCTGTTTGAGATCCTTGCCCACGACATTGGCGAGGATGTTCAGGCGGCCGCGGTGGGCCATGCCGACCACGATTTCGTTCACGTTGTTCAGGGAGGCGCATTCGAGGATTTCGTCCAGGATGGCCAGCGCGGTTTCGCCGCCTTCCAATGCAAAACGCTTCTGCCCCACGAAGCGGGAGTGCAGGAAGTGCTCGAATTCCTCGCCGTCGATCAGGTTTTGGAGGGTGCGCAGGCGGGTTTCGCGATCGAGCGGCCAGTTGTCGGCTTCCGGCTCCATGCGATGCTGCAGCCAGCGCTTCTGCTCAGGGACCTGGATGTTCATGTACTCGCAGCCGACCTTGCCGCAATAGGTCTGGCGGAGCGTTTCGAGGATTTCGCGGAGGGTAGCGACGGGCTTGGGGCTGCCTTCGCCAATGGCCTCGCCGAGAGAGCCGGTGAGGAACTCGCGGTCGAGGTCCCAGATGGTGAGGCCGTAGGTTTCGGGATCGAGTTCGGGGTGGTAGCTGGGATCGGCGCCGAGGGGGTCGAGGTCGGCGATGAGATGGCCGCGCACGCGATAGGCGTTGATCATCTGCATGATGCCGGCTTCCTTGGCGATTTCGGCGGCGCCGGCGCCGGCAATGCCGGGCAGCATGGAGCGGCGATCCTTTTCCCAGCGCACGGGCTGGTGCGGCATGCGGAGGTTGGCGAAGATGACGTCGTAGAAGCCGTCGGCGCCATCGAGGAGGGCTTGCAGCTTGCCGAGGAACATGCCGGATTCCGCGCCTTGGATGATGCGGTGATCGTAGGTGCAGGTGAGCGTCATGACCTTGCCGACGCCGAGAATGGCGCGGGTTTCGGCGGCGGCGCCCTGGTATTCGGCGGGATAGTCGATGGCGCCGGCGGCCACGATGGCGCCCTGGCCGGGCATGAGGCGCGGGTTGGACGCCATGGTGCCGACGGTGCCGGGGTTGGTGAGCGAAATGGTGGTGCCCTGGAAATCCTCGATCGAGAGCTGGCCGGAGCGGGCGCGGGCGACCAGGGCGTCGAAGGCGTCGATGTATTCCGCGAAGGCGAGCGCGCCAGCGTCCTTGATGTTGGGGACCATGAGGGCGCGGGCGCCGTCCTTACCGGCAACGTCGACGGCGATGCCGAGGTTGATGCGCGGATGGACGGCGCGGAAGGGGCGGCCATCCTGTTCGACGTAGGCGGCGTTGAGCGCGGGGAACGCTTCGAGGGCCTTGACCATGGCCCAGCCGATGAAATGGGTGTAGGAAACTTTGCCGCGGCCGAGGAGGGTACGGTGCTGGTTGACGATGCGGCGGTTCTCATCCATGAGCTTGACGGCGATGGTGCGCTGGGAAGTGGCGAGGGGGATGGCGAGGCTGGCGGACATGTTTTCGGCGATGCGGCCGGCGGCGCCGCGGAGGGGCTGGAGTTGGTCGCCGGGGAGGGGAGCGGGGGGGGAAGAAGAATGTGGTGACGAAGAAGAGGGCGAAGGCGAAGAAGGCGAAGAAGGCAGACCAGGAGGTCCGCCCCACTTCCCTTCGAACTCGCGGCGCCAGGATTCGTCCACGGCGGTGGGGTCGAGCAGATAGCGTTGGCGCTGCTCGTCTTCAAACCAGCTATTGATGCCCATTTTCGATGCTTTCTAGTACATGATACCCACAATTTTCCGCTATCCGTTTCCCGATAAGCGCGTCAACTTGTACATAGTTTGCATGGGAGGGAGCTATGCGCAACGCGGGATTACTTTGGCTTGCCGGCGTGGTCTGCGTCATGCCTTGCCGGCCGGCGCCAAAGGCCGTCACGGCCGAGCCGTACAGCCCGGCGATCCGGGACCTGGAGAGCGCGGGAGTCGAGGACGGCCGCATGGTGCGCGCGCTGCTCGGTCTGGCCGAAATTCGCGAGGCTCAGGGGCGTTTTCAGCAGGCGGCGGACTTGGTGCTGCGAGGGATTCGGATTCTGGAGGCTTCGGACCAACCGGACCCCTTCGCGCAAAGCGAGGCATGGAAGGAACTCGGCAAGGTTTACTACTGCCAGCGCCAGTATTCCAAGGCCGAGAAGGCACTGAACCGCGCACTTGACATGGAGCGGAGCGCAGCGGCCCCGCGCGAAGAACAGTTGTCTGAAATCCTGACGAGCCAGGGCGGAGTCTACGAGTGCGAGCACAGGTTCGGCGAGGCGGAAACGGCCTTCGAACGCGCACAGTCGATCCTCGACCGGAACCCGCGAGCCGACTCCATTGCCACGGCAATGCTGCAGAATAATTTGGGGACGCTGTTCCGAATGACGGGCCGGGACGCGGAATCGGAAGGCGCGTTTCGACGCGGGCTGGCCGTGGTGGAATCGGCCGCGACCCCGAACCCCGTGATGGAGGTCACGCTGCTGGACAATCTCGCGACGTTGAGTCTGGCCCACAAGCAATATAGAGACGCAGGCGCGAGCTTCGAAAGAGCCGTGGGCCTGCTGGACACGGGAACTCCGCTGCCGCCCAGCGCCGCCGCGCAGATCCTGCGGGATTATGCGGCATGTCTGCGAAAACTGGGGGATCGCGGGCGGGCAAAGGCACTCGATGCCAGAGCGGCAGCGTTGCAGGGCGGGCAGGAGGACAACAGCCGCCTGGTGGTGGACGTGACGGAGCTGGCGAAGGGCAAGTGAGCCGCGAAGGGACAGGCCGGCTAACCGGCGCCGCCGAGCAGTTCCAGATGTTCGGCGCGAGCGCCATGGACGGATTTCAGGGGAATCGAGCGGTCGAATGTCGCCAGACGTCCGCCGCGCCGGATTGCCAGGCCGAGCAGATACACGTCCGTAACCTGCCGATGGCCGGCTATGGCCTCCGGCCTGAAGAGGGCTTCATCAAGCAGCGACAGGGATTCTTTCCAAAACTGATGATCGGAAGCTCCGCAAAGAACGCGAAGGCGAGCCGCGACTTCGGCGGGAGTCGCATCGACGGTTGGGTAGGCGGGGTTGCTCAGCACCCGAATGCAGCCGTTGAGGGTCACGGCGCAAGTGGCCCAACCGCCTTTCCGGTTCCGGCTGAACCAACTGTGCGCATCTTCGTGGTTGGGGTGCGCCGGATCGAAAAGCGCGATGAGGACGTTGACGTCGAGCAGCGAGGCCTTCATTCGCCGTCCCGCAACCGGTTCACGAGCGCCAGATGAGGCTTCCTCGCGCCCAGCTTCGGGGTGAACAACGGAACGCCGTTCCGCATGCGGGGAGCGGCTTTCGGCTGGAGCGCTTTGCGCATGAGTTCGGAAACCACCTGCCCCATGGTCATTTCGCGCTGGCTCGCCAGTTGCCTGGCAACGTGCGCCAAGTCGTCATCGAGTTCCAGGGTCGTTCGCACGGCTTTATGTTAGCACATCACGCATCATGGGCTGCGATGCGAGATGCATTATTCGGAAAGATAATATAATCATAGCTTTAATACCTAAATTCTAATAGAGGTCGGGGAAGCATGAAGAGTGAATCGCCGGCGCCGGAGGAGCAACGCGCGCCGGGCAGACCTGGCAGGCGGAAGCGCCTGGCCCACAGTACGAGGAGTGAAGGGGCGCACCGAGCGAGCCTCCACATGGGTTCCTGGCTGGCGCGGGCGGGGCGGCAGGCGACCATGCGCAATGCGGGAATGCTGTGGCTTGCGGGAGCGCCAGGAGGACAATAGCTGCTACGTGGTCGACGTGAGGGAGCTTGCGCGAGGTAAGTGAGCCGTCAGGCTGTCTAACCGGCGCCGCCGAGCAGTTCCAAGTGTTCGGCGCGGGCGCCATGGATTTCAGGGGAATCGAGTGTTGCCAGACTTCCGCCACGCCGGATTGCCAAGCCGAGGCGGAAGAGGAAGGCAAGAAGGCAGCCGGGCCCACAAAGGCAGTGGGCGCCCAGGGCCGCCCCACATGAGTCGTGAGGCTAGATACATTTTAGAGGGTCCGGCCTTGGCGGCTTATGATAGACTTGCCTGAAAACTTCCTATGGGAGGGTTTCCATGAAGAAGCTGTTCTTACTCGCGGCCCTCGCGGCGTTGGGGACGCCGGCGCCGGCAACCGCGCAAAGCGTTTTCGATGGCACCTGGAAAATCGACATGAACAAGATCGATTTTCCCAAGAAGCCGGACACGTACTCGTTACGGGACGGCATCTATATGTGCAAGACGTGCGCTCCACCGTACACGATCAAAGCGGACGGCACGGACCAATCCGTCAGCGGACATCCCTACTTCGACTCGGCGGCGATTAGAGTGGTGAACGACCACGAGATTCAGGAAACCGACAAGAAATCCGGCCAGGTTGTGATGACCACTACTTCGACAATTTCGGCGGACGGCAACACGTTGACGTTTGTATTCAAGGACAGCAGCAACACCAACGGCGGCCCTCCGGTCACCGGCAAGGGCGAAGCGACGCGCGTCGAAAAAGGCATGGCGGGATCGCATCTTATATCCGGCTCGTGGAAGACCAGCAAGCTGGAAAGCCTGTCGGACAATGCCACCATTTGGACGTACAAAATCACGGGCGACCAGATCACCATGACGGCGCCTACGGGCCAGTCATACACCGCCAAGCTGAATGGCGGCGACGCGCCGATGAAGGGCGACCCGGGCGTGACCAGCGTATCCGTGAGGACGATTGGCAATAACGTGTTGGAGGAGACGGATAAACGCGAGGGGAAGCCGATCGGCGTGTTCAAGGTGGCGGTTGCGGCCGACGGCAAGACGGCCAAAGCCAGCTACGACGACAAGCTGCAGAACCGGACGACCGATTTCATGGCGACCAAGCAGTAGGGGGGAAGAGGGGCGCTATAATGCCGTCTTGTTTGCGCATCGCATTTTTACGATTGCCGCTTTGGCGGCTTGCGCGCTGACCGCGGGGGCGCAGCGCGCGGAAACGCCTTGGACGGGCATCCTGCGCGATGCGCACGGGCAGGCCATCGCGGACGCAACGGTGAACGCGCAGGCTGGCGCTTTCCGCGCGACGGCAACCACCGGAAAGGACGGGCGGTTCGCCTTCCCCGCCCTGCCGGCGGGCGAATATAGCATCAGCGTCACGCGCCAAGGCGCCACGGCGGCCTGGCCGAGCGCCGTTCGTTTGCCGGGCGACGGGTCGGAGGCTGCGATTGAGTGGCTGGCGAACGGCGAGCTTTCGCTGGTGCAACAGCCAGCGGGACGGGAAGGCGCGGGCGGGCAGCAATTGTCCAGCAAAGCCGTCTCCGAGCTGCCGCTGAATAAGCGCGATTTCAGCCAATTGCTGCTGCTGGCGGCGGGGACCATGACCGATTCCAACGGCGCGGCGAACTTCACCCAGCAATTCGCCGTCAACGGCCAGCGCGGAACGGCGGCCGTGTTCGCGATGGACGGGGCCGACAACACCGACCCCGAGATGGGCGGCGCCACCTTCACGAACTTCAATGTCGACGCGGTGCAGGAGATCCGCTCCAGCTCGGGAGTGATGCCCGCCGAAATCGGGCGCGGGGCGGCTGGCTTCACCGATATCGTGACGAAATCCGGAACCAATGCGGTACACGGATCGGCATTCGAGTTCCTGCGCAACGCGACGCTCGACGCGCGCAATTTTTTCGACCAGCGCTCGGTGGCAAATCCGGGGCGCATCCCTCCTTTTATCCGCAATGAATTCGGGCTGACCAACGGCGGGCCGCTGATCATACCGGGCGTCTACAATGGCCGCAACCGGACGTTCTACTTCGCCGAATACCAGGGATTCCGGCAGGTGCTGAGTTCCTCCGAGGTGATCCCCGTGCCGACCGCCGGCGAGCGCATGGGCCTGGATACCACGGCTTTTCCGGGTGACACGCTTTTGGTGCCGGTGGACCCGCGCATTGCGGCGATGCTGGCGCGCTACCCGCTGCCGAACGATCCGCAGGGACCGTATGGCGCGCGAACTTATGCGGCGCCATCGAAGATCACGACGGATTCGGACCAGTTTTCGGTGCGCATCGATCACCGGATTTCGGCCAAGTCGCAGTTGTTCGGGCGCGTGAGCGTGGACAACGTGGCAGGGCCGGCCACCAACCCCAGCCAAACGGTGATCGACCCGAATTTCGCGGTGAATTTCAAGGACCACGAGACCAACGCCGTGGTCACGTATGCAGGCACGCCCTCGCCGACGTTCACTCAGGAATCGTCGGTGAGCTTCACGCGCGCGACGCCGTCGTTTCCCACCGTGAATGGGTCGGGGCCGGCGCTGACGTTCGGCGACGGATTGTACGAGGCGTACAACAACGCCGCCGGGTCTGTGGCCGCGGCGTACGGAAACCTGGCGCAGGTCCGCCAGAGTTTCACCTGGATTCGGGGCAAACATACTATCAAAGCGGGCGGTGAGGTGCGGGCGAACCGCGATACCACGTACTGGGGAAGCAGCCCGAACGGCCAGTACGAATTCGGGGGCGGCGTAGCGTACTCGCCGGTTAACATCAGCTCCGCCAGCGGAATGCACGACATCGCCGCCGGCGCGCCGCTGCCGGATACGCTTTCCGGGCTGCTGACAGGCAGCGCATTCACGTATACCATTGCCGCGGCGCCGCCAATATTCGCACAGGGCGATCGCATGGGGGATTCGGCGGTCCACCGCGACGCCTACAACCTCTTCCTGGAGGACAGTTGGAAAGTAACGAGCCGGCTGCTGGTGAACTATGGTCTGCGCTATGAACTGGATTCGCCGATTCGCGAGGCCGACAATCGGGCTTCGGCGCCGGTATTGGGCGGAGCGGGGCTGCCCGGCACGGAGCTGACGATCAACCCCAGCCCGCCATACAAGCTGGATAAGAACGGGTGGGGTCCGCGGATGGCTTTGGAGTGGCGCGCGGCGCACAATCTGACGGTACACGCGGGCGGCGCCATCAACACGCTGCTCACGAACCTGTGGCAGGACAACATGCTCACGGGCGGCGCGCCGTACGTGGTGAATCCGCGGCTCACGGCCGCGCCCGGCCAGCCGGTGCTGTTCGGCACGACCATCGTGCCGCAGGAATTGCCCGTGGCCTACACCATGAGCGGACAACCCGTTTTCGCATCCGGCAGTTCGAAGGCGGTTCCCGGCAACACCGTGATGGACGTGCTGAGATACGAGCAGGACCTGGCCGCGCTGTCGCCCGACCACAAGGTGACGCCGCTTGGCATTGGGGGGATTACGAACAACTTCCAAAATGGCTGGATGGGCACGTGGACGGCCGGTGTGGAGCGGATGTTCGGCGGCGCCACGGTGGATGCGGCTTATGTGGGCAACGCCGGAATCAAGCTGCCGGTGGTGGCCTATCCGAACGGCTTTTCCGGCGCCAGCCCGGCGTTCGCGCCGTATACGGAATTCAATTCGTCGGGCCAGGTTACGGGCGGTTATGGACCGGTCACCCTGATGACGAACGGGGCGCACTCGAGCTACCACGCCTTGCAGCTCTCCGCGCGAAATAACCTCACGTCATGGGGACTCGGTTTTCAGGCCAGCTACACGTTTTCGAAATCGATTGACGACGCCAGCTCCGTGCTCGGCGGGTTCGTGTCGGGATCGTCGGGCGCGGTGTCGCAGACCGCTCCGCAGGATCCATTCGATACGCGGGGCGAGAAGGGGCCGTCGTCATTCGATATTGCCCAGGCGATGACTTTCAGCATATTCCAGGATCTCCACGTGGATCGCGTGGGATTCCTTCGGCCGCTTGGCGGGACGGTGACGCGGGGATGGCAACTGCTGGGCATCGGGACGCTCCAGACCGGCTCGCCGTTCACGATTTACTCGGGCGTGCAACAGACCGGCGTGGGATCTAATGGAACGGACCGGCCCGACCAGATTGGCGCGCCGGATCTTTCGACCAGCCGTACCGTGCGCGAGGATTATTTCGGCCGCGGCGCCAACAATGCTTCGTTCTTCTATGTACCGATCGACGTGCCGGGCGGGACCGGGCCGAACCAGGGGATCTTCGGCTCGCTGGGCCGGAATACGTTCCGCGGGCCGGGCTTTCACAACCTGGACGTGGCGGTAATTAAGGACACGCCCATCGCAAGGCGTGCGGGAGGGGAGCTGACGTCAATTCAGTTCCGCGCCGAGTTTTTTAATATTTTCAATATTGTGAACTTCGGGCTGCCTTCGAATATTGTGACGGGACCGGGTTTCGGGGAGATCAGCCGGACGGCGGGGACTTCACGGCAGATTCAGTTTTCGTTGAAGATGATTTACTGAGCGGGAGGGCTCAAGACATAATTGGCCACAGATGAACACAGATAAACACAGATAGAACAAAGGAATTAACAGCGTTCAGCGGCGTTCACCGGCAGCGTCGAATTCATTTGCCGCATTCCTTAAGAGAAGCGCACCAGGTAGTAACTCTTTTTGCCGGTTCGCAGGACCAGCGTGGATTCCGAGGCCAGATCGGCTTCGGAGAGGGCGCGGTCGGCGTCCACGCGGACATTGTTGAGATAGACGCCGCCGCCCTGGATCAGACGGTTGGCCTCGCCGCGCGAGCCGCAGGCGCCGGCCTGGACCACGATCTGCGAGAGGCGCGGGCCGGCGGCCAGCGCTCCGCGTTCCAGAGTAACGGAGGGCACGTCGCTGAACACGGACGATAGCTCTTTGTCGGAGAGGCCGGATAGCTCCTTGCTGAAGAGCGCTTCGGAGGCGCGCAGGGCGTCCGCCAGCGCATCCTGGCCGTGAACCATTTCGGTCATGTCCGCGGCCAAACGCTTTTGCGCGGTGCGCCGCTCGGGGTGCCCGGCGTGCGCCTTCATGGCCTCCGCGATGGCTTCCAGGCTTTCGAAGGTGAAGAGCTTGAGGTAGCGCTCCACATCGCGATCGTCCGTCTGCATCCAGAACTGGTAGAACTGATAGGGCGTGGTGCGGGCCGGGTCGAGCCAGATGGCGTTGCCGGCCGATTTTCCGAACTTTTCGCCGCCTGCGGTGGTCAATAGCGGCATGGTCATGGCGAAGACTTCGGCGCCCCTGGTTTTGCGCACGAGGTCGATGCCCGCCGTGATGTTGCCCCATTGATCGCTGCCGCCGGCCTGGATGGTGCAACGATGGTGGTCGAACAGGTGCAGAAAATCGTTGGCCTGGATCAGCATGTAGCTGAATTCCGTGTAGGAGATGCCCTGTTCGCGGTCTTCGAGGCGGCGCCGCACGGATTCCTTGGCGGACATGTAATTCACCGTGAAGTGCTTGCCTACGGTGCGCAGCCACTCGAGATAGCCGACGGGGCGCGTCCAATCGCCGTTATCCACCACGATGGCAGCGTTGGCGCCTTCAAAGGAGACGAACCGGCTCAATTGCGGGCGAATGGCGGCCAGGTTGGCGGCGATCATCTCAGGCGTTAGCAATTGCCGTTCGGAGGAGCGGCCGCTCGGGTCACCAATCATCCCGGTGGCGCCGCCGACCAGGACGATAGGCGTGTGCCCGTGTTTTTGCATACGCGCCAGGAGAAGAACGGGCAGCATGTGGCCCACGTGGAGGCTGTCGGCGGTGGGATCGAACCCGACGTAAATGGTGGCGCCGCCCGCGGTGAGATGGGCTTCGAGAGTCTCTTCACTGGAGACCTGTTCGATCATGCCGCGGGCGCGCAGCTCGGAAAGAGTGGATGTGGAAGTCATTGTTAAGGTAAGAATGGCAGGCTGAAGCCTGCCCCACCGGGGTCACATTTTGTAGCGGCCGAGGTCCTCGTCGTTGAGGCCCTCTAGCCAGCGGCGCAGTTCTTCGTTATTGACCTTGTCGGACACCGTGGAAGCCAGCTTGGAGGATTTCAGCACGGTTTCTTCCACGTAAATCGGGCAATCGAGGCGGAGCGCCAGCGCCAGCGCGTCGCTCGGACGGGAATCCACGCTGATCAACTCGCCTTCGCGATCGAGCCAGATCACCGCGAAAAACGTGTCGTCCTTCAGCTCGCTGACCACCACTTTGCGAAGGCCGGTGTTCAAACCGAGCAGCAGGCTCTTGATCAGGTCGTGAGTCATGGGCCTGGGCGTGGACACTTTTTCGATTTCAAGGGCGATGGCATTGGCTTCGTAGACGCCTACCCAGATGGGGAGCACCGTGTTGCCGTTCACATCCTTGAGAATGACGATGGGCATATTGGTCACGGGGTCCATCATGAGCCCGCGAATTTTCATTTCGACTTCCATACGCCCTCCAAGCCATTATTACACCATACTTGCGCTTTCGCCCACCAAAGAGTTGGGACCGGAACGCGTCACGCGCACATGTAAATACCGGCCCGCCAGCGAATCTCCGTCGCCGGCCGGATGCGTAAAATTCAGGATGCGGTTGTCCGAAGTGCGCCCGATCCATTGGCTCAGCGCCGGGTTGCGGCCCTCCACCAGGACCTCAACCGTGCGGCCGATCCATTCGGCATTGCGACGGATCTGAATGGCGCGCTGCTTCTCCTGGAGGATGACCAGGCGGCGCTGCTTCTCCTCTTCGGGAATGCGGTCTTCCATGGCGAGTGCGGCCGTGTTGGGGCGCGGCGAGTACTTGAAGCTGAACATGGAATCGTACTCCACGTCGTCCAGCAGGCGGAGCGTCTCTTCGAAATCCCGTTCGGTCTCGCCGGGGAAGCCCACGATGATGTCTGTGGTGATGGCGTAGCGGCGCCTGGCGGTCTTGATCCACTCGATGCGGCGCATGTAATCGTCGCGCGTGTAGAGGCGGTCCATGGCGGCCAGCACGCGGCTGGAGCCCGACTGCGCCGGCAGATGGACGTGGTCGCAGATGGCCGTGTTGGCATCCATCGCGTCCACGATGGGTTTGACGAAGTCGCGGGGGTGGGACGTGGTGTAGCGTACGCGGTGAATGCCGGGAATTTCGGCGACGCGCGCCAGGAGCGCGGCGAAATCCCAGCCGGCCGGGGACGGGTCGCGATAGCTGTTCACGTTTTGCCCGAGCAACTGGATCTCGGTGTAATCCCGCTCCGCGAGGCCGCGCGCCTCGGCCATGACGCTCTCGGCGGTGCGGCTGCGTTCCGGTCCCCGCGTGAACGGCACCACGCAGTAGGCGCACGATTTGTCGCAGCCTTCGATGATGGTGATGTAGGCGCGGTGGGGATTATCGCGCCGGGTGAAGGGCGTCTCGAAAGCCTGGTCGATATCGAGGCTCAGACCGGTGACGCGGCGGTTGCCGGCTTCGATCTGGGTCAGCATCTCGCCCAGGCGCGTGTAGCTGGCCGACCCGGCCACCAGGCTGACGTGCGGGGCGCGGTCGAAAATCTTTTCGCCTTCCTGCTGCGCCACGCATCCCAGCACGCCGAAGATTTTGCCCTTGCCGGCTTCGCGCTGGAACTGCTGAAGGCGGTGGAACACCTTCTGCTCGGCCTTGTCGCGGATGCTGCACGTGTTGTAGAGCACCAACCCGGCCTCGGCCGGCGTATCGACAGGCTCGTACCCCCTCGCCATGAGCGCGCCGATCACCTTTTCGGAATCGTGCGCGTTCATCTGACAACCGAAGGTTTCGAGGTAGAAGGTTTTCCCAGACACGTTACCTTTATTGTAGACGAGGCCAGCGCGTGCGTTGCTCCCGAGGCTGCTATCCTGAAGTGCAAAAGGACCGGCGATTTATGAACCCGCTCTTGAGCAGGATCTCGGTGAATCCGAACGTCTGCTTCGGTAAGCCATGTATTCGCGGCACCCGAATCTGGGTTTCCTTGTTGCTGGACTTTTTGGCTTCGGGAAGGACCGTGGAGCAGATCCTGGAGGATTATCCGCAATTGACCCGCGACGACATCCTTGCGGCGATCGCCTGTGGCGCCGAGATGAGCCGCGCCCGGTTTGTCGATCTGCCAGGGCAGAGTGCGGCATGAAGCTTCGCAAGTAAGGAGCAATATGGGATACTTTTTGATCGCCATGATTGTGTTCATTGCCAACCTGCTCTTTTTCGTCTGGTTCGGCTCGGCCCTCACGTCGATCAATCGTCACCTCGGGAATATCGCAGACCACGCCGAGCGGCAGACCCGGCTGCTGGCGGCTCTGGCGAATGCTGCTGCGGACGATTCGAAGACGCACTGACAGGCGCTTCTTGGCGCAATCTGCGATCAACGCACCCTTCAGGGCGCGGCAGGCTGGGAGCCGCGCCACGGGTGTTAAACTGAAAATGATCACGGAGGGGTAAGCACGTGAAGTTTTTCCTCGACACAGCCAATCTGGACGAACTGAAACGCGGCTCGGCCTGGGGAATCGTCGATGGCGTGACCACCAATCCCACGCTCATCGCCAGGGAGGGCAGGCCCATCGAAGAGCAGATTCGCATGATCTGCGGCATTGTGGACGGCGATATCAGCGCCGAAGTGGTGTCCACGGAGGCCGCTCTCATGGTGAAAGAAGGCCTCAAGCTGGCAGCCATACACAAGAATGTGGTGGTGAAGTGCCCGCTGACGCGCGACGGCATTGAAGCCACGTCGGCGCTGAGCAAACAGGGCATCCGCGTCAACGTCACGCTCTGTTTCAGCGCGGGCCAGGCGCTGCTGGCGGCCAAGGCGGGCGCGTACATCATCAGCCCGTTCGTGGGGCGGCTGGACGACGTGGGCGCTGTGGGCATGGACCTGGTCCGCGACATCGTGAAGATCTACGAGAATTACGGGTACAAGACCAACGTTCTGGCGGCCTCGTTGCGGTCGCCGCTGCACGTCATCGATTCCGCGATGGCCGGAGCGCAGATCGCCACGATGCCTTTCAAGGTAATGGACATGCTTTTCAACCATCCGCTCACGGATAAAGGGTTGGAGCAGTTCCTGAAAGACTGGGGCAAAGCGTTTCACGAGGCCCCCGCCGGGCGGTGATCGGACTCACAATGCCCGCTCTGGCTGTGCCGTTATGGGCGCTGCAATCCGTCGCCCTGACGGCGGCCGGAGTGGCGGTTGCGCTGGCGGCGGCGCTGGGTTACCGAGCGTGGCGGCGGTCGCGCGTCACGCCCGAGGAACGCGAACGCCGGCGGCGCACGGCGCTGGTGGGGCACGGCAAGCTCACCGACGCCACCCTGGTGGAAATCAGCGAGGACATTTTGTTCTACTCCTACGTGGTGCGCGGCGTGGAGTACACCGCCTCGCAGGACATCTCCGGGTTGAAAACGCACATGCCGAGCGACCTGGGGTTGGGGGCCGGCTCGGTCTCGGTGAAATTCGACGCCAAGATTCCCGCTAATTCCATTGTCATCGCCGAAGATTGGAGCGGGCTGCGCACCGCGAAAGCGGGATAAGCCGCACGAATGGTCTGCGCGTTTTCGATAGAATCGAGTTAGCCGGAACCCGGTTACATTTGATGCCTCGTCCCCTGCCAGTCCTTTCCGCCCTGCTTCTTTCGGCCGCCGCCTTACACGCGGCGGACGACCTGGAGACGCGGATGAAGACGGTGATCGACGCGTATGCGACCGTTGAGGCGAACGCGGCCGACCCCATTACAGCCGAGCAGGCCCTGTACCAGGGCGCCATTCCCGGCTTGTTGCGCAATCTGGATCCGCATTCGGTGTTCTTCGACCCCGACCAGTTCCAGCAGGTCAAGCGGATGGAGCGGTCCACGCAAAAGGGTTTCGGCACGATTGTCTCCCTCTTGCCGGGGCGCGTGATCGTGCTCCAGGTGCTGGACGGCACACCATCGGCTAAGGCCGGGCTGACGCCGGGAGACGAAATCCTGGGCGTGAACGGCTACGAAGTCGCCCGCTTCGATCAAGACCAGATCGCCGAGCTGTTGTCCGAGTCGCGACGGGGCCCGGCCCGGCTGGTGGTGATGCGGCCGGGCGCGTCCCGAATGATGCAGCTCACCCTCACGCCAGAGGAAGTGGCCGCTCCCAGCGTGGACCGCGCCTTCTTCGCCGGGGCCGGCGCCGGCTACATTCGCGTCACCAGTTTCGAAGCGAACACCGCGCAGTTGCTCAAGCAGGCTATCGAAAAGCTAGGCGGAAGGCGGCTAGCGGGGCTGGTGCTGGACCTGCGGGACAATCCCGGCGGGTTGCTGACGGCGGCCATCGAAACCAGTTCCCTGTTCCTCAAGCCGGGGTCGACGGTGGTCACGCTGCGCGGCCGCAACGTGCCCGAGAAGACCGAGGTGGTACCCAGCATCGCCGAGCCGTACGGCTTCAAGCTGGCCATCCTGCTGAATGCCAAGTCGGCCAGCGCTTCGGAGATTGTCTCCGGGGCCATGCAGGATCACGACCGCGCGACCATTCTCGGCGAGGTCAGCTTCGGCAAAGGGCTGGTGCAGAGCGTTTTCCCGATGAGCGAAAACACGGGACTGGCGCTCACCACGGCGCTCTACTACACGCCCAGCGGCCGGTCGATCCAGAAGCCGCTCGATGTCTCGAAGTTCGAGCTTGGCGGGGCCACTGCCCATCCCAACGCCAAGTCGTCGTTCCGGACGGATAAGGGCCGTACGGTAGCGGGCGGCGGCGGCATCCAGCCGGATATTACGGTGTATCCGGCGCCGATGAACCGTCTTCGGGCGGTGCTCGAAGCCAGCGGCTCCTTCCCGGATTTCGCCACCCTGTACCTGCACGATAACAAGGTCACCGAGGATTTCGAGATCACCCCGGGGCTTCTCGACCGGTTCCGGATCTTTCTGTCGGATCGCCGCATTCAACCGAGCGAAACCCAATGGTCCGCGGAGACGGATTTCATTTCCGGCCGCCTGCTGACCGAGATCTTCAACCAGGCCTTTGGAGTGGCGAAGGGCGACGAGGTGGAAGCGCGCCGCGACCCCGTGATTCAGAAGGCCGTCGAGACGCTGGGTTCGTAGAACGCGGCTTTAGATTTTTGTGCCTTCTCATGAGGGGTTCGCTCGTATTGTGCTCGTGGGTGGAAACCCGTGCGGGGGGCGCAATGTTCAAGGCGCAGTAATTCTGGCAGGCAACTTGTTGTTGCCGGACGGTCCGGGACCGCACCCTGCCGTTGTGTTTGTACAAGGGTCCGGACCGGCGAGGCACGACAGTTGCTGGTTCCTTGCCGAGCGCTTCGCGCGGGCGGGGGTCGCGGCGCTTATCTATGACAAACGCGGAGCGGGGGAATCCACGGGAGATTATCGTACGAGTTCTTTCGACGACCTGGCTGCGGATGCGCTCGCGGGCGTAGAGATGTTGCGCGACAGGCGGGATATTTACCGCCGGGAAATCGGCTTGCATGGAACCAGCCAGGGCGGGTGGGTTGCGCCCCTGGCGGCGTCGCGTTCGAAGTCGGTGAGCTTCCCGATCCTGGTTTCCGCGCCAGCCGAAACGCCGGCGCAGACCGAGATTCACAGCGTCGAGGCGAATCTGCGAATCCCAAGGGCGAGGCTTTCTTCTGGCCGAAATTTGCGGACGGCTACATCGATTTGACGGTCGATTGGGTTCTTGGGCACGTTACACGGGCCGCGACCCCGTGATTCAGAGGGTTTGAGGCGGAGCAGACAACGCCGGCCTCCGGAAGAAGGCGAAGAAGGCGAAGAAGGCAGGCGGACCCACGAACGGCGCGGGTACCCCGGCCCGCCCCACCTTCTCTGGAACACGGCGGCGGGCTATTGCGTAGTCATTCCTGGAGAGTGTCCCATGTACTGCACCCAATGCGGCTTCGAACTGCGAGCGGAGGACCGGTTCTGCTCGCGCTGCGGCAAACGGACGGAAATGGCCACGCCCACTGCGTCCAGACCGCTCCTGCTCGATAAGCAACACAAGAAGATCGCCGGGGTCTGCGCCGGCTTCGCGCGCTACTTTGAAGTGGATATCAGCCTCATGCGCGTGCTCTGGCTGGCGGTGGCGCTCACCGGCGGCATCGGAATCGTCGCCTATGTGGCGGCTTGGATCATCGTGCCGAGCGACCGCGGCGATCGGCCCGGCGTGGCGTTCGCGCCGCATCCGCAGGCGTATTGATCGCGCGGCCGCCGTCACTTTTCGAGTTGCCAGTTCTCATCGAAGAGGCCCGCGGTCACCAGGTCGGGCGTCTCCGAGCCGTCTTTCACCTTGACGATGGCGTAATCGCCCCACTGCGGCATGCCGTAGTCGCCGTTGTATTCGCGCTCGACGATGGTCAAGCCGGTATTCAGCACCACATACTTCGAAGGGTTGAGCGGATTGGGATAAATCAGCGCCGGGAAGTTCTCGTTAGCCGGGTAACTCTGCGCGCCTAGCGAAACGGTCTCCCTGGTCCACTTGAGCGGCAACTTCGGCAGCATTTTCGTCATGACCTTATTGCTGCCGGGGTCGCCGAAAAGAACCACGTGATACTTCGCCATATCGGCGGCGGTAACGTCTTTGTCGTCCTTCACGAACGGATGCCCGCGAAAATAGTGCGCCCATAAACGGTCGAAGCGCGCCATGGAGCGCAGCGCCTGCTGAGTGACCGCATCGTTCCACGCCGCGCCGGTGGGCCGCACCAGCAGGAAGGGATCGAGAAACGCGTCGTCAATGGGGCCTTGCAGCGCATGGGTCTTGTGCAGGCCCGCCTGGCGCGCATTGCGATCCACCTTCCACGTTCCGGCGCTCTTCTGCAGTGCGATTGCGGCGGCGGCCTTCACCTTCAGGTCCTGTCCGTCGATCTTGATTTCGCTCGCTTGCGCTGTCTCGCCAAGCGTGAGGCGCGACACATTATGCGTCTTGATATCGTAGGCGCCGCCGGTTCGCACGGCATCCACGTCGGCGCGCTCGTAGTGCTTGTCGAGACCCTCGACGGAGACCCAGTAATCGCGGTTATAGCGCGTGGTGTAAGTCACGAATCGAATGTGGTCCGGCGAGGTTTGCCCCTTGTCGCACCATTCCTTCAGGAAGGCATCCAGGCGCTCGCGCACCAGCGGGCTGGTTCCGTGGCCCGTCTTCTGGGAGATCAGGAAGATATCGGGCATGCCCGCGATGCGCAGAAAGTCCGGGTCGCCCATCGCCTGAAAACCTTCCTTCTCAAGCTGCGCACGGGCATGCAGCGATGACTCCAACTGGCCGCGGCTCGGCGTCCCCGGCGGTGGTCCGGGCAGCGACGAAATCTGCGTGTCGGTGTCGCCATCGTGCGCGGCGAAAGGCAGGTTGAACCCGTTCAGCGCCCATTCCTCCATGTTTTCCCAGATCTTCAACACGGCGTATTGATACGGCTGCAAACCGGGCGATTGCGACCGCCGCGACCACGTCCCCGCACCGATTTCGGCGGCCGCGAAACGATCGGGATAGTGCAGCGCGACGTTCCATGCGCCTTCGCCGCCCTGGGAAAAGCCCCGCAGCGCGATGCGCTTCCGGTCGATCTTGAAGCGCTTCCCCACCGCCGCGATGGCTTCGAAAACGTCCGCCTCGCCGGCCCAGTGCCATCCCGCGCTGTTGATGCGTCCGAAGAGGTCCAACTGGATCTGGCCCTGGTCGGCCACCGGCGGATTCGTGGGCCGGAAGGTCTGCTGGCCGAAGATGAACTCCGTTTCGATGGTGTTGTTCTGGCGGCCGTGCATCCAGACGTAGAGACGCGCCGGCCGGCTGGGGTCATACCCCTCCGGAAGCGTGATGGCGTACGGCTGCACGGAGCCGTCAATGGCGGAGTAGTAGGCATGCACCTGCTTCTTGCCGGTGTTCCAGGGCGACTGGCCGCTTTGCAATTGCCGGCCGCGCTCGATGCCCTGGTCGAGCACCACCATGGCATGATCGATGGCGGCGCGCGAGTTGACCAGCTCGGGGATTTCGACCAGGAACCGGCCGGCCTTGGCATACACCTCCACGTCGCCAATCAAATCGGGATCGGCGTGTTTGGCCTTCAGTTCCTTGACAATCGCCTCGATCTGCTCGCTCTTGGCCGTGACTTGCGCCAGATCCTCGTGCGCCGGCTGGAACGGCGCGCCGCGTCCACCGGCGCGTCCAGGCCCCGCCGGGGGCTGTGGCTGAGTGGGCGCCTGCTGTGGCGCTGCATTAACCGGCGCCAGCGCGGCGGCAAGCATGACGGCTGCGAGTGCGGCGAATCCCTTCATGGCGAACGTCTCCCTCCAGGCATTACATCAGCGACAGCATATCAAACCCGCGCTGGGCATGGGCCAGAGCCACTGGGATAGAATCCGGATATGAAGCCGAACCGAACGGGCATCGTATTGGCCGCGTTGGTTGCGCTGGCTGGAGCCGCGCGGGCCCAGGTGGCCAAGGAAGCCAACAAGAACTACCAGACTGAAGAGGGCCGCGCCGCTCTCATGCGCGGGCTTGGCAATCCGGCGCGGGAGCAGATGCAGAAGCCGGCCGAAGTGGTGGCGGCGCTCGGAATCAAGCCCGGCGCGACCGTCGCCGATATCGGCACGGGCGTCGGTTTCATGCTGCCCTATCTGAGCCGGGCCGTGGGACCGGCAGGCGTGGTGCTGGCTGAAGACATCCAGACCGATTTTCTGGCCGCCGCGCGAAAGAAGGCCGCCGATGAAAAGCTGGGCAACGTGACATTGGTGCTCGGCGCGGAAACCGATCCGAAGCTGCCTGCCGGCGCGGTGGATCTCGAACTGCTGCTCGACGTCTATCATCACTTCGACTACCCGGAGAAGATGCTGGCTGCGCTGCGGGGCGCGCTGCGCGGCGATGGGCGCATGGCGATTGTGGAGTATTACCAGCAGGAGCAGGCGCCCGGCCACATACGGCTGGACCGGGATGGCGTGATTCATGAGGTGGAAGCCAATGGCTTCCGCGTCGCGTCGAGGAACGACCACATCACCGACCAGCAGTACTTGCTGATCTTTGTGAAGAAGTAAGGCCGCGCCCGGCATGGGCCATATCAGACCCGCAAGTCCAAAACGGATTATACTGAGGGTCGAGAATCAAGGAGGATGCCGTGACGCTGCGCTCTGCTACCGTCCTCTGCCTGGCCCTTTCGGGTTGCGCATGGGGCCAGACTTACGCCATCGACACGCTGGCCGGCGGAAATGCCGCGGGAAGCCTGCACGGGCCGCAATCGGTGGCCATGGACACGGACGGCAGCCTGTTTCTGACCACCCAGGACAACCTGGTGCTTCGGCGCGACGCGGCGACGGGCGCCTTGGTCACGATCGCGGGCAACCGGACGGAGGGCTACGGCGGCGACAACGGCCCGGCAGCCAAGGCCCAGTTGCGCAACCCCTCCGGAGTGGCCGTAGATGCCAGCGGCAACATCTACATCGCCGATACCGATAACGGGCGCGTCCGCAAAGTCTCGGGCGGAGTGATCACCACCGTGGCGGGCGGCGGGACCGTGCTCGGCGATGGTGGCCCGGCCACCAAGGCCAGGTTGGGCAATCCCACTGGCGTGGCCGTGGACGCGGACGGAATTTTGTACATCGCCGATACGCACGACAACCGCATACGCAGGGTCGCCAAGGGAGTCATCACCACGGTGGCGGGCACGGGGTCGCCCACGCCAAGCGTCACCGGGGACAACGGCCCCGCCACTAAGGCGGACTTGAACAACCCCTACGGAATCGCCGTGGACGCGGCCGGCAGCCTGTACATCACGGAACTGGGCGGCGACCGGGTCCGCAAGATTGCGGACGGCGTCATTTCGACCGTCGCTGGGAATGGGACGGAAGGCTTTGCGGGCGACAACGGTCCGGCGACCGCCGCGCAATTGTGCAACCCTTACGGCGTCGCCGTGGATGCAGGCGGGGCGCTCTATGTGGCGGACTTCTGTAACGCGCGCGTCCGAAAAATCGCAAAGGGGACGATCGCCACCATCGCCGGGAACGGCACGGGAGGCTTTGGCGGCGATAAGGGGCCGGCCGCCGCCGCCCAGTTGACGATACCCGAAGGCGTGGCAGTGGATCGAACCGGGCGCGTCTACATCGCGGACACAGGCAACGACCGCGTTCGGATCTTGACGCCATCCGCGGCTGCGCCGTAGGGCCTGATGGAGAACCTAGCGCCCGCTCTCTTACGTTCGCGGCTCAGAAAGGTCAGGCACTGCCGGCGCGATCATAAACGTCGCAATTTTGGACGCCCACCGCTACGCGGTCACGCCGCATCCTCGAATCTGACAACGATCCGCTTGCCGAGCGCAATCAACGCGGCCTGAATCCTCTCGGGCTTTGTGTTATGCCGGTAAGCGCCTCTGGCAGGTCCGGAAACCGGACGTGAAAACCACTGCCGTCTTCCTCGGGCAGGAAACTGGCCGGATAGGTGGCGGTGAACATTACGAGTCCTCCTTACGAATGCCAAGCTGCTTGAGCATGTCGGACAGCAGGCCGGCGCCGAGTTCCTTCTTGAGGTCCTTCACGACGGTGAACCGGCTATGGCAGCGGATCTCACCTTGCGCAAAAACTCGCTGCCCTTCACGTTTCAATTATCGAACACTTCTGTTCGATTTACAATAGCGCGCCGGCACCCGCCCTGTTCGGACCCCCAAGAAGGCAGACCAGGAGGTCCGCCCCACTCAGTGAATGGTTTCCTCGGTCAGCGAATATGTGCCGCGCTCGATGTCCGAATGCACCGGCAGCAGGCTGGGCGGCGGAAGCTTCCTGCCCGCTTGCGGCGTGACGTGAACTTCCTGGGACGCCAGTTCGCGCCGCGTCAGCAGCCAGCCGGTGAGGCGCGCCCCGCCGGGCGCCGCCGGGATGTGCAGGGTCACCTCGATGGAATGGCGGCCGGGCGGCAGGTTGGCGTAGAACCAGTGCCACACGCCGCTGTTGCGCTGCCCGGTTTCCGCGGCCAACGTCAGCGGCTGGCCTCCATCCACGGCGGTCGCGGTGACGCCGCGGATCTCCTGGTCCGGCTCCAGCAGAAACGCCAGCTTGGCCTCGCGATAATCGGCGGGGATGTCGGCGCTGGTGGTGACGTGCACGGTGCGCACCGCTCCAGCTGCGCCCTCGGTCCGCAAACGGCCGGCGGAAAAGGTCAGCGCGTCCGCACTCTTGGGCGCCCAGGTGCGTACGGTCGAACCCTCCACGCTGTAACGGCCGTCGATGGGAACCTGGTCGTCGGGACGCAACTCAAACAGTAACTGTTCGTAGGCGCCCAAATCGAAGGTGACGGTGTCGCCGAACTTCACGGCCGCCATTACCTTGCGGTAGGGATACTGGATCTCCAGAGCCTGCGTCCCATCCACTTTTCGGAAGCCGTTCGCCTCATCGATCTTCAGACGTACCGTGCGCGGCTCGACAAACGGGTTGCGCAGCGTCACGATGGACTTCTCCGCCGACGAATGCACGTACCCATACGGCTCGCGCTTGGCCGGGTCGCCGAGCACCATGGTGGAGTTATCGAGCAGCGGATGGGCGTTGGCGATGGCCCACTTGGTGGTGTTGCCCAGCGTGTCCATCTCTTCTGCGGAAAGGATGTCGGGAGAGATGTAGAGTTCGTACATCATGTTACCCACGCTGTAATAGTGGACCACCTCATCGCGGAAGTCCTCGATGAACTCCTTGTTCCCGCCGAGCATGTTGTATTTGCCCTTGATGATCCCGTGAGTCATCAGCGAAGAAATGGGGAACTGCGCCTGGTGCGCGACGAAATCGTCGTATAGCACCGAATCCTTATAGCTCACCGCGCTCTGTCTCTGCGCCAATGTGGGGACAGACGGAAGGTAACCCGAATCGGAGCCGCCCATCCACACGGTGTCGGCATAGCGCAGCCACCAGGGGCTCAGCCAGATGCTGGTGGTGATGTTGAGGAAGACCTTGGGATCCTGCGCCCGCACCTTGTCCATCATGCCAATCAGCGAGCGCGCCACGGCCTCGTCGGAATAGATTCCCACTGGATGGCCGTGGTCCGGCTGGTTGCATCCGAACGATGTGCCGTCCAGCTTGAAATAGTTGACGCCGTAATCCTTTTGGTATTTCAGCATGGCGTCGCCAAGCAGCCGGCTGTAGTTCTTGCCGGCGATGCACAGGTACTGGCCGTTGGAGGTGATCTCCATGCCCTCGGCCTTGCCGGTGGCGATGCGCACGGGCCGCTGATCGTACCCGCCGATGGGTCCGAACCACAGGCCCAGGCGGCTGTCGATGCCCTTCAATGCCGCCGCCAGGTCCGTGAAGCCGTTGGGGAAGCGCTGCGGGTCGATCTGCCAGAGCTTGTGCATGTCGTCCCAGCCGTCGTCCAGCACGAAGGAATCGAGATGCAGGCCATACTTCGAGAGGAGCATCTTCTGGAAATCGGGAACGCGCGCCAGCGTGTTGTCGTGATTCATGGCGAGCCGCTGCAAGTCATACCAGGAGTTGTAGAGCAGGAACGGCCGCACCGGCGCGACGCGCATGCGGGCGACATAATCCAGAAACTGGCGGTGAACCAGGCCCGCCGGCGCAACGCCCATCACCGCCGCCTCGCTGGTGAAGCCCTCGGTGGGAATGCCCATGCCCACGTAGCCGCCGAGAGTGACCTCGGCGCCGGTAACAGAATTGATGCCGGTGGGGTATTCGAGGCCAAGAAACAGATCGTCGGCAAACAGCGGCTGTCCATAACCGCCGAGTGAAAAGCGCGGCACGCCCCACTCGTTCTTGGAGGGCGCCACCCAGTCGATAAAGTACGTGCCCTGCGCCGGCTTGGCGATGTGGACCCACTGGCGCGTGTAGAAATCGTCCGGCTTGAGTTCGTAGACCACATCCACGGCGTTGCCGCGGCCCTGCGCAAGATGCAGCGTCACGCGTTTGCCGCCGCCCGCCGTATCCTCGGCCTGGTGGCTGGCCACGCGCATACCGGCAGCCGTAACGACGCGCGGATTCTCGCCGCCGGAGCTGTAGCCGACGCGCTCGGTGATGAGTTTCAACTCGAACTCGGCGCCGCGCAGGGCGTAGGCGCTGCCCGTGATCTTGTTGACGAGCTGGCGCGTGCCGGCGGCGCCATCGGCGATGGAGATGGTGCGCTCCAGGAAGTCGTTGCCCAGCACGATGGCGGACGCGGTGGTACGGACGTACACCGGTCCCGCCGCCAGGGCCGCCGCCGCGGCGCACATAAGAAGGATGGGAAGCGCGATCGATCGCATGGATCTGTTCATGGCCTTATTCCGTTACCCGGAACCTTGATTTTGGACTCCCGGATTCCTATTCAGTGTAACCTAAGGCCTCCATCCGTTCGTTCGGACGTTGGCCGACGTTGCCCGGAGCCGGTGGCTGGTGTGAAGATCTGTATATGGCGCTTCCCAGCAGCTTGGAGATTGTGGCCGCGGCCGGCGCGGAGGACGTAAGCGCGGTGAAGGCGCTTTTCCAGGAGTATTGGGATTCATTTGGCTTCACTCCCTGCTTCCAGGATTTCGATTCGGAATTGGCGGCCCTTCCCGGCAAGTACGAGCCGCCGCGAGGACGGCTGGCATTGGCCCGCGTCGGAGGGGAATCCGCCGGATGCGTGGCGCTCCGTCCGATAGACGCATTGCGGTGTGAGGCCAAGCGCCTTTATGTGCGGCCCCGGTTCCGGAGCCAAGGCTTGGGGAGGGCGCTCCTGGAGTGGGTCATCGCCGAAGCGCGATCGGCCGGATACGCGGAGATGGTTGGCGACACGATGCCCGTCATGGAGCGGGCGCTTGGCATGTACGAGAGAGCCGGATTCAAGCGCATAGGGCCTTATGCGAAGCAGGCCACGGCGGGGGCGATCTGTATCCGGCTTAGGTTGTGATTCGCATACCTTCCGCGCCATGTTACGCGTGTCTTAGTTGCCGGCGCGCCGCAAATAAGCGCCAGAACCCAAGCATGACCGCGCAGATGAGGCCCAGCGCAAGACCCGTTCCCGAGCCGATCAGACGATTCGAAACGGGCGCTCTGTTATGCACGAGCGCTGGGGCGACCATCTCGACGGTTATTCCAGAACTCCGCTGAACGTTTTCGTCAGCCAGGCAAGCCGCGACGGCTTCCGTGACGAGCTGAGCCGTGTTCTGACTCGGGTATTTGAAGGTAATGACGATGTCGTAGCTGCCACTGGCCGTGCCGGTCGTCGGATTGCCAGGTGGCCTCAGGTCCGGCCTCAGAGTGAGATGTTCCCTGAGTTTTTGCTCGGCCTGCGAGTCGCCCGGGTAGAGATTGAAACTCCTCACGATGGATGCGAGCCTGTCCGCGTCCGTCGCCGAATCGATGAGCTTGTGGACGGCCGCGGCATCCGATGTTTGGCAACTTACGAGGGAGAGACCCTGGAAAACGTCCGGAATCGCCGCCGCCGCCGCGAGGCCCAGGACCATGCCCCCGGCTCCCAGAGCGCCCACCAGCTTCCACGCTCTGAGCCCGTTGAACAGCGCAAACAGCCCACCGGCGAAAAGGCCCACCACCAGCCCAAGCTGCACGATCGCCTTGAGCGGCGGGCGCTCGGAATCGCCGGGGTTCGCCGGAGCGACAAGCGTCGCGGCTTTCGTCTGGACGAAGGCGTCGGCAATGCTCTGGGCGGCGCGCTGCGCCTGCGCGGCATCCGGCGCGGTTACGCGAACCCGGAGCGGCCCATCTTTACGGTCCGTCCAGATCAGGACGCTGCTTCGCAGCCGTAACGCCAGGTCCTCCAGCCGGACCGCGGCGCGTTCTTTTTCGTATAAGTTCTCCCGCTAGATCAGGCCTTCGAGGTTGGCCGTGCTCAGGACCTTCGCGGTCTGCTCATTGAGCTGACTCAAGTCGAGACGAATGACGGCCTCGGATCGATAGCCGGGCGTATCGAACGAAAATATTGCGCCCGCAACCGCTGCGGCCAACGCAGCCGCCGCAACGGCCTTCCACAATTTGCCGAACTTCATCTGCATTTTTATTGCGCCTTTCAGAACGTCAAGCAACGCGGGCCAGGTTGGGGGAATCGCATCGAGCAGGGCGTCAAACTCGTTTCCATAGCGGTTCCGCCATGGTTTTGGATACAGCAGAATCAAATGTTTCAGGATTCGCCTCATGCGCGCCCCAGCCTTCTTGAGGCCGTCTTTAATACGTCGTTGAGCGTGGAGATTTCGTTCTCAAGCGCTTTGCGGCCGAGCGCCGTAAGGGTGTAGGGCTGCCGGCGGTCCTCCGAAGGAACCGGAGCGATCCAGCCGCTTTCTTCGAGCCTCGTGATGGCGCCGTAGAGCGTGCCCGGCCCCAGCCTGACAGAGGCGAAGCGCTCAATATCCTCCATCATGGCGTAGCCGTGTTTATCGCCCCCGGCCAGGCTGGCAAGGATCAGCAGGGCAGGATCGTTATTACGTATCACGTAATAACTGTACCCGATTTGAGGACCGATGGCAATACCCCACACCTTCGCGCCGTCAAGGGGAGTATAGTATCGGTTCATAGTGCGACTGCCGATGAAACCGAAGACACTCGCAATCTTGGGCGCAGCCGCCGCTTTGACGGCGGTCGCCTTGTTGCTCTTCCCCTGGCCGTCGCGCCAGACGAAATTCCAGCGCGATCCCGCCCTTGAGAAGGCTCTCGATGGCGTCACCAACGACTACCGGACCATCATCGTACTGGTGGACGGCATCGACACGCTCGACGCCGGGACGCGCGCGCGCGCGCTCACTGCGGGCAGGATCGTGTTCTGGCGAAAACATGCGGCTCTCGATGAGATTGCGCGCAACCTGAGCGATCAGTATCGCCAGGCTGCAGCGTCGGGATTCCGGAAGCCCGCCGACGGTGTCCGGCAACTGCTTCAGTACCTCGCGGCCAACCCCGCGCTGCACGACGCGGACAAGATGGCGTTTCTCGACCTGGTGGATGAGCTGGCGGCCGAGGTTCCGGCGAACGGCTCGAAACGGAATCCGCTGGCAGATCCGATCCGGGCGGCGCGCGACAATCTGCAATCCATTCAGCTTGCCTACCGCGAAGAGGTTACGCGCATCTTCTCGCAGTTCGCCACGCGCGGCGGCTCCGGCGCGCGCGAAAAATGGGATGCTTATGTCGCCGACCTGCGGAAAACCATTAGCCGGGAGAAAACGCTGGCCGACTTCGGAGATATCCCCGAAGAACCCGCCGAGGAAACGCGGGGCGGCGGAACCGAGATGTCCGGCGCCGATTTCGCGCCCAAAACGGTGGCCCTGACTTTCGACGACGGTCCCCACCCGAAGTACACCGAACAGGTGCTGGCGTTGCTGCAGAAATACGGGATCAGGGCCTGCTTCTTCGAGATCGGCTCCAACCTCGGCGTGGTGCGGAGCGACGGCCAGGTGGTGCTCTCGCCCAACGCCGAGATCTCCCGAAAGGTGCTCGCAGCGGGCCATGTAATCGCCAACCACAGTTATTCCCACCCGGTGATGACGAAGCTCACCGAGGAGCAGCGGAACTCTGAAATCGACCGGACGGATGCCTTGATCGAGAAGATTTCCGGACATAAGCCCATCCTGTTTCGGCCGCCTTACGGCGCGCGCAACAAGGACATCCTCAGCCAACTGGCGACCGACGGTCTGAGGTCCGTCCTGTGGACCATCGACTCGCTGGATTGGGCGGACCCGGTGCCGGAGTCCATCGCCATGCGGGTGTTGCACGAGCTGAATCAGAAGCAAAAGGGCATCATCCTGTTTCACGATATTCATAAGCAGGGCGTCATGGCGCTCGGTCCCGTCATCGAAGAACTACAGCGCCAGGATTATCAGTTCCTCTCGTTCGATAACGGCCAGTTCGTGAAGTCCGCGCCCCCGGTCGAAGTGCAGCGCTCCGGCCAGGATGAGACTGAGGCGGCTCCGGCGCAGGCGCCCGCCGAGGGGAAGTCGCGCTTTTATCGCGAGAGCTGGGCGGTGATCGTCGGCATCAACGACTATGACAACTGGCCCACTTTGCGGTACGCCGTGAACGACGCGAACGGAGTGGAAGAGACGCTGGTCACGAAATTCGGCTTCAAGCGCGAGAACGTGCGCAAGCTGATCAACCGCGACGCGACCCGGCAGCGCATCATGGAGGTGCTCGGCGACGAGCTTACGGACGGGAAAAAGGTCCAGCGCGAAGACCGCGTTTTCTTCTTCTTCGCCGGGCACGGCGCGACCCGCACCTTGGACGACGGCCGGCAAATTGGCTTTATCGTGCCGGTGGATGCCGACCGGACAAACTATTATTCCACGGCGATCAGCATGACGGCTCTGCGCGAGGCATCCGACCTGATTCCCGCTAAGCACATCTACTTCGTGATGGATTCCTGCTATAGCGGCCTGGCGTTGTCGCGCGGCGGCGGGGCTTTTGCGCGCGACCGGACCTATCTGGAAGAGGTGACGCGGCGTGAGGCGCGGCAGATCCTGACGGCCGGAGGCGCCGACCAGGAGGTGGCGGACGACGGACCGAATGGCCATTCCGTATTCACATGGGCGCTGTTGCAAGGGTTGCAGGGCCAAGCGGATTTAGACGGCAATGGCTTCATCACAGCTTCCGAACTGGGGGCCTACGTGAGCCCGATTGTTGCCTCGTTTTCCAAACAGACGCCGACGGTGGGAAACCTGGTCGGGAGCGAAGGCGGCGAGTTCGTTTTCGAGTTGCAACCGGAACCGCTGACCTCGCTCACGCAGCAGTTGGACGGCCGCGGGATGAGGCTGAGCGAGCAACTCACCGGCCTTCAGAAGGAGATTACTGCCAAACAGGCGGAGTTACTTCGCTTGCAACAGAGCGTACAGTCCGAGACCGTCAAGTTGGCGGAGTTGAAGCGGTCGGACGCGGTTTCCACGCCGGCCACACGGCGAGCGGCCAGCGAATCGCCGGTGCAGACGCCTGCCGCGAATTCAAGCGGCGCCCCGCCGGCGGCAACCCGCCCGAAATCCAAGTCGGCCCAAGCCTATGATCTCGATCGGCAGGGCCTCCAACTCTATCGCGAAAAGAAGTACGACCTCGCGGCGGAGAAATACCAGGCGGCGGTCCAGTTGAAGCCGAACGATCCGGTGCTCATGAACAACCTGGGCTTCATCTACTACGCGATGGGCCGTAACGACGATGCGCTGGCCTGGTTCGAAAAGACGCTGGCCGCCGATCCGAAGCGCAAAGAGGTTCACGGCAATATCGCCGACCTTTACTTGAAGCTTGGCCGCAAGGACGAAGCCAAGAGCCAATATGAGCAATACCTGGCCCTGTACCCAGCTTCGCCGAAAGCCGAAGAGATCCGGAAGACGCTCCAGACGTTGAACTGAACGGAGAGAGTCACCATGCCGAAACCAAGAATCGGAAACGCAGTCACAGCGGGACTGGGCGTCGCGGCGGTCTTGTGTCTCGCGCAGCCATGCCATGGCCAGCAACTTACTAACGCCAGTCTGGCCGTGACGGTACAGGCGGGGGATGGGTCCTTTCAAGTGGCCGCTCGGACGGCGCCCGACCGTCCTGTTTTTAACGCCCGCGCGGGAGCGGAGATGGACCAGCAGTGGGTGCGCTCGAACGAGTACCCGCAGCACCGCGCCGCCGCATCGGCCTTCACCGACCCGCTTGGCTCCGGCCATCAAATCGCCGTTAGCTGCTCCGGGCTGGAGGGCAAGCCAGACCTGGTTTACACCGTCCAGCTTTATGACGACCGCCCCTACGCCGCGGTTCAAGTGGAATTGCAAAACCACACTGGAAAGACGGTGACGGTGCAAGCCATTCGCGGCGTCGAGGCGATAGGCCACCCGGTCATTGGCATCGATGGGCCGGAATCCGCCGACCGCATCCTATCGGACAGTTACAGCGAAGACTGGCCGCGGCTAGTCATTTACGATCTGGGCAGCGGGCCGCGCCAGATGCATCGCGCCGCCTGGAGTCAGGTGATTTATAACCGCGAGAGTAAGCAGAGTCTCTTTCTGGGGGCCCTTTCCGCGGATCGCTTCCTGACCCTGTTGCATCTCACCTATCAAGGCGCCGGAGCCGATGCCAAGATCGCCACCTACACCGTCGATTCCACCGGAACCACGGAGCTTCACAAGGAGAATTCGCTTCGCCGCGCACCGGCGGATGAGGTGGTCGATTTGATTATCCCTCTCGCAGCGGGCCAGAATATCGCTTCCGAGCGCGTCATGATGGCAACCGGCACGGACTACCACGGTCAACTGCTGGCGTACGGCGACGCTATTCGGATTTTGCATCATGCGCGAGTGACCGGACCGAACCTGCTGGGATGGTGGAGCTGGACATCTTACTACATGGCGATTAACGAAGGCGCCTCACTCACGAACGCCCGGTGGATGGCCGAAAACCTGAAGTCACTCGGCTACACTTACTTCCACATCGATGAAGGTTATCAATACGCGCGCGGAGAATTTGCCACGGCCAACGCCAGGCTATTCCCTCACGGCATGACGCCCATCGGCGATGAAATCCGGCATCTCGGCCTGACCTTCGGGATATGGACAGCACCCTTCGAAGTGACTAATCGCGCATGGGTTTACGAGAATCACAAAGACTGGCTGGTGCATACCGCGGACGGCAAGCCTATCTCCATCGGGACGGCGTACGGAGACACCTTGTACGCTTTGGATGCCACCCATCCCGGCGCGCAGGAATACTTACGCCAGACTTACGCCACCCTGACTCACGAGTGGGGCGTCCGCTATATCAAGCTCGATTTCATGGACACTACTTCCATTGAAGGCTACCGGTACAAGCCCGCAACCACAGCTCTTGAAGCCCAGCGGATCGGCCTGGAAACCATTCGCAAGGCGGTGGGCGAGGACGTACTGCTCGATAAGGATGGCAGCCCCATGCTGCCCCCGGTGGGACTGGTGGATGAGGGGCGTATCTCCTCGGACTCGGCGCACACCTTTCAGACCACCAAGGCCCTGGCGTCCGGTGTTGCGGCCCGCTTCTACATGAACCGCAATTATTTTTTGAATGATCCGGACGCTTACAATGTGACCTCGGAGAGTCCCATCGCGCGCGGCCGGCAAGGCTCGGGGCCTGCCGGGCCTTCCCTTTCCGAGGCGCAGGCTTCCATCGTTCTCTCGGCGGTTTCGGGCGGCATGTACGAAATCGGGGACGATCTTCCGATTCTGGGCGCGGAGAAGGACCGGCTTGATCTGGTGAAGAACCCCGACCTGCTCGCCATGGCGAAGATCAGCCGCGCGGCGACACCCGTCGATTTGCTTTCCTACGACGCGGCGGATGAACAACCCAGCATCTTCTTTCTTCGCGAGGATCCGCGCCAGTCCATGCTGGCGGTCTTCAATTGGAGCGACCAGCCGCGCTCCCATACGCTGCAATTGGCGGATCTGGGACTCGCGGCGAATCGCGCATATCAGGCCTCCGACGTACTGAACCAGGCTGAGGCGGTGGCCGTCAACGAAGGGACGGTACGGCTGGACAACATGCCGCGTCATTCCGTGCGGGTCATCAAGCTGATCGATAGGTCGGCGCCCGCCGCGGCTCCCACCATGACCACGAACGTTTCCGCCGAGGCCCAGGTAAGCCAGCCGGTAGCATTCTCCGCCCTGGCTCGCGAGGATGGCGTACCCGCGCTCGCCTGGCGCTGGGATTTCGGAGACGGAACCACGGCCGATGGCCCGAACGCCAGCCACACTTACACGCGGGACGCGGATTTCACCGTGCAGTTGACCGCCGAGGGACTCGACGGCGTTACTGCGCACCAGAGCTTCACCGTGAAGGTCACCGGATCGCTGGTCCCGGCGGGCGATGTGCTGCAGAACCGGCGCTACCAGGAACCGGCGGAGCGCTGAATCGGGCCATGCTCACCGCCATCACGCGTCCGGTCAGCTCCTCCATGAACCGCTGCGAGCTGGGCTATCTGGAGCGCCGGGAAATCGATGTGCAAAAGGCCGCCGCGCAGCACGACGAGTACGAAGCGCTGCTGGCGGGCCTCGGCCTGCGGGTGGTCCGGCTCGATCCGTTGCCGGATCTCCCCGACGCGGTTTTCGTGGAGGACCCGGCCGTAGTGGTCGCCGAAGTCGCCATCGTCGCACGCATGGGCGCCGTTTCCCGGCGTCCGGAAGCCGAGAGCGTGGCGCGGGAGCTGGCGCGCTACCGGCCGGTGCGCCGGCTGCGGGAACCGGCGACGCTCGATGGCGGCGACGTCATGCACGCCGGACGGACGCTCTATGTGGGCGCTTCGCAGCGGACCAACGCCGAAGGCATCCGACAATTGGCGGCGGAGCTGGAGCAGTTTGGTTACTCCGTGGCGCCGGTCGAGATCCGCGGCTGCCTGCACATGAAATCCGCCTGCTGTTATCTGGGCAGGCAAACCGTCCTGGCGAACCGCGCATGGATCGACCCGGCGCCTTTCTCGCATCTGCGCATTCTCGACGTGGCTCCCGAAGAGCCGTGGGCCGCCAATGTCCTGGCCATTGGGGATTCGGCCATCATTCCATCGTGCTTTCCCGCCACCCGCCGGATCCTGGAGAGCGCCGGCTGGAACACGCTCCCCGTGGACGTTTCGGAGATCATGAAAGCCGAAGGCGGCGTCACCTGCATGAGCCTGATCTTTGAAAACGGCCGGGGTGTATAATGTTCTGCCATGGCCAAGTCTAACGACATCCAAGCCGCCGCGGCCGATTCCCTGACATGGAATGCTTCCGACACCGCCGCGTCGCTGCAAGCGCTCGTGAAGTATGTCGAAGAACAGGCACAAGGGTCTGTCGCCTGGTACTGGAAGAACAAGAGTTCGAAGTCCTTCTTCTCTCAGTGGATTGTATTTCTAGCCGTGGTGCTTACCTCCGGAGCGGCCATCGTCCCGATCATCGGTCAGATCTCGGGCAAGCCCGCGCTGAACAACGGCCTGTGGGCTTCTCTTCTGGTGGGCATCGCGGCTGCCCTGCTCGCATTGGACAGAGCTTTCGGCTTCTCCAGCGGATGGACGCGGTACGTGATGACGGCCACCAACATTCGGAAGGCGTTGGAGGAGTTCCGAATGGATTGGGCCGCGCTCGTCGCGAAGGCGGGCGCCAACCCCGGTCCGGACCAGATCGCGGCGCTCCTTGCGCGCGCGAAGGAATTCCGCATCGCCGTGGAAGGTCTGGTATTGCAGGAAACCAAGGACTGGGTCTCGGAGTTTCAGAACAACGTTGCGCAGCTCGAAAAGGACGTGACTGCCCAGCTCGCTACGATGAAAGCCCAAAACGAAAAGGCCGCCCAGGCCCGTGACGCCGCAACCCGGCCCGGCTCCATCCAGTTGACCGTGCCCAATGCCGACAGGGCCGATAACGCGGTGATCCGCATCAAGCTGGAAGATGCGTCGACCGCCATAGCCGACGAAACCGCGACAGGCTCGAAGACCTGGGTACGGCTCAGTCTGACTCCGGGTCACTACCGCCTGACTGTGAGCGCGGCCATCGGCGGCAGGCCAACCTCCACCACCACCGCGGTCATCGTGAAGCCGGACGAGGTTACGCAACCGCAGATTGCGCTTCCGGTTTGAAAAAGAGACGCTGGAATGCGTCGATTGGCGGCCTATGTCCGCTACGGCTTCGCCGTCCCATCCACCTTCAAATTCGCCAGCGTCCCCGTCATGCGGATTTCCTTCTCGCCGTTGGCCACCAGAATGTTGAGCCGTCCGTCGTCTTGCGTGGCGCCGCGGCCGGTGTAAGTCTCACCCTCCGCGCGCAGGTTCAGATCCGTTAACCGCAGACGCGGCGCGGATTGCCACCACTCCAGGCTGTATGCGCCCGTGACCGAGCGAAACGGCTGGTCGGCGCCAAAATCCACGCCGGCGCCGGTGAACGTCCCTTGCGAGGTCAGATTTGCCAGCAACTGCGACCCCGTGCCGGATGTCTCCAGCTTCCCTTGCACCTCTACTCTTCCGGCCTGCCAAACCACCCCGCTCACCTTCGCAGCCAAGCTGTAGGAGGGCCGGGCGCCGCGCAGGTTGACGGACAACTTGCCCGTGAGGAGCGCGCCGTTCATGGTCGCCTGGATGTTGCCGAATGTCACGCGTGTGACATCCCACAGGATGGGCGTCTGCACGTTTTCCCAGTGCGCGCCGGCAATGGCCAGGTCGTCGATCCGCACCGTGCCCTCCATGGAGCGCTCTTTGAGCCAGTCCGGAACCGAAGCGCGCCCAAGGGCCCGCGCCAGCAGTCCGGCGCGCCGCAGCGTGGGACCCATTTCGGCTTCCAGATCCGCCGCATCCACCAGCGCCGAGTTCAGGCGCAGCCGGTGCGGGTGTGCGGCGCCGGGCTCATAGCTGTATTCGCCCGTGAAGGAGATCTTGCCCACGCTCCCCTCGACGCGGTCGAGCGCCACGCGGTCGCCGTCGATCCGCGCCCGGGCGGCGTCCAATTTCACGGGATCGGCCAGACCCGGCACGTCGATTTCGGCATCGGCCAGTTGCAGGCGGCCCGTCCAGCCGGATTTCTCAGAATCGCGATGGTAGCGCAGCAGCCCGCTCCATTGCCCGGTTCTCACTTGCTCCAGCCACGGCACTGCCGCCAGCGCCACCTGCGTCCGCAGCGAGGCCACCTGCATGGCGTCGGCGGAGATGCTGAGGTCGAGCGCCGCCGCGTTCATGTCGTAGGCGGCTTCTATATTGGCCTCTTCTCCGCCGGCCGTGCGCACCACCGCCGGGGTAAGGCGCACCATACCTTGGCCCACATTCACGTAGGCGTTCTCGGAACGGATGGGCGGCGAGCCGGGGATGGTGAGCGCCGCGTCGTGGAATGCCAGTTGGCCCTCGAAAGCCGATTGGTCCGAATCGTTCAAGGCGCCGTCGATGGTTCCGCTCAGCGTCAGACCAGGCGGAAACTGGGCCCCCATGTGAGTGGCCAGCTCCATCAGCGGCGCCACCGGGAAGCGGTTCCAATCCACGGCCAGGTTCCAATGCGGCTGCGAAAGATAATTGGACACCCGCAAGCTTAGCGAAAGCGGCAGCGGAACGTCGCTTGTCGAATGCGATTGCAATTCAAGCTGCTGCCCCATGAGGTCCAGGCGCCCGCCGATATCGAGCGGCCAGTCGTTGCCCTGCCCGGGCAGCAGGTCCCAGCGATGCACGTCTTCCACGTGCAGCCGTCCCGAGACGCCAATGTTGTCGATGGGTCCCGCCATGTGCAGGCGCGCTGAAAGCTCGCCGTGGATGCCGCCTTCCTGCCCCCGCAACAGCGCCGTGATCTCGCCCAGGCCGGAGCGGTTCAGCTCCAGATTGAGGTCCACGCGCTCCGGCGCCACGTACCATCGCCCATTCACGGTGAACGATCCCAGGCCCTGCGCCGGCCGGTCCGTGCGCGCGGGTTTCGCCGAACAGGAAACCCGCCATCCCCCGCCGGGGACGGAGGGCGGCGAGATGTCCAGGTCCGTCTCCATCAGGTAGAAGACCGATTTCGTATCGCCGAACTTGAAATTGACGCGGCTGTCGCGCACGTGGATGGTGGGCGCCGCGCTCATCACCGAGCGGTCCACGAACGAGGCAAAATTCCAGCGGCCCCATTCCGAAACCGGCCCGGACTTGCTCAGGTTGATGCTCGCGCCGTCGAGGCTGACCGAGGCGATCTCAAAGCGCCCGCTTAGCAGCGGCCACAGCCGCGGCGCCACTTCCAGCCCGCCGCCGGAAGATTCCTCGATGTACGCGATGGGTTCCATGCCGATGGCCGGATCTTCGTGAATCACCACGCTGTCCACCGAAAAGCCCGGCCCCTTGAACAGGCTGAAATGGACCTTACCGATTTCGACGCGCCGGTTCCCGCCCAGGGACCGCTCAAGCGAGGCCCGCAACCGTTCGCCGAAGCGGTCCGCGCTCAAGTATGGCGCGGCCACCCCAGCCGCCAGCAGCAAGCCGAGAGCGCCGCCCGCAAGCTTGACGGCCGCGCGAGCGCGTTTGGTCACGGCGTGTCTCCGGCCAAGTCCCGGTAGGCCGCCGGGTCGTCGATATCGGCCACGATTCCGGGGTCGTCCAGATCGAGAAACGCGGTCCGCCCGGCGTGCACGCGCACCACATCGCGCGCCGCGCCGCTCTCAGGCAAGGCTAGGAAATCCGCCGCCAGCTCACGCGCGAACCAGATGGGATGCCCGCGCCGGCCCCGGTAGCGCGGCACGCGCAGAACCGCGCCCGGCGCCGGATCGAGCAGCGCTTCGATGGTATTTCGGGAAATCGCCGGATGGTCCACCAGCGTGAACAGCACGCCCTCCGCTTCAGGCGGCGCGGCGCGCAGACCGCACTGCATCGAGGTGATCTGCCCGCGCGCGTAATCCGCATTCACAACGAACTGCGCGTCCCGCGCCGTGCGTGCGCGAATCTCTTCCGCGCCGGCGCCCAGCGTCACAATCACCGGCCGGCAGCGCTCCGCGAAGAGATCGATCAGCGTCTCCAGGAACGTGGCCCCGCGGTAATCCAGCAGAGCTTTGGGGGAACCCATGCGCCGCGATTCGCCTGCCGCCAGGATCAAACCGGCGGAACTCACTTCGCCAGCACGGCAGCGCGCCGCGCCTCGGCGGCGCATACCGACATGGAGAGCGCGCGCCAGTTGGATTCCGCGTTGCGGCGCACGGCGATCATTTCCGCAGTCACAGAGATGGCGATCTCCTCGGGAGAGACGGCCCCGATAGCGAGGCCCATGGGCGCGTGCACGCGCTCGAAAGCCGCCTTGGGAACGCCTTCCTTCTCCAGTTCCCGAATTACGCCGATCACCTTGCGTTTGCTACCGATCATGGCGATGTAACGGGCCGGCGTGGCGATGGCCAGCTTGAGCACCCGCATATCGTCGCGATGTCCGCGCGTCACGATGATCAAATAGCTGGTTTCGTTGATGCCGAGCTTTGGAAACAGTTCCTCATACTCGCCGGCGTGAACTTCCTCCGCCTCGGGGAAACGCTCGCGGCTGGCAAAGGCCTCGCGGTCGTCGATCGCCACGGAAGCGAAACCCGCCATGGTAACGATTTTCGAAAGGGTCTTCGAGATGTGACCCGCGCCGAAAATATAAGCGCGCGGCACGGGCAGCACCGGCTCAATGAACACGTCCAGTTGCCCGCCGCAGATCAGCCCGTTGTCGTAAGCCGCGTCCTGGCCCAGGTTGAAAGTCAGGCGCTTGGATTTTTCGGTTTCCATAACCTCACGCGCGGCGCTCCATACATCCGCCTCCACGCACCCGCCGCCGATGGTGCCGGCCATGGACCCGTCGTCGCGCACCAGCAGCTTGGCGGTGGCGTAGCTGGGGATGGACCCGCGCACATCCACAATGGTAGCCAGCGCACACTTCCGTCCCTGGCGCCGCAGACGCACCAGTTCCTCGAATACGTCCATGTGATGCGATTATAGCGCGGCCGCCATCACCGGCCGTCCGGCGGCTGGCTGGCCAGCAGTGTCATCGCCTCCAGCACGCGGCTGCGTTGCGCTTCGGCCGCGATCAAGTACCGATGCCTGCCGTTGGCGTCCGGCGTGAAATGCGTGACGCCGCGAGCATCCACTTCGACAGCGCCCGGCGGAGACAGCGTGAAATAGCCGCGCTCGGGCCGCACCGCGTAAAGCGCGGCCGTAAGATCCCACGCGGGCCGGTCGTAGGGCATTTTCATGTAATTGCGATAGGCCTCTGCCACTGGGTGGTCGGCCACATAGCCGAAGTCATTCTGGATGCTGGACGCCGGAAAAAGCAGGGAGGAGCCGACTTCGTAGCCGCTGACCACGACGGGCGTGGGCCAGTCGCGAAACAGCTTCTGCGCCGAAGGAATATCGGTTTGCACGTTGAACTCGGGCTTGCCCTCGGCGAAGTTCCCCGCCATCATGCTTAGCAGCCGGACCTTGCGCAGGGCCAGGTCGCGGCCTGAAAGCGGGCTGGCGGCATCCGGCGGCGAATCGAGCAGACGCGCCAGGTTCGTGCTGAAGCCCACTTGCACGATGACCACCGCGCCATCGGCTTCGGCCGCCAGCGCGCGGCGCAGCAGCGCCACGGAATCGGGAGCTTCCGCGCCCGACGCGATCCGGCGCGGGTACACCAACGACCCATCGGCGCGCTTGCGCTCCACGGGAACCTGGATCATGGGCGAGCCGCCGGGCGTGATGCCGCTCCCTTTGACCATGCCCACGGGAATTTGTGCGCGGCCGTAGAACGCGTCGACCAGGTCCACAAAGACCGCGCTCAAGGGGTTGTCCTTGGTGATGGTCACGGCAATCAGCCGGCACTCGCCGCGGCTCTCGAAAGCGTGGAGCATGGCGAGCGCCAGGGCGTCGTCCACGTCGTTTCCCATATCCGTATCGAAGATCAAGGGGACGGGCGTGGCCGCCGGCGCGCCGGCCGCCAGCGCAAGAAGCATAGCCGTGAAGACGAGAATGTTTCTGATCATATCGCTCTGTTTTGAGGGTAAACGGTTTTAGCTGTCTCGGCGTCGGAATTATGTTAAGGAGATGGTTTAGGAGATTCGCATGACGTTGCCGGCATTCGGCGCGTTGGAGACGCTCTGGCAGGATTGGCGCTATGCGGTCCGCACGCTGGCGAAGACGCCGGCGTTCTGTGCTGTCGCGGTTCTGTCGCTAACTCTGGGCATCGTTTGGCCCCGTCGGACCCGTTGACCATTGCCTGCGCCATTCTCGCCCTTTTCGCCGCCGGCATTCTGGCTGGTTTCCTTCCGGCGCATCGAGCCGCATCCATTGAGCCAACGCTGGCCTTGCGCAGCGACTAAGAGCGCAGGCTGGTCACAGCAACCCTCGGCTGCATTTTCCGGCGCCTTTCCGCGCGCCGTGTAAGAATGTCCTTTTACAAGGAAACCATGCGCCTGAACCCGTATCTTCTGAGAAGCACCATTGTGGCCGCTTTGGGTGGCCTGCTCTTCGGTTTCGACACCGCCGTGATTTCCGGCGCCACCCACGCGTTGACGCTGGTTTATGCACTCTCGCCGGCGTCCCTGGGAGTGACTGTGTCGAGCGCCCTGCTGGGCACCATCCTGGGCGCCATGTTCGCAGGCATTCCGGGCGACCGCCTGGGCCGCCGCGACAGCCTGCGCATCATGGCCATACTCTACATGGTGTCCTCGCTGGGGTGCGCAGTCGCCTGGAACTGGCCCTCGCTGGTCTTCTTCCGCTTCATCGGCGGGCTAGGCATCGGAGGCTCTTCCGTCCTCGGTCCCATGTACATCGCCGAGGTGTCTCCGGCCAAATGGCGCGGGCGTCTGGTGGGATTCTTTCAGTTCAACATCGTTTCCGGCATTCTGCTGGCGTATCTGTCGAATTACCTGCTGGGACTGGGTGGCTTCGGCTCGGCGGAGTGGCGCTGGAAGCTGGGTGTCCCGGCCGTGCCCGCGCTGCTGTTTCTCGCGCTGCTGTTTGGCATCCCCCGCAGCCCGCGCTGGCTGGTGCGGATGAACCGCTTGCCCGAAGCGCGCCAGGTTCTCGAATCGATCGGCGCGGAGAACGTGGACGGCGAGCTTCAGGACATCGTGGCTTCCATCGACGCCGCCCACGGCCACCAGCGCGAGTCGCTGTTCTCGTGGAAATACCGCCTGCCCATCTTCCTGGCCGTTTCCATCGGCATGTTCAACCAGTTCTCGGGCATCAACGCGATTCTCTACTACCTGAACGACATCTTCGCTAAGGCCGGCTTCAGCAAGGTCTCGGGCGACCTGCAGGCCGTCGCCATCGGCGCCACCAATCTGGTGTTTACCATGGTTGCCATGTCTGTGATCGATAAGTTCGGGCGCAAGACGCTGCTGCTGATCGGATCGGTCGGTACGGCCATTTGTCAGGGCGGCGTAGCGTTCGTCTTCTTTAGCGGCCACCACGAGGGCTGGTTGGTCTGGCTCTTGATCGGATTCATCGCATTCTTCGGGTTCTCGCAAGGCGCCGTGATTTGGGTCTACCTCGCCGAGGTGTTTCCCAACCGCGTGCGCGCCAGCGGCCAGAGCCTGGGCAGTCTGACGCACTGGCTGATGAATGCGCTGATCTCGGGAGTCTTCCCGGTACTGGCCGCAAGTTCCGGCGGCGCGCCATTCGTGTTCTTCTCCGCCATGATGGTGGCGCAGTTCTTCGTGGTGCTGTTGTGGTATCCGGAAACGAAGGGCGTCACGCTGGAGGGCATGCAGAAGAAGCTGGGGATTGCGTGAAGCCTATTACCCGCGGACTTGAAGCATTTCAATTATGCTTGGGAATCCAAACCTTGAAGAGATCCTCCGGCTCCGGCGAGGGCGGCCGGATCTCGACATGCGTCAGGTAACGCGATGAATCAGGCCCCCAATCGAAGTACACCCCGGCGCCAGGTTCCAACAGGGCCGTCGCAAGCTCCCGCGAAATCTCCAGTGCCTGGGTGAACAGCTTCTTTTGCTCACGGTCGCCTAGCAGACGGGCAAAAACGTCTAACCTGTAGTGGCCTTCAGTGAAACGAAACGAGTTTCCGTCCCTCGGGGTGAGAAAGTGATGATTGGCCGCAACCCCCGTCTCACCGACGAACAGGCCGCTCCCGCGCACAAGCTTCTCGTCGCCATACACCCAGACGTTGAAGTTCTGGTGGGTCTCATTCCGCGACAGGGCCACGTGCATGCTCTCAATAACGCGGCCCCGCTTCGACGTTGAGAATAGAAGCGCGCGGAGAAACACCTTGGGCAACGCCTGTTCGAGGCCTGAACGAGGAGTGTCCGGTCCAAAGAAGATGATGGTCGGCCGGCTCATCTTAACTGTGCCGCGCCGGAAAAGAGTCAGCCAAGCGGTCGCGGACGAGACCGCCAGCGCCAAAACGGAAATTGTATCGGAGAACGCGGCCATCAAATTTCCCCTATCGCTTCAACGTCCGTGCCATGGTCCCCCCCAGTCTAACCCTCCGTCCCGAGCAACTCGTCCCCCACGCATGCAACTGCACCAGCCGCAGATGCACGGCCGTCTTCGAAGTGCAGCGACACCGCCTCAAGGACGTTGGCGCGAAGTTTCTAGCCACCTTCCTCAGCGTCGCGAACTTCGAAGATCAGCTCCATGACCATAGAGTACCTGAGGCCGGGGCGCGGTCAAAATCGGTTTCTCGAGTTGCAGCGCTGAGGGCGTCTTCGAGATCGTTTTCTTCCACGGCAGCTTCGGCGGTCAACCCTTCGAAATAAGCACTCGTCTGACGTTCCAGCGTAGCCGTGGTCAATGGCTTCTTGCGGTGCGGCACATCTCTAATTCTACGGGGTATTGGCGCGTGCCCCCCAACACAAAAAACGGCCTCCCCGCGAACAAGCGAGAAGGCCGCCGGTAATTACGCTCCGGCCACTTGACCGGATTCGGTCAACAATCAGGTAGTCGATTTCTTCGCGGTCACTTCCGTGGTTGTGGGATCCCCGCCGCCGCGGCCGGGCGCGGTTACCTTCAGCTTCAGATCGCCTCCCGAGGCCGTGCCTTCGTACTTGGTGGTGGTTGTTCCGTTCATCCCCTGGCGCGTGACTTCGAAGGAGAACGAATCGCCATTCACCTTGCCGTTCGTGATTGGGGTCGGAGCCGGGGCCGCAGCCGCGCCACCACCCCCGCCGCCACCGCCGCGGCCACCCATAGGCATGAGCACCGTGCCGGTCAGATTCATACCGTCGACCTTCAGATCGAGGGTTACCACACGCGGTGTGGCCGCTGCACCGCCACCTCCGCCACCACCGCCCCCTCGGCCTTGCATTTCATAGGTCCACTTGCCGGTAATGGCATCCGCCGCCAGTGCGACGAGGGCCACGGCAAGCAAAATCGCAACTGCAAAAAGTACCTTTCTGGTCATAGTGGACTCCTGGGATGAAATCATATCAGAATCCGCAACCCCCGAAAACACCCCCCAGAGAAAGACAGCGTGCCCTAGCCCGAAATAGTACAATGAAGCGAGAATGACCATCCGAACCGCCGCGATTCTGCTGGGTATCGCGGTTGCCGCACTGCCCGCCTATTCGGCGGATGCCCCTCCTACCCGTCCCAAAGCCGGCAAAGTCGAAATCATGCCGATCGGCGAAATCAAGCCAGGCATGAAGGGCACGGCCTGGACCGTTTTTCAAGGGACTGAACCCGAGCCCGTCCCCATCGAGATCATCGGGCGGTGGAGGAACGAATCCGGCCCGAATCAGGACGTGATCCTCGCCAAGATGAGCGGCAAGGCAGCGCGCACGTTCGTCGCCGGGGGAATGAGCGGCAGCCCGGTCTATATCGGCGGCAAGCTGATCGGCGCGGTGGCGCTGCGGGTGGGCCAGTTCTCGGTGGACGCGATCTGCGGCATCACGCCCATCGAGCAGATGCTTGAAATCAACGATCTCGATAAGTCCCGCCCCGCCGATGCGCGCGCGCCCGGCGCGTTGGCGAGCCTCATGCCGGGTTCGGCTAACCACGAATCGCCGGGACCGCAGCCAGTGATGGTCCCGATTAACGCGCCGGTGGGCCTCGCGGGCTTCACGGACGATGCCATACGCCGGTTCGGGCCGGTTTTCGAGCAATTGGGAGTCACCGCCGTGCAGAGCGGCGCCGCCACCGCGGCCATTTACGCCAACAAGCCGGCGCCCGGCTGGGAACACGCGCTCAATCCGGGGGAAACCGTTGCGGGAGTCTTGGTCGATGGCGACATGGGAGTCAGCGGTCTCGGAACGGTCACCTACAACGATGGCAGCCGCGTGCTGGCGTTTGGGCACTCCTTTTTCGGCCTCGGCCCCGTGAGTATGCCCATGAGCAAGGGCGAAGTGCTCTTGACTCTGGCTTCGCCGCTCCAGCCCACCAAGATCGCCAACGCCACGGAGATTGTGGGAGCGCTGCTCGAGGACCGGCACAGCGGCATCATGGGCAAACTGGGCGTCGAGTCCGACATGATTCCGGTGTCCGTGAAGGTCCGGTCGCTCGATGGAAAGGACGCCGTCGAGCGCGAGAAGGACTTCCGCTTCAATGTCTTTGTCAGCGACAAGTGGACGCCCATTCTGATGACTCTCACTCTCTATAACTCCCTTTCCGAGTTGAATGAGTTCGCCGACGAAACCACCTACCGGTTGACCGGTAAAGTGGAGATGAGCGGGCAGCCCGGCATCTCACTCTCCAACATGCAGGCCTCCGGGGATGCGCAAATCCCCGCGCCGCTCGCCCTCGCGGGCTGGTGGGGCGACAAATTCAACCGACTGTATCTCAACAACGTCAAGACTCCGGACGTGAAAAGCGTGAACGTCACGGTGGACCTTCTCGCGGATCGCCGCGTGGCCGCCATTGAGAACGCCTGGATTGCCACCCCCGAGGTTCGCGCGGGCGACGATGTGCCGGTGAAGGTATCCCTGCGGCCCTATCGCGGCGACGCGATCGTACGCGAATTCAACGTTCATCTGCCCGCCGGGCTGGCCAAGGGCGATCACCGCATCGTGCTGGCCGACGCCGATTCCTCTAACCGCATGCGCAGCGTGGCCGGGATGGCGGACCGCTTCATCGACCTGCCCGAAACCGTTTCCCTGCTCAACCAGGAGCGCAGCAATAACCGGCTGTACGTTTCGCTGGTGGACGCAAGCCCCACGGCGTATATCGACGACAAGACCATGCCCAACCTGCCCGCTTCCGCGCTCAACGTGATGCAGGCGGGGCGCGCCTCCAGCCAGCCGGTGGTCACTTCCATGGAGACCGCCACGGACGAAATGTCTCTGCCTTTCGATTACGTGGTGACCGGGAGTTACTCGCTGCGCATTCACGTGAAGTAAGTTGCGGCCCTCACCCACACAATGACTAAGCTCCCGATCTCTTTACTGGCGGTTTCCGCCGCGCTGCTCTTCGCCGGCGAAACCCGCACCTGGTCGCAGCTCGACTATGCGGATTTCGAAAAGGGCGCCGCTAAGAACCTCTCGCTCCGCAGCGACGGGCTGCTCTCTTTGGCGCCCAGCTCGCGCGAGGCATTCGACTCTTCCGCGGCCTATCTCTGGGCGCTTGCCCAGGATTCCAAGGGCAACCTCTACGCCGGCGGCGGCACGGATGCCAAGCTCTACCAAATCCCGCCGCGGGGCAAAGCCCGGATGATGGCAGATCTGGACGCGCTCGAAATCCACGCCATCGCGGTCGATTCCAAAGACCGTATCTACGCCGCCACTTCGCCCGACGGCAAGGTCTACCGCATCGTGGGAAGCGCCAAGCCGGAAGTTTTCTACGATCCCAAGGCCAAGTACATCTGGGGTCTCGCGTTCGACAGCCAGGGCAACCTGTTTGTCGCCACGGGCGATCATGGCGAAATCCACCGCGTGACGCCCGATGGCAAGGGTAAGGTCTTCTTCCAAACAGGTGAGACTCACGTTCGCTCCATGACCGCGGATTCCGCGGGCAATCTCATCGTGGGGACCGACCCCGGCGGCCTCATCCTGCGCGTGTCCCCAGCGGGCGAGGGCTTTGTGGTCTACCAGATGTCCAAGCGGGAAGTGACGGCGGTGGCCGCGTCGCCGGATGGCTCCATCTATGCAGCGGGCGTGGGGAACAGACAGGCGGGCGCCGCCGCGCCAGCGCCGCAGACCGCGCCCACCGCCGCTCCGCCTTCCACACCGGCGCCGGCGGTGGTGAATCCTCTAATCGGCGCGCCTGCCGCCCCGCCGGCCGCTCGTCCCATCGCGCCGCCCGCCGCCGCCGCCGTGCCCGTGGGTGGCTCCGAAGTGGTTCGCATCGCCCCGGACGGCAACCCGAGCAGGATTTGGAGCAACGCGCAAGACGTAGCCTACGCGCTCGGCTTCGACGGCGCGGGGCGGGTCATCGTAGGCGCGGGAAACAAGGGGAGCCTCTACCGCATTGAATCGCCCACGCTCTACACCGTCCTGCTCACGCTGCCCGCAACGCAGGTCACCGCGCTCGCGGCTGGCCGTGACGGACGGCTTTACGCCGCCACCGGCAACGCGGGCAAGGTATTCGAGATCGGCCCGGGAATCGAGCGCGAAGGCACGCTTGAAAGCGATGTCTTCGATGCCGCCATGTACTCGCTGTGGGGCCGGCTCAGCTTTGAAGCCAACCTGCACGGCGGCCACGTGGCCCTGGCCACTCGCACCGGCAACCTCGATTCCCCGCAAGCCAACTGGAGCCCCTGGTCTGCGCCCATTACCGACCCCAAAGGCGCCCGCATCGCTTCTCCGCCCGCGCGCTTCGTGCAGTGGAAGGCCACGCTCACAGCCGCGTCGGGCGATTCGCCGGAACTGGAATCGGTGGATGTCGCCTACCTGCCCAAGAATGTGGAGCCGCGCATCGACCAGATCGAGTTCACGCCGCCGAATTACAAGTTCCCCGCGCCGTCCACCCCCCTGTTCCAGACGCGCCAGACGCTCAACCTGCCTGCGCTTGGCAGTCACCCGTCGAGCGGCGCCCCGGTTGCCCAAACCGAGATCACCCCCGCCATGCAGGCCGCCAAGGGGTTCGTCGGCGCGCGCTGGCAGGCTTCCGACCCCAACGGCGATTCCCTCATTTTCGCCATCGAGATTCGCGGAGCGAACGAAACCGAATGGAAGCCGCTGAAGGACAAGATCGCCGAAAAGTATTTCTCCTGGGATTCCACGGCATTCCCGGATGGAGAATACCGGCTCCGGCTGACGGCCTCTGACGCACCCAGCAATCCACCCGCGGAAGCCCTGACGGCGCACATGGAAAGCGATCCGTTCATCATCGATAACACCCCGCCGAAGATCGGCGCCCTGATCGCCGCGCGCAATGCAGGAAAGCTCGAAGTGCGCTGGCACGCCGCCGACGCGTTGAACGACATCAACCAGGCCGAGTACTCGCTCGATGGCGGCGATTGGACCGTGGCGGCGCCCGTCACCAGGCTCTCCGATTCGCTGGAACTGGACTATGTCCTGACCCTCGACGCGCCTCCCGGCGAACACACCGTCGCCGTCCGCGTGAAAGACGACTACGATAATGAAGCTACCGAGAAGGCCGTTGTGAAGCCGTAATGTCTACTTCTTCGTGGCGGACAGTAGCCAGGCCTTGCCTGGATTCTCGTGCCGGATGCGGCGCATAATCAGCGCAACGCCGCCGCCTGCAACCACTGCCACGGGAAGAAAATACCGCAGTGCGGGGATGCCCAGGAGGAATATCGCCATGCTGCCGAGCGCGACAACCGCTCCCACGATGCCATCGCCGACCGGTATCTTCGCCGAGTTAATCTGCGGATTCGTCGGTTCTGTCATACCGCCCCTCTGCCAATAAGCTATCACGGTTCGGCGCCTCTCGACATGGCGCGGGGTCCGCCACGTCCCTGCCGGCGTTCTTTCGTGAGATACTCCCGTAAAGGGGTTCCAGCCCTATGACCGCCTCCGATTTCCGCCGCATCGCCCTGAGCCTCGAAGGCGCCGCTGAGGGTTCCCACATGGGCGCTGTCGATTTCCGCGTCGGCGGCCGCATCTTCGCCACCCTCGCCTCCGAGCGCCAAGGCTACGGCAACCTCCTCCTCACGCCCCAACAGCAGGCCGCCTTCGTCGAGGAACTACCCGAAGTGTTCGTACCCATTGCCGGCGGATGGGGAAGGATGGGCGCCACCCATATTCGGCTCGCCGCCGCCAATGAAGATTTGCTCACCGGTGCGCTGCGCGCCGCCTGGCAACTCCGCATCGAAAAAAACGCCAAGGCGTCCAAGCCTGCCGGTCCGCGCCGAAAAACCCGCGCCTCCGGCTCAGCCCGGTGACGCGGAATTAGAAATATTTTCACCCCATCTTTTCAGCCACTTCCCGTCCCCCGCGTCAGGGCATCCACATAACGCCTGCTATCTTGAAATCGGAGTAGAGGCTTGCGCCTTGGCGGGTCGCAAGTCGCTGCTCTGTTACTCCTTCTTCCTGGCCAGGAAGCGTTGCATACATTGGAACCGGTTCCATAACACCGTGGGAGCAGGGCGACTTGCTCCCGCGGCCTCAAAATAGTTGGAGAATCGCAGAAAACTCACGTCAAAGACGCATCGCAAACCATCACCCGTCGCACCGAAATCCGCACCTCGACCAATCCATACAGCCAAATTCCCTTCGCGCTCTGCGAAATCCCCCAAAATGTCTCCCCTCTCTTGCGCGCCCGCAAATTTGGCTTCGTTTGGCGCGCCCGATTTGGCTTCGTTTGGTGCGGCCCGAAATTGGGTTCGTTCCCGCAAAACGCGCCACCCCCAACCCCGGTTCCCGGCCCCTGGCCCCCAACTCTGGCCCCTGACCCTCGCTACAATCGGAACAGTGCCCGGCGTCTATCTCTCTTACCCGTTTTGCGCGCAGAAGTGCACCTACTGCAACTTCGCCTCCGGGGTATTTCCCCGTGAGACCGCCGCACGCTACCTGGATGCCCTGTTCGCGGAACTCAGCCAACACGCCTGGCAGTGGCGTCCCGAGACGGTCTACCTGGGCGGTGGCACCCCCGGCAACCTCACGTCCGAAGAACTGCGCCGCCTGCTCGACCCCATTCCCGGACGCCCATGGCTGGAATCCACCATCGAAGCCGCGCCCGGTTCCATTACTCCGGAGCGCGCCCGCTCCTGGGCGGAATGCGGCATCAATCGCGTGAGCCTGGGAGCGCAATCGTTCGTGGAGCAGGAGATCCGACGCACCGGCCGCAAGCACAGCGCGCACCAGGTGGCCGATGAGATCGCCATCCTCCGCAACGCCGGCCTCGACAACTTCAACATCGATTTGATCGCCGGGCTTTCCGGTCAAACCGAAGCGACCTGGCGGGAATCGCTCGACTGGATTGAGCGTCTTGCTCCCCCGCATGTCTCCGTCTATATGTTGGAAGTCGATGACGATAGCCGCCTCGGCAAGGAAATGCTGGCCGGGGGCTCGCACTACGGCGCCGCGGAAACGCCCACAGAGGACCAGGTGGCCGCCTTTTACGAAACGGCCGTGGAGCGCCTCGCGGCCGTGGGCATCGCACGATACGAGATCAGCAATTTCGCGCGCCCCGGCTGGGAATCGCGCCACAATCTGAAGTATTGGAGGCTCGAGCCCTACGCCGGGTTCGGCGCCGACGCCCACTCCTTCGACGGCCGTACGCGCACCGCCAATCCGGAAAGCGTTGACCGGTACCTCGCCTGGCGCGCCTCTCCCGCCGCTCTGCCCTCCGAGGCCGGCGACCCGCTTCACGAGCGCTTCTTCGTGGGACTGCGTTTGATGGCCGGCATACGGCCCGCGCCCGGCGAGTGGAGCCATTTCGCTCAACCCATCGGCCGCTTTTTGGAAGCCGGGCTGCTCGAAACCGAAGACGGCGTCCTGCGCCTCACCAACCGGGGCGTGCTTCTCTCCAACGAGGTTTTCCAGGAATTCCTAGACCTATGATCGATCTGCGTAGTGACACAGTAACCAAACCGACGCCCGAAATGCGCCGCGCCATGATGGAGGCCGAAGTCGGCGACGACGTATACGGCGAAGATCCCACCGTGAACCGCCTCGAACGGCGCGCGGCGGAAATCGCCGGAAAGGAGGCGGCGCTGTTCGTCCCCTCAGGCACCATGGGGAACACCATTGCGGTCAAGCTGCACACCGAGCCTGGCCAGGAAGTGATCTGCGACGCCCGCTCGCACGTGCTCGATTACGAGCTCGCCATGGTGGCCTGGTTCTCCGGCTGCGTAATCCGCGCCATCCCCACGGAGGACGGCATTCTTTCGTGGGACGCCGTGCGGGAGCGCATACGCCCGCTCGCGGCGAATTGGGCGCCCACCGGCCTCATCGAAATCGAGAACACCCACAACATGGCCGGCGGGACGGTTTACCCGCTCGCCGCGATTCGCGAAATCTGCGATGGCGCGCACCGTCTCGGCCTCAAGGTCCACATGGATGGCGCCCGCGTGTTCAACGCCTCGGCCGCCATCGGCGTACCCGTAAGCGAGATCGTGGCGCCGGTCGACACTGTGATGTTCTGCCTCTCGAAGGCGCTCGGCGCGCCGGTCGGCTCTATGCTGGCCGGCTCCGCGGAGTCCATCGCCAAGGCCCGCAGGTTGCGCAAGCGCCTGGGCGGCGGCATGCGCCAAGCCGGCGTTCTGGCGGCCGCGGGACTCGTCGCGCTCGACGAGACGCCCAAACAACTTCCCGAGGATCACCGCAACGCCCGGTTCCTGGCCGAAGGTCTCGCGCGCATCCCCGGCGTCGAAGCCTGGCCCGATAAGGTAGCCACCAACATCGTGATTTTCGACGTAAGCCGCACCGGGTCCACCAGCGCGGAAATCAGCGCGCGCCTCAAGCTCCGCGGCGTGCTGATCAACGGCGTCAACGGCCGCCTGATGCGCGCCGTCACCCACTACGACGTGGACCGCGCCGCCTGCGCCCAGGCGCTCGAGGCGCTCGAGGCGTTCGCGGACTAGGGCTATGCGTGGACTGGCTCCCTGTGTTTGAGGGTGGGAAGCGCCTTGATGGACTTTCCAACCTTCTGCTGGGCCAGGCGCAACTCGTAGAAGCTCTGCAGATTGAGCCAGAATTCCGCGCTCGTGCCAAAGAAATGGGCCAAGCGCAAAGCCGTATCGCCCGTGACGGCGCGCTGGCCGTTCAGAATGCCGGTCACGCGGTTCGTCGGCACGTCCAGCTTGCGCGCAAGTTCGGCCGCGCTCATGCCGAGTTCTTCCAATTCCTCGGCCAGGTGCTCCCCTGGGTGGATAGCGGTCAGTGCCATACGTTGTTCTCCTCTGTTAATGATAATCGACAATTTCCACATTCAAAGGCCCCGGCGACCCGCCCGGCCATTCGAAGCAAATCCGCCAACGGTCGTTGATGCGGACGCTGTACTGGCCCTTCCGGTCGCCGATCAACGCCTCAAAGCGGTTACCAGGCAAGGCGGCAATATCCCCCAGCGCCGTGGCCGACTCCAGCCGGTCGAGCTTCAGCCGGGCGGCGCGCTCGATTCCCGAAAATGCGTTCACCCGTTTCCCGGCGGCGAAGGCTCTTGTGCGCTTGTCCCGGTACCCGGCTATCATGAATTATCGTATCCCTGAATTATGCGTTACGTCAAGCGTAATCGCCGCGCCGGAACGGCGGCCACGCGGTTGTTTCTATACCTGGTCGACGACTTTCAGAAGCCCTTTGAGCGACGTCTCCGTGGAGTACATTGCGCCCCGCGGGTCGCGCCAGTGGGTTTCGAGCGTGAACGTCTCTTTGTAGCCGTCCTTGAGCAGCGCGCGGATCTGCCCCAGGTTATCGAACTCGCCCTGGCCGACCGCGGCCCATTGCACGACACCCGCGGCGTCGTGGCGGTAGTCGCGAAGGTGGACGTGGAAGATGCGCGCCGGGTCCAGCATGCGGTATCCCGCGGGGAACGGCTGCTCACCGGATTGGGCTGCGTTATTGGGGTCCCAGGCGAGGCCGACATTGTCGTCCTTCACCCGCTTCAGAAGTTCGGCCGATTCCGCGCCGTTCGAGACGTGCCCTCCGCCGATGTCTTCCACAACCAACAGGTACCCGCCGGGCTTGGCGCGGCGCGCCGCCTCGCGCAGCAACTCGTCGATCCGCTCGTAACTGCGGGCGGACGGCTTCTCGCCCGGTCCCAGCATGAAGGTGAAGACCCGGATCTTGCGCGTTCCGAAGACGGCGGCCCGCTCCATGGCCGCATCGAGCAGCTTCCATTGCGCATCCAGGATTCGCTTTCCTTCGGGCGTATCCGGAGGAAGCGCGATCTTGAAGAAGCCCGTGTCCAGAACGGAGACGCGGATGGCGTGCTGGTCGAAAATGGCCTGCGCCTGCCGCACCTTCTCCACTGGCTGGTCCGTATTATACGGTCCCCAGATGTTGCGAACTTCAACCCACGAAAGACCGTAGCGGCGCAGGAAATCGGCGGCAACCAGTGGGTCGTCGGCGATCTCGTCGCTGGTAACGCCCAGCTTGAAACCCGCAAGGGGCATGGCCCGGAGACCGCCGGCTAGCGGCAAAAGCGCAGCGGCGGCGAACTGACGGCGTGTAAAGAGGCTCACCCCAAGATTATAGCGGCGCCAGAATCGCCCGCGCTTCCGCCACCAGAAACAGGGAGCCGGTGATGAACGTGACGGCATCGCCCGCCGGCATTCTGAGAGCGTCCTCGATATGCGCGGCTAACCGCACGTTGGGGTGGTCCACTACGCCGCGCAACGCTTCCGGCGCGATGGCGCGGGATTGGCGCGGCGCGGTCAGGATCAGTTCCTGCGCGTGCGGAAACAGGATGCCGCCCACTTCGGCGACGGCCTTGTCGCGCATGGCCCCATAGATCAGCCGCACGCGCCGGTCCTTGTAGAACCGCTCGATGTAGGCCGCCAGCGCGCGGGCCGCGGCGGGATTGTGCGCGCCGTCGAGAATGATCTCGGGCTTTTCGGAAACCCGCTCCAGCCGGCCGGGCCAGCGCGCGTGGGCGATGCCGAACTGAATCGAAGAATCGGCGATGCCCAGTGATCTCAGGGCAAGCGCCGCGGTGACCGCGTTTTCCACCTGGTGCTCGCCGGCTAGCGGGCAATCGATCGCGAGGGTGGGCGGCCCCACTTCGAACCGGCTGCCGGCGGGATGCAGTTCCAGGTTGCGGATTTGCCAGCCGGCGGTTCGGGCCACCGGCGCGCCCACCTCTTCCGCGCGCGCATCGAGCACCGGCGCGACCTCGGGCCGCTGGCGCGCGAAGACCGCCGGAACGCCCGGTTTCAGAATGCCCGCCTTTTCCCCGGCGATGGATTCCAGGCTGCGGCCAAGGAACGCTTCATGATCGAAGTCGATGGGCGCGATGACGCAGAGTTCCGGCCGGACCACGTTGGTGGCGTCGAGCCGCCCGCCCATCCCCACTTCGAGGACAACCTTGTCCGTGCGCTCCTCGGCGAAGATCGCGAGGGCCATGGCCGTGACGGTCTCGAAGTAGGTGGTATGCATGTCGATGGCGCCGGCCTCGAGCAAGCTCTCCACCGCCCCGTGAACGCGCTCGAACGCGGCGGCGAAGCGCCCGGCGTCCACGGGTTCCCCATCGATGCGTATGCGCTCGGTGGGCTGGGCGAGGTGGGGGGAAGTGAACAGGCCGGTGCGCAGCCCGGCGGCGCGCAGACCGGATTCGATCATGGCGCAAGTGGAGCCTTTGCCGTTGGTGCCGGCCACGTGAACGAAGCGGCAGCGGTTTTGCGGCCGCCCCAGCGCATCGAGCACCGCGCGAATGCGGTCCAGGCCAAGCCTGGCGGTGCGGATCTCGTTTCCCAGGGCGTACAGGAACTGAACCGAATCGGGGTAGTCCACTTATCCCACGAAGAATTTCAGCGCCCGCGAAATGTACGCCTTCATTTCGAGGCGCGGAACCACGGCGTCCAACATGCCGTGTTTCAGAAGGAACTCCGAACGCTGGAATCCCTCCGGCAATTTCTGGCGGATGGTCTGCTCGATGACCCTCGGGCCCGCGAAGCCGATCAGAGCGCCGGGCTCGGCGATATTCAGGTCGCCCAGCATGGCGTAGCTGGCGGTGACGCCGCCGGTGGTAGGATCCGTCAGCACGCTGATGTAGGGCAGGCAAGCCTCGTCCAGGCGCATCAACGCGGCGGAAATCTTGGCCATCTGCATCAGGCTGATGGCCCCTTCCTGCATGCGCGCGCCGCCCGAAGCCGAAACGATCACCACCGGAGTGCGCCGCTCGATGGCCCGCTCGATGGAGCGCGTAATCATCTCTCCGACCACGCTGCCCATGCTGCCGCCGATGAACTTGTTCTCCATGGAGCAGATCTGGATGGGCCGCCCATCGAGATCGCCCTCGGCCGAAACCAACGCGTCGCAAAGGTTGGTAGCCTCCCGCGAAGCGTCCAGGCGCTGGCTGTAGGGCTTACTGTCCACGAAGCCGAGCGGGTCCGACGAACGCAAGCCGGCGTCGAACTGCCGGTACGCGCCGCCGTCGAGCAGCAATTTGATCCTGGTGACGGCGTCGATGCGGGCGTGCACGCCGCACCGCGGGCAGACGTTCCAATTGTCGTCCCATTCCTTCTTCCAGACGATCTGGCGGCAGCCGGCGCACTTCTGCCACAGGCCTTCGGTCTTCACGCGTCGATCCTGGTTCTCGATGCGCGGCAGCTTTTCGCCCGGCGGGCCGGTCTTTTTAAACCACGACATGGTGAAACGTCATCCTACATTATCGCGGGTAGGGATGCCCCCGCAAGGTGGCGAAGGCGCGATAGATCTGCTCGGCCAGGACGGCGCGCGCCAGTTCGTGGGGAAACGTCAAGGCGGAAAGCGCCGCCAGCAGATCGGCGCGGGCCGCCCATCCGGCGGGCAGGCCATCGTGCGCGCCTACCAGGAAAACCAGGTCGCGCCCCTCCATCTCGGCCTTCGAGAAGAGAGCGGCAAAGGCGCGGGAATCCATCGCCTTGCCGCCGGGATCGAGAAAAACCTTGCGTGCGGCGGGGTGTTTCGCCCAAAGGTCGGTGCGGTCGGGCCGGATCTCGCGCATCTCGACCGGCGAAAAACGCGCCGCGCGCGCGACGAAGTCCTCCGCCAGCGCATTGGCGTGGGAGTCCTTGGGCTTCCCTATGAAGTAAAGATAGGTCTTCGTTACTCCTCCGGAATCGCCACCAGTTTCCCGCCGCGCCAGAGACGCTCCAGGCCGTAGTATTCGCGCGACTTGGGCGAGAAGACGTGAACCAGCAGGTCGCCGTAGTCGGCCAAGATCCACTCCGCCTGGTCGTAGCCTTCGACGCTGATGGGCAGTTCCCCGGCGCGCCGCTTGAGTTGCAGGCGCACCTCGTCCGCGATGGCTTGAACCTGCCGTTGATTGGCCCCGGTGCAGATTACGAAATAGTCGGCGAACGAGGTAATGCCCGTAAGGTCCAGGACTTGGATTTCGGTGGCTTTCTTCGACTCGGCGGCGCGGACAGCCGCGAGCCAGGTAGGCACTTTGGTTTCGAGTTCCGCGGTTTCGTTGACGTGGGCTTGCTTCAGAACACGCTCCTGTCCGTATCGTACTACTAACGCCGTGCCCTGCGATACGCCAGGCCGGCCGACGCGACAATCGCCAGGGTTCCGGCCGCCAGCTTGCCCTCAAACAGCATGACGTTCTTGATCTCCGCGGTAGGGACCACCGCGCAGGCGATAGCCAGCGCGGTGACGCCCCATCCGGACGCCGCGCTCCACCGCTTCCCGGCCTTCCAGGAGCTGCCGAAGATGTAGATATAGGGCAGAAACCCGGTAATCACCATCAGCGACACCAGCTCCTGATATGCGGCGCGCATGGTGTCGCCAAGCTGCATAGCCACCAGCAGGAAGGACGACACCGCGCCCAGCGTCAGGATAGAGACGTAGGGCGTGCCCCAGCGCGGATGCACCTTTCCAAATGCCTCGGGCAGCAGGCGGTCCACGCCGGCGGCGAACGGCAGGCGCGAAACCGACGTTCCGATGGCGCCCACCTGCCCCAATCCGCTGATCAACACCAGCAGGGCGATGGCAGGCGTAAGCCAGCGGGCGCCCAATGCGGCCGCGGCGGCGCCTCCCACTTCCGCGTAACCGTTCATCTCGCTGATGCGGTCCGGCGGGAGGAGCACAAGCATGGCGGCTGTAATGCTCGCGTAGAAGACGGTGGCGAAGCCGGAAGCCAGCCAGCCGGCGCGCGGCAAATTGCGCGCGGGGTCGTGGATTTCGGCGCCCATCAGGCCGGCCATTTCCAGGCCGGACATCCCGTAAGCGATGGTCGACCAGAAGCTCACGGTTTGCCAATTCCAGTGCGGCATCAGACGCATGGGCGTGGCGAGTCCATGCTTCGCATAAACCAGCGCGGCGGCCACAGCCAGCAAACCGCCCAGCAGCCACGTGGCGGCGGCGCCCGCATTCTCGGTCCACTTGCCGATTTTGACGCCCACCATGTTGGCGCAAAGCGCGACCCAGATGGCCGCCAGCGCCGCTCCCACCAGGAAGAAACGATCGCCCGCCAGCCGCGCGGCGGATGGGCCGAGCGTGGAGAAGCCGACGCCCATGTAGAACGTGGCGGCGCTCGGCAGCCATACCGCCATGCTCATCCAGTAGACCCAGAAGCACAGAAAGCCGTGCCACGGCCCGAAATCGCCGCGCGTCCAGAGGTACATGCCGCCGGCCCCCGGATATTTCACGATCAAGGTCCCCACCGCAACGGCTAGGGGCGCGACGAAGAACACGGCCGCCAGCAGCCAGAGCGTGATGGACCCCGGCCCGGCGTGCGCCGCGGCGGGAACCCAGCGCGTGGCCACGATGGCGGCGATGGCGAAGAGGGTGGTGTCCCTCAGGCCCATCTCGCGCCGCAGCGTTGGGGTGGTCTCGGTGGTCATCGGGGCGGCCATGGGAATCTGGCCATTCTATTCCGAACGGGCCACGCGGGTAAAGGGAATAATCAGGCTGTATGATTACGTACCGCGATCCAAGTTAGGCTTGGGTTAGAATCGCGGTGTGTGTTCGAGGGTGCGACGGGTACGATCGCGCCAGGGGACCGCTCTCTCACGGGGCGCCCTCCGGGCCCGGCTCGGTTCGCGACACACGGCGTTCGGAGACCGGCATGGACCAGAACAACCTTAAGTCAGTCGCGTTCCCAACCCTGGATGAGTCGCAAATCAGTCAACTGGCGCGATGCACGGCTGCCGAGCCGAGGCTGTTCCGGGACGGTCAAACGCTCTTTGCGGCGGGCGAGCGGAACATGAATTTCTTTATTGTCAAGTCGGGTGAAGTCGAGATCGTCGACAACTCCGGCGACGAACGAAAGACAGTCACAGTCCATCATCCAGGCGAATTCACCGGCGACATCTCTCATCTGACCGGCCTTCCCGCAGTTGTCAGTGGGATTGCCCGCGGCGACTGCGAGGCGTACGAAATCACCGGGGACGCGTTGCGCAAGGTTTTGAATCAGTGCCCGGGCACGGGCGACATGATTCTGCAGGCGTTCATCGCGCGACGGCAGCTCTTGCGCGAGTCCCCGAACTTCACCGGGTTGCGGGTAATCGGTTCGCGCTACTCCGCGGATACCTTCCGCGTGCGCGATTTCCTGTCGAAGAATCGCGTTCTGTTCACCTGGCTGGACGTTGAAAGCGATCCGAACGTGGACGGGATACTCAGGCAATTCGGTGTGACGGATTCAGACACGCCGGTGGTGGTGTGCGGTTCCATGCTGCTGCTGCGGAATCCCTCCAACCGGGAACTCGCCGATGCAATCGGCATCCACCAGCCGCTCGCGGCTATGCTGTACGACCTGGTCGTGGTGGGTGCGGGTCCGGCGGGGCTTGCGGCCGCGGTTTATGGCGCGTCCGAAGGATTGAGAACGGCCCTACTCGAACAAACGGCTCCCGGCGGGCAGGCGGGCAGCAGCATGCGAATCGAGAACTATCTGGGCTTCCCCACGGGCGTGACGGGAGGTGAATTGGCAGGCCGCGCCATCCTTCAAGCCAATAAGTTCGGCGCGTATCTGTCCGTTCCCACGCTGGTGGACCGATTGGCGTTCGAGAACGCCTACACGGTGGTGCACCTGGATGGAGGCGAGACGGTGACCGCCAAGTGCCTGCTGATCGCAACCGGGGCGGATTACCGCCGGCTGGGCGTAGAGGGGTCCGAGCGATTCGAAGGAACCGGCGTCTACTATGCGGCGACGGTTGCCGAGGGCCAATTATGCAAGGGATCCCAGGTCTTAGTTGTGGGCGGCGGCAACTCAGCCGGCCAGGCGGCGGTGTTTCTCGCCGGGCACGCGCGCCAGGTGCTGCTTCTGATCCGGGGCGACGACCTTAACAAGAACATGTCCAGCTACCTGGTGCGGCGGATTGAGCAGACCCCCAACATCGAACTGCATTGCGACACCACCATCCGCCGGATGAACGGTAACGGCCACCTCGGTTCGGTGGACATCGTCAATGCCAAGACCGGGGAGGAGCGGACAGTGGAAACGCCGGGGGTCTTCAGTTTTATCGGCGCCGAACCAAGAACGGGCTGGCTCCCTCCGGAGATTGAAAGGGACCCGAAAGGGTTCGTACGGACCGGAACGGAGCTGGCGCGTTCGCCACACTGGGTTTCGGGCCGCCAGCCTTTTCTGCTGGAGACAAGCCGGGCGGGCGTGTTCGCAGCGGGGGATGTGCGGTCCGGGTCGGTCAAGCGCGTCGCGTCGGCCGTCGGCGAAGGCGCCATGGCGGTTCAGTTCGTGCACGAGCACTTGAAGCACATGTGAGAGGAAGCTAAGTGCAAATGCCCTAGCTTCCATGGGCCGCGGAAGAAGAAGAAGGCAGGCCAGGAGGCCCGCCCCACCCTGCTTTCCCGCGGTACGCCGGCAGAAAAACCTCGGTTGCGAAAGTCACGAGGCTAGTCGGAGTGGTGTTCGCCGCCGAGCGCGGTTCGAGCGCCTTCATGTGTCCCGAATTGAGCGCATCAGCCATCTCCAGTAACAGGTCGGCCATGTTAGCAGACATGCCCATCTGCACCAGCACGGGCTTCAATTGCTCCGCGGGCATCAAGGTATATTCAAGATCAGGCTTGCCGACGGCCGCGCCCACGATCTTCGCAACCTCCACATAGGTGACGTCGCGAGGCCCTTGTAGTTCCTGCGTGCTCTTTCCGGTGAAATCCAGTTTCAACAGGGCTTCGGCTGCGAAGGCGCCGATATCGCGCGTTGCGATCATTGGCAAGGGCAAGTCCGCCTTGACGGGGCCGACCATGCCTCCGGTCGATTTAATCGCGCCGATTTGTGGCAGAAGGTTCTCCATGAAGTAGCCGGGCCGCAGAAAGAGGGCATTCAAGCCGGAAATTGCTTCGAGTTTCTTTTCAAGACTGTGCAGTCCGGCGACGGGACCCGTTCCATGCGATTTGTCAGCGCCGATGCTGCTCAGAACGACGGCATATTTTATTCCGTTCTTCTCGATGGCCGTGCGGATGGAATCGCTCACGCCCTCTTCGTAGGGGCGAACGCGCGGCGCGGCGTTATTCGGAGGGACCATCGCGTAGACGGCCTCCGCGCCGGCAAACGCGTTCGTGAGAGCGGCGGCGTCGGTCGCATCGGCTATGAATAATTCGGCGCCCCTCTGTGTAAATTGTTCCAGCCGCTTCGGGTCGCGCCCCACGACGCGGACCTTCTTCCCCTCCGCCAGCAACTTCTGTGCCACCACGCTTCCGGTATTGCCGGTGGCGCCTGTAATTACGTACATCGCTTTCCTCCTTGCGGGCGGAAGGCGACGAACTTCCGTCCATTTGCTTGCCCATAGAGGCTCGCCGCGCAAACACACCGCTCCCTTACGTTCGCGGCTCGGATAGATGCACTAGCGTTTGGCCTTAACTACGTGGCCCTGCCCATCCCGCGCTTCGTTTCCTTTGAAGTGGGCGGCGTCGACGTGCTTCGCCGGGTCGGGCTTCTCACCACGTTGCGGCATGGGTCCCTTATAGCCGTGTTCCGGATGAAATTTGTTATTCACGTGGCCAACGAAGCCTTTGGGGCCATGAAACCATGGGCCGGCGCCAATGAAGATACCCCCATTGAACCATTCCGGTCCGTAGTAGCCATAGGGCGCGCAAGTATAGGGAGGCACGTCATAGTAACCATACGGACAGTCGGGGGCTACTCCGATCTCGACGCCAACCTGAGCCTTGGCAACGGGAGCGGTGGCCGTGAAGCCGATTACGGCGACTGCAACTAACAATACGAGTGTAAATCTTCTCATGCAACTCACCTCCGCGTTGTTAAGTTGCAATTCGCCTGCTAATGTTGCGCATCGCACGGACCGGCCATCTACCGGTCCACGGCCGCCGCGGCCACCATTTCCAGTGTCCGCCGGACGCCGGTATCCACGTCGATGGGAGGGTCGTGGAACTGGTCGCCCTGATGGGGCTGCCATTGATCGCGGCTGCCGTTGTAGCCCGTGTTCTGGGGCAACCCCGGCGCCGTCCAGGCGTATTGACGCTCATTGCCGGCGATTTTCCAGACGACCATGTCGAGCGAAGGCACGATATAGATTCCAAATCCGCCGGCGCCGGACTTGAAGAACGCGTCGCGCGGGGCCGCCAACTGCCCATCGGCGTTGACCGTGAATTGCAGGCTGTAGGGAGCATGAGGGTCGTACGGCGAGGGCTTGGAACAGAGCGCCACGTATCCCGAGGGGATCAGTTGCCGGCCTTGCCAGTTTCCCTGGTGCAGCAGGAGGTAGGCGAAGCGGAGCATATCGGTGGCGCGCACCGCGATGCCGCCCGCGCCCGGCGTATTGGCGGGCGGCGCGGCAGCGTTGGCCGGCGGCGGATAGCCCCAGGGACCCCATCCCATCGGCCCCGCGAGCTTCTCACGGATGTAGTCTTCCATGGTTTTCCCGGTGATCTTATGCACCAGGATCGATAGAACGTGCGCGCCAAGGTTAGAGTAGAAATACCCCCCGCCGGGTTCGGTCCAGAGCGGGGCGCGCAGGGCTTGCAGGTCGGCGCCTCCGCCGCGGCCGGCGCCGGGAGACGCAGCGACTTTGACATCCTCGCCTTTCACGAACCCCGTGCCGCCGCTGCCATCCTGCAGGCCGGAAGTCATCGCCAGCAGTTGCCCCAGCTTGATGTCGGCCTTGCGAGGGTCGCTTAGCGGAAGGGCATCGGGCAGGTATTTCGCGGTGAACACCTTGGTTTCCAGGCCGTCCGGAAGCTGAGCCTTAAACTCATCGAGCATGATGCCGCAGGAAGCGCTGGTAAAGGTCTTGCCGACCGAGGCGGCGCTGGGGGTGGAGTCGCGCCAGCATTTGCCGTAATACTTCTCGTAGACCAGCCACCCGTGACGGACCACCAGCAGCCCGCCATGCTGACTGGTGCGCTGGGCGTACTGGAAGGCTTGGTCCAGCCGCTTGACGTCGATTCCGGCGATCTTCCGGACTTGAGCCGGATCCTTCAACGTTCGCCAGCCGCCCGCGGCGTCGGGGGGCGGATAATAGACTGGATTGGCAGCCGTCGCATTCGCCGCGCAGAAGGCCGCGAACAGGACGGCGGGCACGCAACGGGAGATTCTCATGCGGTCCGTTCCTCCAATTCCTTAGGGTACGCGCTTTCCCGCCAGTCTGGTAGCACTGCAAAAAGCGGTCTACAAGGCAGTCTGTTAGTCCTGAAGGTACTAGAACATGAGTCCTGAAAGTACTGATACATGAACCGAACCGATTCCGAGCGCATCGATTACTTAGGATGGAAGGGCGGAATTACGGAAATTCGACTCGTGCACGGGAGGGCCTTCATCCCGCTAACTTACTTGTAAACAGCAAAATGCCTGAAGAACTTCCGATGAGAAGGAAATGCGCGGTAACTTTGCCCGCGATAGCGCTAGGCGAGACAATTCGGGTACCGATCGATGTTCCATTTCTGCATTGTAAGAGTTATAAACTTCACATTACAGAACCAATAGCACTAGTATCCAGAAACACGGCGTTTTACAATCACAGAGCGAGTAGAATAGTTTCCAAGCGCAGGTTCCCTTTACTATGATTCGACTGGCTCTCTATTCACAGGACCCAAAGCTCTTGCCTCTGCTGAAGTCCGCTTTGGCGCCGCGATTCAACGTGAAACTGGAATCCTCCAAGGAGCAGATCAAGCAGATCGCCGCGCGGGGAGACGCGGAAGTGCTGGTTCTCGACTTCGATAGCAACTACACCTCCTTCGATCAGCAGACCGCGTTTCTGGCCGAGGTTGTGGACACCCGTGTACCGATCGTGGTGATGACGGGCGACCTGCGGCGCTCCACGACTACCGAGTTTCTTCTGCGTGGGGCCTACGACTGCGTTGGCAAGCCGCCATCGCTGCCGGAACTCGAAGTGGTGGTACGGCGGGCCCACGAGCGCGCATTGATGGAGCGGGAGCTCGAGCAGATGCGGAGCATGGAAGCGGAACGCCACTGCGACCGGCTGATCGGAACCAGCGGACGCTCGCAAGTAGTCTACGACCTGGTTCGGCGCGTGGCTAGTTTAAGCGCTACCGTGCTGATTACAGGCGAGAGCGGAACGGGCAAGGAACTGGTGGCCCGCGCCATCCACAATGTGGGCAATCGATCGAAGGAGCCTTTTGTCCCGGTTTCCTGCGGCGCAATTCCCGAAAGCCTCATTGAGGCGGAGTTGTTTGGGCACGAGAAGGGGGCGTTCACCGGCACCAACGGCGCACGGGCGGGTTATCTGGAGCAGGCGGGCGAGGGAACCTTGTTCCTGGATGAGATTGGCGAGCTTAGCCTGAACACGCAGGTAAAACTGCTCCGCGTGCTTCAGGAAAAGGAGTTCTGCAGGCTGGGCAGCAGCAAGCGCACCCCGCTGAACGCCCGCGTGGTGCTGGCAACGCACCAGGACCTGCGCGGGATGGTAGCGGCCGGGACGTTCCGGCACGACTTGTTCTTCCGGGTCAACGTGATGCAGATCCACGTGCCGCCCCTGAGGGAGCGCACCGAGGATATTCCGACCCTGGCGCGCCATTTCCTCAGCAAGTATTCGAAGGAATACGATAAGCCGGTGAACGACATCCGGCCGGACGCGATGGAATTGTTGGTGGCGTACGGTTGGCCGGGCAATGTGAGAGAACTGGAGAATCTGGTCCAAGGCGCCGTCATCCTGACGGATGGCGACACCATCGCGCGCAGCGACCTGCCTTCGCATTTGCAAGTGGAGAAAGAAGCGCGCGAGTGCCTGGCGGAGACGTTCGACGAGCTGCTGCGTCAGTTCAAGGTGGATCTGGCCAATCGCGTGGTGGCGGAGTGCGATGGGAATAAGACGCTGGCGGCGAGAAAGCTGAGCGTCTCCAGAGCCTACCTGCACCGCCTGATCCGCATGGCTCCCGACCCCGTGCACGATGCGGCCTGAGGGCGGGCCCAAGACCCTGACGCGGAGACGGGCCGCAAGGGCAGCGGGCGCCCCGACGCGGAGCAAGAACTCCCGACTAAGCAGACGTTCATAAGTGATTGCCCGACCCTACCCGGCAGTCGAACTGCGCCGTCAACTAGTGCGCCTTCTCTGCGCCTCCGCGTCTCCGCGTCAAAGATAGGGCCTTGCGCACGGCAAGACCACGGCGCTAACATTTGGCTTCGCACACGGAGGGAACGGACTATGCATCGAGCCAAGCTCTGGATGATCTTGGGAATCCTGTCTATGATTCCCGCGGCGGCCTACGCCCAAGGCGAGCCGCAGGACTTCAATCGGGACTGGCGGTTCAGCAAAGGCGACCAACCCGACGCCGTAAAGCAGTTGAGCTTCAACGATTCGGCGTGGCAGGCTGTGCAGTTGCCGCACGATTGGGCGATCTTCGGTCCGTTCGACGCCAACCTCCCCGGCGGCACGGGAAAACTGCCGTGGCAGGGGGTGGGTTGGTACCGCAAGGTATTCACGCCGAGCGGCGCCGCCGGACAGCGCGTGTACTTCGACTTCGATGGCGTGATGGCGTCTCCCAAGGTGTACGTCAACGGCCAACTCGCGGGCGAGTGGAACTACGGGTACGCCTCCTTCCGTGTGGATGCGACGCAATATATACGATTCGGCGAGCGCAACATCATCGCCGTGCAGGCGGACACGAGGCATCACCAATCGCGCTGGTATCCAGGCGCGGGCATCTATCGCAAGGTGACGATGACCGTGACGGGTCCGGTACACATCTCGCATTGGGGCGCGTATGTGACGACGCCCGCGGTCAGCGATCAGCGCGCCACGGTGCGCGTGGAGACGTCGGTGGATAACCACCAGACGGCGAATCGGGATGTGACGGTGGAGGTTTCGGTGCTCGATCCTACGGGCAAGCAGGTTGCGACGGGGTCGAAGAACGGCGTGGCGCCGGCGAACGGAACGGGGCTGGTGGACCAGGTGGTGCTCGTGCCGAATCCGCAGCGATGGGACTTCGCGAAGCCGAATCTCTATACGGCGGTGGTGACGCTGCGCGGCGGCGGCGCGGCGCTCGACAAAGATACCGAGACTTTCGGCATACGCACCTTCCAGTTCACGGCGAACGACGGCTTCTTCCTTAATGGCAAGCACGTGCAGCTTCACGGCGTGTGCCTGCATTCGGATTTGGGCGCGCTCGGGATGGCCTACAACGTCCGCGCGATGCAGCGGGAACTGGAAATCATGAAGGACATGGGGGTCAACGCGATCCGCACCAGCCACAACCCGCCGGCCCCGGAGACGCTGGCGCTGTGCGACCGCATGGGCATCTTTGTGTGGGACGAGGCCTTCGATAAGTGGAATGCCACGGGCGACAATCCGGACGGCGCGGCGGGCGTGATGCCGAACGCGGAGAAGCAACTGACCAATCTGGTGCAGCGCGACCGCAACCATCCGAGCGTATTCGTATGGTCGGAGGGCAACGAGATCGGGACCTCGATCGATGAAGTCAGCGATGGCATGTCGTTCGGGCGGTTGTGGGCGATGCGCGAGATCATTCGGAAGCAGGACGATACGCGCGCCGTCGGCATGGCCTGCCACACGCCCAACACGGTCACCGCGGGGGCGGTTTACGATCCACTCGATTTGACTGGTTGGAACTACGGGCACCGCTACGATAATTTCCGCGCCATGTATCCGGACAAGCCCATCCTCTATAGCGAATCGGCGTCGGCTACCAGCACGCGCGGTTACTACGCGTTTCCGTTGCCGATTTCGAAGACGGGTTTCCCGGCCGGCGCCAGCTATGTGAACTCTTACGATCTGATCGCGGCGGGTTATTCCGACGTGGCGGACGCGGAGTTTAACCTGCTCGAGAAGGACAAGTTCGTGGGCGGCGAATTCGTTTGGACGGGCTTCGACTATCTGGGCGAACCGTCTCCGAACGGGCAGACTGCGCGCAGCTCGTATTACGGGATTGTGGATCTGGCGGGCATTCCGAAGGACCGCTTCTACCTGTATCGAAGCTACTGGCGGCCGGAGGAGAACACCATCCACATTTTGCCGCATTGGAATTGGCCGGACAGGGTGGGAAAGAACGTGCCCGTGTTCGTGTACACGAATGGGGACTCGGCGGAGCTTTTCCTGAACGGGAAGTCGCTCGGACGGCGAACCAAGGGCGTTGTGCCGCCTAAGGCGAAGGATGTCGCGCAGGGGAAGACGGCGACGGCCAGCTCAGGCGCGAATGCGCGCATGGCAATCGACGGCGACGGTGCGACGGAGTGGCTGGCGCAAACGCCGGGACCGAACTCATGGCTGCAAGTGGATCTTGGAACTGTGCAGCCGGTCAAGCAGATCGACCTGACGCTGGGATCGACCGCCAGCGGCGCCGGATACCTGGTGAAGGTTTCGAGTGACGGTACGAATTGGACCACAGCGGCGACGGTGGAAGTTCGGGCGCCGTTCGCAGGCAGGGGCGCATTTGGCGGCAGGGCCGGTGCGCCCGGAGCACCCGGTGCGGCGGCAGCGGGCGGCAGGGGCGGAGCAGGCGCGGCCGGCGCAGGCGGAGCAGGCGCGGCCGGCGCAGGCGGAGCAGGCGCGGTCGCAGCAGGCGGCAGAGGCGCGGCAGGCGCGGCAGCGGCAGGCGGCAGGGGCGCGGGCGCCGGCGGCGGAATGGGCGGCGGCGCGGCGGCGGCATCCGCGATTGAAACCGATGCGCGCGCGCGGTACGTCCGCATCGAATTCACCGCATTGACGGACAACACGGCGGCGGCGTCCATTCGCGAATTAAGCGTGTACGGGGCCCGCTATGTGCCCGATTACTACGATGTCACTTATAAGTACCGGCTCCGTTGGGACGATGTTGTCTATGAGCCGGGCGAACTGAAGGCGGTTGCGTATAAGGGCAGCGCCAAGATCGGGGAGCAGGTGATGCGCACGGCGGGAGCGCCGGCCTCGATTCGTCTGACGCCGGACCGGACCACGCTGGCGGCCACCGGCGAGGATCTATCCTACATCATGGTGGAGGCGCTCGATGCACAAGGGAATCCGAATCCGCTGGCGGACAACCTGGTGCAGTTCGAGGTGCAAGGCCCTGGTGAGATCGCTGGAATCGACAATGGCGACGAGCTTTCGCTCGCGTCTTTCCAGGACAGCCAGCACAAGCTTTTCTACGGGAAAGCGATGCTGATTATCCGGACCAGGCAAGGACAGGCGGGCAGTATACGGATCACTGCCCGATCACAGGGTTTGACCGCGGGGACTACGGCGCTGACGGCCGGGCAATAGCCGCCGCCAGGGCGGGCCGGGCGCGGCATCCCGGCGTTTTGGACCGATGAAGGAGCACGGAAATGAAAGTCGCTGGGATTTTGCTTCTCGCTTTGCTTCTGGCCGGCTGTTCCAAAGCGCCCGCGCCCGTGGCGGAGTCGCACGGCGTGGGGAGCATCGTTCGCCTCGATCCGGCGTTCGATTCGATTGTGCCCAAGGACGCGATTATTGAGAAGGTGGGCGGCGGATTTCAGTTTGCGGAAGGACCGCTGTGGCGGCCGGCCGAGGGCGTCCTGTGGTTTAGCGACGTGGTCGGAAACGTGCTTCGCTCCATCACGCCGAGCGGACAGGTTCAGGTACTGATCCAGAACTCGGGCGGGCAATCGTCCGCGCCGGCGGGGTCTTTCGTCGGATCGAACGGCATGATCGCCGATAAAGACGGATACGTGCTCCTTTGCCAGCACACCAATCGCCGGATTGTGCGTGTTGCCAAGGACCTGACCATGACGACCTACCTGGACAAGTATCAGGGCAAGCGCTTCAACAGTCCGAACGATCTGGTGTACAAGTCGGATGGCGCGCTGTATTTCACAGACCCGCCGTACGGGCTGGTGAAGCAGGATGACGACCCCGCCAAGGAATTGAAATTCAATGGCGTCTACCGGTATGCCGGCGGCAAATTGCAGGTGGTGGTGAAGGACCTGACGCGGCCCAATGGGCTGGCGTTCTCGCCCGACGAGAAGACGCTTTACGTGGCCAATTCCGAACCGCAGCGCGCCTGGATGCGATACGATGTAGCAGCGGACGGCACGGTTTCGGGTGGCAAAGTGTTCTTCGACGTGACCGCCGAGAAGGAAGCCGGCAATCCCGACGGGATGAAGGTGGATGTGCAAGGAAACGTTTACGGCGCCGGCCCGGCAGGCGTTTGGGTATTCGGGCCGGACGGCAAACATCTGGGGACCATCAAGCCGCCCGAGATCCCGGCGAATTGCAACTGGGCCGAGGACGGCAAGACGCTTTACATGACGGCCCGCACCGGCGTGTACCGCATCAAACTGGCGGTAGCGGGCGTGAAGCCGCTTTACCAATAGCGCGAGGAGGAGGAGCGATGCAACGACGGTCGTACTTGAAGGCGATGCTGGCTGCCACGGCGGGCCTGGGCGCCGCCCAAACGCCCAAGAAACAGGCGCAGGAACCGGTGGTCCTGCATGTGGATCTATCGGTGGACCCGGATAAGGAAATGGAGATGCTGCACAACTTCCACACCACCTTCAAACCGGCGGCGGAGAAGTTTCCTGGCTATATCGATGTGAAGATGTGCAAGCTACGGTCGGCGCTGCAGGGGGCGGCGCCCAGCGGCGTGAATTACCGTTTCCAGTTGACGTACCAAAGCGAGGAACTGCGCCAGAAATGGGTGGCTTCCGACATTCACCAGAAGGCTTGGCCGACGATTGAAAACACGCTGAAATCGAAGAATTACACGGTGCTGCTGTTCGATTCGGTGTAGTCGCCTTAGTACCGGATGAAGAAGGCTGGCCAGGAGGCCCGCCCTACTGGCCGCCGCGCCCTCTTCCGGCAGGCAAACGATATGGTCGAGTCGGCACAATACGCGCGGATCTTCGAGCTGCGAGACACCGGCAGGGCCGAAGAAGCAGTCCACTACGCAGAGGAGCTTCTTGCCGAGGCTTGTAATCCAGACGACATAGGAACCCTACTCACGGGCATCACGTCACTCAACCTACGTCTCGGCCGGGTCGTGGAGGCCAAGCGCGCGCTCCAGAAGCTGCAGGGCCTGGAAATTCCCGACCTGGAGGTCCGGCTCAACGCCGACTTCATGGAGCCCTGCGTCCTCGTTCAGGAGGGCAGGACCGAAGAGGGCCTGATGGCCTTCGTTATGATGCTAGATCGGGACGGCAAACTCATCCATGAGGACCACTTCCGGTATCTTTACGAAGATATCCAATGCCGCAGGGCGTGGGCCCTTATCGAACTCTCTCGATTCACGGAGGCGTTGCCGGTTGTCCGGGAATCGACATCGTATGCCTTTGAGGAGGTGTCGGACGAACAGAGAATGCGGTGGGGCCTCGGCTTGTGTTTAGACGAGACAGGTGACACCGGATCCGCAGCGGAAGAGTACTTTCGAGTAATCGCCTTCAACCTTCGAAACGAGTTTGAGGAGCAAGCACGATGCCGCCTCGCGAGGCTGCTCGTCCGGACCGGTGCATTTGCACAGGCAAGGAAGCAGCTTGAGTTCGTCCTTGAACAGTTCTCGGACTGGGAGCCTATTGTGCCGCGGAGCTTCGTCTACGAACAGCTTTCGATAGTATGCCGCAGTCTTGGCGATGTGGCGAACTCTGAGCGCTACAAGCAGCTGGGTGGTATGGCGGAAGGGTCGTAATGCGGCGCGGCGCAGGTTACTGGCCGCCGCGGCCCCTTCCGCCTTGCACGGTTTCCAGAACGCCCTTCTGGCTGGCGATGCCGATGATCATGAATTCCAGATCGTGCGTGCTGTTGTTCTTGAACGAGTGCGTTTCGTTCAACAGGACCGGCACCGCGTCGCCCTTGTGGATGTCGGCCGTTTCCCCGTTCACCTGCGCCTGGCCATCGCCGTTCAGCACGAAGTAAACCTCTTCGATGCCGGGATGCCGGTGCGCGCCTTCGGAAGCGCCCGCGGGCAGCAGCAGGTGGTCCATGTAGGACCAGTTGGTTTGGAACACGGTGGGGTCGAGCGCCCGGCGATACTGCGCCGTGCCTTCTCCGCCATGGTAGCCCGGCATGGCGCGCAGCAGCGTCTTATCCAGGCGCATGGTCATGAACACGGGGATAGGGTCCTTCAGAACGTTGAGGCGCGCATCCCCCAGGTTGAATGCGTCGTACATACCCTTCACCGCCGTGACGTTGATGTTCATGAATTCCACGGGGTGGTCGGAGGGATTGTAGATGGCGTGCGAATGCCCCATGCGGCACGGCGCGCCGACGGTTCCCTTTAATACGGAGGTCCGCCCGTCGATGGTGAACTCCGCCTCTCCGTCGAAGATGACGAACATCTCCTCGCACTGGTTGTGGAAGTGATGGCCGACCCCGCCGCCCGGCATGATCTGGCAGCGATGGATGAAGTCCAGGTTGGTAGTCAGGGCATTGCCGGGCATGAGGACTTCGCAGGCCATATCGCCCGCGCTGTCATGCGACCGGCTGCGGGTGTATTTGCTGGGATCGGTATGGCCGATCCGCTGCGCCAACGGGTCCCGAGCCAGCAGAGGCAGCGCCAGACAGGTCAGGAGAATCAGAGTCTTTCTCATGGTTCCACAATAGTAAATCGGAACGCCGGGCGAATCAACCGGAGATTGAGCTAAGCTGATCGTTTGGCGAAGCAATCCAAAGGCGCGGGACGCAGCCAAACTCGCGGCCGCAGCGGTCACGGGAAAGAACAGACGCCTGCAAGAACCAGCCTCAGCGGCGATAGCCGAAGTCCGGCGTCCCGGCAACGCGGTTCGGAAGCCGCGCCGGACCCTCCAGGCCGGACCGCCGCGGCGTTCCCCAGATCCCTCGTTTCTCTGCGCGATCTTGCAGCCGGCGCCCTGCTCTTCTGCGTCATGGCCGCCGTTTACCTGCCGGCCCTGAATGGCGGGCTGCTTTGGGACGACAGCGGTCACGTGACCGGCCCGGCGCTGCGGTCTTTTCACGGCCTGTTTCGCATCTGGTTCAACCTGGGAGCGACCCAGCAGTATTACCCCCTGTTGCACAGCGCGTTCTGGGTGGAACACCGCCTTTGGGGCGACGCCGTACTCGGCTATCACCTGACGAATCTTACGCTGCATGCGCTGTCGGCATTTCTGGTGGTAGCCATCATGCGGCGTCTTTCGCTGCCGGGGGCCTGGTTTGCCGCCGCCATCTTCGCATTGCACCCCGTTTGCGCCGAATCGGTCGCCTGGATCTCCGAGCAGAAGAATACGCTGTCGACGTTGTTCTATCTGAGTTCCGCGCTGCTCTATCTGCGTTTTGACCGGGAACGCCGCCGCTCCCTGTACGCTGCCGCTTTGGCGCTGTTTGCGATGGCGTTGCTGAGCAAGTCGGTCACCGCGACGCTGCCCGCCGCGCTCCTGGTCGTCTTGTGGTGGGAGAAAGGGCGCGCGATCCGCTGGCGTAGCGACGTTTTGCCGTTGTTGCCGTGGTTTGGCTTGGGCGCGGCATCGGGCTTTCTGACGGCCTGGGTGGAACGAACGTATATCATCGCCCTGGAGAGCGCCGGCCTGGATCTGACGTTCCCGCAGCGATGTTTGCTGGCGGGCCGGGCTGTCTGCTTCTATTTCGAGAAGCTGCTCTGGCCGTCGGATCTGATGTTCATCTATCCACACTGGACCATCGACGCCGGCGCGGCCTGGCAATACCTGTTTCCCGCCGCCGTATTTGGCGCCGCGGCCGGACTTTGGATCTACTCGCGCCGTGCGTCAACGGCCACCGGGCGCGCGCCACTGGCTGCGTTCCTATGTTTCGTCATCGGACTGGCGCCCGCTTTGGGATTTGTGAAGGTTTACCCGTTCGTCTATTCTTACGTCGCCGACCATTTCCAGTACCAGGCGGCGCTCGCGGTCATAATTCCCTTTGCGGCAGGCATGACGCTTGCGGTCAGGCGTCTCCCGGCGAACGCCGCCCGGCTTGCCCCCTGGGTGGCGGCGCTGCTGTTGGCGGTCTTAGGCCTGCTGACATGGCGGCAAAGCGGCATCTATCGCGACGAGGAGACGCTCTATCGCGCGACGCTCGCGAGAAATCCCGACTGCTGGCTGGCTGACGCGAATCTGGGAGTGATTGCCGGCAGCAGACCGGGGGGGTGGCCCGAAGCCATCGCCCTGTTCAAACGGGCGTTGGCGCTACGGCCGGAGTACGCCCAGGGATGGGTGGACCTGGGCCAGGCGCTGGTGGAAACGGGCAGCGTGGCGGAAGGCGTCGCGGATTACAGGAATGCGGTCCGCCTGATGCCCGGCCTGGAGAACGCCCATTACGCTTTGGGGACAGGACTGGCGGCAACTCCCGGAGGTCTTGAGGAAGCGATTGCCGAATATCGGACGGCAATCCGCATGAAGCCGGAAGACGCCAGGCCGCACACCACGCTCGGCTTGGCGCTGTCCCAAATGCCGGACCGCCTGCCGGAGGCGATTGCCGAGCTTCGCAAGGCGGTGGAGCTTGACGGCTCGCGCGCGGAGTATCGCATAAACCTGGCGAACGCATTGGGGCGGGACCCGGAGCGCACTGGCGAGCAGGTCGCGGAATTCCAGGCCGCGATTCAGATCCGGCCGGACTATGCGGAAGCCCACCGGGGCCTGGCTGACGCGCTGTTGAAAACGCCCGACGGATCGGCCCGCGCCATGGCGGAATACCAGGCGGCGTTGCGCATCAGTCCGCACGATGCCGAAGCGCATTATGGCCTGGGAAATCTTCTCGCGCACATGCCGGATCGAACCGAGGACGCAATCGGCGAGTACGAAGCGGCCCTGCGGGATAAGCCGGACTATGCATTGGCGCACTGCAACCTGGGGATCGTACTGGCGAACGTTGCCGGGCGCCTGCCCGATGCTATCGCGCAGTTCGAGGCCGCGCTGCGGGAGGATCCGAACCTGGCGGAGGCCCAGTACGACTGGGGAGAGGCTCTGACCGACGTTCCGGGCAAAGAGGCGGAAGCCATCGCGCATTTCAGGGCGGCTTTGCGGGCCAGACCCGATTTCGAGCCGGCGCGACAGATGCTGGCCGCCGCCGGAATCTCCCAGTAGGAGGCGGGGCGGGCCTTCCCACTGGCCGAACCCGGTATGACATGATCATGTCATGGCAGTGCGAACCACCGTCGATATCCCTGAGCCTCTGCACGACCGGCTGCGTCATAGGGCGGAGCGCTCCGGCACGTCGATCCGGGCACTGATTATCCGAGCCCTCTAGCAGGCCTATGCCGACAGGCGGAAAGGCGCGTACGTCACCGGGCCGCTGGTCACGGGTCCCGGCAAACTCGGCCCCGCCTTCCCGGAAGACGAAAACCCCCATGACCTCGTTTTTTCCTGACCTGAACGTCTGGCTGGCCCTCTCGGTGGGAAGGCGCCTTGACTTCAGTACCGCGTCAAACCCTGCGTCAATTCAATATAAGTTCCAAACGGATCGGTGATGTAGGTGATGCTCATGGGCGCGCCGGGACGGGGGTTGCAGGGCGCGTCGAACTTCTGCCCGGCGGTCTCCAGTTGCTTGCAGAAGCCGGCCAGATCCTGAATCTCGAAACCGATATGGTCAAGGCCGCGGCCTTTGGTCCCCACCACCGGCTCCGTCGCCTTGTCGAACGTCAGGTTGGCGCCTGGCACGTCGGCGGCGGTGTAGTTCTTGCGCTTGCCGGGGATCGCGCCGAACGTCTTCGCGTACCACGCCTGCATGGCGGCGGGGTCTTCGGCGGCCCATTGAACATGGTGGAAGACGATCGCATCCTTTATAGAAGGGTCTTCGTTGAACTCGACCCGTATGCCCGCCGGAGAAAGCAGGAACACGCCATGAGTCGCATCGAAAGGCGTGGCCGGGGCGATGCCGGCATCCTTCCATTTCGCCATGCAGGCCTTGGCGTCCTTCGCCAGGAATCCGACGTGATTGATTACCGATCCGGCCGACCCGCCCGATGTGTCTCCCTGGTTGATCAAGACCAGGATGCCCGGGAATTTCACCACCGCCATCCGGCCCGAGCCCACTTGTACGCCGCCGATGGCGACCCAGAAGTTCTTCTCGGCCTCCGGGTCCTTCGCGTAAGAATGCAGGTGGCCCATCGACACGCCCATCGCGTTGGGCGGAACAATCTGCGCCCGCAAGGGGGCCAGGGACGCCGCGGCCAATAACGCCAACGGAAAAAGTGAGGATCGATTCATGGCGTCCACACGCTAGCACTATTCCGCTGGCTAAAACAACCGGGCCTTGGCGATGCAGCGGCCTCCCCGCCAAATTTCTCAAAATAGATGCGCCGAAACGCTCCCATATCAGCCAAATCTGCCGATATGGAATAGGAGCCACCCGCATGATGGAACTCGACGGGGAGATCTACAAGTCGGTACTCGAAAGCCTGCCGATCGGGGTCTACCTGGTCGATCCACAGCGCCGGATTCTGGCTTGGAACAGCGGCGCCGAGAAGCTCACCGGCTATCTGCGCCAGGAGGTGGTCGGACGCCGCTGCGCGGAAGGCCTCCTGATGCATTGCGACCGGCGCAACGCCCTATTGTGCGGCGGCGCCTGTCCGCTCGATGCGACCATGCGCGACGGGATCCCACGGGATATCGACGTGTACCTGCTCCACAAGGATGGGCAGCGCGTTCCCGTTCGCGTGCAGGCCCTTCCGCTGCGCGATGAACGCGGCGTGGTCATTGGCGCCGCGGAGTGCTTCGACGTGCGCGTGATCCTGCCCGGGGCCGTCGTTACGGAACGCGGCGCCGCCGGGCTTTCCATCGACGCCGTAACCGACCTGCCGGACCGCGGCGCGCTGCTGGCCCAACTGCCCGGAGCGCTCAGGAATTTCGAGGAGTCGCGCCTTCCATTCGGCGTTCTCAGCGTCGCCATCGACAATCTCGAGGGCCTGCTTCATAAGGACGGCCGCCACGCCGTGGAGGCCGTGATGTACGCGACGGCGCAGACGCTCCGGGCGAACGTGGGGCCAAACGATATGGTCGGCCGCTGGTCGGCGGACCGGTTCATCGCCGTCCTGACGGGCTGCACGGCGCCGACGCTGGCGAAGGCCGCGGGAATGCTACGCCGCCTGGCCAGCTCGGAAGCAGTCCCGTGGTGGGGGGACCGCCTGGCGGTCTCGATTTCCATGGGCGGAACAATCGTGCGCGCCGGCGACACTCCGCAATCGTTGGTTGAGCGCGCCGAAGAAGCGCTCGACGCCGGACGCGCCGGCGCCGGGGACTGCGTGGTCGTGACATGAGACGCGGAAGCAGGTTTCCAATTCAACGAGGAGATCCATGTTCTCGATAATCGGGGTGGTGGTAGTTGTCGTAGCGATTCTAAGTGGTTACCTTCTTGAAAAAGGGAATGTGACGGTGTTGCTTCAGCCGGCCGAGCTGCTGATTATCGCCGGGGCGGCCCTGGGAACGGCGTTGATCGCCAATCCGCTCCATGTGCTGAAGCAGATCGCCGCGCGCATCGGCGGGATCTTAAAGGGTTCCCCGTACAGCCGGAACCGTTACATCGAGTCCTTAAAAATGCTGTACGACCTCTTCAACCTTGCTCGCAAGGAGGGTTTGGCCGCGGTCGAGGCCGATGTGGAGGACCCCTCGAAAAGCAAGATCCTCTCCGTCCACCCAGCCATTATGAGCGACCCTCACGTCAGCCATTTCATCTGCGATACCCTGCGCACGGCCACGACCGGAGTGGTGGATCCTTTCGACCTGGACCAGATGATGGAAGCCGACATGGATAGTCACCACCACGATGCCACCGAGCCGGTCAACTCACTGACCACCGTGGCGGAAGCGCTGCCGGGCCTCGGCATCGTGGCGGCGGTCCTTGGCGTGGTGATCACGATGGGCTCGCTGGGCGGGCCGCCCGAAGAGATTGGCAAGAAAGTAGCCGCCGCGCTGGTGGGCACGTTTCTGGGCATCCTGCTGTGCTACGGTTTCGTGGGACCCGTGGCCGCCAACCTGGCAAAGCTGGCCGCTGACGAAAAAAGCTATTATCAGGTCCTGCGCGTGTGCATGATGTCGTTCATCCGTGGAACCCCGCCCATCGTCGCCGTGGAAATGGGAAGGCGTCTCATCCCCGGCCATGTCCGGCCGACCTTTCACGAACTGGAATCCTTATGCCGCAACAAGGCGGGGATTCAGCCGGCGGAGCCTGCCGCTCCCGCGGCCGCCGCGTAGGAAAGCGATTCGATGACTCAGCATCGTCCGATCGTCGTCATCAAGAAAGTGTCGGGCCACGGCGGCGCGCATGGCGGCGCCTGGAAAGTCGCCTACGCCGATTTCGTCACCGCCATGATGGCCCTGTTCATCGTCCTGTGGCTCATGAACTCCAGCAAGCAGATGCAGATAGCCGTGGGCGGGTATTTCAAGGACCCTACCGGGACCTCCAAAATGGTTGGCAACGGCAAGACTGGAATGGGCGACGCCTTCACCGCGACCAAGGACAACATGAAAGAACTGAAGGAAGAACTGGAGGCGACCATCCACAAAATGCCGGTTCTCGACAAGCTCAAGGAGCAGATTGAGATCACCGTAACCCCCGAGGGTCTGCGCGTGGAGTTAATGGAGGCCGGCAATTCCGTGTTCTTTCCCAGCGGCGTCGCAGAGCCGAACGACGACGGCAAAAAGATCCTCACCATGCTGGCGAACGAGCTCGGCAAGCTTCCGAACAAGGTTTCCCTCGAGGGGCACACAGATGCTGCCCCGTTTGCCCCCACCGCGAACTACAGCAACTGGGAGCTTTCTTCCGATAGGGCCAACGCCGCGCGCCGCGTCATGCAGCAAAACGGATTGAGTCCCACGCAAGTGACGCAGGTCCGCGGATACGCCGATCAGCGGCTGCGCAACCCCAAGAATCCCGTGGATCCCGCCAACCGCCGTATCTCCCTCATCGTCCATTACCTCGATAAGCCCGGCGACGGGGACGCTCCCAGCGCCGCACCGCCGCCCCACGCGCCCGCGTCCGTTCCGAAGCCCTGATGCCTTGTGGGGCAGGTTGTTAACACCGTGATTCCTGCCTATCGCATCGGCGCCGGCCGGCGTCATAATATCATAGTCCTCATGGCTCGTCTCCGCTACGCCATTCGCACTCTGGCTAAGTCGCCGCTGCTAAGCCTGGTTGTGATCGTCTCGCTCGGCCTCGGCATCGGAGCCAATACCGCCATCTTCTCCCTGCTGCACCAGATCGTCCTCGCGTCCCTCCCGGTCCAGAAACCCGAAGAACTGGTCGTTGTCAAATCTCCCGCCGAGTTTAAGGACGGCCGCAGTTCCAGCGACGATTCCGGCGGGCAGGATTACATCTTCAGCTACCCCATGTTCCGCGAGTTGGAAAAGCAAGCGCAGGGCGTCACCGGATTGGCTGGCTTCCGCGGCCTCGGCGGCAATCTGGCCTTCGGAAAACAAACCGTCAACGGCAGGGTCGCGGTGGTTTCGGGCGGCTACTTCCCCTTGCTGGGCGTGCAGCCGCTATTAGGCCGCACCATCGCTCCCGAGGACGATCGCACGGGCGCCGGCAATGCCGTGGCCGTTCTGGGCTACGGCTTCTGGCACGATAAGCTCGGCGGCCAAACGGATGTGCTCAACCAGACCATCCGCGTCAACGCGCATCCATTCACCATCGTGGGCATCGCCCCCAACGGTTTCGATGGCACCACTCTCGGAATGGATCTCGACGTCTATGTGCCCATGTCCTTCAAGCCCCTGCTGACGCCCAACTGGGACGGCACGGATCGCTGGACCGATTACTGGATCTACCTGATCGCGCGGCTCAAACCCGGCGTCACGAGCCAGCAAGCCGCGGCCGCTCTCAATGGGCCTTATTCCAGCCTGGTGCAGCAGCAGGCCAAGGACTATCATCCCCGCGACCTCAGCCGCGTCGAGCGCTTCCGCAATTCGCGCCTCACCCTGGTCGAAGGCAAGCGCGGCAACAGCAGCACGCGCGACGAATCCCGCACGCCCCTGATCATCCTCATGATCGCCACCGCCCTGGTGCTGCTCATCGCCATGGCCAACGCGGCCAACCTGCTGCTGGCGCGGTCCGCCGAGCGCCGCCGCGAGTTGGCCATCCGCTCCGCCATGGGCGCCGGCCGCGGCGAGTTGATCGGGCAACTGCTCATCGAAGCGCTGCTGCTGGCGCTCTGCGGCGGCCTGGCCGGTCTGGCGCTGGGAGCGGTCACGCTGAAGGCCCTCATCGCCACCCTGGCGGGCGATACGCCCATCTACTTCCTCACCGCGCGGCTCGAATGGCCGGTGCTGCTGTTCGCCCTCGGCCTTTCGGTTTTTACCGGGCTGCTATTCGGGTTGTACCCGGCGTGGGACGGAGCGCGCGTCAACCTGGCCACCACCCTCAAGGACGAATCCGGCCAGTCTTCCGCAACCCGCGGCGCCGCGAGCGCGCGCAAGGTGCTGGTCTGTGCGCAAGTGACGCTGTCGGCCGTACTGCTGATTCCCACCGGCCTGTTTCTGAAGAGCCTGGTCAACCTGATGCACGTCGATCTTGGCATGAATACCGAAAACGTCGTGGGCTTCTCGGTTTCTCCGGCGTTGAACGCCTACAAGCCGGAACAATCGCGCGCGCTCTTCGAACGGATGCAACACGAGTTGGCCGCCATTCCGGGCGTCCGCTCGGTGACCTGCGCCCTGGTACCGCTCATCGCCGGCAGTAATTGGGGCGATAGCGTCAAAATCGAGGGCGCCGCGCGCGACCGCGATTACAACGCCAACTTCAACGAGATTGGTCCGGGCTTCCTCGGCAAGATGGGCATTCCGCTCATCGCTGGCCGCGAGTTTACCGAGTCCGACAATCTCGCCGGCCCGCAGGTGGCCCTCGTCAACCAGCAGTTCGTAAAGGCCTTCCTCGCCGGCCGCAATCCGATTGGCGTGCGCATCTCCAGCAGCGACAAGCAGCCCGATATCCAGATTGTGGGAGTCGTCAAAGACACCCATTACTCCGCCGTGAAACAGGACCCGCCCAAGATCTTCTACTTGCCGTGGGAGCAGGATAAGGATCTCGACTCGCTCTCTTTCTACCTCCGCTCCGCCCTGCCGCCCGCCCAGATGTTCAGCCAGATCCGGCGCGTCATGGCGTCGCTCGATCGCGACCTGCCCCTCGAAAACCTGCGCACCCTCGACGCCCAGATCGCCCTCAGTATCCAGTCCGACCGCCTGGTGCTGCAATTGGCCGCGGCCTTCGCCGTTCTGGCCACCGCGCTGGCCATGCTGGGCCTCTACGGCGTCATGGCTTATAGCGTGACCCGCCGCACGCGCGAAATCGGCATCCGCATGGCGCTCGGCGCCGGACCGGACCGGATTCTTTCGATGGTGTTGCGCGAGATGCTGTGGATCGTGGGAATCGGCCTGGCTGTAGGCGTTGCCATCGCCCTCTCGGTGACGCGCTTCGCCGAGAGCCAGCTCTACGGCGTAAAGCCGCGCGATGCCGTGGTGGTTGCCGCTGCCGCCATGGCCCTGGCCCTGACCGCCTTTGCGGCCGGTTATTTGCCCGCCCGCCGCGCCGCCAAGGTGAACCCCCTCGACGCCTTGCATTACGAATAGACCGGCGGACCTTCGATCCCCCGTCCGAACTGTCATAAATGTTACGATCAGTTTTGAGACGCCCTGGAAAACCGGGAGTTTCCAGGTATACTACCCTTCATCTAGCCAGACGGGCGCCACCAATCGATGACGACAAATCACCTCGCCCGTCTTGCTCGCGGCAGTGGAGTCGCCGTTGCCTGTCTGAGTCTATCGGCGAGCCTTGCCGCAGTGGAATCGCAACATGGCACGGCCGTTGAGGCCCGTCTATCCACTCCCATTTCTACCTACAGCGCAAAGCCGGGCATGGAGATTGCCGCGGCCCTGACCACGCCCTTATGCGCGGGCGCCGCGAGCATGCTGCCGCAAGGGACGGCGCTGCGGGGAATGGTGGGCCGGGTCCGAAAAGTGGGACTGGGGCTGGTGTACGAGAGCGCGGGACTGAAACTCGAGTTCACGCGGCTGGAGCTGCCGGATGGGCGTGCGTACCCCGTGACGGCGCGCCTGACGGAGATCGATAATGCGCGCGAGCGTGTGGACCGGCAGGGAAACATCCACGGAATCCGCGCCACGGCGACGCTCTCGAACCGGGTCGGGGAGCGGATTCTGGTCGCGGCGTTCGGGCATCATCCTGCGCTCATGATTCCGCTGTTTGTACTGGAAACGAGCGTGTTCCATTTTCCCGACCCGGAGATCGAGTTCGGGAGCGGCGCGGAGATCCGGCTGAATGTCGATTTTCCGGACGAGTTCGGAGCCTTGGCGCCATGCCCGCTGCCCCAGCGCGAGACCTCACCCGAGGAGTTGGCGGAGGTCGAGAGGGTGGTAGACGCGCTGCCCTACTGGACGTACTCGCTCCGCCAGCGGCAGCCGATGGACCTGGTAAACCTGCTGTTCGTGGGACCGCGGGAGGACCTGGAAAGGGCCTTCGCGGCAGCCGGGTGGAGCGGGGCGCGCGCCAATTCCATGCGGGCCGGGGTAGCGGCCGTCCGCGCCATCGCCGAAGAGCGGGGCTTTTCCGACGCGCCGATGCGGACGCTCCTGCTCGATGGCCGCGCGCCCGATCTCCGGCTGGAAAAAGGCCTGGACACATTCGAAAAGCGCGATCATCTGCGGATCTGGAAGCGCGACGAGGAGTTGGAAGGAAGTCCCATGTGGGCTTCGGCCGCCACGCGCGATGTGGCCGCCACCTTCGGCATGCACCCGTTCGGCTTCACGCACCAGGTTCAAAGCGATGTGGACCTGGAACGGGACCAGGTGGTCCATGACCTGGTCTTCACCGGATGCGTGGATTCGGTGACGTACGTGCCAAGGCCGGAGGGCGTGCGGGAAACCGGAGAGGATTACCGGAAGGGCGTGAACACGGACGCCCGAGTGGCCGTGGTCACCTTGAACGGCTGCGCGCAGCCGCCTGAGGACTTCGGCGCGGATCAGCCGATGCCCAAACCGACCGGGTTGGTGCGTGCGGTCCGGCGCGCGACGCTGACGGCGCGCAACCACTTCGTTCGGGATAACCTGGTGTACCGCGCGGCCGATGGCCTGCGCCTGAGCTACCTGACGTTCCGGCAGTTGGGCCAGCAGGCCAGGGAGGAAGGGCGGGCGCGGCGTCTGGAAGCCGCCATGGGCGGCGAACTCGCGGCGAGATCGAAATAAGGAGCCCGCCGTAGGGGTCGGGCATGCCCGACCCGCAGCCAACGATTGGCCCCCGCCGCCTTCACGCCTTCTCGCGCAGCTTATCCAGGAAGTAGAAGAGCGAAACGCCTACCAGCGCGTTCAGCAGCCCGAGCAGCAGCGTCTTTTGCGGCTCGAACGCCAGTTGCTGCGCCAGCAGTGCGCGCGCCAGCACCCAGTAGAAAAACTGGTGGAACACGAAAAAGAAAAACGTCAGCACCAGCCGCATGGCAGTGTTGTCCACGTCCAGCCTGACCCCAATCGACGACGCGAAGTAGCCTACCAGGGTCTTCACAATCCCAAACATCCCCAGCGGGTTCTTCGACAGCGAATCCTGCGCCAGACCGACAATCGCGCCAATCAGCAGGCCGCTCACCTGGTTGCGCCGCATGAGCGCAAAGTACACCACCACCAGCAGCGGCAACTCCAGAAAACCCAGAAACTGAAAAAACAGCGGCACGTACACCTGGAACAGAAGGGCCGCCAGCGGCACGCCCACCATTACCCAGAACCGAAAGTGCGAAATTCGCCCCTCGCGCTCGCTGCTCAGGAGGATCCGTTCGCTCGAATTGCTCATCGGTCCGGCTCTTCCACGGGCGGCGACGCCTTGGGCGCGGTGGGCGGAGTTTTAGCGGCCGGCCCCTGTTTAGCGGGCGCGGGCGGCAGTCCCAGCCGCGTGAAGTCGGGCGGCTTCGATCCAGGCTCGCCGACCCCGAAGGTGTGGTTCTGGGCATCGCCGATGGACTTGTACTGGGATTTCAGCGAGTCGGCCGCGGTGCCCGGACCCGTGGGTGGCGGAGGCTGAACAACCCCGCCGGGGATCTGTGGCGCCCCGGCCGCGGCAGGCGCGGGAGGCCCGATGTACACCGGCTGTCCGGTCAGCGGCGCGCTCGGAATCTCCATGTGAACGCCTTCCAGCAGAATCAGCACATCTTCCAGTCCTCGCTGCAGCCCGCTCGGTTCCAGGTAGATTTCCTTATAAGGCTGGCCGTTTCGTACGGACTTCACCACCCCCGCCGGAAATCCGCGCGGGAAAATGCGGTCGTCGCCCGAGGTGTAGAACCACTCGCCCAGTTCCACCTTCTCGTCGGCGGGCACATAGTCCACCTTGCATAGGGGCGTACCCTGCCCTTTGAGCGTCCCGCGCGCCTGGCTCTTCTGGGAAATCACGCCGGCCGCAAAATCGGGGTCGGTGACCAGCACTACTTCCGAAGCCGTCGGATAGGCTGCCAGCACTTTGCCCACGATGCCGTCCGCGGTCACCACCGCCATGCCCCTCTGGACGCCCCTAAGCGTGCCTTGGTCCACGAAAACCACTTTGGAATTCGACCCGGCGCCCGCCATGAACATGGTCGCCGCCAGAGTCTTGGACGGAACGTGCGATTGCAACACCTGCAGCGCTTTGGCGCGATCCGCCGTGGCGAGCTCGTTCTTGAGGAATATGTTCTCGACCTTGAGCCGGTCGAGTTCCGCGTGAAGCCGCCGGTTCTCCGCATCCGCGTCGTGCAGCAGAATGTAGCGGCTCAGGAAACCGGCGCCTCCGCCGCGGAATCCTTCGATCAGGCGCGCGGCCGGCGTGACCGCGGTCACGGTCCACACCCGGATCATGCGCACATCCTGGTCGTTTTTGACCTGCACCGCCAGCAGAACCAGTTGCGCAAAGACCACCAGCAGCAGAATGGTGATGCTCCGGTACCGGTTGAGGAACGATTCCATGCCCGTGGAGCAGGCGCTTTCGCCTGCCAATTCGCCAAGCGCGGACGGCCAACGCCGTTCGCCCGCGCCTTCAATCCTAGTCTATCGAAATCTTGCGGAGCAGCTTGAAATCGCTTAACATGCGGCCCGTTCCGAGCACCACCGAGGCGAGCGGATCGTCGGCGATCGAAACCGGCAGCCCGGTCTCCTCGCGAATGCGCTTGTCGAGGTTTTTCAGCAGCGCGCCGCCTCCGGTGAGCACGATGCCCCGGTCGCTGATGTCGGCGCTCAATTCCGGCGGCGTGCGTTCCAGCGCTACGCGTATGGCGTTGATGATGGTTGCCACGCATTCGGCCAGGGCTTCGCGGATCTCCTCGTCGTGCACCGTGACCGTCCGCGGCACGCCTTCGATGAGGTTGCGCCCTTTGATCTCCATGGTGAGAGGCTTATCCAGCGCATACGCCGAACCGATTTCCATCTTGATGGCTTCCGCCGTCCGCTCCCCGATCAGCAGGTTGTGCTTGCGCTTCAGGTACTGCATGACGGCATCGTCCATCTCGTTGCCGGCCACGCGCACCGACCGCGAATAGACAATGCCCGAGAGCGAGATCACGGCCACGTCCGTGGTGCCCCCGCCGACATCCACCACCATGTTGCCGGAGGGTTCGGTGATGGGCAGGCCGGCGCCGATGGCCGCCACCATGGATTGCTCCACTAGGTGTACCTCGCTGGCCTTGGCGCGGTACGCCGAGTCCATGACCGCGCGTTTCTCCACCTGCGTGATTTCGCTAGGCACTCCGATGACGATCCTAGGATGCACCAGCATCTTGCGTCCGTGCGCCTTCTGAATAAAGTAATTCAGCATGCGCTCGGTCACCTTGAAATCCGCGATGACGCCGTCTTTCATCGGCTTGATCGCCACGATGTTGCCGGGCGTGCGCCCCAACATCTCCTTGGCTTCCTTGCCGACGGCTTCCACTTCACCGGTGTTCTTGTTGATCGCGACAATGGAAGGTTCGTTGACGACGATTCCCTTCCCTTTGGCGAATACCAACGTATTGGCCGTGCCCAGGTCGATTGCGAGATCCGAGGAAAACAGACTGAAAAGAGAGCGTAAATTCATTACTTTATGATGGTTGACTAACGGAAATTAAGGAAAAGGATAAGCCGTGCCCTTGCGAGGGCCATCCCTCTGCATCGTAACACAATGGGGGAGTGGGGCAAGCCAAGCGCCGGTTCGACTCGTGTCCGAAGAACCAGATCTTGCCTGGCGGCGTCCGCTGCGGAGTAAGAAATTGGCGACCCGTGTTAAGCTGGCTGAGAACCGCGAAAATGGAAATGCCGGCTTAGTGGAAACGAGGCACTGCCAAGTTCCCGCACACTTGGAGGGGCCAGGCGGCGGCCGTTGGGGTTGCCGGCGTCAGTAAGGAAATCCCGGTTGAGAGCCAATGGCTGGTTATTGAGGATCGGCATCGTAGCGCTCTTGCTTGGCGCCGCCGGGTCGATTGGGGCTTCATGCTTACCGTTCGCGCTGGTGAAGGAGTGTGTCAACAGCCTTGCCCCCCACTACGCCAGGAGTTTCACGGCGGAACGGTTCTCCGAGGTTCGCGAACGTTACCGGCTGGCGGCTGCGGTTTTCCTCTTCACGGCGACAGTGCTATTCGGATACCGGCGGCAGATACCCCGGCTCTATGAGCAACTGCTCCTCGATCGGGATCGGTTCCGGGGGACCTGGACGCAGGCGATATCCTCGTTCGTTCGGGATCCCTGGACGCTGTGGCCGTTTCTGGTGCTATCCCTGCTGGGTTTTCTCTTGCGCCTGTTCGAGATCTCCCGCCCGGTGCGTTATGACGAAGCCTACACCTACATCGCCTACGCGATGCATCCCTTGTACCGGGGACTCTCCGACTATTCTTCTCCAAATAATCATCTGTTCCACACCCTTTTGGTCTTTGCCAGCACGCATCTGCTCGGCAATACCTTAACGGCGCTTCGCCTTCCGGCCTTCATCGGAGGGCTGTTGATGATGCCAACAGTTTTCGCGGTTACGGCCGCGCTGTACAACCGAAGCGCGGCCCTTGTCGCCACCGCATTCGTGGCGTGCGCCCCACCGTTCATTGAATATTCGGTAAATGCGCGCGGCTACACATGGCAGGCCGTCTTCCTGCTTCTCATGGCCTGGTTCGCGTGCCGGATCGACCGGCAGGAAGGCGCGCGACTCGATTGGGCCGGCTTGGTTCTGGCGGCTGCCGGCGCCGTATATACCGTTCCGACAAGCGTCCTGCCGTGCGCGTGTATCGCACTGTGGCTCATGCTGATCCGCTGGCGGAATGGCGGATTTAAGGGCCTGGCGCATGTCGGAAGGCAAATGGCTCCAGCGCTCCTGAGCGTGCTGGTGTTGGAGATGTGGCTCTATCTTCCGCCGCTGATCGTTTCCGGACCAGCGGCAGTTCTTGGGAACAAATTCATTCAACCGATGGGGATGGCGCAATTCCTGGCGCAGATACCAGGATTGGCGCGAGCCACGTGGGTCCGGTGGAACGATGGATTGCCCCTGGCGGCGCAGGCGTTGATTTGCGTGGGCTTCGCGCTGGGACTCGTGGCCCATCGGAAGATCGGGCGGCGCCGGTTACCGATGACGGCGTTGACGATTCTGCTCTCTGTTGCGTTCGTCATAGCCCGGACGACGTTTGGCTTTAGCCGCGTGTGGCTATTCCTGTGGTTGTTTTTCCTGATGACCGCCGCGGCGGGGATGGCATTCGTGTTATCGCGTCGTTGGCTAGTGGCAGTCTTCGCAGTGGTCTTCGCGGCGGTAGTGGGAGCTGCGGTGCATCGGCAGGAGGTTCGTTTCTCTTCGAACGAAACGGGAAACGTACCCGACATAGCGAAGGTCGCCGAGTGGATGGGTCAGCACCTCGATTCCCAGGACCGCATTGTCACGTCGATTACTGCCGGGCCGCCGCTCGAGTATCTATTGCACCAGAGGTGGCCGCGATTAGAGTCACGGATGGACTTTGGACCGGCTCCCAGGCGGATTGTGGGGGTGATTGCGAAGCGCCGGGATGTCGACGATGGACATTCCACGGACGCAAGGTTGTGGCAATTGCCGCAAGAGGCTGCGCCCACGGTAATGTTCGCGGGGCGTAATCGCAGCGACTACTCCGATCCGCTGGTAGTAAAGGACCTGGTCGGCGTGACGATCTGGGAAGCGTGGAGCGTCTCCGCGAAGATGCCCGTCTCGCAAAAGTAGCCCGCTCCTACTTGCTGCCCTTTTCCGCCGCCGCCACCGAGATGCGGTTGTCGTCCAGAATGCTTCCCGTGGCCCGCGATAGCGCCGTCCGCGCCTTGACATAGGAACTCTCCGCCGCCACTTCCGTGGAGCGCGCCTGCGCCAGAAGGCTCTCATATTGGATCACGAAGAAGGCGGTGGATGCGCCCACTTCGAACTTGGCTTGCTCAGCCGCGAGCGATTCCTCCTGCAACTTGCGCGCCTCCGTGGCGGCCTCATAGGAGGACCGCGAGCGCCGCATGGCGATCAGCGCGTCTTCCACTTCAAGCCGCGCCTGGTTCTCCAGTTGCCGCAGGCGGACCGCGGATTGCTTCACCTGCAGCTCGTCGCGCGCCAGATCCGCTTCCGCGATGCGGTTATGCAGCGGCAATGTCAACTGCACGCCCACGCCGTAGGTGGGATTGTTGCGCGCGAAAACCTGTTCCAGCGCGGAGCCGTACCCACCCACGTACGCCGCCGCCCCTGGAACCGTTGTGAAAGAGCTCGCCGCGCCGGCCAGGCCGTTGTTCTGCATGACCCCCACCAGATCCAGCTCCGGCAGCGTGGCGTTCCTCGATCCCGCGAGTCCGGTTTGCAAATTCTCGATCTGCAGCCGTCCCTGGCCGAGGTCCGGCCGGTTCGCCAGCGCGTCCTGAATCAGGTCTTGAATGGGCCGCACTTCGTCCGCCGCCGGAATCGCCAGCGGGTCCGTGGCAATCACCTGGGCGGCGCGGAGCTGCGGGTCCTCGTTGCCGGTCCGCGTCAGCACGTTCTTGAGGATGGCCTCTTCCTCCTCCCGCAGGCCGGTCGCATTGATCAAGTCCTGTTTCGCGGAGAAAACGTTCGCGTTGGCGCGCGTCAGCTCGATTGGGGCCAGGGTACCCTCGTCCACCTGGGCCTTCACGTCGGAGTACAGCTTTTCCGCCAGCGCCAGCGACTCCCGCTTTACTTTTTCGTCCTCCGAGAGCGCCACGAAATCGGTATAAAGCCGGATCACGCCGTAAACCGTGGCGATGAGCTGCTGCCGGAAAAGCAGGCTGGCGATCCTCTGCTCGTTGCCCGCGATGCGGATGTAGCGCCGGTTAAGGCTGGCGCCGAATCCCCGCAGCAGCGGCTGCGTTACGTTCAACCCGAGGCTGGACCCGGTGTACGGGCTGTATTGAGAAGTCAGGGCATTGAGCGACTGGCGGCTATTGTCGAAGCTCACGCTGGCCTGGGCGCCGGTGGCGAATCCCTGCTGGATGCCGGCATTCGCCAGCGTGGTATTGGTCAACAGCGCGGGTACGCCCTCCGTCGATACGCTCAACTCCTGCGTGGTCTGATGCGTCCAGTTCAATTGGCCCACAATGGCGGGATCGTATATGGGGACCGCCGTCCCGGTGGACTGCGGCGTAACGCCGGAGAGCGAAAGGTTGGTCTGCGGCTCGTTTAGCACGCCCAACTCAAGCGCGTTGGAACTTACCGTGCTGCCCGCGGTGGCCAGTCCGGAGGATGCCGCGGCGGTCACCACGGGGCTGAGCGGACCGCCCACACCCGCGGGGACTTCGAGCAGCGTGAAATTCAGGCCGCGCGTCACTCCGCCCCCTTGCGCGCGCAACAATTCGGTGTCGCCGGAGAGAAGGCCGAACCTCTGAAGTTCGATATCGAGATTGTTCTCGATGGCCAGTGCTAAGGCGTCCTGCAAGGAAAGGTACAGATTCCCCGCACGCATCAGATCGTGCACGCGGGCGGAGTTCTGGAACGAGACGGGCGGGCCGGCGTTCGTCTGCGCCAGCGCCGTGACAGCGCACAGGCAGGCGGCCGTGAAAAGGATTCCTAACTTAGTCATCGCAAAAAAAGAGTGACGCGGATCTTACTTCTTGCTTCCCGCCGCGTTCTCGATAAACACCGGCTTGACCCTGGCGCCCTCGCGAACCAGATCGCTGGGGTTGACCACCACCCGCTGGCCTTCCTCCAGCCCCGCCAGCACTTCGAGGTGGTCGCCAAAATCGCGGCCCAGTTGAATGCGCGCGTAGTGAACCTTGCCGTCCGCATCCACCACGGCCACTTGCGGCCCGTCGGCGCGCACCACCAGCGTATCGCCCTTGATGGTCAGCGAAGGCTGGCTTCGCACCACCGAAAGATCCACCTGAGCATACATACCCGGCGCCAGCCGCGCGTCCGGATTGACCAACTGGACCTCCGTGAGGAGGGTTCGAGTGGCGGGATCGAGCGAATTCGAAGTCCTCGTGACCGTTCCGGGAAACTTGAGGCCCGGAAGATCGGCCATCGTGATGGTGGCCTGCTGGCCCAGCCGCACCGAAGCGGCCTCCGACTGCGGCACGTTCACATAGGTTCTGAGACGCCCGGCTTGCGCCACCCGGAACAAGAGCGTGCTGCCTTCGGTGATCAGCGCGCCCACATCCACATTGCGCAGCGTGATGACGCCGGCGAACGGAGCGCGCACGGTCAGGTAGTCCTTCAGGCTGTTGAGCCGGTCGAGATTCGCCTGGGCCGCGCCCGAATTGCTCCGGGCGGCCGCAATGGCCTTCCCCAGCGCTTCCACGTTGGCTTGTTGGGCGGCCCACTGCGCCTGGTAGGTATCGTTATCCTGCCGCGATACCACCCCTTTGGCGACCAGGTTGCGCCACCGCTCGGCAGTCACGCGCGCCAGTTCCTCATTGGTCTGCCCCTGCTTGAGGGCCGCTTCCGCCTGTTGCTCGGCGCTGTTGGCCTGGTCCAGCGCGGACTGAGCCTGCTGGATCTGCTGCTGCAATTCCGGAGCCTCGATCAGGGCCAATACCTGCCCTTCGGTCACGCGGTCGCCGATATCCACGTTGCGCTGTTTAAGGTAGCCGCTGGCGCGCGCCAGTACCGGCGCCTCGGTCAACGCCTGAATGTTTCCGGGCAGGACCAATTCGCTCTTGGCCGCGGAGCGTTCCACCTTCACCACGGTGACCACGGGCAGGCTCTCGGAAGTGGCCTGCGACTCGGCTGCCAGCGCCTCCACGCGCCGGTGCCGCGGCAGGTAGCCCGCGAAAAACCCGCCGGCGGTCAGCGCCACCAGCAACAGCGCCAGAAAAACCAGCACTCCCGTCGAAGGACGCGAGGCCCGCCGTTCGTGCGCGGCCAGCAGTTGGTTCTGTTCCGCCATCTGGCGCTTCAGCGCTTCGATTTCCGCGCGCAGGCGCTCCTCGGTGGTATTGATCTGGTTCATCTCAAACCTTCGCCGGACATGTAGTTGGCTTCTTCATCGACTATTTTTTGCTCGTAATCCACCGGCGCCTTCCTGCGAAGCAGGCTATACACGATCGGGACGATGAACAGCGTGGTAATGGTGGCCAAAACCAGTCCTCCGATCACGGCGCGGCCGAGCGGCGCGTTCTGCTCTCCGCCTTCGCCCATCCCCAGCGCCATCGGCAACATGCCGATGACCATGGCGGCCGCGGTCATCAGCACGGGGCGTATGCGCGTATGCCCCGCCGCCAGCGCCGCCTCCCGCGCGTTCATGCCTTCCAACCGCTGGTCATTGGCGAAGACCACCACCAGGATACTATTGGAAGTGGCCACCCCGATGCACATGATAGATCCCATGAGAGACGGCACGCTGAAGGTGGTTTGCGTGATGAAGAGGATCCACACGATCCCGACGATGGCGCCCGGCAGCGCCATCAGGATGATGAACGGGTCCAGCCACGACTGGAAGTTGACGGCCATCAGCAGGTAGACCAGGAGCACTGCGAAAAGCATTCCCATTCCCAGGCGCTGAAACGACGATTGCATGGTCCGTATCTGGCCGCGGACTTCGATGGAGCTGCCCTTCGGGAGACTGTGCTCGGCCTCCGCGACAATCTTCTCCACCGCGCCTCCGACGCTGCCCAGATCGCTGCGGTCCACGTTGGCATAGACGTCATACACCGGCGTCACGTTGAAGTGGTTCACAATTTCCGGGGCCACGCCGCGCGAAGTCCCGGCCAGGTTGCTGAGCAATTGCGGGCCGCCTCCGGCCGCGCCAGGATTGCCGTAGGCCGCGGAGGTCTGGCTGGGGCCGACGCCCACCGACGAGTCGTCCGCATTCGCGCTGCCGGCAAGGGAAGTGGGCGTGCTTGCCGCGACATTGGCGAACGGCGCGCCGACCGGCGTCCCCATCAGCGCCGCCAGCGAATTCATGCGGTACTGCGGCGTCTGCACGGCGATGGAATAGTTCACGCCGGTAGTCCAGTCCAGCCACTGGGTGGGCGCCACCTGGCCGCTCGATGCCAGCGAAATCAGCAGGCTGCTCGAAACGTCGCGCTGCGTCAGCCCTAACTGCCCGGCCTTGGTGCGGTCCACGTCCACGCGGATCTCGGGCCAATCCACCACCTGGTGAATATGCACGTCGGCGGCGCCGGGAACGTGCGCGATCCGCTCCGCAAGGCGGCGGGTGACTTCGTAGTTGGCCGTTTGGTTGCGCCCCACCACCTGCACGTCGATGGGGGCCGGCAAACCGAAATTGAGAATTTGGTTGGTGATGTTGGCGGGTTCGAAGAAAAACACCACGTCCGGAAATCTCTCGTGCAGCCGCTTGCGCAGATTGTCGGTGTAGACCGCCGTGGGACCGTGCTCTTCCTTGAGCGAAATCAGGATGTCGCCATCGCCGGGGCCGATCGTCGTAGCGTCCCCAAACGCCAGGTTGGTGCTGCCGAAGGGAATCCCGATGTTGTCGATGATGGTGTCGATTTCGCGCGCCGGAATGGTTCGCCGGATTTCGTCCTCGATCCCGGCGAAATAGACCTCGGTCTCTTCCAGACGCGTGCCCGAAGGGGCGCGGGCGTGCAGGCGCATTTGTCCCGAATCCACAGTGGGAAAGAAATCGCGGCCCACCGACGGCGCCAGGCAGAGCGATCCCGCCACAAAAATCGCGAACCCCAAAAGTACCGGTATGCGATGGTCCAGGGTCCAGTGCAGAAGCGTGGTGTAGGAGGCGCGCATCTGTCCGAACCGCCGGTTGAACACGTAATGCGTCTTCCAGATGGGACCCGTTCCGCCCGCCGTCTCCCCATGCTCCCCCTGCGCGTAGAGCTTCAGCTCGGGGCGAAGCATGTAGTGCACCATGTTGGGAATCAGCGTGCGCGAAAAGAAGTAAGACGCCATCATGGCGAACGCCACCGCTCCGGCCATGGGGGTGAACAGGAATTTGGCCGCGCCCGTGAGCATCAGCACCGGCACGAATACGATGCAGATGGAGAGGGTGGAAACGAAGGCCGGCGCCGCAATTTGCTGCGCGCCATCGAGCACCGCCCGCACCAACGGCTTCTTCATGGCCATGTTGCGGTGGGTATTTTCGATTTCCACGGTGGCATCGTCCACCAGGATTCCCACGGCCAGCGCCAGCCCGCCCAGCGTCATCACGTTCACGGTGGCGCCCAGCAGGCCCAACACCGCCAGCGAAGCCAGAATCGAGAGAGGAATGGAGATGCAGACAATCACCGTACTGCGCCAGCTTCCCAGGAAAATCAGAATCATGAGGCCGGTCAGAAAAGCGGCGCTGACCGCCTCCCGCACCACGCCGTTGATGGCCGCGCGCACGAACAACGATTGATCGAAGAACTGGCGGACATTCAGTTCCGTGGTGAGGCCCGCGAGGATCTTCGGCAGCTCTTTCTTCACGTTGTTGACCACGTCCAGCGTGGAAGCCTTACCGTTGCGCAGCACCGTAATCAGGGCGCCGCGCGTGCCGTTGGTGCGCACAACGCAGCTCTGGACCGCGTAACCGTCCCGCACCTGGCCGATGTCGCGCATATAGACGGTGGCCCCGTTGACCACCCTGACCGGCAAGTTGTTCAGATCGTTCAGAAGCACTGGGCTGCTGTTCAGCTTGACCTGGTAATCCTTGTCGGCGATCTTGGCGTCTCCGGCGGGGTAGATGAGGTTCTGAAGCCCCAGGGCGTTCGATACGTCGGCCGGCGAGAGCTGCTTGGCGTAGAGCGCGTCCGGGTTGAGGTCCACCATCACCTGGCGGTACTTGCCGCCATAAGGCAGCGGCACCGCAGTGCCTTGAATGGTGGCAAGTTGCGTGCGAATGAAATTGTTCCCGAGGTCGAAAAGCTCCTGTTCGCTCAGCGTCTTGCTGGACAATCCAAGTTGGAGAATGGGGACGGAGGATGCATCGAACTTGAGGACGTTGGGCGGAAAGGTTCCCGGCGGGAAGATGCGCAGGAGCGTCTGCGAGATGGCCGTCACCTGGGAAAGCGCCATTGCCACGTTCGCGTTGGGCTGGAAATAGACACGCACCACGGCAACGCCGCTATAGGATTGCGACTCGATGTGCTCGATGTCGTTGACCGTGGTGGTCATGGAGCGCTCGAAGATGGTGACGATGCGCTTCTCCATCTCCTCCGGCGACAGCCCGGAGTAGGTCCACACAACGCTGACCACCGGTATGTCGATGTAAGGAAAGATATCGACCGGCATGGTCACGATCGCGGTGACTCCCAGAATGGCAATCAGGAGCGCCACCACCACGAAAGTATAAGGCTGCCGTATTGCTAGCCGGACGATCCACATGGTTTAAACCGGAGAGTAAGGGGTCCTAATCCCCTTATGATATCCGATTGACGGGCAGCCCTGCCATGTGGCTCGAAAGGGCTAGGGGTGCGGTTGTGTGGCGTACCCGGCGGTTACGCGGCTTCGCGGTCCTGCAGCCTGGCGTGGACGGAAGCGGTGCGAATGGACTTCGCGACGCCGAAGAACTTCATCAGACGGATCTCGATCCAGGAGAGGTCGAACTCATACCATGCCAAGCCGTGGCGGGCCGAAGCGGGGTGGGCATGGTGGTTGTTGTGCCAGCCCTCGCCGAAGCTGATGAGCGCGACCCACCAGTTGTTGCGGGAGTCGTCGGTGGTCTGGAAACGGCGGGAACCCCACATGTGGGTCGCCGAATTGACCAGCCAGGTGGCGTGCAAGCCAAACACGATGCGGAGGCAGCCGCCCCACAGGAATAAAGGCAGCCCGCCGATGGCGAGTAATGCCACGCCTAGAACCACGCTCGGAACCCAGTGATAGCGGTCGAGCCAGACATAGAAGCGATGCTTCGCCAGGTCGGGAGCGTACTTGGCCATCTTAACGCTCCGCACGCGGTCCGCCTCATCCCGGAGAATCCAGCCGACGTGAGACCACCAGGCGCCCTCGCGCGGGGTATGCGGATCGCCGGGATGGTCCGATTTCTGGTGATGGAGCCGGTGCGTAGCCACCCAAAAAATAGGGCCGCCCTCCAGGGTTGCCGCTCCACAAATGGCGAAGAAGTATTCGAGGAACCGGGGCACCTTGTAGGAGCGGTGGGTGTGAAGGCGATGGTAGCCCAGGCTGATGCCGAGGCCGGTGGCCACCCAATAAAGGAAGACCGCGGCGGCCAGATTGCGCCAACTGAACATGAAGAGGGCCGCAATGGCTCCCAGGTGCAAAAGGACCAGAACGATGGCGGTGAGCCAGTTGGTCCGGGGACTTTCGGGGAAAACGGCGGCGCTAGAAATCATTGGGTTCGTCCGAAGGGGGGCTACACTCCGAAATTAGCAGGTCCCGGAACGGCGCGGTGTAAGACTTGTGTAATAACGACTTTCAGGCGGTTCCATCGACCGCGTAGACCCCGTCGAAATCGGCGAAGTAGCACTCCACCGGCAACGACGGCTCGGACAAACGCAGGAATTTGGCGGCGCGGACAACGTCGGCGGCGATGGCGTCCGGTGGGACGCCGGGGTAGGCCCCGCAATCGTTATGCGCGATCAAAATGGCTCGCGGAGGGTGGTGCAGCGCGAGCGAGATGCGCACCATGCGGAGGACAAAATCGCGCTCCGCATCGCCGTCCGCGGCCGCCAGAGCCTTTGCCGCGCCGGGAATCTTCAGGTGGTCGAACAGAGCCACGCCGCGGCGCTTGAGGAACTTGCGGATGGCCGCGTCGAACCGGGCGTCGTAGCAGGTGACGACGCAGGCATCGGCCTGGTAGACCTCCCGCGGGCAATCGAAATGAAGCAATTTCCGCATGGGTCTACGCGAAAGACGGGACCCGGTCTTGACCGCGCCTGGCGAGATGCGGGGCGCGGGTTGCCAGGTCCTCCAGGAAGGCGCGGGGGTTGGCCGGAGAGACGCGGATGCCGGCATGGGTCCCGTAGCGGACGGAGAGGCCGCCCTCGTCGCTGGGGCCGACGAACGTGATGGCGCTATAAGGGATCACCCGCCGGAGCAGGCCCGCGCGAATGACCAGGCCTTCCTCCGTGGTTTGGTATTCCTGCGGGTAGCCGCAGATTCCCACGGCCAGAAAGAGCGGGATGGTGATCCAAAGTTCGCCTCCGGCGAGCGGCGCGAAGACGCCCAAAGCAAGGGCGGCCGCGATCCACCAATCGATTTTGGCTTTGTGAGTCATTGGGCGCACCTGGAGCGAGGGCCGTAGATGCACGGCCCCCACGGCCACTACCCCGCTTTCCGTTTGGATTTCAGCTCTTCGAGCAGACGGTCGATCTCGACCTGCTTTTCGAGCGACGCGAAGCGGTCCTCGACATCGTTCGAAAGTAGCTCGGAGCGGGCCTGCGCGGTGGCTTCGCTGTGATGCACCTTGTTCTTCATGCGGTCGAAGGCGGCGGAATTGGAATCGTCACCCATGGCTAATCCGGCGTCGGTAGCCTTGCCAAGCGCGCGCGAGCGGCGGTGTTGGGCGATCATCACGTCGCTTTTCGATTCGGCCTCCGCCAGTTTCTGCTGGAGTTTCATGAGCGCGGACTTGAGGTTTTCCACCTGGGATTTCTGGTCCTCCACCTGTTGCAGGAAGCTGGCGGTGGTGGCCTGGTAACTCATGGCGCGTTCGAGCGCGGCCCGCGCCAGAGCGTCGTCGCCCTTATCCACCGCTAGTTCCGCGCGCCGGCGCCATTGTTTCTCGTTCTCCTCGTTTTCCTGCCTGCGTTTCTCGAGGACGTGTTGATCGGCGATGGAAATAGCGACCTGGGTTTTGACCTGGAGCAGTTGATTCTGCATGTCCAGGATGACCTGTTTGATCATCTTTTCGGGATCTTCGGCCTTGTCGACAAGGTCGTTGAGATTGGCCCGGACTAATGTTGAAACTCTCTCTAAGAGCGCCATATATAATCTCCCTTCATACAAGAACCGCTCTCTTACGTTCGCGGCTCGGTCCGTCAGAACCGCTCTCTTACGTTCGCGGCTCGTTATTGTTCCCCTTCGGCGGCGTATCCCCGATCAACCGCACCTTCGCGAACAGGTCGCTCAGCGGCATGCCGGAGAGCGTCTCGAACAGTGCGGGGATCTGCGCCGCCATCGCGGCCATGTCGCCGGTGATCTTGTGCATGCCCGCGGCGTCACCGTTGCCCGTGGAGACGATGGTGATCTTGTCCACGTTGGCGAGCGGCGCGGCGAGGGCTTTCACAATCTCCGGCATGCTGCTAATCAACTTGTCGACGATGGCCGCCTGGTTGAACTGCTGGTAGGCCTCGGCCTTCACGTTCATGGCTCTGGCTTCGGCATCGCCCTTCTTGAAAATGATTTCGGCTTCGGCTTCGCCCTGCGCACGGATGGCCGAGGCGTGGCCTTCCGCCTCCATAATGAGGCGCTGCTTTTCGGCTCCCGCCAGGGTCTCGATGCGCTGGCGTTCGAACTCGGCGGCCTTCAACACGGTGGCCGTCAGCTCGCGGTCGCGGCGCTGGATTTCGGCTTCCTGCACCTTGACCTCATGCTCTTTTTCCACCTGATGGATGGTAACTTCCTCGGCGCGCACCTGCTGCTGCATGATGTTGCCTTGGATCTCATAAGCCTTGTCGGCCTGCGCCTGCTGCCGCTTGACTAATTCGAGGTACTGGGCTTTCTTCACTTCCAGGTCGCGCTGCGCCTCGGCCTGCTTGGTCTGGGAGAGGGTTTGCGCGAGGACCCGCTCCTGGTCGGCCTGGGCGGTGGCGACGGCGGCTTCCCGGGCGGCCACGGCGCGGCGGATGGCGGTATCGCGCTCGGCCTCGGCGGTGGCCACGTCGGCGTCGCGCTTGATGCGCGAGATATCCGGCCGCCCCATGTTTGAGATGTACTCGTTCTTGTCGCGGACTTCCTTGATGGTGAAGGAGATGACTTCAAGGCCCATCTTGGTCATGTCGTCCGCGCAGGTGGAGCGCATGCGGTCGCCCACCATTTCGGGCTGCTTCACGATCTCTTCCACGGTGAGCTGGCCGATGATGCCACGCAGGTGGCCTTCCATTACCAGGCGGATTAGGCCCTCGCGTTCCTCGGGCGGCTTGGTCAGGAACTGTTCGGCCGCGGTGAGAATGGATTCCGGATCTGACTTCACTTTGATCTGCGCCACGGCTTCCACCGTGACCGCTACGCCCTGGCGGGTATAGAGGTCCTGCTTCGGCGCGACGTCGAACGACATCAGCTCCAGCGACAGCCCGCGGCAGTTCTCCACCATGGGGAAGATGACGGTGCCGCGGCCCTTTACGACGCGGGTGCCGCGGAATCCATACACGATGATGGCCTCGTTCGGTCCCGCCTTGCGGAAGAGCTTGGCGAACATGGTCATCAGGATAATAATCGCCAGCACCATGAGGGCGGCGATCACGAATGCTTGGTTCTGCATAAAGTCGGATTACTCCTTTGCCGATCGACTATTGCGATCGAACTCGCCCAGGGGGTCTTCCCACGGGCGAACGTACGCGATGCCTTTCTCATAGCGCGTGACCAGCACTTCCGCGCCCTTGGGGATGGCCACGCCATCCTCGCTGCGCGCGCCGGCGACGCGGCGCGTACCTTCCTGCGAGTAAATCAATTCCCCGGTGCCGCCCGCACGGATGGGAATGCTGAGCCGGCCGAGTACGCCGACCATGCGGTAATCGGCGGGATCGAGCGCGGCCTCCCGCGACATCAGCACCTTGGCAACGAACCAGAACACCAGCGACGCTCCGCCCAGGCCACTCAGCGTGGCCACGCCCAGAGCGGCCGCGAACCAAACGCCATAGACATGCGAGAGCAGGTAGCCCGTGCCGCCGAACCAGCAGAGGAAGCCGGCGATGGTTCCGAAATTCAGGTAGGGCAATTGGGAACCGCGCATGAAGCCGCTGGGACCGCTCGGCGCATGGCCCACGTGAGGCAGGTGGATATGCACGTGAATGCTGCCGGCCAGCAGCGCCAGTACGCTGAGACCCAATCCGACCAGGAAACAGATGAGGAAGAAATCGGACCAGTTCATGAATGCCTCCTCGGTTTAGGCTTGGCGGCGGGGGCGGGGGCGCGCAGCACCTCGATGAGGCGCTCGGCCAGCCCCGGGTTTTCAAGAATCGTGCCCAGCAGGACCAGGCACATGCGCGAATCGGAGTGGCGCGCCACGGTGAGCAGGGCGTGGTGCAGCTCGGCGTCGCGCAGGAAGCGCTCGGCGCCGGAGACCAGCCACAGATCGAGTTTGTCCTCAATGGCGCCGAGGCCTGAGACGAGTTCGTTCTGGAATCCCTCCGGGTCGTCGACGAGGTAGCCCGGATGGACCTTGAAGAAGCGTGCCAGCAAGAGGCGCGAGGAATTGGTGAGGTGGGGGCGGGCGCCGCTTTCGAGTTGCGAGAGGTAGCTCTGGGAAATGGACTTGCCGATTTCCTTCTGGACGAGGCGGGCGAGATCCTGTTGGGAGAGTTCCCGGTCCAAGCCGCGGAGCGTGCCTTCGACCTCGCGGAGGTAGCGAAGTTTTTCACCGAGTCTCATATCGCAATCTGTGATTATTATATTGCAAATTGTGATTGTCTGTCAAGAGGAAAAATGAGGGAGGGCTGGGTGGGGGGCCGACGCATGGTGCGGAAACCGCGGTGGGTGTGAGAGGCTGGCAAAGGGAGCCTGGAGGGATTGGGTTCGTTTGGTGAACGGAGGAACTGGTTTCTTTTGTTTTGGTTGTGCGTGGATTGGGTTCGTTTGGCGCGAGTGTGCGGGGGGCGGATGGCGGGTGGGTTGTCGAGCATTGGGAAGCGTGATTGGGTTCGTTTGGTGTTTCGTGGAAACCCAAGAACGCAGACCGGGAGGACCGCGCCACCGCGGATTGGGTTCGTTTGGTGCGGCGAGATGCGGCGCGTCGTGGGACAGGAGCACCGCCGGCAAAGACCGGCGGCGGTACGGGTGGAATTGGGCACGTAGTTCTCCTCCGCTTTTAGAGTTACCACGAGGGCGAGGCTGAGTCTAAGACCGGTTATGGCCAAGCGATGGGCAGGGAATGGGTTATTGTTTTGAGAATGCTGTGATCGGAGTGTGGGCGCTCTCGATGTCAAGCAGAAGTGCGTAACTGCTCTCTTACGTTCGCGGCTCGGCAACGCAGACGGGCGCGCTAAACTCGCTTTTGCGCGGGCGTCATCTTTAACAGGGTAAAATAGGAACTGCGGACCTCCCACCGTAACGAGACCAATTCATGATTGTCGATACCGTACTCGCGAAACTCTTCGGCACCAAGACCCAGCGCGAGATCAAAGGCATGCAGCCCATCGTGGCGGCTATCAATGACCTGGAGCCGGCCATCAGCAAGCTGTCGGATATCGACCTCGCGGCCAAGACCATTGAATTCAAAGAAAGGGTCGCGCAAGGGGCGACGCTCGACGACCTTCTGATCGAAGCTTTCGCCGTGGTGCGGGAAGCCGGACGCCGCTTCGTCAACATGCGGCATTTCGACGTGCAGTTGATCGGCGGCAAGGTGCTGCACTCGGGCAGGATCGCCGAGATGAAGACCGGCGAAGGCAAGACGCTGGTGGCTACCCTGCCCTGTTACCTGAACGCGCTGGGCGGCAAGGGCGTCCACGTGGTCACGGTGAACGATTACCTGGCGAAGCGCGATTCGGAATGGATGGGGCGCATCTACCGGTCGCTCGGCATGCAGGTGGGGGTGATTGTTCACGACCTGGACGATCAACAGCGCAAGGAAGCCTACAACGCCGATATCACTTACGGGACCAACAACGAATTCGGCTTCGATTACCTGCGGGACAACATGAAGTTCCGCATCGAGGACTGCACGCAGCGGGCGTTCAATTATGCCATCGTGGACGAGGTCGATTCGATCCTCATCGACGAGGCGCGCACGCCGTTGATCATTTCGGGTCCCAGCGAGGAATCCACCGACAAATACTACAAGATCAACCGCATCATTCCCAAGCTGCAGCGGGGCGAGGAAATCGACGGGAAGGAGCCGGGCGAAAAATACACGACCGGCGATTACACGATCGACGAAAAGCACCGCTCCGCGGGCCTCACGGAAGAGGGCACGTTCAAGGTGGAGAAGCTGTTGGGGATGCCGGGCCTGTTCGAAGCGGCGAACCTGGAGAGCTGGACCATACGGCATCACGTGGAGCAGGCGCTGCGCGCGCACGTGCTCTACCAGCTCGATAAAGACTACGTGGTGAAGGACGGCGAAGACGAGCAGGGCCGGAAGATTCAGGAAGTGGTGATTGTCGACGAATTCACCGGCCGGCTGATGCCCGGACGGCGTTGGTCCGACGGGTTGCACCAGGCCGTGGAAGCCAAGGAAAACGTCAAGATCCAGCGCGAGAATCAGACCCTGGCCACCATCACCTTCCAGAACTATTTCCGCATGTATAAGAAGCTGTCCGGAATGACCGGCACGGCGGAAACGGAAGCGGCGGAGTTTCAGAAAATCTACAACCTGGACGTGACGGTGATTCCCACGAACCGTCCTTTGATCCGCAAGGAATTCCAGGACATTGTGTATCGCACCGAAGAGGAGAAGTTCCGCAACGCGGCGAAGGAAATCAAGAGGCTGAACGAGACGGGGCAGCCGGTGCTGGTGGGCACGATCTCGGTGGAAAAATCCGAGAAACTCTCGGCGCTGCTGAAGCGCATGGGGGTCAAGCACGAGATTCTGAACGCCAAGAATCACGAGCGCGAAGCGTTGATTGTGGCGCAGGCCGGGCGCAAGAACATGGTGGTGGTTTCGACCAACATGGCCGGGCGCGGCACCGACATCCTGCTGGGCGGCAACCCGGAGTTCATGGCCAAGGACGCCTGCCTGAAGGAGAAGACGGCGGAGCGGCTGTCCGAAGAGGAAGTCAAGTACGTGGGCGACGAGCAGTTCAACTACTTCTCGCACCACGACCAGTTCTACCGGGTGCGCCGCGACATCTGGGACGCGACCTACGCTCGCTACAAAGCGGAGACCGATAAGGAGCACGATGAGGTCACGGCCATGGGCGGGCTGTGCATCGTGGCTACGGAGCGGCACGAATCCCGGCGCATCGACAACCAGCTTCGCGGGCGCGCCGGCCGGCAGGGCGACCCAGGCAGCTCGAAATTCTTCCTCTCGCTGCAAGACGACCTGCTGCGCATTTTCGGCGGCGACCGCATGCAGAACCTGATGCTGCGGCTGGGCATGGAAGAGGATGTGCCGATCGAATCGCGTCTGATCACCAAGCGCATCGCCAAGGCGCAGGAAGCGGTCGAAATGCAGAATTTCGAATCGCGCAAACACCTGCTGGAATACGACGACGTCAACAACAAGCAGCGGCAGGCGGTTTACGGAATGCGCCGGCAGTTGCTCGAAGGCACCGACCAGAAGGAGCGGATTCTGGACATGGTGCAAGGCATTGTGGAGCAGTATCTCGACATGCGGTGCCCGAACGACAAGCATCCGGACACGTGGGATCTGCCTTCGCTGCGAACGGACATCCTCAGCCAGTTCGGATACAAGATCGACGTGAACGAACTCTCGACGCTGAGCCGCGACGAGGCCTCGGATCTGATCTGCGAGCGGCTGAAGCAGAGGTACCAGGAGAAGGAAGACCTGGTGGGCGCGGACACGATGCGGTATACGGAGCGCATCGTGATGCTGCAAGTCATCGACAACCAGTGGAAGGACCACCTGCTGGCGATGGACGAGCTGAAACAGGGCATCAATCTTCGCGCGCACGGCCAGAAGGATCCGCTGGTGGAGTACAAGAAGGAGTCCTACGAGTTGTTCGTTTCGATGATGGACCGCATCGAGGACGAAACCGTGCGGTTCCTGTATTTCCTTCAGGTGCGCACGGATTCCGGCCCGGTAATGCCGTTCCCGGAGGGGGAGGAGCAGGAGGGCCAGGCGGAGGAAGCCGCGCCCCGTCCCGACCCCACGGAGCAAAGGCGGTTAGCAGCTCAGAGCACCCTGCAGGACTTCACGCGCAATGTGCAGCGCAAGAAGGAAAAGGAGATGGCGGAGCTGCAATTCGTGGGCGGCGAGGGGACGAGCGCACCGAAACCGGTGGTAGCCGGCAAGAAGGTGGGGCGCAATGAGAAGTGCCCTTGCGGCAGCGGGAAGAAGTATAAGCACTGCCACGGTGCGTAGTAGGTAGAGGGCCTGCGCGCCTTGGTACAATGAGTGATGCTGCTCACTTTGACCCTTGACAGTCACGGGGAGCAACTCATCGCGGCTCACCTTCGCAGCGGGCTCTACCAGTCACCGGAAGAGGTAGTAACCCGCGCCCTGGAAACCCTGGCCGAGACGGAACGCGCCACGCCCACCGGAACGATGACTCCCGCCGAAGCCGTGGCCGACATCCGCGAATTGCGCAAAGGTGTCAGACTCGGCGATCTACGCATCAAGGATCTCATTAACGAGGGGCGTAAGTACTGATAGCGGGTTTCGTCGCCGACGCATCGGCGACGCTGCCATGGTGCTTTGAAGACGAAGCCACACCGGCAACCGAGGCGCTGCTGGAGCGAGTTCGCCAGTCTTGACAGCGATCTGCGAAAGGCGGCGCTGGCAGCGGGCGTTGTTCTGTTGGCGGCATAGGCATGAGACAAAGGGGGGGTGGTCCCCTCTTCAAGCCGCTGGACTGGCGGCGTGCGGCGGTGGCGAGCTTCCCTGGATTTAGGAGAACATGCATCAGGGGGAAAGGCGTCGAAAGCTCCCGTATCACCACGATTTACCGGTAGACTTCGCGGCGATGCCCGACGCGGAGAATGCGGTAGCCGCCGTCGCCGGCGACCTCGAACCGTACGCGATAGTCCCCGACCCTGAGCCGCAGGTCTCCCGATCCCTTGAGAGCCTTCACCTCCCCACCGCCGCTTTCCGCGAAGGCGGTCAGCGCGTGAAGGATGCGCAGCGCCTGTTCCCGGTCGATCTGCCGAAGTTGCTCCTTTGCCTGGTCGGTCCAGACGAACCTGCTCACAACCCGAACTCGCGAAGCACTTCTTCGTGGGCTGTGCCCGGTCCGACTTCACGCCGCGCCGCCTCTGCCTCCGCGCGCTCTTCTCCGCTCTCCGGCTCGTCGTCCGGCGAAGCGTTCAAGATGGCGAGTTCCACCGGATCGACCAGCGAACGCACGATTTTTCTCGCGGTTGGCAGATCGGAGCTTGGAATACAGTCCACCAGCGCGTGAATTTCCCGCCGGATTGGATCGGCCTGCGCGTCGCCCATAGGTCGCCTCCCTTACCATTCTATGACGAGCTCGACTCCGAAATTCCTTTTCTGGCGTCTAATAGAGTAATGAAGCTTTTTTTCGCCGCCTTGGTTCTGCCGGTGTTGGCTGGAGCCGCTATCTGGCCGGATGCCATCGGCCCGTATCATAAGACCGGAGCGCCTAAGACCCAGATCGCGAATCGCGCCGTGTGGGACGAATACGGGTTGAAGACCGCGGAGACGGCGATCTATACGGGCGCCGGAAAGCACTTTACCGCAACCGCCTACCAGCTTCAGGACTCCACTGGCGCTTTGGCGGCCTTCGACTGGCAGCGAAGCGCCGACGCTACGCCTTCGAAGGCCGCTGCCCTGGCGTCGGAGACCCCCGACACGCTGCTGCTGGCGCTGGGGAATTATCTGCTTTCGTTCAACGGGTACAAGCCTAACACGGCGGAACTGCAGGGGTTGACCGACGGGTTGACCGCGGTCGATGGCACGGGCCTGCCTACGCTGCCAGGCTACCTTCCATCGGACAATTTGGTGGCCAATAGCGAGCGGTACATTACCGGACCGGTGGCATTGCAGGCGTTCGACCCGGGGATTCCCCCCTCCGTAGCAGCGTTCCATTTGTCGGCCGAGGCGCAATTTGGGGTCTTCCACAGTCCAAAAGGACCGATGGCGCTGACGATTTTCCGGTACCCTACAAATCAGATTGCCATGGAGGAGATTGGCGAATTCGCGAAATTGCCGGGGGCGGTGGCCAAGCGGAGCGGTCCGTTGGTGGCTGTGATCCTGTCGCCGGCCGACCCGGACACGGCTGAGCGGCTGCTCGCCCAGGTGCGTTATCAGGCGGAGATCACTAGTGACGAGTTTGTGCCAGGGCGGCGCGACAACATCGGCGACCTAGTCATAAATGCCTTTATTCTCACGGGGATACTGGGAGCGGGCGCAATTTTCGCAGGCTTCTTCGTGGGCGGATTCCGGCATTTTCTGCGGCGCGGAAAGCGGGGCGAAGAGCCTGAGGCCATGATTTTAATGCACCTCGACAGGCTCTGAACCGACTCCATAAGCTGCTGGTTTTGTTCGTGTTAGAGGGAAATAACAAGGCTGGAAACGGGCATTCCCGGCGGTTTCCAGAGGGTGCGTCAAATGGCTCTAGCTTGCAAGTCAGCCTGCAAGAGCAGCTTACGAACAAGAATTTTGAGCCGGAATTCTTCTTGACTTAGGGGCCGTAGGGAAATAAGATCCAACTACAAAAGTTTTTGGCGGTTGCGATTCCGTCGAAACTGATTCTCCCATCGAACATCACCCCTCGTGGAACAGGGGAAGAAATGCTCACCCCGAAAGGGGTGAGCATTTTTGTTTTACACCGGCCTCCTGACCACTACACCCATAGTATTTACACGGCGCCGGTGGTGGATTGTCCGCCAAACGGCTACGATCATAGGTTGGGGTTCTACCGTTAGAAGAGAGGCCGATGACCGATCAGAAGTTGCAAGTAATTCCGCTGGGCGGGTTGGGCGAGTTCGGAATGAACATGACCGCCATCCGTTTCGGGGACGATATCATAGCGATCGACTGTGGAATGATGTTTCCCGGCGCCGAACTGCTGGGGGTGGATCTGGTGATGCCGGATCTGACGTTCCTGAAGGAGAACCAGCAATTCGTGCGCGCCGTGGTGCTCACGCACGGCCACGAAGACCACATTGGGGCGCTGCCCTATTTTCTCTCCGAGATCGACGTCCCGGTTTACGGAACGGCGTTTACGCTGGCGCTGGTGGAACGCCGGCTGGAGGAGCACGAACTCGAACGGGAACCGCGCCTGATCCGGATCAAGCCGAAGCAGACGGTGCAGATCGGCCCATTCAAGATCGAATTCATTCACGTGACGCATTCCATTGTGAGCGCGGTGGCGCTGGCGATTACGACGCCGCTCGGCGTGATCATCCACACGGGCGATTACAAGGTGGACCCCACGCCCATCGACAATGAGATGTTCGATCTGCACACGCTGGCCGACTACGGCAAACGTGGGGTGCTGCTGCTGCTCTCAGATTCCACCAACTCCGACCGGCCCGGCTTCACCGAATCGGAGCGCGCGGTGCGCCCGCGCATGGAGGAGATTTTCAACCGGTCGGACGGGCGGGTGGTGGTGGCGTGCTTCAGTTCGTCGATTCACCGCATCCAGATGATTCTGGACCTCTCGCGGGAGGCCGGGCGGAGGGTGGCGGTGGTGGGCCGCAGCATGGTGTCGGTCACGGAGATCGCGCACTCGCTGGGGCTGATCGAGATTCCCGACGATATTCTGCTGCGCCCGCAGGACGCCATGGGACTTCCCCGGGACAAGGTGACCGTGCTGATCTCCGGGACGCAGGGCGAGCCGATGTCGGCGCTGTCGCGGGTTGCGGTGGACAACCACAAACACATTTCGGTGGAGCGGGGCGACACGGTGGTGCTGAGTTCCCGCATTATACCGGGCAACGAGAAGGCCATTTTCCGCATGATCGACCATATGGCGCGCCGCGGCGCCGACGTACTCTACGGGTCGATGAACCCGCCGCTGCACGTCTCCGGGCACGCCAGCGCGGAGGAGATGAAGCTGGTGCTCAACCTGGTGCGGCCGCGGTTTTTCATGCCCATCCACGGCGAATTTCGCCAGCTTAGCAAGCATGCCCGGCTGGCCGAGCACCTGCGGTTCGCGGGACTAGAGGACAGCTTCGTGATGGAGTCCGGGGACGTTCTGGAAATCGACAACCAGGGCGCGCGTAAGGCCGGGAAGGTTCCCGTGGGCCGAATCTGCATCGATTCCGGCTCGGTGGGCGAAGTGGTGGAAGAGATGGTGATCCGCGACCGGCGCCATCTTTCCGAAGACGGAATCGTGCTGGCGATTGTCGCTTTAAACCCTCATACGGGGCGCCTCGAGCACCCGCCCGAGATCGTCAGCCGCGGTTTTGCGGTAGCGGAAGGCGACTCCGATTTCGCGGAAGCCGCGCGCCAGATTGTGGTCAAGACGCTCGAGGGTTCGAACCGCGAGGAGAAAGCGGATTTGGGCGTCATGAAGGAGAAGATCCGCGCGGATTTGAAACGGTACATCGTGAAGGAGACTTCGCGGCGGCCGTTGATCATGCCGGTGATTCTGGAAGTCTAGAGGGCGGTACACCGCCGAACTACCGCCAAAATACACCGCCGGCGGAGACCGGCGGCGGTACCCTTTATTCGAGCAGCAGTTTAAAGGCGTGGGTCCACTGGTTGCGCTGAAACCCCGGAATGCACCATAGCATGCAGAGGGGCTCGATGGCTCGTGCGGCCACGATGCCGCCCATGTCCAGGGCATCCCACCCCAACTGCCGGGCGATTCCCGAAACCTGCGCCTTGGCGGCCGCATTTTCGCCGCAGAGGAACATGGTGGGCGGCCCCTGTCGATACTGAGGATTCACCATGCGCGCGGCGCCGACGCTGTTGAATGCCTTGACCACGTGCGCATCCGGGACCAGCGCCTGAATCTTCTCGCCGAGGGATTCGTTGGGGCCGGTAAAGTACCGCAGCACGCCCTGGACCGGCGGCGCGTCGGCGATTGGATTGGTGGTGTCGAGCACGGTTTTGCCGGCGAAGTTCGACGGGCCGGCGAGGTCGATGGTCTGTTCCACGGCGCGTCCCAGCGTGGCGAGGATGAGAAGCTCGCCGAAGCGCGCCGCCTGCTCGAAAGTGCCCGCAAGGGCCCCGGCATTCTCCCCCAGCCACTGTTGCACCTCAGGCTTGGCGGCATCCCGCGTGCCCAGCATGACGTCATTGCCATGCCATAACAGGCCGGCTCCGAGCACTCTGCCCACGTTTCCGGAACCTAAGATTCCGATCTTCATTGAGCGCGATCCTCCTTCTTGAGTGAGATGCGCGGAGGCGGGCGCAGGATGTTCGATTTGGCGATTAGGCGCTTTGGCTGGGCGCTTCCGCCAGGCGCGCTTCCCAAGCGTCCAGGATGGCAGCCGCCGAGGACGTGCCGATGCGTGTGGCGCCGGCGGCATGGACCTCCAGAGCCTGGTCCAGTGTGCGCAGCCCTCCGGCGGCCTTGATGCCGATTTCCTCGGGCAGGTGCTTGCGCATCAACTTCACATCTTCGATGGAATAACCGGAGGGCGCGAAGCCGGTGGACGTCTTCACGAAGTCCACGCCGGCGCGGGCGCAGCAGCGGCAGGCGACGATCTTCAACTCATCGGTAAGGTAGGCGTTTTCCAGAATGACCTTGAGGACCGCGCTTTCTTTTCGGCAGAGTTCGGCCATCTGGACCAATTCCGTTTGGACGTGCTGGAATTCCCGCGAGACGAGCGCGGAGATGGCGACCACCATATCGATCTCCCGGGCGCCGCGCCGCAGCAGATCGCGGGCTTCATAGAGCTTGACGGCGGTGTTCTGGGAGCCGTGCGGAAAACCCACGACGCTGCCGGGCCGGACCGGGCTGCCCGCCAGCGTGCGCACGGCCAGATCGACGTCGCAGGGCCGGACGCTTACGCAGGCGATGCGGTAGCGTTTAGCGAGATCGAGGCCCTCGACCACCTGGATGTTCGTGAGATCGGGCTTCACCAGAGGGTAGTCGAGGATTCCGGCGAGATCCTGGTAAGTGGAAAGAGGGGCGGGTTCCATGAGAGGATCAGCGACAGAAACACCGCCGGCGGAGACCGGCGGCGGTACTACTCCTAATCCTTTTTCTTCGCCGCGGTCTTCTTCGCGGGCGTGGGCGGTGCGCCGCAGCGCAAACCAAGGCCCTGCAATTCCGTACAGGCCTTCTTGGCGTAATCAGTGTCGGGGAATTGCTTGATCAGATCTTTGTATGCCTGCGACGCCTCGGTCTTGTGGCCGACAATCCGCTGGAGGCTGAGACCCCTGTAGTACATGGCCTCTGGAACACGGGTATCGTCGTCGGGGTACTTTTCCACGACATTTTGGAAATCCTGGGCGGCGTTTTCGTAGTCCTTCTGTCCGTAATGGATGAAACCGATATAGAACTGGGCGGAAGGCGCCTGGGAGGTAGTTCCGTAATACTTCAGGTAGTCCGAAAACTCTTGGACGGCTAGATCCAGGTGGCCCCCGTTGCGGTCCCGGTCGGCGTTGTTATAGAGGTCCGTGGCGGAAATCGGGGGCATCGCGGATAGAGCGGCCGATCCACCCGGAGGAACGCCCGCAGTCCCCGGAGGAGGCGCGGCAGGCGCCTGCAGAATCTTTACGGCGTTGTTCAAGTCGGTCAACTGGGTCTGCATCTTGGCAATGCTGCTCGCCATGTCTGAGATGGCATTGCTCAGGGTATGCATGTCGTTGGACATCTGGTCCATGCGGGTGGAGAGCCCGGCTACGGGCGCCACCACCTTGTCCTGCTCGCTTTGCAAGGTTTGTTGCAGGCCAGCCGCGCTCTTGCTTGCATCGTTGGCATTACCGACCGCTTGCCGGACCAACTCCGTGAGCGCGGCAAGTTTTTCATTCTGGGAGCTTTGTAAACCCCTCACCATCTCTTGCAGCGAGGCAATGTCGCGCTGCAAGTCCATGATGGACTTGTCGGCGCCGAACGCCAAGGCGGGCGAAACAATTAAAATCCAGGCGCAAATGCGTCGGAACATCAGTAAACCTCCTCAATGGAGGGGCGGCTCCGGCAGTCCGTCAGCCGCCCCCAGGTAATCGCGTTGCGGTATCTATATCCTACTGCGCCGACGAGAAATGCACACGCCGGTTCTTCTGCCAGCACTCCTCGTTGGACTCGGTGCACTGGGGCCGCTCTTTGCCATAGCTGATGCCCTTCAGCTTGTCTGCAGAGACGCCCAGTTGCACCAAAAAGTCTTTGGCGGAACTGGAACGCCGGTCGCCCAAACCGAGGTTGTACTCGGCCGAGCCGCGTTCGTCGCAATGTCCTTCGACGCTGATCACGGCGTTGGGGAAATCCGCCAGAATGGACTTCAGCGCGTTGGCGTTCTGTGTCAGCACATCGCGCGCATCGGAGCGCAGGTCGCTCTTATCGTAATCGAAGAACGCATCATGCACGTCGGCGAGGCGCTGTTCGAGGGTCGGGCGCGGCGGCGGTGGCGGTGGCGGCGGCGGCGGCGGCGGAGCCGTCACGGTAACGGTGGCCGAGCGCGTGGCGTTGCCGCCAGGACCGGTGACCGAAAGGGTATAAGTAGTCGAATCGTTGGGGTATACCCGCTGGGCGCCGTTACTCTGAACGGCGCCGATGCTCTGGTTGATGGAAATACTGGTGGTCGGGCCGGTCACCTGCCAGCTCAAGTTGGAAGACTGGCCGCGCTGTATGCTCGCCGGATCGGCCGAGAACTGCGCGATAACGGGCGCGGCTGGCGGGGGCGGCGGCGGCGGCGGAGCCGGCTGCACCACCGGCGGGGGCGGCGGCGGCGGCGGGATCTTCTTCTTGCAACCTGCCGCGAACACCATCAAAAGAATGGTGGCCCACACAATAACGATTTTCCGTGAATTCAACATGAAAACATCTCCTCCTGAAATTCTTCTTGATTTCTCGTTACTGGCCCCAAACGGGGGTCTCATTGTTTCCTTGCGTAGTAAGTTGGCGCGCCTGCGTTCCGTCCCCCAGCATGGTCCAGATCTGGTGCGTTCCGCTGCGCGTCGACATAAAAACAAGATGGACGCCGTCGGGCGCCCAACTGGGATTCTCGTTGCGTCCCTCGCTGTGCGTCAACTGATTGTAATTGCGAGACGCCACGTCCATGGTGAATATATTGAAAGCCCCGGTTGCGTATCCCCGCGTCCAGGCGTACGCGATGATTTGCCCGCCGGGATGCCACGAGGGATTGGACGCTTCGCCTTCGCCGGGAGTCAGGCGTTCGACGTCCGACCCATCCATATTCATCCTGTAGACCTGTTGCGGACCGGAGCGGCCGGAGACGAACGCGATTTCATTTCCCGTCTTGGGATTGACCTTAGGTTCCGTATCGATAAAGCCCGCCGAAGAGATCGGACGAAAGCCGCTGCCGTCAAGATTGGCGATGAAAATCCGGCAGCAGCGGTCGTTCGGCGCCGACGAAGAGTAAACGATCTGCTTCCCGTCGGGCGTGAACGACGGCGACGAATTCACCGACGCGCGTTGGTTGTAAAAACGCAAGTCCCGGACCGGATCCACCGAAAATATAAATATAGCAGGATTCGTGTGCACCCAGCTAGTAAATGCAATCTTTCCTGCGTCCGGCGAGGCCGCCGGCTGCGTGGAAATGCTTTTAAAATTGGTGACTGGCTTTTGATTCCCGCCGTCCGGGTCCATCATCCAGATTTCTTTGTTACCGGTCCGATTGGAAGTGAAATAGATGTGCGTGCCGCTCAGCGATTTGCCGCCGAACTGGGCGATGATGTCGGCCGCGAACTGGTGCGCGACCTGGCGGGCGCCGGCTTCATCCACGGTGGACGCCACATAGCGCGCGCCGATGGTCTGCGCTCCGCGGCCGAGGTCGAACAACCAGCCGTAAAGCACCAGCACGCCATTCTGCACGGCCGTATACCCGAAGGCGATGTGGTTCGCCGAGACCGGCGGCGACGACCAGTCCGTCATATACATGCCGCCGCCGTTCGGGAGCGTGGCGCTGCGACCGGCCGGCGCCTGGCGCCAATCCGAGGCTTGCTGCGGATTGGCCTTCGGATACAGGGTCTTGTCGATCATCTTAAAGAGCCCCGACCCTTGCACGTCGTTCCACAGGGTCTGGTTGCACGCGCCCATGAATGGCTGCGCCTGGGCGTCGCCGCGCAAATCGGGGATGGCCAACGCCGGGCGCTGGCCCTCCTGCAAGTGAATCGTAATGTCCTGGGCGGAAAGCGCCACCGACGCCGCGGCTAGCGCGGCCACCAAGCAGACGATCCTTTTCATATCAGCGCCTCAACTCGAAAAAGAATTGGATATCCACGGAATTGCCGGAAAACTGCAACGGCAAGCGTTCGAACGGCTCGGCGTCCAGGATGGCGCGCTGCGCCGACATGTCCAACGCCGGAATGCCGCTCGATTGCACGATCCTCACGGAATTTGACGGAACGGACCCATCCCGATTGATGGTGAATGTCACCACCACGGGATTGGCCGTGCGGATGCGGGGATCGACACTGCCGGTCTTCCAGTTGCTTGCGACCTTATTCTTCACCATGTCGGAGTATTGCCCGAACTGGTTGCCGAACGGCGAGTTGTTCCCCATGCTGACGCCGCCGCCGCCGGTGATTCCGACCATGGGTGAAACCATGCGCTGTCCGGACTGGCTGTACACCTGGTTCGGCAGGTCCTCCTGGCGCTCGCGGAACTTGTTGGGGGCCGAAGCCGGCTTGGAGGAGGGCCGGTTCCGCGCGTTGCGGCTGGGGATGGGGATGGCGTCCGGCTCCGGCGCTTCGACTTTGGGCCGCGCCTTCACTTTGGCGGGCGGTTCGGGCGCTCGCGATTCGGTATCGTTGGCTACCGGGTTGACCGGCCCGCTCTCGGTTGGCAGCGGAATCCGCGCCACCGCATTGACGGCCACCGATCCCATGCCGCCGCCGTGAATATCGCCCCAGTTATCGCGATGGTGATGCGCCTCAAACCAGGCGGCCAGCAATATCAGGGCGGCCACGGACAGATGGAGGGCCACCGCACACCAGAAAAAAACCCACAGGCGTTCCGGACGGTCCAGAATGTCGGCGTGCGAATTCATCGCTATCGGCCTTTGGCTGCCGTGTCCTCCGGTTTCGTCACAAAATTTACCTGGAACTTGGCCTGGCCCAGCACGGCCGTCACCTGGGCGACGATATCCCAGATGACATCCTTGTCGGCTCTCACGTAGACCCCGTTGGTCTTGGTGAATTCCTGGTGAATGGTCGCCGCCAGATCGTTGATGTTCACGGGCTTGCCATTGAGCGTGACGCTGCCCTCCTTGGTGATGGTCACCACGGGCATCTGCTGCGCGGTGTCCTTCACCATGCGTACTTTGGGCACGTCCACTTCGATGCCGAATTCCATCACCTGGGCGGTGAGCATGAAGATAATCAGCAGCACCAGCACCACGTCGACAAAGGGCGTGACGTTGATTTCCGAAAGGCTGGCGCCGCCGCGCCTGCGCGAACCCGATCCGCCGCCATTGAAGGAGATCGACATGGCGTTAGTCTCCGAAGCTGCGCTCGGTGAGGTTCAGGAACTCGAGCGCGAAGTCATCCATGCGCGCGCCGATTTCGCGAATGGTGTTGCCGAAGAGGTTATAGAAAATCGCCGCGGGGATGGCGGCAAAGAGTCCCACCGCGGTGGCAATCAGCGCTTCCCCAATGCCGGGTCCCACCGTCCGCAGGCTGGTACTGCCCGTCTGGCTCAGCTCCTGAAACTCGCGGATAATGCCCATGACCGTACCCAACAGGCCGATGAAGGGCGATACCGAAGCGGTGGTCGCCAGCCAATTCATGTTGCGTTCCAGCTTGGCGAGTTCCTCGCTGACGCCGAGTTGCAGGGTGCGCTCAAGCGACGTACGATTCGTCACTTTTCCGCGAGCCTTTACCTGACGCTCGATTTCCTCATAGCCGAAATCGAAGACCGTCACCAGAGGCGAGGGGCGAAACTGTTCGCTGGCCACCATGACCGCTTCGAGGCCATTGGCCTTCCGAAAGGCGCGCAGGAACCGCGCGTTGGCCCGGCGACCGCCGCGAAAGGCGCGCCACTTGGCGAAGATGACGGTCCAGGAGTAGATGGAAAAACACAGCAGGACCCCCAGCACCAGCATCCCAACGGGACCGCTCTGCTGGGCCATATCCCAGAGATTCACTTGAAGGAAGAGGGCAAGCGGAACTTGAAAGCTCAACGGGTCTCCTAAACACCTATCATGACAGACGCGGGCGCTTTGGGAAAAGACCGATGAACCGGAATAAGCAAACGAAACCAAAGAAGGCAGACCAGGAGGTCCGCCCCACTACTTTTTGGGCAGGATCTTCATCTTGACCGGAATGTTGAACAGGTCGTCGGTGAGGTTTTTGTCGACCTCCACCGTATCGGAGATCATCTCGAAGATTTTGTCCCCGTTCCGTTCGCGGCGGATGTTGGTGGGCCACATGACGCCGTGACCGGCGGGGCGGTAATTGGCGAACATGGTCACCTCAGTGTCGAAGTCCTTAAACTGGGTGTTGCGGCGACGGTAGACTTGCCGCATGGGCAGCTTGCTGTCCTGGTCAAAGGTGACCGTCACCTTCTGGCCGGCGGCGTCGGTGATTTCCACGATCTCCACGGGGCGGTTCTCGAACACGTCCGAGGTCTGCCAATAGTAGTCCCAGCCTGGCTCGTTCAGGCGGCAGCGCAGGATATAGAAGAAGCTCCGCTCGGTGGCTTCTTTGAAGTCCTGGTAGCGTTGATCGTCGAACGGCAGGGCGCCGCGATAGGTGAGATTCCAGGCGCCATCCTCGGTGAACAGCGCGGCGCTGGATTCAGGCCTTCCGGGGGACTCGCTCAGAAAGGACTCGCGCTCGCGCAGCATCAGCTTGCCGGGAGCCGGCGCGGACGCATATCGCGTGTAGATTTTGGCGAGCGAAAGCCCGGTGATTTCCGCTCGGTAGAAGGTAAAAACCCGGCCGCTTTCGACTCGATCCTGCATGTGCAGGAACGCGTCGCCTCCGAGGGCCTGTACGGCTTCATTGACCAACCGCTTCCCGCGATCGGCGGGCGTTTCCGCGGCCTGAAGGGAAACCAGCGCGGCGCAAGCGAGTAGAATTCGAACCGATTTCGTCATGGAGTCTGTAACAGGGACGTTCGCACACTTTTCGCGGTTTCAAGGACTCCCGGAGCCCCGTGATAAACTGAGGAAAAGTCCATTCCCTTACCATGAAAGCCTCCGCTTGTACCCTTCTTGTTTGCCTTGCCGCGGCCTGGGCGCAAACCACCCCGACCCCAGCCGAAAGCCAGGCAGAACGCGTGCGCCGCATGGCTGACCAAGCGGCCGCGTCGTCCAAAGCGCCCATAGCGGCGCCCAAGCTTCCGGATCTCCCAAACGATGCGGTAATCGCCGTGTTCGACGACGGCACGCAGTTCACCATGGGGGATCTCAAGAGGATTGTGTCGGCGCTGCCGCAGCAGAGCCAGCAAATGGCCGCCGCGAACCCGGGATCTTTGGTTCAGTGGTGGGCGGGCATGCGCAAGATGGCTAAAATGGCGGAGTCGCAGAATCTGGACCAGTCCAGCCCCACGAAGGAACAACTGGAGGTCAGCCGCACGCTGACCCTGGGCCAGGCCATGATGAACTTCAAATTGAATGCGATGGATGTGGACGCCGGCGATATCGCGAAGTATTACGAAGCCAACAAGGAGCAATACAAGCAGGTCCGGGTGAAGGCTTTGTACCTTGCATTCGGCGATGCGACGCCGGCGGGCAAACCACGCCGCACCGACGCTCAGGCCAAAGAGGAAGCGGACAAATTGCGGGCGCAGATTCGCACGGGGGGCGATTTCGTGAAGCTGGTGAGAGAGCGCTCCGACGACCAGACCTCGCGTGAGAAGGACGGCGATTTCGCCACCTTCCACAAAAAGGACAACATTCCGGATGCGCTCGCCGCGGCGGTCTTCTCACTCAAACAGGGCGAAGTGAGCGAACCCATTCGCCAGCCTGGCGGGTACTATCTGCTGCGCGCCGAAGAAGTGAGTTATGTCCCGCAGAGCGAGGCCCAAGGCGAGATTGTCATGACCGTCAGGGGACAGCGGTACAACCAATGGCTGCAGGAGAACACGGCCGGCGCCAATATCCAGTTCCCGAATCCGGCGTTTCCGGGAACGGCGGCTCCGGCGGGTAAATAGACCGCGGACCTACGGGGCTGCGGCCGAAGTCACGATGCGAATCATCGCGGCCAACAGCACTCTCTTACGTTCGTGGCTCGGCTCTAAGAGAGCGGCTGTCGGGCGCCCGACGCCTACGTGGCGCAGGTTGGGGCAGTCGCTTCGAGGACCACCCGCTCAATGTCTTTCGCCACCAGATCCGGCGCGCGTCCGCCATCCACCTTGCGGACTACCGCCGGTCCGTACCATTGGAGGATGGGGCCGGTCAGTTCGTGGTAGGCTTTGAGCCGCTGGCGAATGGTGGCTTCCTGGTCGTCGGCGCGCGTGATCAGTTCCGCGCCGTCGACATCGCATCGTCCCGCCACGCGCGGGGGTTGGGAGAGCAGGTTGTAGATGCGCCCGCAGGCCGGGCACTGCCGGCGCGACGTGAGCCGCGCCACCAGCAGGTCCTCATTCACATCGATGTGAATCACCACCGGCTCGGGCAATCCCCTCGTTTTCAACAGGCCGCCGAAATATTGCGCCTGGGGGACGGTGCGCGGATAACCATCGAGCAGGAAACCGTTGGCGCAATCCGGCTTGGCAATGCGGCCGGCGACAATGGCATTGGTGATTTCATCGGTGATCAGGCCGCCGGCGGCCATGATGGCGCTTGCCGTCTTGCCGAGTTCCGTGCCGGCCTTGGTTTCGGCCCGGAACATTTCCCCCGTGGAGATGGCGGGAATGTGAAACCGTTCCGCAAGAAAAACGGCTTGCGTACCCTTACCGCATCCGGGCGGTCCGAAAAGCAGAAGAATCAAAAGTAAGCCTCCATCCGGCCCGCGGCGCATGGATCTGCGACGATAATTGCGCGACTGAATCCGATCGGATACGACCCACGGGCGAGCCTATTGTCAGGCTAGCGTGTGGCGCCGGAGGCGTCAAGCTTGCAACGGCCCGGCGCCAGGGATGCGAAAGTGACATAATTATGGCATGAGCGTCCGAACCACGATCGATATTCCAGACGAGCTTCATGCCGAGCTTCGGCGGCGTGCGGCGGCGGAGCGAACCTCGATTCGATCGCTGGTTACCAGCGCCATCGAGAGCAAGTTCCGGCCGCGGCCATCGCGATTCGTGACAGGACCGCTGGTGGGCAAGAAAGGTAAGCCCGCGGCTGGCAGTCCCGACAGGGAGAATCCGTACGACGTCTTATTTGCCTGATCTGAACGTATGGCTCGCCTTGAGTTGGGCCGGCCACATGCACACCGACGCCGCGTGGACCTGGTTCTCCCGGCAGGAAAGCAACCGTTTCTTTTTTTGCAGATTCACGCAACTCGGGCTGTTGCGACTGCTGGCGACGTCCGCGGTGATGGGCAAGGACGTGCGGACCATCGGCGAAGCCTGGAAGGTCTATGACCGTTGGCTGGAGGATTCGCGAGTCGAAATCCGGCAGGAGGCATTTGAACTTGACGCGGCCTTCCGGGCGGCAACCCGTCCGGTTTCGCGCCTGTCGTCGCCCAAGGCAATTGGCGATTGCTACCTGCTTGCGGTAAGCCAGGTCATGGATGCTACCCTCGTGACGTTTGACCACGGATTGGCGTCCGCTTGTCAGAAGGCCCGTCAACCCGTCAGGCTGCTGGAACCTCGGGCGTTGGCCGGAGGTTGAGAGCGGACGGGGATCAGAGTCGTTCTACGAGAACCTCACATATCATTCCCAACCGCGGAAAGCCGCTTTGAGCGACCAGTGAAGTGCACTACGAAAAGGCCGCCTAGCCACTACTCTGGCGTCGGTGTCAGCTCGATATGAGTGATGACTAAGACGGGCATGGAAGCCTTGCGCGGCTCCAATCGCAACCCGAATTTCTGGACGGCGGCCAGAACATCGATCTCCACCGCCATGGGGTCGGCACCGTCTTTCTGTGCGGCGATCGCAGCATCCAGCAACGGCTGCACGAACGACGCTAGGTCAATGTGGTCGGCCTCTACACCGGTTTGATCCACCACTGGTCGGCTGAGCCGGAGAACGTATTGGTACTGATTGATGAGATCCGCCGCCTGCGCCATGGCGCCAGGTGGTAATCCGCGACCAGGGGCGGGATTGTCACCCGCTGGTTTGAGGGGAACCTTCGGAACGCCCTTCGGTGCAGTAAGGGCGTAGACCCCGAGCTCCCGTGTCTCCTGACGCGCTTCAAGCCGGAAGCGCTCCCGCAGCATTGTCTTTAGCATCTCGGGTACTTGGGCAGTGGAGGACCCGGTCGGCAGCTTGGCCACAATGTTAAATCGCGTGGTGTCCAATTCGGGCTCGCCTACCACCTGGAAGGAATGCAGCCCATAAGCTCGCGTGAGCAACATGAGGAGGGAGACTCCCCCGAAATCAACCATGGCCGGATCAATTTGCGTACCCAAGTGCTGCTGCAGTTCCTTTTTGTTCTGAGGCGCTGGCTTGATCGAGACCACTTCAAAAGCCGTGCTCTGTCCAGATGCCGGGGAATCAAGCGCCAGCGCAGCTAGAAGACAAACGAGCGGACGCTTCATTAGACACTCCTTCTCGCTAGTTTACGCCCCGTTTGCCGGCCAGTGGTCGAAGAACGGGAATCTCGTAACTTAACGCCTCACCGTTCCGCCTCGCGGCGGGTCGCCGCTCGCATCAGCCGATTCGGCTCACGGAATCGGCGCTTTCACCGCTCTCTTTCGAGGCTCAGTTCGGAGCATTCCAGGGATGCTCCGCTGCATAGCGCCCGGCCGCGGCCTTTCCATTCTGCCCTTCAGCCGCTGTTCCCGGCGGCGCAGGGCCTGGGTCTCCTCCAATGCCAGCGCGTTGCGGGTCATCTCCAGCGCCATGGCGGGATTGCGCTCGCGGTGCTCGTAGTGCTTGGCCAATTCTTCTAGCGCGCGGACACGGTACGGGTTGCGCGACCCAGCCAACTCCGCAAACGCCGCCAGCGCGGCCGCTTCGCACCCCAAACGCTTCTCCATGGCCGCGATGTCCCACAGCGTGCGAAATAACAGTTCGTCGGGCAGCCCCATATCCACGGCGCGGCGGAACAGGCCCAGCGCCTCTTCCCGGCGTCCGCCCTGGTCGAGCCAGCGCGCGAGGCCGATCAGGTCGGGACCATGGCGCAGCGGCGCATCTTCCGGCGAGCGGAAGGCGAACGGCACGATGGCCGTCAGGCACGCCAGCGAGAGAATGTCGATGGCGTTGTGGTGGAAGATGGGGACCACGCGGAAGGCCTCCTGCGTCCGCAGGAACTCGAAGTATACATAGGGGATCATTTCGCCGGGAAGGTCGCCCTCGCGCTCCACTCCCAGGATGCGGTTCTCCAGATCCACCAGACGGCAGCTTTCCAGGCGCAGTTTCCACAAGCGCCGCGCGCCGAAGAGCAGATCCAGGTGCTCCATGCGGTCGAACGGCGGGCGCGAGCGGACCATGCGGAAGCGGGTTTCGAGCAACGGCTGGTCGTAGGATTTGCCGTTGTACGTGATCAGGACGTCGAAGCGCGCCAGGTACTCGGCCAACCTCGAAAGCTGGGAGGCCTCCTCGCCGAAATCGCGCATGAAAAACTGGCGCAGGCGGAAGCCCTCCGGCTCAATGGAACCCACGCCGACGAGAAAAGCATACGTACCGGCGCCACCGGCCAATCCCGTGGTTTCCGTGTCCAGGAAGGCCCACTTGGCGGGGTGCGATTGCGCGATGGCGCCCGCCGAGAGCTGGTCGAGAAGATCTTCCGGCAATTCCGCCAGCGCCGAAATATCCATACTGCCATGGCGGCGGTGGCGCTCCCATAGCCGCTCCGTCTCGAAGTGTTCGCCGTGCGGCGTCTGGACCACCTCGCCGGACATCAGCCGCTCGATGAAGATGCGGGATGGCTCGAGCATCTTCCGCGGCGGAGGAGCTTCGGGCGGCTTGTTTTCCCACTTGCGGTCGATGCGCGCCATGCGGCGCCGCAGTTCGGCAAGTTGTTCCTGGATCTCCTCCATGTTTCGCCTTTTCTTTGCCTACTATAGTCCTTCGGAGACCCGCGTTTCAAGTTGCTATATTCAGAGAGTGATTGAAAGCGCAGTGATTCCCGTCGCGGGATTTGGGACTCGGCTTCTGCCAGCCACCAAATCGCAGCCCAAGGAGATGCTGCCCGTCGCGCGAAAGCCCATCGTGCAGTACGTGGTGGAAGAACTGGTTTCGAACGGCGTCCAACAGATTCTGTTCGTCACGGGACGCAACAAGTCGTCCATTGAAAATCATTTCGACCACGATCCCGAACTGGTCCGGACGCTGGCAGGGGCGCACAAGGACGACCTCCTGAAAGAGCTGGATTTCGAGGCGCTCAAGGCCAAGTTCTTCTACACGCGCCAGCGCATGCAGAAGGGCTTGGGCGACGCCGTGCTCTGCGCCGAGAGCTTCGCCGGCGAGAAGCCATTTGTGGTGGCGCTGGGCGATTCCATTCTGGGCCTGAACGCGCTGTCGCGGGCGGTGGCCCGCATGGCGGATGTGTTCGCCGGGCGGCGCGCCAGTTGCGTGATCGCGGTGGAAGAGGTGCCTCCGGAAGAGACGCGGCACTATGGCATCGTGCAGCCCGCCGAGGGCGCCGGGGACGTGTTCCGCATCGCCAACCTGGTGGAAAAGCCCGACCCCAGTAACGCGCCCAGCAACCTGGCCATCGCGGGCCGCTATATTTTCTCGCCCGTGATCTTCGATATGATCCGCCGGGTGCAACCGGACAAGCGCGGCGAAATCCAACTCACCGACGCCATCCAGCTCATGTGCGAAGAAGGCCGCCGGGTGGTGGCGGTCAAGCTGACGGCCGGCGAGAAGCGCTACGATATCGGCAACTTCCCCAGCTATTTTGAGAGCTTCGTGGAATTCGCGCTGGCCGACCCGGCGTATGGCGCGGGCTTCCGCCTGGCCCTGGAGCGCCTGCTGGCGAAAACCGCCGCAACGGTGTGAGGGAGAAACGGCTGTTCTTTCCGCTGCTGGCCGCGCTGCTTCTGGCGTCGCGGATGTGCCACGCCGGCATTCTGTGGGAGAGCGATTCCTATCCCCTGGCGGCTGCCGTGCAGATGCTGTTCGGCAAGACCCTCTACCGCGCCATCTGGTTCGATAAACCGCCGCTCCTGCCGCTTTTCTATGTGTTGAGCGGAGCGCGTCCCGGCTGGGCGCTGCGCCTGGAAGACGCGCTCTACGCCCTGCTGTGCTGCGCGATTGTCTACCGGTTCGGGCGCGATCTGTGGTCTCGCCGTGAAGGCCTGTGGGCCGCCGGGCTGATGGGTTTTTATCTGACTTTTTACGTGCCCTCGGCCGTGATTCCCGTAGCTTCGGACCTGCTGATGCTGGCGCCGCACGCAGCGGCCGTATGGATGGCCTTCCGGCGGCGCCCGTTCTGGAGCGGCGCGCTGGCGGCGGTGGCTTTCTGGATCAGCCCCAAGGGAGTAATTGTGGCGGCGGCCTGCGCGCTCTGGTATCCGGCGGGCATCCCGCAAATGGCTGCGGGATGGGTTGCGGTGAGCGGACCGGCGGCGGCATGGCTTTGGAGTTGCGGCGCACTGGCGCCCTATTGGCGCGAGGTATGGCAGACAGGGTTGTTCTACGCCGGAACGCCGCCGACCGAGCCTGTGAGGAATGGGCTGATGCGCACACTCAATTGGATGGGCTTCCATGCGGCCGCGTGGGCGGCGGCCGGGTGGTTCCTGGTTCAGGAAGTTGGCAGGCGAAAGCGCCTGCCCCACCTGGAGAGCCTGCGCTGGGTCGGATGGGTGGTCGTTTCCGCCGTCGGCGTGGCGGCCGGCCTGCGGTTCTTCCCGCGATACTACTTCCTGCTGCTGCCCGTCCTGGCGCTGATGGCTGCGCGCGGATTCATGCTGATTGGCCCGGCCCGCGTCTTTGTCGCGGCGCTGCTGCTGATTCCGCTCGCACGTTTCGGCCCCAGCTACGTGGCGGCGCTCCGCGGCGCGGCCTGGAGCGACACCGGAATGGACCGCGACAGCCGGGCGGCCGCGGCGCTCATCCGCGGGGTTGCGCAGTCCGGCGATACGCTCTTCGTCTGGGGATACCGCCCCGAGCTATACGCGTATACCCGGCTGCCCGCGGCCAGCATATTCCTCGACTCGCAGCCGCTCACCGGGGTTCCGGCCGACCGGTACATGACCCCCTACGCTCCGGTGGAGCGGGACGAAATTCCCCGGCAGAACCGCGCCGAACTGGCGGCCACGCGGCCCGCCATCGTCGCCATCACGGCCGTGGCCCTGAAGAATCCCGGCCTCGAAATCAAGTCCTACCCGGAGCTTGAGGCTTGGTTCGCGCAGTACCGGCAGGTGTCGCGCACGCACGATACGGTGATTTTCCGCCTTCGGCAGCCCTGAGCGGGCCGCCGCCTTGTATAATCGGTGGGGAGCATAACCATGGATTTACGTCCGCTGCACGACCACATTATGGTGAGAAAGCTGGATGAAGGCGAGCAGATTCGCGGAGGGATTATCATTCCGGATAGCGCCAAGGAGAAGCCGCAACAGGCGGAAGTCATCGCCGTGGGCAGTGGCAAACTGCTTGAGACCGGGGAGCGCGCGGCGCTCGACGTGAAGGCCGGCGACCGCATCCTGTTCGGCAAATATTCGGGGGCGGAAACCAAAATCGAAGGCGAAGAATATCTAATATTGAAGGAAGACGAGATTCTCGCGGTACTGGAATAAATTCCCGGCGCGAGTGGCCAGGGGCGCTGCGACGCCCTGGCCGTTAATATCCTAACAGGAGTTGTTTCATGTCTTTATGGATGGGGATCAGGCCTCTGGCGGTCTGTTCCGTATTGCTCGCCGTCGCCCCGGGCGCCTTCGCTCAATCCAAAGTGGCGGTCATCAACCTGCAAGAAGCGGTCTTCGGAACAGCCGAGATCAAACAGGCCAACGTGGTGATGACGGCCAAGTACAAGGCGCGGGACGACGCACTTGAGGCGCTCAAGGAACAGGGCGTCGCGGCGCAGAAGAAGCTGGACAGCGGGCAGGACACCCTGTCGGACGAACAACAGTCCGCTCTGGAGGCGCAGATTACCAAACTGCAGCGCGACGTGCAGCGCGAGAGCGAGGACCTTCAGGCCGATGTGCAAAAAGATCGGGACGATATTCTTTTAGGAGCTTCGGAAAAGATGAAAACGGTCGTCCAGAAAATCGCGGAGGAGCGCGGTTTCGACGTTGTGGCAGAGGCCACGGCCTTGATTTACTTCAAGCCGGCCACGGACATCACCAAGGATGCCACGGCGGCCTACGATGTGGCTTACCCTGCCAAGCCCGCGGCCAAGTAGGACAGGAGGAATATGCCCGGCTATCTCGACAATTACGGGGCCGGCGACGAAAAACGCGAACGAACCCTCCACAGGGTGGTACTGTGGACGGCCGTCACCCTGGCGCTTGCGGGGATTTTGTATTTCGTCTTTCATTTCGTCGTCCCCAACCGCGGCGAACAAGCCGAGGCGAAGAAGTTTTTCCAACTGCTGGCGGCTCACGATTATAAGCAGGCCTACGCCATGTGGGGCTGCACCGACGCCAAGCCCTGCCGCGATTATACGTTCGCCATGTTTATGCAGGATTGGGGCGCCGCTGCCGTACCCGTTACCACCTTTGACGTGCTGGACGGCGAGACCTGCGGCAGTGGCGTGATTATCGACGTGGATGCGGGCAAGGCGGGCGATAAGAAGCTATGGGTGGATCGCAAGACCCAGGAGCTTGGATACCTCCCGCCGGGCTTCGACCAGTGCCCCCACAGCAACCGCATCTACACTTTCGTCCGCGACCTGCGCTACCGCGCCCACGGCCGGACCTTTCAGTGATTTCCCCGCAAGGAAGGCGGGAGAAAGACGGGGATAGACGGATCTGTCCACACGGCGCAAGGGCGGCGCGTTGGGACAGATTCGTCTGTCCCCGCAATTGTCGCGCCACTTTGATAATGTCCCCTTGTGGCCTCGTTTAAAATGTCCCCTATC
>CAYWHA010000006.1:0-159082 GCA_964457555.1 uncultured Solibacteraceae bacterium
GCATCACCGTGGAAGGCGAAATCGGCTGCCTCGGCGGCATTGAAGACGGCCACGGAACCGGCCTGGATGGCCTGAGCCATCTTACCGACCCCGATCAGGCGGTAGAGTTCGTGAAGCAAACCGGCCTCGACGCGCTGGCCATTGCCATCGGCACCAGCCATGGCGCGTACAAGTTCAGCAGCAAGCCCACCGGCGAAACGCTTAAGATGCAGCGGTTGATCGAGATCCACAACAAGCTGCCCAATGTCCACCTGGTGATGCACGGCTCCTCCAGCGTGCCGAAGGAATTGCAGGACATCATCAACCAATACGGCGGCAAACTGAAGCCCACCTGGGGCGTGCCCGTGGAAGAGATCCAGCTCGGCATCAAGAACGGCGTCCGCAAGATCAACGTGGATACCGACAACCGGCTGGCCATCACCGGCGCCATCCGCAAGGTGTTCTTTGAGACCCCCGAGAAGTTCGATCCGCGCGATTATATGAAGCCCGCGCGCGACGCCATGAAGAAGGTGGTGGCGCAGCGCATGACCCAGTTCGGCCAAGCCGGCCACGCCTGCGACTACGCGCCCATCCCGCTGGCGGAGATGGCCCTGCATTACGCACAACCGGTTCTGGCGTAGCTCCTTTAGTGGGGGCGGACCGCAAGGTCCGCCCCCACTGTACACTAGTCCTTCATGCCCCGTTTACTTCCCGCGGCCGTTTTGGCGGCCCTGATGACCGGCGGCTGCGGGTACGTCGGACCTCCTCTCCCTCCGTTGGCGAATATTCCCGTGGCGGTCCAGGATCTCGGCGCCGTGCAACGCGGTGCGCTCGTCCTTGTGGATTTCACGGTTCCGGTGGCCACCACCGAGAATATGCCCATCCGCAAAGCGTTGAAACTCGACCTGCGGATCGGAACTGCAGGCTCCCCGTTTGACGCCGGAGTGTGGGCGGCCGGGGCCAGGCAGATCTCCGGCGCAAAGTACGGCAACGGCATGGCGCACTACGAAGTCCCTTCGGCGGAATGGACCGGTAAGAGCGTTACGGTGGGGGTACGCGCAATCGGCTCCAACGGAAAAGCGTCCAGGTGGTCGAACTACGTCAGCCTGCCGGTGGTTGCGCCGCCAGAAAAGCCGGGCAACGTGACGGTCACCGACACGCCCCAGGGGGTGCATGTCGCCTGGACCGCCCACGGCGACAGCTTCCGGGTTTTCCGCCGGAGCGGCGATGCCGGTGATTTTGACCTTGTGGCGACCGTCGAGCAACCGGAATGGACCGACCACGCCGCGGACTTCGGAAAGCCCTATGCCTATCGCGTCCAGGCCGTCGTGAAGCTTGCCAACGGCAGGGAAGCCGAAAGCGACTTATCCGACCCGAACGGCATCACGCCGCAGGATGTGTTCCCGCCCGCGGTGCCGTCGGGGGTGAGCGCATCGGTCGCGCCGAGTTCCATCGAGCTGACATGGAACCCCAATACGGAGCCCACGCTCGGCGGTTACAGCGTCTATCGCTCGACTGCCGGCGGAGCATTCGAGAAAATCGCCGCCGCAGTCCTTATTCCGGCTTACTCGGACCGGACGGCGGAGCATGGCAAGGCCTACCGCTACGCCGTGACGGCCGTGAGCAGGACCGGGCACGAGAGCCCGCGCTCGGCGACCGTGGAAATCACGCTGCCGTGAACGCTTTGTGCGGCGGCGGAGCGGCCGGCCGGCGAAGCTTCAAAGCAATCAGCCGGTAGGCGAACAACACGGCGACCAACGTTCCGTACATCACCGGCAAACGGTGGTCGGATTTGACCAGCCAATAGTAGTGCGTCACTCCCGCGGCCGCCGTCACATAAATTAAGCGGTGCAGGTCTTGCCATCGCTTCCCGCCCAGCCTGCGAATCCACCCGGCGGTGGAGGTAATGGCCAGCGGCAGCATACACACAAAGGCCGTGAAGCCTGCGGTGATGAACGGGCGCTTGGCGACGTCCTTCACGATGGCGTGGAAGTCGAAAAACTTGTCCAGCCAAAAGTAGGTGAGGGCGTGCAAACAGCCGTAAAAGAAAGCAAATAGCCCTATGGGACGCCGGTAGCGAATCAGGCTGGGGAGGCGCAACAACTTGCGCAGCGGGGTGACCGTCAGCGTGGCCACCACCAGCCGGAGGGTCCAATTGCCCGTGAAGTGCGTGATGTATTCGATGGGGTTGGCGGTGAGGTTATCATTCCATGCTCGCCAACCGAGCCAGAACAGCGGCGAGAGGCAGGCAGCCCATAGCAGCACCTTACCCCAGCGGATCTTGGGCATGCCTCAATAGTACTTCTTCAAGTCCATCCCCGCGTACATGCTGGCCACCTGGCTGCCGTAGCCGTTGAACATCAGCGTGTCGCGCTTGAGAAACTCGCCTAGCCGCCGCTCCTTCGCCTGGCTCCAGCGCGGGTGGTCCACCTTGGGGTTCACGTTGGAATAGAAGCCATACTCATTGGGAGCATAGATATTCCAGTCAGTGGGCGGCTGGCTCTCGACCAGCCGGATTTTGACGATCGACTTGATGCTCTTGAACCCGTATTTCCACGGAATCACCATCCGCACGGGCGCGCCATCCTGAGGCGGCAGCGTCTCCCCGTACATGCCGACGCACAAGAGCGCCAGCGGGTGCATGGCCTCATCGAGCCGCAATCCTTCGACATAGGGCACCTGGATTCCGGCGTGTACGGCGTCCGGCATCTGCTTGGGGTCGTAGTACGTCTCGAAGGCCACGTACTTGGCTTTGGAGGTCGGCCCACCCGCCTGCTTGATGATCTCGCTCAGCGAGTATCCGATCCAGGGCACCACAATCGACCAGGCCTCCACGCAACGGTGCCGGTAAATCCGCTCTTCAAGCGGAGCCAGTTTCATGATTTCATCCAGGCTGAACTTGCGCGGCTTGGCAACATCGCCCTCCACGGACACGGTCCATGGAGAGGTCCTGAAGTTCTTCGCCTGGATGGCGGGCTGGTCCTTCTGGGTACCGAACTCGTAGTAATTGTTATAGGTGGTGACGTCGTTGTAAGGGGTGGTCTTCTCGCCCGTGGTACTGAGCTGGCTCTTGACCAGGTTGGGGAGTTTCGTGCCGGCGCGGGCAGCGCGGGCGGTAAGCAGGGCCCCCGGAACGCCCGCCAGAAAAGCGCGGCGGTTGAGGTAGAGCGCTTTGGGCGTGACTTCCGAGTAAGGAATTTCCCAAGGTTTTCGGGTCGGCATAATCTACATTATGGACGTCACCGGATAGTTTTTCGATTCCGGGATTTGCTTTCCCTGTAACTCAAACCCGTTCCCACGCATCTTCTTACGCGAAGTGCTAATCGAAAACAAGCTCACCAGGAGAGGTTTGCTCTCCGCTTTATCCCTTTTCCCAGCCGCGCGCCTGCTCTCCGCCCAACAGAGCCAGCCGGCCGAACAAACGCCCGAGTTTTCTACGGACGTTCGGTTGGTCAACCTGTTTGCCACCGTTCGGGACAAGTCTGGGAAGATTGTGAAAGACCTGACCAAAGACAACTTTGAGTTGGCCGAGGACGACCGCCCCCAGACCATCAAGTTCTTCGAGCGGGAGAGCAGCCTCGCGCTTCGCCTGGGTATGCTGGTGGACACCAGCGGCAGCCAGGCCCGCGTGTTGGGCGACGAGCGGACGGCGGCCCTCAAATTCTTCGACGAGATTCTGCGTCCCAGTAGCGACCAGGCCTTTGTCATCCACTTCGATTTCGAAATAGAGCTGCTGCAGGATTTCACCGGAAAGCGCCAGGATCTTGAAAATGCCCTGGATCTGCTCCGGGTGGGCCAGCCGCCACAGCAACAGCAGCAGCAGGGCCAGCAGCCGACGCTAGGGCAGGGTGGCAACTATCCTCAAGGCGGAGGCTACCCGGGCGGTGGGTACCCCCAGGGCGGCGGCTATCCACAAAGGCGCGGAGGCGGTATGCAAGGCGGCGGCACCAAAATGTACGACGCCATCCTGCTGGCTTCCGAGGACATGATGAGCAAGCAAAAAGGCCGCAAAGCGCTGATTCTGCTCACCGACGGCGTGGATACCGGGAGCAAGGTCACGTTATACCAGGGCATCAAGGCCGCGCAGGAAGCCGATACGCTGGTCTACTCCATCCTGTTTTCCGACCCCTCCGCCTATGGCAACCAGGGCGGCTACGGCATGCCTCGCATGGGGAGCCGGCGGGGGATGGGGATGCCGATGCCCATGCCGCGGGGCGGCGGGGAAGAACTGCCGGACGGCAAGAAGGTGCTTCAGCAGATCGCGCTGGAAACCGGCGGCCGCTTCTACGAAGTGAATTATTTTCACAAGATCGATAGCATTTTCGCGGACATAGAAGAGGACCTCCGCAACCAGTACAACATCGGCTATACGCCCGATCAGCCTGGTGAGGCGGGAACGTACCGCCATATCCATCTCAGCGCCAAGACCGACAAGAAGAGGGAACTGGTGGTGACCACGCGCGCCGGGTACTACGCCAAGTAGGCGCGGCTGGTGGGGCGGTTAGCCCGCCTCGGCTACGTCCTGATTCTCAAGCCCATCCCGCCAGAGCCAAGCGAATCCGCAGCGGCGCCGGACCAGCCAGCAAGCAACCAACGCCGGGCACAGCGGCGCCGCTTCGGCCACGACAGCGGCCGTGACTGCCGCCGCCGGGCCGCGCAGACGAGGTCGCCCCTGCAAGTGCGAGGAGCGTGGAATTATCTGCAAGCACCGGGGGTGCGGGAGCCACAAGAACAAGAAGGCAGACGGGCCCACGGAGACGGTGGGCGCCCCGGTCCGCCCCACCAAAAACACAATTGTGACAGTGAGCAGGTATAATTGCGTTTCCCCACCAGCGCGATTTGCCTAAGGAGGGCAGTTGACAATGCGGAAGCAGAATGAGGTCTCGAAGCTAGGTCGAGATCTCCGGATGATCCTGATAGCGATAGCCGCTTCAACCGTCGTCTTGGGTCAGGCTCAAGATCCGCAAGGCGCCAATCCCAATCGCACCGTTGGCCCGCAAAAGGATGGGTCCGTGGTCGTGTCGGACAACCAGACGCTGACGCCCGCTGGCAAGATCATTGATCTCGGTTCGCCGGTGCGCGCCAAAGCCATCGTTCTGAATCCGAATGTCAGCACGAATAGCGGCGCCGTGCTGCTGATGGGATCGCCCCAGCCGATTATTGTTTTCAACACCGCGACCGGACAAATTCTCCAGCGCTTCACTCCGTCCTTTATGAGAGGCGCGGCAGTTACGCCGAGCAAAGCGGGGTCCTTCACCGGTATCGCGTATTCCGCGGACGGCAAGAGCCTGTTCTTCAGCCAGGACGACAACCACGTCGTAATCGCGAATGCGGACCCGCAGACCGGTCTTCTGACAAACGGGCAGAGCGTGGAACTGCCCGGTCCGCCGGCGGATGGCCGACCTTACCATAATGCCAAATCCATCAACCCGGGCGGCATCGCAATTTCCACGGACGGCAAGCGCGCCTATGTGGTCCTGAACGCGGCCAACACGCTCGGCGCGATTGACCTGAGCGCCTCCCCCGCCAAACTCGTCGCCCAGATTCCGGTTGGGAATGCGCCGAATAGTGTGGTCATTCATGGCAAGTATGCCTATGTCAGCAACGAGGGCGGACGTCCCGCCACCAGCGGAGACTTCACGAACGAGTCCGACGGAACGCCGATCGTCGCCGACCGGAAAGATGCTTTTGCAATTACCGGGACCGTATCTGTAGTGGACCTCTCAGCGGGCAAGGAAGTGAAGACGATCGAGGTGGGCCTGCATCCGGCCGGCATGGCCACGCTGGGCTCCGATCTTTACGTTGCGAATGCGTACAGCGACAGCCTCTCCGTGATCGACCTGAATAGCGATAAGGTGGTGCGCACCATCGATCTGAGCGTTCCGATCACGGGTGGTTTCTTCGGTTCCGGACCGAATGGCGTCGCCGTGACCGACGGCGGGCAGGCTTTTGTCACGCTGGGGCAAGCCAATGCCGTCGCCGTCATCAACCTTCAGGGACGGGATAACCATCCGGTGATCGGTTACATTCCGACCGGCTACTTCCCGACCTCCATCGCCTATGACAAAGCGCAGAAGCAACTGGCGGTGGCTGACGACAAGGGTTTGGGCACGCATGTTCCCGCGCGTTCCGGAGGCCTCTCTGGTTTTAATACGCATCAGGATACCGGGACCGTCAACCTGATCCCGGCGCCGAACGCGGACCAATTGGCCCGGTTCAGCAAACAGGTCTTCGACGACAATCACTGGAACCTGACCACGAATATCGAGGTGGGACCGCGTTACATCGATGCGCACGCGGCGCCGGTGGCCGTTCCCCGGCACATAGGCGAGCCCTCGGTCATCAAGTACGTCTTTCTGGTGATCAAAGAGAACCGCACCTACGACCAGATGTTGGGAGATGTGACGTGGGGCAACGGCGACGCTTCGCTGGCGATGTTTGGGTCCGCGGTTCCCAATCAGCACGCATTCGTCAAACGCTTCCCGCTGCTCGACAATGTCTACGCTCCCAGCCGCCAGTCTTCGGATGGGCATCCGTGGATTGGGATGTCGGGGTCATTCTACTCGAATGACATTTTGTCGCCGGATTGGATTCGTTCTTATCCGGGCGGCAATGCCGACGACGCTCTGACCTATACTCCCAAAGGCTTTCTCTGGACCGCGGCGGAAGCCAAGGGACTCACCGCCAAGCTATACGGCGAATGGAGCGACGGCGCAAAGATCGCGAAGAAGGCCGACGGCGCGAACTACGCCTGGAGCGATTTCTACCAGACCGCGCTATGCAAGGAAGGCAAAGCGCCTAAATCCAGTTGCATCGTTCCCGACGATGCGGTCAGGGTGACCTCCGCGATTCCCTCGGCGGCCAAGATCATGGACCCGCATTATCCGCCGTTCAATCTCACGATTCCGGACCAATACCGGATGGACTACTGGATACCCGAGTTCCAACGCCAGGATGCAGCGAATCAGGTTCCCAATCTGACGATACTGTGGCTACCGGACGATCACACCGCCGGCACAACAAGGGGCCAACCAAGCCCGGCCAACTACCAGGCCGACAACGATCTGGCGCTGGGCCGCATGGTGGAAGCCATCAGCCACAGCAAGATATGGGCGCAAACGGCGATCTTCGTGGAGGAAGACGATTCGCAGGGCGGCGTCGACCATGTGGATGGCCACCGCCAGCCGGTTTATATCGTCAGCCCTTATACGGTGGCTCCGCAGGGGCCCGGCCAGGGCAAGGCGATTCACACAACGTACACGGCCGAGAATATCAATCGCACCATCGAGAATATTCTGGGTATGCAGCCATTGACGCAGTTCGATCTGGTGGCATCCCCCATGTTCGACGCGTTTCAGAACACGCCGGATCTGACGCCATACGACCACCTCGCCGCGGCCATCCCTCTCGACCAGGGACCGGGCCTTCCGGCCGGCAACACCGTTGGATACAGCCCCTTGCAAAAAGCCTGGCTGACGGCCACGGCGGAGGTGATGAAGGGCAAGTACGACAAAGCCGACGCCGTCGACCCGAATTTCCTGAACCATGTGACGTGGTACTCGGCGACGGATTGGAAACGGCCCTATCCGGGGGAGAGCAAGGTGGAGATGCCGGGGCCGTTCGTCAAAGCCGCCAGGAAATACCGCGGCGACGACGACGATAACTAACGCGAACGGACCCACAGCCCGGCGGTGTAGATGACCGCGCGGCCCCACTAACGCGCGATGGTTTCTGAAACCGATGCGCCGCGCTCGTAGGCCTGCCGGTAGATCTCCCGCCGCTCCGCCTTCGAGTACGGCGAGCCGGCTTGGTACAAGCGCTCCAAGCCCTTTCCGATCGCGTAGGTCACGGCATAGGCGATGGCGCCTTTGGGGATCAAACCGCCGCCAAATGGGATCTTACCGGCCAATTCCCGGGCGATGGCGCGCCATCCGAATGCTCCCGCGGCGATGCCTATGATTTCCGCCCTCTGCGGTGCGAAGCCCACCGGCCTCCCGCAGGCCGCCGCCGTCAGAAATGCCATGCGTACCTGGTTGCCCGTCAGGAACGCGGTATCGGAGGCGAACTCGCTAAACGCCCAGGGCAGTTCCATGAGGCTCGGGATCAAGTCCGGCAGCGCGGTGGCGATGGAAAACAACGCGTTTTCGCGCGCAATGGTGTGGATGACGCGTTCCACCGCCGGCGCGCGGAAGGCCGGATACGTTCGCGCCAGGGCCGGCGCGATGTCGTCGTTCTCCCGCACGATCTCCGCCGCCGTCCGCCCAGGCTCATCCCGATGAAACGCGTATGTGCCTTTCGGCCCCTCCGCGCCGTCCTGGTACAACACCAGATCGACCTTCTCGGGAACTCCCGGATCGCCGGCGCGGTATACCAGCGCCCTGGCGCGCGCGGCCGGAGGGGCGCCCGGGGGAATCAGGAAGTCCTCCATTTCGGCGAATGCTTCGGCGCTGTCCGCTACCAGGCCGAAGCTCACCGGCCGGATGGCCCGGCTAAGGATTTCGTCGGGGCTCAGCATCGCGAACGCCGCCCGTGCCTGTTTGATCGCTTTGATCATAATCTTCAGCGGGGCCGCTCGGCGCCTGTCAGGCGGAACATCACGCGCAGCCCCTTCCGCCATTCTACCGCCAGCCCGATTCGCTCCACCTCGATGGCCGGTGGAAAGTAGCTCAAAATGGCCTCCGTGGTGGAGTGGAATTCGAGCGACGGGGAGACCAGCATCAGCCGTGGCGGCTCGCTCCGCAGCTCGATTCCGGGGAAGTAACCGGCGGGAGTGAATTCGCCACGGTCGAGGTGCCATTTCACGTGGACCCAGTAGTCAAGCGCCTGCAAGGGCAGGTGCAGGTCGGCCGAAGCCTTCAGTTCCACCACGGTCAGCCGGCCGGAATGGTCCACCGCCAGCAAGTCGACGACGCCGCGCTCACCGCCGGCAATCACCGGCGTCTGTCCGTAGACGGGGTCGGCTAGCAGCGAGGCGTCCAAGGTCTCGATGCCGGCGCGAACCTGGGATTCGAGCCACGCCTCCGGCGCCTGGCGGTACAAGGGATGCTCACGGTCGGCGGCATCCGGCGTCCTCGCGCGGTCCAGTTCTTCCACCAAGCGCTCGATCTCGGCGGCATGATGCCGGCCTGCCGGGCGGCGCTCGCTCATTCCGAAGGACAAATCGCCGCCGGAAGCTTCGGCAAATTCGATGCCGCGCACGCGCCAGCTTTCGCGGCCGTCATGTTTGGGCACCCGCTCCACCCCCGGCAGGGATGCGAGCCGTTCGTAGGGGTCGGGCATGACCGTTCCTACCGCCGCCCGCCGCCACGGCTCCAGGCGCGTATCGAGGTTGCCGTAATCTCGCGGATCTGCCAGCGCTACGGAATCCTGTTCCGTATAGGTGAAGAGTTCGAAGCGCGCGGTGGCGGGGTCCAGGCAGAGCAGCCGCGGACCCACGGCGCGCTCCCGGCCGGCGGGAACATAGAAGGCCAGGCCCTCCACCGCGACGCGTTTTTCCCGGGCGCGCAGGTGCGTCAGCCAGATTAAGCCGAAAGAGAGCGCCGCCGCGGCATCGCCGTCCGGTGGACAGGCGATGGCCGCCCAACCATGCTGGCCGTGCCGCAGAAAACCGCGCGGAAAGGCCGGTGAAAGGCTGCGCGCCAGGTTCGCTTCGGCGCTCAGCTCGGCCAGATTCCATTCCGGAAACTGGCGCCGCAGAAACAGCCGGAAGCGCTCGCGGAAGACCAGGCGGGCGCTGCGGCGGCCGGCATCGGCGCCGGCCGGACGGCCCAGATCCACCAGGAACAGCCGGCCCTGGCGGTGCGCGAACCGTTCCACCACCATCTCGATGCGTGCGCTCTCGGCACGCTCGATGGTCAGAATGCGGCGGGAGAAGTTGCGCGTGCGGTCCCAGGCCTCCAACGTGAGACGGGAGCCGTGCATTTCGAGCGAAAAGCCGCCGGCCGCCAGCGGAAACAGCTCTTCGCCCGCTTCGTATAGCGCCGGCTGCCGCGCGTTCTTCAGGAACGCCTCGATGGCCGCCCGGATTTCCGCGATGTCCTGAACATCGCCCCTTTGGGCGGTTGGCATGGAAACCGATTGTAGCGCCCGGCGCCGCCGGTGTGCCATCCTAGACGGTCGGAATGGATATCATCAACGGCAACATCGGATGGATCGAAGTGATTTGCGGACCCATGTTCTCCGGCAAGAGCGAGGAACTGATCCGGCGCCTGCGCAGGGCCATGATCGCGCGCAAGCGGGTCGAGGTTTTCAAACCCACCATCGACGACCGTTACTCCGCCGACGAGATTGTCTCCCACGGCGATCTCCGCATGACTTCGCAGGTGGTCGCGAACGCTGGCGATATCGTCGAACGCATCGATTGGCGCTCCGAAGTGGTGGGCATCGACGAAGCCAACTTCATGGGCCCGCGCCTGGTGGAGGTGGCGCAGCGCCTGGCCGACAGCGGCAAGCAGGTGATTATCGCCGGGCTGGACACGGACTACCTGGGCCGCCCGTTCGCCCCCATCCCGGACCTGCTGGCGCAGGCGGAGTCGATTACCAAGACGCTCGCGATTTGCGTGCGCTGCGGCAATCCCGCCAAGCACACCCAACGGCTGCGGGGTTCGGACGATTTGATTGTGGTGGGATCGAGCGATCTCTACGAAGCCCGCTGCCGGCGCTGCTTCGAGCCAGGCATCCCCAAGCAGACGGAAATGGATTTTGTAAAAGCGAAGCGGGTGGAGAAGAGCTAGCGCCCTCAGCCTCGCCGCGCTGCCTCAATGGCGGCGATGTCGATCTTTTGCATCGTCATCATCGCCGCGAAGGCGCGCTTCGCCTCACCGCCGCCGGCCGCCAGCGCGTCCATTAGCGCGCGCGGGGTGATCTGCCAGGAGAGGCCCCAGCGGTCTTTGCACCACCCGCACTGGCTTTCCGCGCCGCCATTGCCGACGATCGCGTTCCAGTAACGGTCCGTCTCTTCCTGAGTATCCGTGGCGATCTGGAAGGAAAAGGCCTCCGAGTGCTTGAACGCCGGCCCGCCGTTGAGACCTAGACAGGGTATGCCCACGACGGTGAAAGACACCGTCAGCACATCGCCCTTCCTGCCGCCCGGATAGTCACCGGGAGCATGGTGAACAGCGGTTACTTTACTATCCGGAAAGGTGGCGGCGTAGAAGCGCGCCGCCTCATGCGCGTCCTTATCGAACCAGAGGCAGATGGTGTTCTTTGGCTTCATGCTCCTGTTCCTCCGCTACTTGAGCAGATACATAACGGTTGTTTCGAGTTTCGACGCATCGTCCGTCCAGTCGCCGTAGATCTCCCACGACTTTCCGGCGAAGGCACGGTTGTTCGCCTCGCGCCACGCATGGATCGCATCGTGCGTTTCGTTCAACCGGCCATAGGGGCCCACATGCACCGCCACCGCCACCATGCCCGCCGGAGTCTCGGTGGAGTAGACCTCGCCGGCGGATTCAAACGCGCGCGAGACCTCAACGCCGAAGTCCACGTCCATCGGCTGGCCGCGGCGCGCCGGGTGGTGATATAGAAACACGTTCTGCCCATCCGTGCGCAGGCCCGGTTGGGTCCCCAGAAACGCCCAGACTTTATCGAGCGCCGCCTTCCAGGCAGCTCCGATGCCGGCGATTGCGACTTGACGGCGGACGGCCGCAAGCTTCACGGACGCAACCGTGCGAACGTGAACGTCGGTAGCCATGTCCTACGCCGGTCGGTTCGCCAGGATCAGCGGCGACGGCCCCGGAGCATCCAGGCTGCGCACATCGACGAAGCCGGCCTCGCGCAGCCAGCCGGCGATCTCGCCGAAGGAATAGGTTTCGCCCCGGTCGGTCGCCACCAGCATGTTGAGCGCGAAAACCAGTCCCATCGGCGGCCCGCTGCGGTCTTCGTTCACCAGAAACTCGGCGATCGCGATTGTGCTGCCCGGCGCCATCGCCGCCCCCGTCTTCTTCAGCAAAGCGCGGCTGCGCTCTTCGCCCTCGCTGTGCAGAATGTGTCCGAGCGTGGCGATATCGTAACCATCGCCGAAATCCGCTTCGGCCAGATCTCCGCCAATGTACGAGAACCGGTCCGCGACGCCCTCCCGTTCCGCGATTTTCCGCGTCACGCTCAGCACGTTCGGCCAATCCACGGCGGTTACCGATACATGCGCCGATTGATGGGCCAGCGCGATTCCCCACACGCCCGAGCCCGCCGCCAGGTCCAGCGCCTTCACCGGGCCGGTGGCCTTGGCGACGCCGAGACTGGCCGCCAGCGCCGACGCCGCGCCATAGCTCATGGGAAACAGGTCCTCCACGAAATGCTCGAAGAACTCGGCGCCGCCCCGCCGCTGATTCACGGCTTCGGTAGGCTTGCCCGTCCGCACCACCGTACTGAGCCCCTGCCACATGGGAATCAGGTCCTGCCCCAGGTGCCGGGTCAACGCGCCCAGATACCCCGGCTTGCCGCTCACCAGAAACGCGGAGGCGTCCGACCCCAGCCCGTATTGCCCCGCGCCATTCCTCGTAAGCAGGCCGAAGCCGGCCAGTCCGTTCATCAGCGTCCGCACTCCCCTCACGGAAGCTCCCGCCAGGTTAGCCACCATTTCGGCGCTCTTGGGTCCTTCGTCCAGGATGTCGAACACGCGGAGATTGACCGCGGCCTCCATCATCAGCGTGGGGGCGAAACCCCAGGCCATTTGCATGATTCGTTCCGGCGTGATGGCAGCTTGCCCTACTGCGCCCATAAAGCATCCCTCCTGAGTGAAGCTCGTTGCTAGATTATGGCACAAGTAGGAGGGCGCTTTTCGCACTCTCAGCCGCCATCGGGATCCTGGGATGCGAAGCCGCTCCAGCCTTTGCGGCCGCCGCCGGCGAGCCCCTTCCGGCGCCTCTCCGCAACGCTCCGCAGCATCCCGGTCAGCCGGCGGATTGCCCGCGGCCAGTCCGGAAACAGATCGATATACTGCAGCTCGCGCTGGATCGGGCGCGGCACCCGGCACTCATCCAGGCGAACCGGAATGATGAAAATCTCTCCCAGCGGCACGCGCCGCGCGCAGTCCAACGCGTAGCGGATCTCCGCCTGAAAGCCCCCCCGCTTGTTCACTGAGTTCTCCGAAAAGCAGGCGATAAAGAAGCCCGACGACTCGATGGCGGCCTCTATGGCCCGCGGCCAATTCTGCCCCGGCAGCAGCTTCGCAATGTCCATCCACGGGCTGAAACCGGCGCCCGCCAGGTCGCCGTAAAGCCTCTCGGCCACGGCCAAGTCCTCCCGTGCGTATGCCACGAAGACCTGCGCCAGCGTGCGCGGCTCGAATCGAAATCCCCGCGCCGGATCGGGGTAAAACACGCCCAATCCATCGATCTCCACGGGTTGGCCGGCGGCCAAGCCGCAAATCACCACCTGCGCCAGGTGTTCAGCCGACGGGTCGTCAGTCATGTCCGCCTCTCCCTTCGCGCCGAAACGCCAGGAGCCCGTCCGCCCCGTGCGTAAACCTGCCCAATCCAGGCAGCTCCGTGTCCTGGCCCTTTCGCAGACGCCAGAGGACTTGGCGGACCACCCGGTCCATGCGGTCCGCCGCCTCACCCTCGCTGTCGCCCGTCCGCCGAGCCATCTTTTTGACGATTTCCAGTTTCTTCATCCGATTTCAATCTACCAGTGCGGCGCCTCGCGGGCTCCCCTCGCCGCGGCTCGGACTTTCTCTAACTGATTCACTGTTAAGGCGATGTTTCTTTGCGTTTGTTTTCCAATTCCGTGTGACTGGGCAGATGAACCGATTTTAATTGCTGCTTAAGAGAGGCTTCATGTGCAGGTCCTTATTATGAATTCAGACGAGAGAACTCGTCGACGGTAAATAAGGAGAAGCCCCAATGAAAAAACTGATGACAGCAATGCTCGCCCTGTCCTTCCTCGGCGCAACTGCGATGATCGCCCAGGCGCCGCCCGCGGCCCCGGCCGACAAGACCGCCCCCGCGAAGAAGGCCCCCAAGAAGACCACCGCCGCGAAGAAAGACACCTCCGCGAAGACAGACTCCACAGCGAAGAAGGCCCCCAAGAAAGCAAAGAAGGACACCACCAAGTAGTAGCGCTTCGCGCGTTCCAGTTGTTTGTCGCTGGCAAGCCGCGTAGCGATCCTACGCGGCAATCCAGTGTTCCTCTCCAGTTTGCCCTCCCGAACGCTCCCGCCCGTTGATTACGTCTCGATATTTCTTAGTGGCCGGACACCAGATGAACCCATTTTAATTGCCGCTTAAGAGAGGGTTCATGTGCAGGTCCTTATCATAGCTACAGACGAGAGATATCGTCCACGCACCAGGAGAAACGCAATGAAGAAACTGATGACCATTTTGCTTGGCCTGTCGATGCTCGGCGCAACGGCGATGATCGCCCAGGTACCGGCTACCACGCCCGACAAGACCACTAGCACGAAAACCACCAAGTCGAAGAAGTCAACCACCGAGAAAACGGTCGCCAAGGCCAAGAAGACCACCGAAAAGACCACCGTGAAATCGAAGGGGAAGAAGACCGACTCCACCACACAGAAGTAACGCGTGGCGCGCTCCAGTTGTAAATCGCTGGCAGCCGCGTAGCGTACTTTCCTACGCGGCAATCCAGTGGTCCCCTCAGTTTGCCCTGCTGAAGGTTACCCTACCCCGCTACTCCTCTGATTTCCGTCTCGGCCGTGTACCGTCTTGCCCTTATCTGAGCCGTCCCACCTGGTCCAAAGGCCAATAAGCGAAAACCGCCTTACCGTAAATGTTCTCACGGGGGACGAAGCCCCACGACCGGCTGTCGCTCGAAAACATGCGGTTATCCCCCAGGACGAAATACTTGCCCGACGGTACCGTACGGTCCCGAAACGACTCCGGCGGGGATGGCCAGGAAACCCGGTCCCGGTCGGCCACGTAGTCCTCCCGCAGCGCGCGCCCGTTCACGTACACCTGGCCCGCGTCGATTCTGATACGGTCGCCCGGCGTGCCGACCACTCTCTTGATGTACGATTTCGTAGGGTCTAGCGGATACCGGAAAACCACCGTATCTCCCCGCTCGATACCGCCCAGGCCAAAGCGGTACGTGAACTTTTCGATGAAGATCCGCTCCTGGTCCTTAAGCGACGGCGCCATGCTCGTGCCTTCGACTTTGACCGGCTGGTATACGAAGATGATCAGGACAACCGCAATCACGGCCGAGATGGCCAGGTCGCGAACCCACGCGAGGACCGCCCGGAAGCCCGGACCGAGAGGTGCCGGCTCGCAGAGGAGTTCCCGGGCGGTCGCGTCGTTCTGAGCTTCGTGGTCCTGCATCCCTTGTCCGGTGTTGCCATTATAGACGGTTCGGGAGGCCCTTCGGTTGCCGGGAAACGCATGGCCCGGAAACGCATGGCCGCGAAACGCATACCCTTTTGCAGGAGCGGGATTCGACGGAGCTTCGCTATCGCGATACTCTAGTGCTTTACCCCGGCGGGAGGTCGCACATGCACAGACGGGATTTCCTCGGCGCGGCGCTCCTGGCCGCTGCAGCGCCCCGCCTGGATGCGCAAGCCACACCCGCCGCGGACGACCGAATCGCACAGCCTACCGGCGCCGGCTACGACTCCCCTCTTTCCGATCGCCCCGGCCAACCCTGTTGGGTTCAGGTGGATCTCGGATCCTCCCGCAAGGTGGATGCCGTCAAGCTCTATCCCAAGCTCAATTGGATGGGTCAGCGTAGCCAAGGCTTCCCGCTGCGCTTCCGCATCCAGATTTCGGACGATGCCCGCTTCCTGACGGCAGTGCCAATCGTCGATGAGACCGGCGCCGATTACCCCGATCCGGCCGATCGCATTTGCGCCTTCCGTGCCGGGGGCGCCGTTGGCCGGTATGTGCGAGTCACGGTCACCCAGCTCAAGTCCTCGGGCGGCAGGGCGCCGCGATACGGCTTTTCGCTCGCCAAAATAGACGCGCTTTCCGATGGCAAGGATGCCGCCGAAGGCCGCCCCGTCGCCGATTCGAACAAGGGCGATCTGGGCGTCACCCCGCTCACGCGTCCGCCGAGGCCGCAAGGCGAAACCACGGTCACCGACAATCCCGCGAACGTCACCGCGCCCCGGACCTGGAAGCCGCCTGCTCCGCGCGTCCGGATTCCCCGCGGTGGAGTGCGCCTGGAAGACGGCCTGCTCAAGGCCGCTTTCGACAACAACATCGGCTATCTGCTGGGTTCCTTCACCGTGGATGAGATGTTGAAGGAGTTTCGCGACCGCGCAGGCAAGCCCAGCCCCGCCGGGTTGCGCGAGCCCGATAAGTTCTGGCAAACCGATCTGGCAGGCTCCAATGCGGGCCGCTTCCTGATGGGCGCCGGCAACTCGCTTCGCTGGACCGACCATCCCGAACTGCGCGCCCGCCTAAACGCCATTGTCGCGGGAATCGCCGAGTGCCGCCAGCCCAACGGCTACATCATGGCCTACCCGGAAGACACCATCTTCTACTCCGAACGGGGCGCTTACACCCGCGCCTGGCTCACTCACGGCCTGATCGAAGCGGGTTACGCCGGCAACCCGGACGCCTTCGGCCTGCTGCGCGGATACTACGACTGGTTCGACCGTTGCCCGTACCTCCCCAAACTGTTGCGCGGCGCCACGCAAGGCGTGCAGGGCATGATTGCCAATGCCCGCATGTACCACACCCCTGCCGGCAAGCCCGAGGATCTACAGGTCCTGCAACGCTATTTCCAGGAGGATTACTGGCTGGCGCAGTTGGCCCGCCGCGAGGACGCCGCCATCTGGCAGTATCCCTATGACCGGCCGCATTGCTACCTGATTACCGACCTCGAAGCCTACATGGACCTCTACCGCGCCACCGGCGAAAAGCGGTACCTGGACGCCGTGATGGGCGGATGGGACCTGTACCACGATAAGTGGGAGCACGCCGGCGGCTCCATCGCTATTTGTGAGGAAAGCGCCTATCCGCCGTCTTCCTACCGGCTGCATGCCAAGACCGGCGAGCTTTGCGGCAGTTCCTTCTGGTCCTTCCTCAACCAGCGCCTTCACGCGCTCGATCCGGAGCGTGAGAAGTACGCGAACGAAATCGAAAAGTCTATCTACAACGTGGCGCTGGCGAATCAGGCCGGCGCGGAAGGCATACGCTATACCGCGTCCCTGGTGGGCCGCAAGGCCAACCGCATCGGGAACCAGGGAATGAATATGAACACGTGCTGCGAAGGCCAGGGCACGCGCCTGTTGGGGGCCATGCCGGAGTTCATCTATACGCTGGCCGCGGACGGCATCTACGTCAACCTGTTCGCCGCCTCCACCATCGTCTGGCAACAGGCCGGGCAATCGCTGCAACTGCGCATGGCCACGGACTTCCCGTTCCACCCGGATGTCGAACTGCGGCTCTCCGTGTCCCGCCCGGTGCGCGCCCGGCTCCGCGTGCGGGTTCCGGCCTGGGCCGCCAGAGACATGCCGATCCGCGTCAACGGCTCCGCCGCCGCCACCGGCAAAGCGGGCTCCTACGTGGCGTTGGACCGCGTTTGGAAACAGGGCGACTCCATCTCATTCACGTTGCCGATGGATTTCCGTCTCACGCGCTACGCCGGCGTGGATCGCGTCGCAGGCCAGGAACAATACGCGCTCGAATACGGTCCCATCCTGATGGCGCTGGTAGGCGGAGTGGACGCGGCGGGCGGCGCCGTGATCCCCGTCGCGCCCGAGGACCTGCCCAAGCGCCTGCGCCAGAAGCCCGGCGAGCCGTTGCGCTTCGCCATCGAAGGCGGCGTCGAGCAACAGGAATATATGCCGTACTGGCAGGTCGTAGCGGACCAGCCGTTCACCTGTTATCCGGTGCTGGGTGGGGCGGGCCTCCTGGCCTGCCTTCTTCTTCCGGATCATTCTCGCCCGGCATGAACGGTTTCGATCAATTCTCAGTCGGAGTCTTATCCACGCTTTCCACGATAATGACGTCGCCCGGCACGTCGGCGGTCTTGTCAATTCTCAATCCAAGCTGTTTCCTGACGGCCGCGAATACATCGTCCGCATCGGCGGGGTCGCTCGCGCTCAAGGCGGAGCTGGCGCCGGCCCCGGCCGACAAGGCTGCGTATGGGTTGAGACACGCCAAAACGAATGTGTATTTCCCAGGCATACCTGTCTTATCGAGCACGCGCGGATGGCTATCGAGCGGTCCCAACCCTTTTGCTGCCGCGATCAACCGGCCGAGATCCTTCGCAAACTCCGCCATGCTCTGCTCGGAGTACTTCGTCCGCTCCCTGCCTGGACCAAGAGCAGGCTTCACCATCATCATCGTGAACGAACCGTGTACCGCCGGAAAACTGTCATCGCCCTTAGGCGCGCGCGCAGCAGCCTTTGGATCGAACTCCTCCGAGTTCGATTCGCTAGTCACCTCCTTGATCTTCGGACCACCCTTGTCCACGACCAACTCGTAACCCGGAAAATTGCGAGTCTCACGGCGAAACACCAGATGAAAACGCTCGATCAACAGGTTCTGGAGCATCCTCTGGAACTGCTCGGTCGTGGCATGGGCCGGCATGATCGCATCGATATCGTAAAGCGGCTGTCCCATCGAGGTTAGCCATCCGGGGCCCTTGATCTGATCCGGGTCAACTCCAAATGCTCGCGTCAGCAGAGCGAACATAGCGATGTGCGGAGCATGAAACCGTCCAGGATCCCCCGTTCCCGGGCCTCCGGTCACCTTGTCCGATGACGGTGTCTCCGGCCCCGCGATCTTGACGGAAGCCACTTCGAAAGTCGGGCCATCGGCCGCGCCCGCAGCCACCGGCAAAAACGCGCTCACCGCCAATGCGATCACGCACCGCATTTCTTCCTCCTGAGACCAGGCAAATCGTCGATGCTCACGCGCATCCATTGTACGCCCGCAACGCCTTTCCGTTAAGATTGAGAGTTGTCCCGCATAAAGGAACACGCCCATGAAGCGACTATGGATTCTCTTGCCATTGATCTGTTGCGCCCTTTCTCAGGCGCAGACTAAGAAGGACCAGGAACACTGGGTGGTCACCTGGGCCACGGCGCAGCAGGCTGTGCGTCCTGCCCCGCCGGCGGGCCGCGGAGCGCCGCCCACGCCAACTCCGGTCGCGCCCGTGCCGCCGGCCACTCCGCCTCCCAGTCCCGGCGCCCGTTTCGATAATCAAACCGTGCGCATGATCGCGCATGCCAGCATCGCGGGGAAGCGCGTGCGAATCGAGCTGTCAGACGCCGTTAACGCGCCGGTGGTGACCGTGGGCGCCGCGCACATCGCCCTTCGCGCCAAGGATTCCGAAATCGTCGCGGGGTCGGATCGCCCGCTCACGTTCGGCGGCAAGCCCACCTGCACCCTCCGGCCCGGGGTCTTGACGGTCAGCGACCCCGTGGATCTCGACGTGCCAAAGCTGGCGGACCTCGCCGTGAGCCTCTACTTCCCCACGGACACCGGGCCGCCCACGTCGCACTCGCTGGGCCTGCACACCACCTATATTTCGCAGGCCGGAGACTTCACCGGCCAGGCCGCCATTGCCGATGCGGCCAAGGTGCAATCGTATTACTTTCTCGCAAGCATCGATGTGCTGGCGCCGGCCAAGGCCGCGACCATCGTCGCGCTGGGAGACTCGATTACCGATGGCGCTCTTTCCACGCCGAATGCCGACCGCATGTGGCCTGCGCTGCTGGCCGCCCGGTTGCAGGCCAACAAAGACACTGCCAGGTTTGCCATCGTGAATGAAGGCATCTCCGGAAATCAGGTGCTGAAGGACGGCGCCGGGACCAGCGCCATCGCGCGCTTCGACCGCGATGTGCTGAGCGAACCCGGCGTCGAGTGGCTCATGATTCTCGAAAGCATCAACGATATCGGCGCCCTCGCCAGAGGCGGCGGCCCGCTCACCGCGGCCGACCTGATTGGCGCGCTCGGGCAGCTCGTCGAGCGGTCCCACATGCACGGCATCAAGGTGGCTGGCTGCACCCTCACGCCTTACGGCGGCGCCGGCTACTACAGCGACGCCGGGGAAGCCATACGCTCCGCCGTCAACGATTGGATACGCACCAGCGGCGCGTTCGACGCGGTGGTGGATTTCGACGCCGCCGTGCGCGACCCGGCGAACCCCAAGGAATTCCGCGCCGACATGCACGCCGGCGATCATCTGCACCCGAGCGACGCGGGCTACGCCGTCATGGCCGATTCTGTGGATCTCTCGATCTTCGCCGGCAAGCCCGTCGGCCCGAAGCCGAAAGACAAGCCGAAGAAGAAGTAGCGGCTGCGCCCGCGTTACCGCGAAGGGGCGTCGTCCCTCAGATACCGGTCGATGCCCTGCGCCGCCTTGCGCCCCTCGGCGATGGCCCACACCACCAGCGATTGTCCGCGGCGCATGTCGCCGGCCGCGAAAACTCCGGGGACCGAGGTCATCTGGTTTCCATCGGTCGAAACGTTGCCTCGCGCGTCCAGTTGCACGCCGAGTTGGCCGATCATGCCGTTCTTCACGGGGCCCAGAAAGCCCATCGCCAGCAGCGCCAGGTCCACATCCAGCGTGAACTCCGTGCCGGGCATGGGCGCGAAGTTCGGCGGCGGGCCCACGCGCACGGCGTGCAATTGCTTGACGCAGCCGTTTTCATCGCCGGTGAATTTCACGGTGGAAACGCTCCAATCGCGGACGCCGCCTTCCTCGTGTGAGCTTTCCACGCGCAGTTGCATCGGCCATAGGGGCCACGGCGTGGAGGGCGAACGCTCGTCGGGCGGCTTAGGCAGCAGCTCGAACTGAGTCACCGACCGAGCCCCTTGGCGATGGCTCGTGCCCAGGCAATCCGCGCCCGTATCGCCGCCGCCAATGATCACCACGCGCCGCCCGGTGGCCAGTATTGCTTCCGCTTCCGGAACCGTGTCGCCCTGGTTGCGCCGGTTCTGCTGCGGCAGGAAATCCATCGCGAAATGAATCCCCCGCAGCTCCCGGCCCGGAATCGGGAGATCGCGAGGATGTTCCGCGCCGCCCGCCATCAGGATGGCGTCGAATTCCTTGCGCAGATCTTCCACCGGAACGTTGCCGCCCACGTGCGCGTTGGGCTGAAATTTCACTCCTTCGGCGCGCATCTGCTCCAGACGGCGGTCGATCAAATGCTTCTCCATCTTGAAATTCGGAATGCCGTAGCGCAGCAGCCCGCCGAAGCGGTCGTTCTTCTCGAAGACCGTCACGCTATGCCCGGCCCGCGCCAGTTGCTGCGCGGCAGCCAGTCCGGCCGGCCCGGACCCGACCACCGCCACGCGCTTGCCGGTGAGCGCAGCGGGCGGCTCAGGCTTGATGAATCCCTCTTCGAAGCCGCGGTCCGCAATCGCTTTTTCCATTTGCCGGATGCTCACCGGCGGAGCGTTGATGCCCAGCACGCAAGCCGTCTCGCAGGGGGCCGGACAAATGCGCCCGGTGAATTCGGGAAAGTTGTTGGTGGCGTGCAGGCGTCGTATGGCCCCGTGCCACCGGCCCTGATACGCCAGGTCGTTCCAATCCGGAATGACGTTGTTCAGCGGGCAGCCCGTGTGGCAGAAGGGAACGCCGCAATCCATGCAGCGTGCGCCCTGCGTGCGAGCGCTCTCCTCCGGGAACGGCAGGTAGACTTCAAGCCAGTCCTGGATGCGTTCGGCGACCGGACGGCGCTCGGCGGTCTCACGCGGGTGTTCGAGAAAACCAGTGACTTTACCCATTGCTCAATCCAGTGGGGCAGGCGATTCGCCTGCCGATCTCTTGTCCGGCTGCTCGCATTTCCGCAATCATGATTCAATCTCCGGCCGGCTGCATCGCCGCGGCAGGCTGGCTCACGCCGGGTGGCAACGTCAAGTCCACCGCGTGGCCCACGCTCTCTCCAGCGTCAAGCGCGCGCCGGTACTCGTGCGGAAAGACCCTCAGGAATTTCGGCAGGGTCTGTTCCCAGTTCTCCAGAATCCGCCGGCCCAGCGGGCTCTCCGTGGCGGCTACGTGCCGCGCGATCAGCGCAAAAAGAAGCTGCGCGTCTTTCTCGCCTTCGAGCACAGGCTCCATGGCCACGCTGGCCGTGTTGCAGCGCTTCTCGGCGAAATCGCCTTTCTCGTCCAGCACGAATGCCAGGCCGCCGCTCATGCCGGCCGCGAAATTGCGCCCGCACTTCCCCAGCACCACCACCAGCCCGCGCGTCATGTACTCGCAGCCGTGGTCGCCCAGACCTTCCACTACCGCCGTCGCGCCGGAATTGCGCACCGCAAAGCGCTCGCCGGCCACGCCGTTGATGTACGCTTCGCCGGCCGTGGCGCCGTAAAGCGCGACGTTGCCGATCAGAATATTCTCTTCGGGAACGAACGTGGAGGCCCGCGGCGGATAAACAATCAGTTTCCCCCCGGACAGCCCCTTCCCGATGTAATCGTTGGCCTCGCCCTCCAGTTCGAGCGTCACGCCCTTCGCCAGAAACGCGCCGAAGCTCTGTCCGGCCGAGCCGTTGAAGCGGAACCGTATGGTATCCGCGGGCAGTCCGGCCGACCCGTAACGCCGCGCAATCTCGCCTGAAAGCATTGCGCCCACGGTGCGATGTACGTTGCGAATCGGCAAGCGCACATCGACAGGCGCCAGCCGTTCCAGCGCCGGCCGCGAGAGGTCGATCAACTCATGGTCCAGCGCGCTCTTCAAACCGTGGTCTTGCGCCTGGACGCACCGTCGCGCAATGCGGCTCGGCGCCGGCGGGTTGTAGAGTATCGTCGAAAGGTCCAGCCCCTTGGCCTTCCAGTGGTCCTGCGCGGCGCGCGGTTCCAGCATGTCCACCCGCCCCACCATCTCATCGAACGTGCGGAATCCCATGCTCGCCATGTATTGGCGCACCTGCTCCGCAATGAAGAAGAAGAAGTTGATCACGTTCTCGGGCGAACCGCTAAACCTCGCGCGCAGCACCGGGTCTTGCGTCGCAATGCCCACCGGACAGGTATTCAGGTGGCACTTGCGCATCATCACGCAGCCCATGGACACCAGCGGCGCCGTAGAGAAGCCGAACTCCTCGGCCCCCAGCAGCGCGGCGATCGCCACGTCGCGCCCCGTCTGCAGCTTGCCATCTGTCTGCACGCGAATGCGCCCGCGCAGATCGTTCATCACCAGCACCTGGTGCGTCTCGGCCAGCCCCAATTCCCACGGGATGCCGGCGTGGCGTATGGAACTGAGCGGTGAGGCGCCCGTCCCGCCCGAATCGCCCGATATCAGCACTACATCCGCGTGCGCCTTAGCCACGCCCGCGGCCACCGTGCCCACTCCCACTTCCGCCACCAGCTTGACCGAAATGCGCGCCGAGGGGTTCACGTTCTTGAGGTCGTAGATCAACTGCGCCAAGTCTTCAATCGAGTAAATATCGTGGTGCGGCGGCGGCGAAATCAGGCCCACGCCCGGTATCGAATGGCGCACCCGCGCGATGGTCTTATCCACCTTGTGGCCCGGTAGCTGCCCGCCCTCGCCCGGCTTCGCGCCCTGCGCCATCTTGATCTGCAAATCGTCCGCGTTCACCAGGTAATTCGCCGTCACTCCGAACCGCCCCGACGCCACCTGCTTCACCGCGCTGCGGCGCAGGTCCCCGAAGCGTTCCTCGTCTTCCCCACCCTCGCCCGTGTTGGAGCGCGCCCCCATGCGGTTCATCGCGATGGCCAGCGTCTCGTGCGCTTCCTTGGAAATCGAGCCGAACGACATGGCGCCCGTCGCGAAGCGCTTCACAATCTCCTGCGCTGGCTCCACTTCCTCCAGCGGAACCGGCTCGGCCGAGGTCTTCAGCTCCAGCAGCCCGCGCAGCGTGCATAGCTGTGTGTTCTGCCGGTCGATAAGATCGGCGTACTCCTGGAAGGTCTGGAAGTTTTTCTGCCGCACCGCGTGTTGCAGCTTGGCGATGGTCTGCGGGTTGATCAGGTGATATTCGCCGCCCACCCGGTATTGATAATCGCCGCCCGCCGCAAGGTCCGCCTCCGATTCCGCCATGGGGCGATACGCGTGGTTGTGCCGCAGGACGGCCTCCTGCGCAATCACGTCCAGGCCGATTCCCTCAATGCGCGAAACCGTCCCCGTGAAGTACTTATCCACCACCCGCCGGTCCAGTCCGATCGCTTCGAAAACCTGCGCCCCGCGGTAGCTTTGCAGCGTGGAAATGCCCATCTTGGAGAAGGTCTTCAACAAGCCCTTGTTGATCGCCTTGATGAACTTCTCCGCGCCGGCCTGTCCCACCGTCTCCAGCGCCAAATAAGGATTCACCGCGCTCGCCCCGTAGCCGATCAGCAACGCGAAGTGCATGGTCTCGCGCGGCTCGCCCGATTCCACAATCAGCGCCACCTGCGTCCGCGTTTCCTCGCGCACCAGGTGATTGTGAACCGCGGCCAGCGCCAACAGGCTCGGTATCGGCGCCCACTCCTGGTCCACGCCGCGATCCGAGAGGATCAACAGCGTATAGCCGGATTGTATGGCCAGCGACGCGCGCCGGCACAGTTGCGAAAGCGCCCGCTCCAGCCCTTTGCCATCGTCTTCCACCGCGAACAGCGTGGGCAGCGTAGTCGCCAGGAAATCGCCCGTCGAAACGCGCCGCAGCTTTTCCAGATCGTGGTTCGTCAGAATCGGATCGGGCAGCTTCAGCGTGTGGCAGTGCCGCGGCGTTTCGTCCAGGATGTTCCGCTCCGTGCCGATATAGCTGGTGAGCGACATCACCATCTCTTCGCGAATCGGGTCGATCGGCGGATTGGTCACCTGCGCGAAAAGCTGCTTGAAATAGTGGAACAACAACTGTGGCCGGTCGGAAAGGCACGCCAGCGGCGTATCCGATCCCATCGAGCCGATCGGTTCCTCGCCCTTTTCCGCCATCGGCCCCAAAATCATCTTGAGGTCTTCCTCGGTGTAGCCGAAGGAGCGCTGCCGCCCGATCAGCGTCGCCTCATCCGTGCCGTGCTCCCGCGGCGGGTCGGGAAGCTGGTCCAGCGTGAGCTGGTTTTCCTTGATCCAAAGCTGATAGGGATTCCGTCCGTATAGGCTCCGCTTGATCTCACGGTCCGAAACAATGCGGCCCTCGACCGTATCCACCAGCAGCATTTTACCGGGCTGCAGCCGGCCCTTGAGCAGCACGTCCTCGGGCGCCACCGGCAGCACGCCGGCCTCCGACGCCATCACCGCCAGGCCGTCCTTGGTCACCAGGTAACGCGCCGGCCGCAAGCCGTTGCGGTCGAGCGTGGCGCCGATCGAGCGGCCGTCTGTAAACGCGATGGCGGCCGGACCGTCCCACGGCTCCATCAGGGAAGCGTGATATTCGTAGAACGCCCGTTTCTGCGGGTTCATGTACGGATTTTTGGCCCACGCCTCCGGGATCAGCATGGCCACCGCGTGCGGCAGCGAACGGCCGGCCATCAGCAGCAACTCGAGCGCGTTATCGAAATTCGCGGAATCGCTGCCGCCCGGCTGAATGATCGGGAACAGCTTCTTGAGGCTGTCGCCGAACAGCGGCGAGGCCAGCACCGACTGCCGCGCGTGCATCCAGTTCACGTTCCCGCGCAGCGTATTGATTTCGCCATTGTGCGCCACATAGCGATACGGGTGCGCAAGCTGCCACGTCGGAAACGTGTTCGTCGAGAAGCGCTGGTGCACCAGGCACAGGGCGCTCACCACGTCGGGGTCCCCCAGCTCCGGATAGAACCGCGCAATCTGCGGCGCCAGCAGTAGACCCTTATAAACGATGGTCCGCCCGGAGAACGAAGGGATATAGAAAAATTCCTTCGCCGGCCCATCCGATGCCGCCGCCTCGGCTTCGGCGCGCTTGCGCACCACGTAGAGCTTGCGCTCCAACTGGTCGGGCGTCATGCCCTTCGCGCGCGCCACGAAGATCTGCTGAATGTACGGCTGCGACACGCGCGCCACGCGGCCGATCGCCGAGCCGTCGATGGGCGTGTCCCGCCAACCGAGCACCGTCAGGCCTTCCTCCCGCACGATGCGCTCCACCATGCCCTCGCACTGCAAGCGCGCGTGCGGTTCCACCGGCAGAAACATCATGCCGACGCCATATTCCCCCACCGCCGGCAGCGTGAATCCGAGCCGAGGGCATTCGCGCGCAAAGAACCGGTGTGGAATCTGGATGAGCACTCCCGCGCCGTCGCCCGTTTCCGGGTCGCACCCGCATGCGCCGCGGTGCGTCAGGTTGACCAGGACCTGTATGCCCTTTGCGATGACGTCGTGAGAGCGCTGGCCTTTGATGTTCGCGACGAAGCCGATTCCACAGGCGTCGTGCTCGTTGCGCGGATCGTAAAGCCCTTGGGCTTCGGGTAGACCGGTAATCACAGTGGGATCGCTCATTAGGATCGCTCGGGAATCCGCAAGCCAGGATGGTAATCCGGCCGCAGGTTCATGGGAACGGCAATTCGCCTTAGGGGAAAGTGTAACATCTTTTTACAGTATTAGGCAATAGGGAACTAAAAACCATATACTATTAGTTTTGTTTATGTTATGATTGCTTCGTGACTCTGTGGGAACTGCGTCTTTTCAGAGAGATAGGCAATGCCAAGAGCATGAGCAAGGGGGCCGCTCACTGCCAGGTCAGCCAGTCCGCGGCTAGCCAGCACGTCCGGGAGGTGGAACGCCGCATGGGCGTCGCCCTGTTCGACCGCGGCCGCCGCCCGCTCGAGTTAACTCCCGCCGGAAGACTGTATTACGACTTTTGCCGCGAAGTTCTCCGCCGCCAGGAGGAGTTCTCGCGCGCGCTCGAAGACTTGAAGGGCGGCGTCGAGGGAACCGTGCGCGTAGCCTCCATTTATTCCATCGGCCTTTCCGAAATGAGCCGGCTGCAGGAGTCCTTCGGCGTGCGCCACCCCGCCGCCCATCTTCATGTCGAGTATGAGCGTCCCGACAAAGTCTACGATTCGGTGCGCGACGAAACCGCAGACCTCGGGCTCGTAAGCTATCCGGCGGCCAGCCGCGACATCGCCGCCATTCCCTGGCGCAAGGAGGAGATGCAGGTCGCGGTTCCGCCGGCCCACCCCTTCGCGGCCAAAGACGAAGTCTGGCCCGGCGATCTCAACGGCCAGGACTTCATCGGTTTCGACGAAGATCTCTCCATCCGCCGCGAGCTCGACAAATTCCTCCGCACCAACGGCGCCGGCGTCAACATGGCCATGCACTTCGATAACATCCAGACCATCAAGGAAGCCGTCGCGCTCGGCTCCGGCATCAGCATCCTGCCCGCGCGCACCATGCAGGCCGAGATCGCGCAAGGCCGCCTGGTGGCCGTGAAACTGCACGCCCCCGACCTCCACCGCCCCGTCGGCGTCCTGCACCGCCGCCGCAAGAAGTTCAACGCCGCCACCCAGTCGTTCCTGGATTTACTCCTCTCGGCCGAAGGCTCCTGAGCCGGGTGGGGCGGACCTCCTGGTCTGCCTTCTTTGGTGGGACGGACCCGGGTACCCACGCCGTTCGTGGGTCCCTGCCTTCTTCGCTTGCCACCCGACAACCTGTCCCGTGGCGTAGGCTTCCAGCCTGCGACGCCGGCCGGGGGCCCTCAGGGCATGCCGGCGTTCTTCCGGCCCAACTGACACTTCGTCCACCGCCGTGGGGCAGGCGCTTTCGCCTGCCAAGCCGCCGAAGGCGGCCCGCCCCTTCCGTACGCCCCAGCCCTTCACCTTGCATACGCCAAAATCGCCCGCGCAATCGCCTCCAGCGGCAGAACCGCATTCACCGCGCCTCTCTTAATCGCCTCATTGGGCATTCCGAAAACTACCGAAGTTGCCTCATCCTGCGCAATCGTGGCGGCGCCGGCCTCCTTCATTTCCAACATCCCCCGCGCGCCATCGTCGCCCATCCCCGTCAAGATCGCCGCCACCGCGTTCGGTCCCGCGTACCGCGCCGCCGAACGAAACAGCACGTCCACCGAGGGACGGTGCCGCGACACCAGCGGTCCGTCCTTAATGTCCACGTAGTATCGCGCGCCGCTGCGCTTGAGCAGCGTGTGGCGATTCCCCGGCGCAATCAGCGCCCGTCCGCGCAGCACCGTGTCGTTGGCTTCGGCCTCCTTCACGGAGATTTGGCACAGGCTGTCCAAACGGTTCGCGAACGCCCGCGTGAATACTTCGGGCATGTGCTGCACAATCACCATTCCGGGCGCGTCCGGAGGCATCGGCTCGAGCAGCGCCCGCAGCGCCTCCGTCCCGCCCGTCGACGCGCCCACCACCACAACCTTCTCCGTGGTTTCGAGCATCGCGCTCCTGGCGCGCGGCAGGATAGCGTCGGCCGTGAGCTTCGGCTCCACCGCCTTCCTGGGAGCGCGCAACCGGGCCCCCGCCGCCGACTTCACCGCCTCGCACAGAATCGTGCGCGACTCCTCCAGGAATTGCCTCGTTCCCACCCGCGGCTTGGCGATAATCTCCACCGCCCCGTACTCAAGCGCTTTGAGCGTGCTCTGCGCCCCTTTCTCGGCCAGCGTGGAGCAAATCACCACCGGAATCGGGTGCTGCGACATAATCTTCTGCAGGAACGTCAGGCCGTCCATGCGGGGCATCTCAATGTCCAGCGTGATCACGTCCGGCGTTTGCTCGCTCATCCGCTCGGCCGCGACAAACGGATCGCTGGCCGTTCCCATTACCTCAATCCCCGGATCTCCCGACAACACATCGCTCAGCGTCTGGCGAACCACCGCCGAATCGTCCACGATCAGGACTCGAATTCGCGGCTGGCTCATGGCGTTATCCTCCGGTCCTCCGCGCTCGCGAAATCGGTTTGCACGCGCGGGTCGCTCCAGACGCCTAGCCGGTGCAGCAGCACTTCACCAGTCCCCGTGTGGAAGTGAATCCTCCGGCCGCGGGTTCCGCCCACGTCGGATGCGGACACCCTGAATCCTTCCTCCGCCAGGACCTCTTCCGCAGCCCTGCAATTCTGTGCGCCCACGGTGGGTTTGCTGCGGGGCGTTCCCGCCACGGGAAGAACGTCCGCGCCCCCAAACAATTTCACCTCCAGGTCCCGCCGGTCCGCCCCCAGAGCGTCGAATTGCCGCGCCAGGTGGCGAATGCTGAAGTCCACGTAGCGGCACGCCTCGGCCAGGTTGAATCCGCCGGGCCGTTCCGGCGGGCTTTTCGGCAAAACGCCGTGGCACAGCGCGCCCGCGCCCAGCCGCGCGCTCCAAAAGGTGATGCCGACGCACGATCCCAGAATCGTTCGCAGGATGGCCGGCCCCCGCGCCAGGTATAGCTCTCCCGGCTGCAGATTGAGGTCCGGCAAGATCAGCCCCGATTCCGTCATCCCGGCTTCCTATAGACCGCCGGCGCAACCGGAACCAGCGGCAAGTCCATGCCTTGAATCGATTCCGAATGGCCCGCGAAGAAGTACCCGCCCGGCGCAAGCTGCCGCGTCAGCTTCTCGAGAAGCCGCACCTGCGTGGGGCGGTCGAAGTAAATGATGACGTTGCGGCAGAAGATGATTTCCGGCGCCTCGGCCAGCCCGAAGTCCGCATCCATGAAGTTGACGCGCCGAAATTCCACCAGCGCCCGCACTTCCGGAACCACCCGCAGCAAATCCGATTCCGGATCGCGGCTGTGCATGAAATATTTTCGCCGGAGGTCCGGCGAAACCGGTTTGACCACATCTGCCTTGAATATGCCATCGGCCGCCTTGCGCAACACGGTGGTGCTGATATCGGTGGCCAGCACGCTAAACCGAAAGCCCGCGCGCTGTTGCGCGTATTCGCTCAGAACTATCGCCAGCGTATACGGCTCCTCCCCCGTCGAGCAGCCTGCGCTCCATACCAGCGACTTCCGCGCCATGCCCTTCAACGCAGCCAGGTCCGGCAGCGCCCGTGACACCAGATAGTCGAAGTGCCCCGCCTCGCGAAAGAAATCCGTCTTGTTGGTGGTGATCACGTCGATCAGCAGCACGATCTCGTCTTTCCGCCCGCCGTGCGCGAACACCCGGTCGCAATACTCGCCGAACGACCCAATCCCCAGGCTGTGCAACCGCCGCCTGATCCGGATCTCCATCATCGTCTTCTTCTCCGGACTCAAGTTGATGCCGGATTCGTCGTAGATCAGCGCGCGCAGCCTCTCGAAGTCCGCTTTGGACAGCCCCTCGTTCCCGTTATTCATGGCGTGGTTGAAAGCGGGGCCGCGGCCAGCCGGGCCCCGCGTCCCCTCAGGCGTGTACTTCGGCCAGGGGCTTGTTGCCTTCCGCGCCGCGCACCGCCGACAACTCCTCGGCGGAAAACACGCGGTCAATATCGAGGATCATGATGAATTGCCCGTCGCGCTTCCCCATGCCCTTGATAAAGTCCGTCCGGATCTGCGTGCCGATCTTCGGCGGAGGCTCAATCTGATCCGGCTCCAGGTCGATCACCTCCTCCACCGAATCCGCCAGAGCGCCAATCACGGTCGATTCGCCCTCCAGCACCATCTCCACTACTACGATGCATGTGTTGACCGTCTTTTCCGTCTTCGACATTTCAAAGCACAGCCGCAGGTCAACCACCGGCACCACATTGCCGCGAAGATTGATCACGCCGCTCATGAAGTCGGGCGTACGCGGAATCTTGGTGATGGTCGTGAAATCGAGCACTTCCCGCACCTTGGAGACGTCGGTTGCGAACACCTCGTCGCCCAGCTTGAAGGTGAGGTACTGTCGCGTATCGGTGATTTCGGTAACGCTCATGTTTGTCTTCCTTTCGCGTTTTGAGCCTGAGGCGCGCGCCCCGCAAGACCCGCGCCTCAGCGTCTCTAGAAGCGCTCGAATTCCTTATCGATCCGGTCGCCCGTCTCCCTCATCTTCAGGGCCACTCCGGACTTGGCCGGCCTCTTCGAAGCCGCCGCGCCAACGCCATGGCCAACTGCCTCCTGGAGCTTGGCCAGCGATGAAGCGGGCCGCGCCCCCGCCGGCCGGGCAGCCGGAGCCTGGCCCGCGTCGCCCGTGCGGAAGAATCCAAGCGCACCCACCAGTTGATCGGATTGCCCCGTCAGTTCCTCCGTCGTGGACGCCATTTCTTCGGCCGCCGACGCGTTCTGCTGGATCACCTTCTCGAGTTGCTGCAGCGCCTTATTGATCTGTTCCGAGCCGGTATCCTGTTCCTTGCTGGCCGCCGTGATTTCCTGCACCAGCTCCGCCGTCTTCTGGATATCGGGCACCAGCTTGTCCAGCATCTCGCCGGCTTTCTCGGATACCTTTACCGTGGTCCCCGAAAGCGTATTGATCTCGCCCGCCGCCTTCTGGCTGCGCTCCGCCAGCTTGCGCACCTCCGCGGCCACTACCGCGAAGCCCTTTCCGTGTTCGCCGGCGCGCGCCGCCTCGATGGCCGCGTTTAACGCCAGCAGGTTCGTCTGCCGCGCGATCTCCTCGATGATCGAGATCTTGCTGGCGATTTCCTTCATCGCCCCCACCGCCTCCAGTACGCACTTGCCGCTCTCCTGCGCATCCTTGGCCGATTTCGTGGCGATTTTGTCGGTCTGCTGCGCGTTGTCGGCGTTCTGTTTGATATTCGAGACCATCTCCTCCATGGATGACGAGGCTTCTTCGGCCGACGCCGCCTGCCCGGTCGCGCCGTTCGAAACCTGCACCGAAGCCGCGCTGATCGATTGACTCGCCGACGCCACTTCGCCCGCGATGCCCCGAATCTCCGTCACCGTGCGCGTCAGCCCGGCCACCATCGCGATCAACGCCTGCATCAGCTTGTCCTGCGCGGAGCGCTCGCGTACCACCACCATGAGATTCCCCTGCGCGATTTCCTCAGCCGCGTGCGTGACATCGTTCATGGCCACGATCAGCGTGTTCAGGTTGTTCTTGATGTTATTGAATTCCCCTTGGTAGGTGTCCGTGATTTGCGGTGGAATGTCGCCCTTGCTGATCCGGTCCACATAGTTGGCAGACACGTTGAGCGGCATGATCACCGCGTCGAGAATGGCGTTTACCCCGCGCACGATGTTGGCATAGGCGCCCTGAAATTGATCGGCGCTGCCGCGCTCGGCCAGCTTCCCTTCCTTCGAGGCGTTCGTCAGACGCGCCAGTTCCTTCTGCAGACCCTGCAGGACCACAGCCACGTTGTTGACCGCCTGCTTCATCTTCTCGTGGTCGCCCTTGTAGGTTTGCGCGATCTGCTCGTCGATTTTGCCGCCGGATATCTGCCCCAGTATCCGGTTGCCTTCGCCGATCGGCAGCAGAATCGCGTCCAGCATGGCGTTTACGCCACGCACAATCTCCGCGTATGCGCCGTGAAAGTGCTCGGGCGTGCCCCGCTCGGAGAGCTGTCCTTCTCTCGATGCGTCGATCAGCCGCCCCAGTTCCTTTTGCAGGCTCTGCACCACCGTGCCTACGTTGTTCACGGCCTGCTTCATCTTCTCGTGATCGCCCTTGTAGGTTTGCGAAATCAGCTCGTCGATCTTGCCGGCCGAAATCTGGCCGAGAATCCGGTTCCCCTCGCCGATGGGCAGCAGAATCGCATCCAGCATGGCGTTCACCCCGCGCACGATGTCGGCGTATGCGCCGCGGAACTGGTCGGGCTTGCCGCGCTCGGAGAGCTGTCCCTCCTTCGAGGCGTCGGTCAGTCGCACCATTTCCTTCTGCAGGGTCTGCAGCACGGATCCCACGTTGTTGACAGCCAACTTCATCTTCTCGTGATCGCCTTTGTAAGTGTGCGCGATCAGCTCGTCGATCTTGCCGTCGGAGATTTGGGCCAGTATCCGGTTCCCCTCGCCGATGGGCAGCAGAATCGCATCCAGCATTTCATTGATGCCCTGCATCATCTCGCGATGGGCGCCGTGAAACTGGTCGGCCTTCCCGCGTTCCTCCAGATGCCCTTGCCGCGACGCCTCTACCAGGCGCAGGATTTCCTGCGACAACTGCCCGGTCTCCGCGTCCACCGCTTTCGATCCGCTGCCCGCGCCGGCGCGCGCGCCCTGCGCTCCGTATTCCGGAACGGCTGAACCGCCATTGCCGGATTGCCCAGGCTGTTTCTTACCGGTTGCTTTACGTATCATCGATTCTGTTTTCCTTTTTGAACGAATAGGTTTGCCCGCCTGTCGACACTTTCGCTCCCGCCGGCGGAGCGCTTCTTCCGCGACATGCCCTGGACTACGTTCTGCACCAGGCGATGCGGATCGAGAATCAGAGCCACGGTCCCGTTGCCAAGGATGGTGGCGCCGGAGACCACCTGAACGTTTCGATACAACCTTCCGAGGTTCTTGATCACGGTCTGGTGGTCTCCAAGAACCTGGTCCACCACAAACCCGTAATGCCCCTGCTCGGTTTCCACCACCATGATCTGTTCGCGCTCCGGCCGCTGGGTGTCCATCTGGAAATACTCGCTCAGCCGGATGTAGGGAATCGCTTCGCCGCGCACGTTCGCAATGTGTTTGCCATGCGCGTCTTCCGTATCCTGTCGCGTCAGCTCCACGCATTCCAGGCTGTTCGCCAGCGGCAGCACGAAGTGCGCGACACCCACGCGGACCAGCAGCCCGTCGATAATGGCCAGCGTCAGCGGCAGCCGCAGCGTGATCGTCATCTCCGACCCCTGACGGCTGGCGATGTCGATCGACCCGCGCAGCGCCTCCACGCTTCGCCGGACGATGTCCATGCCCACGCCCCGCCCGGATACCTCGGTCACTTCCCGCGCCATCGAGAACCCCGGCTGCAAAATCAGAGAGAAGATCTCGGCCTCCGACAGGCGCGCGGCGGCATCGATCAGGCCTTTTTCCACGGCCCGCGTCCGCACCGCCTCCCCGTCCAACCCGCGCCCGTCGTCGCTCACCCGGATCAGCACGTTGGCGCCGGAGTGCCGCGCCGACAGGTGAATCGTCCCCGTGGGACGCTTCCCGGCCGCGCGGCGGGCTTCCGGCGTCTCAATGCCGTGATCCATGCTGTTGCGGATCAGGTGTACCAGGGGATCGTTCAGCCGGTCGATCACCGTCTTGTCCAGCTCCGTATCGGCGCCTTCGATGACCAGCTCGACCTGCTTGCCGAGCTCGCTCGCCAGGTCGTGGACCAGCCGCCGGAAGCGTTCGAACGTGGTCTTGAGCGGCAGCATGCGGATGCTCATCGAGTTTTCCCGCAGCGCCGCCGTCAGCCTGTCGACCGCTTCGGAGATCTCGAGAACGTCGGCATCGTCGCGGCGAGCCGCCACCTCGCTCAGGCGCGCCTGCACGGTCACTAATTCGCCCACCAGGTTGACCAGTTGATCCAGCCTGTCCGCCGACACGCGAATGCTCCCCGCGGCTCCCGAAACGGACGCCCCGCGTTCCTCCGCCACGCTTTTTCTCGCCGCCGCGGCGGCCGGCGCAAGGGCTTCCTCCGCCTGCTCCGGCGCGGGCTCGATGGTCAGCTCGCAATCGTCCTCGACGAAGATAAAAACATCGCGGATCGCCTCCCGCCCCGCACCCGTGGTCAGGACCATGTCCCAGGCCAGATAGCAGCGCTCCGCATCGATTTCCTTCAGCGAAGGCATCCCGGATGTATCGAGTACCGTCCGCAACCGGCCCAACTCCCGCAATTCGCGAAGGATCAGCAGCGGATTCGTTCCATTCAAGAGAATGTCCGGCCCCGGCCGGAATCGTATGCGCCAATCGCGATCCGCGCCGCGGTTCAAACCGTCGTGCTCCGCGGGCGGTGGAGGCGCACTGTCCGGATGGGCGTCCGCCTCGCCAGTCAACCGGCGCAGTTCCTCCAGGATTCCCGCGGAGCGCCCCTTGTCCACGGTCCCGCGCCCGGCGGCTTCGTCCAACATGCCCTTAATCTGGTCGCCCGCGGCCAGGCTCAGACGAATCAGGTCGGTCGTGGCCGTCAGCTCTCCATTGCGCAGCCGGTCGAAGGCCGTTTCCAGATTGTGCGTAAAACCCGCAATGTCGTCCAAGCCGAACATCGCGCCGGACCCCTTGATGGTGTGCAGAGCCCGGAACGCCCGCCCCACAGTCTCGCGGTCGCCGCGGTTCCTGTCGAGCTCCAGCAGCGCCGCCTCCAACTCCACCAGCAACTCGCGCGCTTCCTCGTCAAAAGCCTGCTTGTACTGGTCGATCATCCAAGCACCCGTTTCACCACCGCCAGAAGCTGCTCGGGGGCGAACGGCTTCACAATCCAGCCCGTGGCGCCGGCCGCCTTGCCCTCCAACTTGCGCGCTGCCTGCGATTCGGTCGTCAGCATGACGATCGGAATGCCCTTGCACGCGGCGTTCGCCCGCACGCTCCGTATCAGCCCAATTCCATCCAGGTTCGGCATGTTCAAATCGGTGATCACCAGGTTCACCGGCTTGGCCAGCTTGGTTAGCGCGTCTCTCCCGTCAACGGCTTCAATCACCGCGTAGCCGGCGTCGGAAAGCGTGAATTTGACCATCTGCCGCACGCTGGCCGAATCGTCGACGGTCAGGATTACCTTGGCCATCCGTCACCCTGAATCTCCAGACCCGGGAACCGCTCGAAGCCGGCTTCCAGCGCGGCCTTGCCAGCCGCGTCCGAAAAGCGGGCCGCCATTGCGCCGCCCGCGCGTTCCGCCTGGCATCCGGCGGCGAACAGCAACTGCATCGCCGTGATATCGATCTCCTCCGCGCGCCCCAAGTCCAGACGCACATCCCTTCCCGAAGCCAGCCCATCGAGAAGCAATTTCTTCAGTTCCGCCGCGCACGCCAGGGCGCACTCGCCGTCCAAACGGATCAGCGAATAGCTTTCATGTTCTTCCATGATTACCGGCAAACTCGATCTCCTCGCGGAACCGTGCGCCGTCCGGAAGGAAGACGCCGTTCGCTGAACACCTTATCGGCGGGATGGCGAGTTCACAACACAGTGCCGGTGGGGCAGGCCATCGTTTTTTTGGGCGCGCCTTCTTCTGGACCATCGAACGTGCCCGCCTGTAGTCGGACGGCAAACCCGCTTCCGTCGCTGCGCACGACCGTGCCCGAACCCCACGCCGAAAACGGCATGACGGGATTGTCCGGCGCCTCAACGTCCACCGTCACCCGTTCGCCCTCCTGGAAGTCCGAAGGCCGCTCGACCCGTAGCAGCATGCCGTGGCTGCTAATGTCGGCGGCCACGGCGGAAACGCTCCCGCCGCCGCCGGTGTGGACAATCGCTTTCGCTTCTACCGGGTAACGGGGTTCACTTCGCCGCTTGGGCCGCTCGGATTCCATTTGCGCTCCTTGGGGAGTTTGAGGTCCTGATTTCCCTTATCGGCCGCGCACAGCCAATCCGTTTTCTCCACCTTTGCGCGTCTGGAGACGATAAGGAGTCTATGTCAATGGCCGGCTTGTCCGGACTGCCCAAGGGAATCCTCGCCGGTCTGCGCCGTGCGCGCGGAACCAGGTCCACAAGCGGCGAATGGCGCACCGGCATCGAAAGCGTCGCGGAATCGCTCGATAACCTCAACCGGTCCACCGAAGGCGATTTTCTCGCCGTCGGCGCGAAGCTGATGGAGTTTCGTTCCACGGCGCGCCGCATCGCATCCGACGCGGCGGCTCTCGCCGAGCTCATCTCCGGGGAGCAAGGCCTCGCCGTTTCCAGCGCGTTGAACCGGACGCTCGATCGCTCCACGGAAATGGACGCGGGAATCGGACGCAGCGCCCAGGCCCTGGAACGCGTGGCCGGCCTCTCTTCGCACGTCCGGCGGGTCTTCGCCGGACTTCGCCAAACGGCGCCGGTCTTTCAAACCCTGTGTACGCTCACGCGCATCGAAACCTCGCGGCTCGGCAGCGGCGGCGCCGGCTTCGGCGACCTGGCCGCGGAAGTGGGGCCGCTCTCGGAGAGCATCCATGCCGGCGGAGATGGCATCCTCGAAGCGTCCATCCAGCTCGATCGAGGCGTACAATCCGCCATCCGGCGCGGCAGCGACCTCCGCGCCACGCAGCTCAAGGAATTGCCCGCGACCATCGCCGGCGTCATCGAAGGCTTGCGGTCGTTCGAAGAGCGGCGTACGCGGGCGGTGGAAACCTCGGCCGGCCAGGCCGTTCAGTACCGGGCCCTTTGCGGCGCCGTGGACGATGTGGTCGAATCCGTTCAATTCCACGATATTACGCGCCAACAGATCGAGCATGTCGCCGAGGCGCTCCGGCAGATCCGCTCCGAGCATCGGACCGGCCCAGGACGCCGGAATTCCCCGCCCCCCAACGCGCGCGCGATTCTGGTCTTGCAATCCTCTCAGTTGTCGGCGGCGGCGGCCCTCTTCGCGGCGTCGGTGGCGCGCATGGAGCGCGATCTCGAAAGCATTGCCGGACGCGTCATGGAAATGGCTAGGGCCAGCAGCGCGCTGATGGGCATCACGGCTGGTGAACAGGATTCCTTTTTTCTGCAAATGGAGAGCCGTATTACGGGCATCCTCGCCATGCTCGGCGTCTGCGGCGCGGCGCAGTCGGAAATGGAGCGCACTGCCGTCAGCCTCGCGGAAACCGTGGCCGCCATGAAGAGATCGGTCGCCGAAATCCGGGAAATCGAGATTCGCATCCAGCGAATCGCGCTCAACGCCATGATCCGCGCGGAGCATATCGGCCCTGCGGGAAATGCGCTCAACGTGATTGCCGAGGTCATGCAGCGGCTGGCTCTCGATTCGAGCGCCTGCACCGAGGACGCGGCAGGCACGCTCGCGGCGATGCAAGATGCCGCCGCCCGCGTGTCCGGCGGCGGGGACGCAGCCGCGAACCAGGCCGTGGACCAGATGCGTCATACGGTCGTCGAATTGCACACGTCGAGTGAACGCAGCTTCGCCCGTGTGAACCAGATCGCGGCCTTGGGCGCGCAACTCGCGGAACACATCGGCGCGGTCCGCGGCGGTTTCTCGGCGGGCCGGCTTTTTGCCGAAACGGTCGGCCGCGCGCGGGAGGAGATCGACCGAATCGGCGCGCGAGCCGGGTTGGGGTCTCTCGAAAGCGCCCCGCCGGTTCCCGGACAATTGGAAAGCCTCGCCGATCGTTACACCATGCAAGCCGAGCGCGACGTTCACCAGTCGGCAGCCGGGGGCCCGGCCGGCCAACCCGATACGCTTCCCGCTGCGCCGGACGCCGTTCCCGCCGATGGCGAGCTGGGGGATAACGTCGAGCTATTCTGACCGCGCGCCGGCCGAGGGGAGCAGTACCGTGAAGCACGCGCCTTCGCCGGGTGCGCTGGTCACCAGGATGGCCCCCCCGTGACCGCGCACAATTCCAGCCACGGCCGCCAGTCCCAGGCCGCGCCCGGTGAGTTTCGTCGAGAAGAACGGCTCGAAGATTCTGTCCTTGGTCGCGTTGTCCATGCCGCAGCCGGCGTCTCGCACTACGAGCCGGATATACCGGCCCGGAGGCAGTTCCGCCGCGTCCGGATGGCGCCGGATATACCGCCGGTCGACGTTCTGAACGCCGGTCTCGACCGCGATCGCGCCGCCCGGCCCGCCGGTTGCTTCGGCCGCATTCAGAGCCAGGTTCGTGAACATCTGCCCCATCTGCCCGCGATCCGCCTGTATGGGCGGCAGGTCCGCCTGGAGAGCGAGGCGTAGCGTCACGTTCCGGGGCAGGGGAGGTTCAATCCGGGCGCTGGTTTCCGCGATGAGGCCGGAGAGATTCACGGCTTCCACCAGGAACTTGCCCTTGCCGGTATAAGCCAGCATCTCTCGTGTGAGGTGGGCGGCTTGCTCGCCGGCCTTAATGATTCCTGCCAACAGCCCGGCTGCCGGATTGTCCGCGGGCAGAAGTTCCTGGGCCAGGCTGGCGTTGCCGATGACGCTCATCAGCAGGTTGTTGAAGTCGTGGGCGACGCCGGCCGCTAACATGCCGGCGCTTTCCAGGTTTCGGCTCACCCCCTTCTTATCGTCCGATTCCAGCCGCCCCGTTGCGCCGCCGCTCCCACACCGGGTAACATTCTGGTATCCTGCGGCTCGCGCATCAGGCAACACGCCCTCGCAAATGGTGGACCTCGCGGCTACTGGCCGCGGCGCCCGCCCTGGTCTTCGCTCTGCACGCCGCCACCCCCGCCGACTACCGGCAGAAGGTGGGCGTCTACGTTTGGGGGAAGCTGGCCGGCGGACTCCAGGCCGCGGCTGCCGACGCCCGGCGCCTGGGCGCCACCCGCTCCGTCCGCGTCGCCATCGCGCCAACCTGGGACCCGTCCGGAAAGAACGACGCCTCTCCGCTCGATGTGAAGATCCGCCGCGCCGATTACCGCGCCATCCTGGCCGCTTTCCCCGTCGTCATGCTGACAGCCTACGACGCAGCTTCGTCCGAGAAGTACAAATATGGACGCCTGGACGCCGGGCGCCTGGCCGCCGTCAGCGACGAGTTCCGCCGCTTCACCCTGGAGCTTGCGAAAACCCCAGGGCGCAGGATCGTCTCCAATTGGGAGTTCGAAAACGATTGCCCGGCCCAGCAGTGGCTCGGGTGCCAGGAGTATTACCAGGCCCGCCTGGACGGAATCCTGGCGGGGCGCAAGCAAGCCAAAGCGCTCGGTTATCCGGGCGAAGTGCTCACGGCCTTCGAGTTCACCATCGTGCCCGGATTCGCCGGCAAGCCCTCCGGCCTGGTGGAAGTGGGCGCCAAACTGAAGGGACTCGATTTCATCTCCTACAGTTGTTGGTGGTCCATCGGAGCCGACGCCGGCGCCGCCAAGGTCTCCCAGGATTTCGCGTACGTGGTTCCGCTGCTACGCAACTTCGCGTCGGGGCAGAACATCACCACCCGGCTCATCATCGGCGAGTTCGGCGAGTATTGGGACATGCACCCCACCGATGAGAGGATGAAAGCCCTGGTCGCCGCCAGCATCGACGCCGGCGCCGAATACCTCTTCGACTGGGTGTTATACGATCAGCCCGGCAACAAGGACGAGTGGGGCCGCGACGCCTCCCACTTCGGCAAGTACACCCCAACCCGCGCCCTCACGCCTCAAGGACGCGAGTTTGAGCGCTGGTTCCAGTAGCTCCGGCCGGTTGGTACTACGCGCGCCTTCGATACCCTCCGCCAACCGTCAGCGCGGCCTTTTCGCGCGCGCGTTTGCACTCGGGACAGGGGGGCAGGTCCTTGGTTGCGAGGTGGTACTGGCTCTGCGGCGCGGTGATGGGCTGCCCGCAATAGCTGAACGTGTTCAGCGGACGGATGCTGTGACGAACCCGATTTTGCGATTGTGAGGTCATAATCTCCGAAATTCATTCTACGGGAATGACGCGGCCGCCGCAAGGACATTCGGATTTAAGCATCCTGTTCTCTGTGAAAAACCGCACACACCTGGTGTAGTGCGGCGAGCGGAATGCGAAGTATCCGGAACGTCCGGACAACCGCTCTCTTACGTTCGCGGCTCAGCAAAATCAAGCACTTCGAACCGAGCCGCGAATATAAGAGAGCGGTTAGACCAGGCCGAGGAACTTGGGCGCGTAGCCGGGGAATACGCCGGTCAACGTCGGATTGCCCAAATGGCGGGCCACCAACTCGCCCAGGACATCGCGGAAATCGGTGGTTAGCGCGAGGTCGCGAGCCTCGTAGAGTTGCTCCGGCTGCAGTCCGGGCCAGCGACCGTAGACTTTGCCGCCGCGGATTCCACCGCCCATGGCGAACATGCAGTTGGCGTGGCCGTGGTCGGTGCCGCGGTTGCCGTTTTCGCGCGCCGTGCGGCCGAATTCGGACATGGTGACCAGGGCCACGTCGGCCATCCGGTCGCCCATGTCCTGCCAGAAGGCGGCCAGCGCCTGGCCGAACTCGCGCAGCAGGGTGGGGAGCTGGCCTTCGGAGGCGCGCTGGCCCATTTCATTGACGTGGTGGTCCCAGCCGCCGATATCGGCGAAGGCCATCTCCATGCCGACGTCGGCCTTGATCAGTTGGGCAATCTGCCGCAGGCTGTCGCCGAAGCGTCCGCGCGGATAGTCGGCGCCGGCGGCGGGCACGTAGGATTGTTTCTGGATGGCCTGGAGCATGGCGACCGCTTCGAAAGTCTCGCGCCCCACGCCGCCCAGCACCGGGTCTTCCGACGTCGCGTAGAGATTCTCAAACTCCTGGGCGGCCTTGGCGTCGCGCACCTGGAAGCCGGCCAGGGTCTGCAACGCGACGGCCGGCCTCTCGCCGCTCATGGCGCGTGGCAGCACCGGGCCGAGCGCCACCGCGCGTACGGGCGAAACCTTGCTATCCACGGGGGGCAGCGCGCGGTTCATCCAGCCGCTGGCTGTGGCCTTCAATCCGGGCGTGCCCGATTCCATGTAGTCCTGCGCGTCGAAATGCGAGCGTGTGGGGTCGGGCGAGCCAACCGCATCGACGATCGCCAGATGACCCTGATTGAACAACGGCTTCAGCGGGGCCAGGGACGGGTGCAGGCCGAAGAAGCCGTCCAGATCGATGGCGGCGTCATCGCGCTTATCGCCCGATAAGGATGGGCGCGGCACGGAGAGAGTGGGACGCAGGCTGTAGTAAGCCCTCTCGCCGTGAGGCACCACCACGTTCAAGCCATCGGCCGCGCCTCGCTGAAAAATGGCGACGAGGATTTTCTTGCGCGGGTTGGGAGCGTCGGCGGCGTAAAGAGCGCGTTGCAGCCAGAGCGGCGCGGCGCCGGCGCCCACCATGGCCAATGCGGAATTTCGAAGAAAAATGCGTCGATTCGTCATGACACGTACCCCTCAATGCTAATTGCCTTCCTGCCAAACTGGCCCACCAAAGCAGCGCAGCCGCAACCAATATGGGAACGTCGAAGAAGACAGGCCAGGAGGCCCGTCCCACTCTCTTCATCCCCTAATGCTTCTGAAACTCGGGCGACCCCAGATCGATGCCGGCCACTTTCGTCGCGCCGGCCTTCACGCCCGGTATCCGGTTATCCGCCAATTGCAGGGCGAAATTCATGCGCGCCAGCAGGCCCGCCGTATTCACCCACTCCTTGCCCAAATTGGAATAGCCCGTGGGCTCCTGCTTGCGGTAGAGCGGCTCTCCAAGCTGGGCCACCTGGTTGGCCAGGCTCAAAGCGTAATCCACCTGGCCGTCCTCGACGCGCACGGCGCTCGCCACCAGCTCGAGCGGCGACTTCATCTTGGTGCGGTACGCGTCCACACTCCAGAATTCCTTCGAGGCCAGCATGGTCTTCATGACTTCGCGCAGATCGCCGCCGGTCTTCAGAAACGTCTGCGCCATGCGGTTCACCAGCGTGTCCGGCGGATTGTCCGCCACGAACCGCTGGGCCAGTTCCCTGGATATGAAATGCGCGGTGGAGGGATGGCGCGCCAGAATGTCCAGCACCTTTTCGCCGTCCGACATGCCGCCGCCGGCGGAGATCTTCACGCCCAAAACCACCTTTGCGCCGTTATCGTGGGCGCGCGGGTTGAATACGAAATCGCCGCCGCGCTGGGGCTGCAGGATGGTCCAGCCGGTGAAGCAGCGCGCCACTTCGGTCACGTCCTTTTGGGTATAGCCACCGTCCACGCCGAGGGTGTGCAGTTCCATCAGCTCGCGGCCGTAGTTTTCGTTGAGGCCGCGCCTCGGCTGGTTCGCGGCGCGCGCCGGCGTGGGAGCGGGAGCAACGGATTGCCAGTTGTCCAGATAAAACAGCATGGCCGGGCTCTTGGCCGTGGCTTCCAGCAGGTCCCTGAATTTCCCGAGCACATGCGGGCGAATGGCGTCGCGCTCGTATTCGGTGACCAGATAGTGGTCCGCGCCCTTGTCCAGGTAGACGTTGAAGTGATTGAACCAGAAGTCGGTGAGCACTTCCTCGAGTTGGCGGTCGCTGTAGATGGCGCGCAGCAGCTTGCCTTCCATGAGGTCGCGCGCCACCACCTGGGCCGGACCGGCGGATAAGTCGATGCGGCGGCGGAGATCGGGCGGCGCGGTATCGTACAACGCCAGCCGCACCCCCGGCAGGTTTTCCAGCACCTGATCCTGCCTTTCGGCGGGCAGGGTTTCGAAGAACGCCAGCCGTTGTTCCGGCGTGCCCGTACGCAGCGTGCGAAGCTCCGCCGGCGTGAACAGATCGGCCGGAGCGGGTGGAGTTGGAACCGGCCGGCCTTGCGCGCGGTCGAGCCGGTCCACGATTTTCCGGATCAGCATCTGGCGGTCGGGGTCGGTGGGCATGGGAAGCTGGCCACTGACCATCAGCTTGGCGACCTGGGGAGAAGGATAGTTGGACACCAGCTCATCGCCGGTCATGGCGAGCGAGTCGAGCGTTTTGAGCTTGGCTGCCAGGGTTGGGTTTTCGGGGATGCGCGCCGGGTGAAGTTGCAGGTCGATCCACTGCTTCAGCCCGAGGGCGTTCACGCGTTCGGCGTCACCCGGCCGCGGCCCGAAGGTCAAGCGGTCAAGCGCCTGCCAGACTCGTTGATCCGGGGCGATCTGTGTGGAGAACGACGGACCTTTGGCGGCTTCTTTCTTCGCCGACTTTGCCGCGCCCGAAACCGGCATCAGGCAAAGCGCAGCCACTACCCCCCCAGCTACTTTCCTACGCATCCCTCATCCCTTCCTACTAGTCTAAACCGGCAAAACCGCGCAAGTTGCGGTCGCGCCGGTCCGGTTCTGAGCGCCGGATCACGGTTCGCCCAATGGCAGGAACATCTGTTCGTTGCATTCGGCAACGCGGTGGTAATCCAGGCGCCGGGCGTCGTCGTAGCGGCCCCAGCCCTCCAGAATCCAGACCATCTCGCGAGAGGATTCGTCGAGGATGCGCAGGTCCCCGCGCAATTCGGCAGCGGCAAACCACTGCTGCATCAGTTCGTACATTTCGGCGATGCGGCCCTGGTCGCGCAGTATGTTTCGGCCGATTTGCGCCGCCTGGCAAACTTCCTCAAACGCGGCGTTCTTCGCATCAAGCAAGAGACGCTGCGCGGACCTTAGCGCGTCATCCTGCGGCGTGCCTACGTGGGGACCGGGTTCGGTGCAGAGCAGCGTGGAGCATTGTCCGCCGAAGAGGAAGCCGGGCAGGGCGGTCGCGGAAGGCACGCCATCCAGCAGCAAGAGGAAGCGCCGCGCGGAACAGAAATCGCGAAGACGCGCCAGGTTGTTTGGGAGGTCGCCCTCGAGCCGCAATCCAAGCTGGGCAGCCAGATCCCCCGCAAGGGAGGCCGGCGTACGATCTTGGCATTCGAGGCGAAGGATCTCGTCGAAATCGGCGACCGAGACGCGCGCAAACTCGAACGCCAGATCCGCGCTAGAGACTGTCGCGCTGCCGGGGCAGTCGGCTAGCGCGGCGGTCAGGGTCTCCAGTTCCGCCGATTCGCTGCACGGCGGAGTTTCCGGCGAAACGTAAGACGCCACACGGTCGCGTACCCAGTGCTTTAGCGCACGCCGACCTTGCAATGACCGGCCGTCGAACTGCGGCGCGAGCACCCGGGGCGGCGTGTAGTCGTCGCAACGGACGAAGGCGATTCGGACTCCCTCGGCTTTGGGTTCGTCAATCAAAGCGCCTTGCCAATGGGCTCTCGGCCAGGGTACAGGCACGGAGTTGCGAGAAAGCAGCGGCACGATAATGTCGGCCATACGCGCTTCCGTGGCCTTGGCGGACAGGTCCTCGCCGGGTCGCAGTTCGCCTTCGGCGAAGAAGACGCGCACGCCGGCGCTGCGCTCGAGAAAGGTCGCGAGCGTGGCCGCCAGGGCACGGTCGGACGAGGCGTAGCAGAGGAAGAGAGTCGGAGTCACGGTTTATTCTATCCCCAGGGTAAAATAGAGCAATGCGCAACGAATTCACGGCGATTGTCGAGAAGGACGGCCCTTGGTACATCGCCTACTGCGCCGAAGTGCCCGGGGCTAACGGCCAAGGCAGAACGCGCGCGGAATGCCTGGCGAACCTTCGAGAGGGGATTGCCCTGATGCTGGAGCATCGGCGCGAGGATTCCTTGCGCGCCATACCGCCCGACGCCGAGCAGGAACTCGTCGTGGTCGGATGAAGCGCGAGGGCCTCCTCCGACATTTGCGGCGACACGGCTGCGTGCTGCGCAGAGAGGGCAAGGAACACTCCGTTTGGGAGAATCCCAGCACTGGCCATGCCGAAGCCATTCCGCGCCACGCCGAGGTTTCGAATCTACTGGCCAAGAGGATCTGCCGGAGGCTTTCAATACCCGACCCGCCCGGTTAACGTTCTTCAAGGCTCCCTCCAAAACAAAACGGCGGTCCGGAGTGCTCCGAACCGCCGTCCGAAAGGTAATGCCGAACTGGCTTAGTCGATCTTGACGGTCTCCGACAACGGGAGGCTGCGGGAGGAAGCGCCCGCCCAGATCTTGTAGTCGCCGGCGGCCATCTCAAAGCTGTCCTTGCTCTCGTTGAAGATGGAGAGGTAGAGCGGGTCGATGGTCAGGTTGACGGTCTTCGATTCGCCGGGGTTGAGCTGCACTTTCTCCCAACCGATCAGCCGTTTGGGCGGTTCGCCCGTGGTGGCCGGGAGGGTGGCGTACACCTGCACGATTTCCTTGCCAGCGCGCTTGCCCGTGTTCTTCACGGCGACGGCTACCGACACGTTGTGGCCGGATGCGGTCGCTTTCAAACCGGAGTAAGCGTAGGTGGTATAAGACAAGCCGGCGCCGAAGGGGAAGAGCGGCTCCTTGTTCTGCTGGTCGAACCACTTGTAGCCGACCTGGAGTTTCTCGGTGTAGGGCACGTCGAAGGGCGTACCGCGCCCGCCGCCCATGCCGCCCATGCCGCCGCCCGCACCGCCGCGGCCTGCCGCCGGAGGTTGCGCGGCCTGCAAAGCCAACAGGGCCGCGTGGACCGCCTGAGCCGCGGCTTCGGCAGTCGCGGGCTGGGTGGCCGCCGCCGCCTGCTGTTGCGCCTGGGAGAGGCGCTGTTCGGCCTGGATGAGCGCTTCGCTAGCTTGCGTGGTCTGCTGCAAAGCTTGGGTCACTGCCTGTTGGGCCTGTTGTTGCGCCTGGGCCTGCTGTTGTTCGGGTGTGAGAGCCGCGCCGCCACGGCCGCCAGCGGCCGCACCAGCGCCCGCAGCGCCACGGCCAGCGCCAGCCGCCGCACCGCCTGGCGCCGCCGCGCCGCGTCCGGCGCCCGCAGCCGGGCCGTTAATGGTCAGATGAGGCAAGTCGGAATCGGCCTTGGCGAAGGTCACCGGGAGCTTGGCGGACGGGTTCACGTCGCCGAAGAGGATATCCGCGATGGCCTCACCGCCGCCGATGCCGGGGAACCACGCTTCCATAATGCCGCCGACCTTGCCGGCCCACGGCATACTGACCGGACCGCCGGTCTCAAGCACCACGATGGTATGCGGATTGGCCGCGACCACGGCATCCACCAGGGCGTCCTGGTTGGCGGGCAGGGTGAGCGTGGAAGCGTCCGACCCTTCGCTCATGGGCTGGTTGACGAACACGATGGCCACCTGGGAGGTTTTGGCCAGAGCCGCCGCGGCGGCCACGTCCGTGCCCTGATTGAATTCCACCTTGGCTTTGGGGGCCTTGGCCTCAATGAACTTCATGGGGGAAGAGGGGAAGTACTGCGAGCCGCCGCGGCCGAAACCGCCGCCGCCGGCCTGTGCGTCCGCGGCCGGCGCCGGGGGCGCGGCGTTCCCGCCCGGAGGCAGGACCTGCGCCGATCCGCCGCCCGAAGGCACGCCGACGTCGGCATGCGATCCGATGATCGCAATCGATTTAACAAGGGTTGCGCTGAGCGGCAACTGGTTATTGGCATTCTTCAGAAGGACGATGCTCTCTTCTTCGATCTTCCGCGCGTCCTCGCGGCCCTTGAACGGATCGACGACGCGATGCTGCGGGGGGTTGTCCCAGACGCCGACGGCGAACATGCTGCGCAGAATGCGATGCACGGAGTCGTTAACCTTGGCGAGGGGCACGTCGCCGCTCTGGACGGCGGCCTTCAGTGCGTCGCCGAAGAAGCCGCTGCCGGGCTGTTCCTGATCGAGGCCGGCCATGATGGCCTTCTTGGTGCTGTGGGTCCCGCCCCAATCCGATAGCACCCAGCCTTTGAAGCCGAAATCCTTCTTGAGAACCTGGTTGAGGAGGTAATCGTTCTCGCAGGCCCAATCGCCATTGACCAGGTTGTAGCTGCACATGAAACCGGAGGCATCGGAGATCTTATAGGCGATCTGGAAAGCCAGGAGGTCGGTTTCGCGCATGGAGCGCTTGTCGATGAGGGCGTTGGCGGTGTTGCGGCCGGTTTCCTGGTCGTTGAGGGCGTAGTGTTTGATGTCGCCCATGACCTGCTGCGACTGCACGCCCTTCATGAGGTTGCCGACGGTGATACCAGCGAGGATGGGGTCTTCGCCGGCGTATTCGAAATTCCGTCCGTTGCGCGCTTCGCGAGTGATATCGACGCCACCGCCGATGGACATGTTGTATCCTTGGTCGCGCAGCTCACGGCCGATGACTTGGCCATAGAGAGGAGGGCAAGAGGGTGGAGTAGCGGCTCTCGGTATCGCCACGGGTAACGCCGACAGCGGAATCCGCCATGTTGACGTCGGGAATGCCAAGGCGCGGAATGCCGGGAACCCAGCCAGCGCCGCCATTGGAGCGGGTGACGATTCCGGGGGGCATGACGGCAGGCGCGCCGCCCATTCCGCCGGGACCGCCGTGGAGAAGCTGGATCTTCTCATCGAGGGTCATGGCGGCGATGACCAGATCCGCGCGCTGGTCCGGTGAAAGGGTCTTGTCCGACCATGGACCGGTGACGGCCGGAACTCCGCCGCGGCCGCGCCCGCCTTGCGCCGAAGCCAAAGCGGCGAAAGTTAAAAGCCCGGCCACCGCGAGGAGGGTAGCCGGCCATCGATTGTTAGACATAATTGCTCCGTAACGTAAATTTTGGGGCCTGAATATCTTGGAGGCGAATCCGCAGGCCCCCCGGTTACGATAACACCGCTCGCGGACGGCATGAGTCGGCAGTGCAAGACCTGACGCGGGCGCCCCGACGCGGAGCCAACTCATAGCGGCGTGAGTTAGCAGGGCAAGGGCGGGCGTAAACGCTTTCGGTTGGGTTGGCAGGCGAAAGCGCCTGCCCCACCTTACAGCTTGCAGGCTACCGCGAAGCCGTCTCCCATGGTGGCTATGGTGAGAGCTATGCGGTTGTCCGCGTGCAGCTTACGGTTGAAGGCGCGAATGGCTTCGATGTCGGGACCGTGGTCGTTCGCGTCGATCACGCGACCGTGCATGAGGACGTTGTCGGCAACCAGCAGGCCTTTGGGGCGCAAGAGGGCGAGGCAGCGTTCGTAGTACGCGAGATAGTCTTCCTTGTCGGCGTCGATGAAGGCGAGGTCGAAAGTGCCCGCCTGGCCTTGGGCCAATAGGGCATCCAAGGTGACGAGCGCCGGTCCGAGGCGGAGATCGATACGGTCCTCGACGCCGGCCTCGCGCCAGGTGCGCCGCGCCTGTTCGGCGTACTCGGCATTGCGGTCGCAAGCCACCACCTTTCCGCCGGGCGGCAGGGCGAGCGCGACCCAGGTGGAACTGTAACCCATGAACACGCCCACTTCGAGGGCACGCGCGGCTCCGATGGCGCGGGCCAGCACGTGTAGGAACTGGCCCTGCTCCGGAGAGATCTGCCAGTGGGCCTGGGGATGGTTTTCCGTCCCTTCCCGCAAGCGCCGAAGGGAATCAGGCTCGCGCAGGGAGACGCCGCGGACGTAATCTGCCATTTCAGGCGTGATGGGGGTGTAGGTTCTGGACATAGTTCCAGCCATTGATTTTATCCTGCGAAGCGGCCCGACCCTTTGGAGCGAGCGCAAACGGCCCGCAATTGGCGAATTTGGCGGATTTCAGCGCTTTTCTGGGAAGCGAGTCGGATCGGCGAGGCATAAATCGCATGTGCAGCCGGCGTAATGGTGGGTGTTGTCGGCGTTGGGCGGGCCCTGGGGGTTGCGGGAGGCTGCGGCGGGGGGATTGGAGGCCGGCTCGGACGGGGTAAGCGGTTCGGTTTGTTGGGGTTCGGGGGGAATTGGGTTCGTTTGGTCAGCAGGAGAAGAAGGAAGAAGACAGGCCAGGAGGCCCGTCCTACGAATGCGCTCGAAATCCTGGACGGCGCGGCGGTAGAGGCGCTCGGCTTGGGCGTTGTAGCGCATGCACAGGTGGAAGACGTTGGAGGCGCCGACGCTGCGGCGGAATCCTTCGGCCAGGAGGTAGTTTTTGACTTGCTGCTTGCCGGGTTCGCCGCCGCCGTACATTTCCGGGTCCATTTCCATGAGGGGACGTTCGCGGATATTCAGCACGTCGTTGAGGCAGGTGGTTAAGGTCCCGGCTTCGAGGCGGGCGGCGCGGTTCATGGATTGTTGGGTGATGGCAATGCGCTCGACGGCGAAGAGTTCCTGGGCGTTCGCGGGCTTATAGAGATCGATGACGCTTTCTCTGAGCTCGGCGATTTCATCGATGTCTTCGAGGCGGGGGATGGTGTAGGCGGCTGCGGCGAAGCCGTGTTTGCGCGCGTTCTGAGCGGAACGGGCTTTGCCATCGGGTGTGCGGGGGCCGGTAGAACCGGCGGCATTGGCGCGATTGGCTGCGAATTGCTCTGGGGAAACGTAATGTTGTGAGTTTTGCATGGGATTATCTGAATATCCTTCCAATTCCAGAATGTCATGCGGTCTGGCTGGGTCTGAGGCGCGGGATGGGTAAGTTGTTTGAAGGAAAGGGAGTTATTTAGTTGAGGTCGTGGTGACTGGCTCCAGAAGCGCATGTGGGCACAAGCCACCCTTGGCGGACACCACTCGATAACCGGAACCGGCGGCGAGGCTCACGAGGTCGTCCTCCGTCAGGCCGTGGAAGAACCCAGTCCACGACCTAAAGTGATCTCCTGGAGAACGAGAGGACGGTGCGCCCAATGATTTGAAAAGGCGCTTCAGGGCGGGGCGGACGCAGTCAAGCCGCCCATTCTCCGAGCTAAGGGGATAGTTGAAGCTAAGGAGCAAGGGGGCCTTCGGCGCAATGGCGAGGACAGCGCGGAGGAGTGCGAGGCGGTCCGGTTCCGAGAGGACGTAGTTGATGCTTCCCCATCCGAAGAGGACCGCGTCAAAGGACTGGTTGAGAATGGCGCCGGCGAGCGGGCCGGATCGATCCGTGACGGCCGCGACGAGGTCCGCGTAGGATGCGCAAATCACGGAGCTGCCCGGATACTCCGAAACTACTTGGCTGGCGCCGTGGAAGTATCGTTCGCACGGTTCAAAGGCTACGACATGGAAGCCCCGCTTGCATAGCTGGCTCAGTTCCCGGCCGCCGCCGGCCCCGCCGAGCAGAATTCTGCCCGTTTGGGGAAATGGAGGAGTATGGATACACGCCTCCTCCCAATCGTACAGGCCTCCTTCGAAGGTGGCGCCTCCAGGCAGGAATGTCTCTCTGTTTCCGTAAATGAGCTGGTTGGCGGCATCGCGCCGATCCGCTTGGGTCCAGGCCCAGAGGGTTTCCTCCCAGAAGAGATAATGCAGATACGCCGCTGTTGTGAGAACTCTGTCGGCGGCCAGGGATGCCCGGATCAGAAGGGGGGATCTGGGGCTCATGGACCACCTATATCAACTTTCCCAAGGGTGCACCAGGAAGACAGGGCGACCGGGGGGGTGCCCGCAGACCAGGGGTCTGCCCCACCTAAGAAGGCGGAGTTATGATTGAAGCGGGCGAAGGCTATGCCGAACATCAAGGAACTGGATGTCAACGGAACGCGGCGCCGGATCGATGCGGATCCGGACCGCATGCTTCTGAGCGTCCTGCGGGACGATTTGGAACTTACGGGGACGAAGTATGGCTGCGGCGAGGGGCAATGCGCGGCATGCACGGTGCTGCTTGACGGGCAACCGGTGAAGAGTTGCATCACGCGCGTGGGGTCGGCGGCGGGGAAGCGCGTTCTCACGATTGAGGGGCTGGCGCCGGCCGGACAATTACACCCGGTGCAGCAGGCGTTTCTCAATGCCGATGCCATGCAGTGCGGTTGGTGCACGCCGGGCATGATTCTGGGGGCGGTGGCGCTGCTGAAGGCGACGCCGAACCCGACGGAAGCGCAGATTGTGAGCGGGATGAACGGCCACATCTGCCGGTGCGGAACGTATCCGAGGATTGTCCGCGCAATCCAAGCGGCGGCGGGGAAAGGAGGTGCGGCATGACGCGGCGGGACTTTCTGGCGGCTTTGGGCGGCGGGATTACGGTCCTGCTGGTGGAAGACGATATTTTCGCGCAGGAATCGGGGCGCGGCGGCGCTCGACAGGTATCGCAGGAAGTGAGCGCGTGGCTGCATATCGGCGAAGACGGGGTGGTCAAGGCGTACACAGGCAAGGTGGAAGTCGGGCAAAACGCGCGCACGTCGCTGACGGCGGCGGTGGCCGAGGAGTTGCGCGTGCCGGTGGGGTCGGTTCAATTCGTGATGGGGGATACGGACCAGACGCCTTACGATGGCGGCACGGTGGGCAGTTCCACGTCGCCACGGATGTTTCCGCAGATTCGCAACGCGGCAGCCACGGCGCGCGAAATGCTGGTGGACGTGGCGGCTCGCAAGTGGGGCGTGGACCGGGCGGCCGTAGCGATTGCCAACGGGAAAGCGACAGCAGGGAGCCGCTCGGCGGGTTTCGGAGAATTGACGCAGGGACAGAAGCTGGTGCAGACGATTCCGGCGAACGCGGCGGTCACTCCGGCGGCGCAGTGGAAGGTGGCCGGGACATCGGTGCCCAAAGTGGCCGGACGGGAGATTGTGACGGGCGCGCACAAGTATCCTTTCGACATCGCGAGGCCCGGCATGTTGCACGCGAAGGTTTTGTATCCGCCGCAATTCGGGGCGAAGCTGGCGTCGCTTGACAAGTCGGCTGCCGAGGCAATGCCGGGCGTCAAGGTGGTGCGGGAAACGCTGACATCGCCGCGCGCGGGATTCGGAGCCGAGGTGGTGGGGGTGGTGGCGCCGGACGCGGATACGGCGGCGAAGGCGCTGGCGGCGCTGCGGGCGGAATGGACGCCGGAGACGGGGGAATCATCGAGCAAGGACGTGTTCGCTTATTTCAAGCAGAACGCTAGCGGGCTGGCGACCAACGGCGGGCTGACTGCCTATACGATTGCCTACATTGCGCACGTTCCGCTGGAGCCGCGCGCGGCGGTGGCGGAATGGAGCGGCGGCAAGCTCACGGTATGGACGGGGACGCAGCGGCCTTTCGGGGTGCGCAGCGAATTGGCGGAGCAGTTCAAGATTTCCGAGGAGAATGTGCGCGTGGCGATGCCCGATACCGGGTCGGGTTATGGCGGGAAGCACAACGGGGACGCGGCGATGGAGGCCGCGATTTTCGCCAAGGCCGTGGGGCAGCCGGTGAAGCGGAACTGGACGCGGGAAGAGGAAATGACGTGGGCGTACTATCGGCCGGGCGCGTTGATTGAGGTGGGCGGGAAAGCGAATCCGGATGGGAGCATCGCCGGATGGGAGCAGCATAATTACAATGGCGGGCCGTCCGCGTTGAACACTCCGTACAATGTGAAGGGCGCGCGGGAACAGGTGCATCAGACGAAGACGCCGCTGCGGCAGGGGTCGTACCGGTGCCTGGCGGGGACGGGGAACAACTTCGCGCGCGAGTGCTACATGGATGAGCTGGCGCACTCGGTGAATTTGGACCCGCTCGAATTCCGGCTTAGGAACGCTTCGAACGATGACCGGCTGGTGGCCGTGATCCAGGCGGCGGCGGAGAAGTTCGGCTGGAAGAACCGGAAGAAGGCGGCGGGGCGCGGGTTTGGGATGTCGGCGGGGTTTGAGAAGGGCGGGCATGTGGCCACGTTCGCCGAGGTTGACGTGGCGGCCGGCGCGGTGAAGGTAGTGAGGGTGGTGGAGGCGTTCGAATGCGGGGCGGTGATCAACCCGGAGCATCTGCGCAACCAGATTGAAGGCGCGGTGGCGATGGGGTTGGGCGGAGCGCTGTACGAGCGCATCGATTTCGCGGGGGGGAAGATCGCGACGAACCGGCTTTCGCGGTACCGGGTGCCGCGGTTCGCGGATATGCCGGCGATTGAGAGCGTGCTGGTGGACCGCAGGGATTTGCCTCCGGCGGGGGCGGGCGAGTGCCCGATTATGGGCGTGGCTCCGGCGGTGGCGAACGCGATTTTCGACGCGACGGGGCAGAGGGTTAGGTCGCTGCCGATGCTGCCGTTGGGGGGCGGGGCTGGGGCGGTGTGATGGGGTTGATGAACATCGAGATTCACGATGCGGCTCTGGCGGCCCGAATCCAGAGGCAGATTCAGGCGACAGGCTCAGGCAGCGCGGAGGAAGCGCTGGTTCGGCTTCTTGAAACGCAAGAGGAGCAGGATCGATGGCTTCTGGCGAATCGGGAGGCGATTGACGCGAAGATCCGGCGGGGCATTGCGCAGCTCGATTGTGGCGAGGGAATCCCTGAGGACCGACTGGAAGCATATCTGGCTGAGCGGAAAGCTCAGCCGGAATGAGGCGACGCTACGTTCTTGCGCCGGAGGCAGCGCTCGACCTGGTCCAAGTTTGGCGGTACGTCAAGAAGGAAGCCGGCGTAGAAATTGCGGACAGGGTGGAATCCGCAATTCGAGACAAGATCGCTTTCTTAGCGAGGGTTCCCGGCAGCGGCCATTGGCGCAAAGACTTGACGGACGAGCCGGTGAAGTTCTTCCCGGTCTACTCGTACTTGATCGTTTACCGTCCCGAGACGAAGCCTTTGGTCGCCATTCTCCATGGCCAGCGCAACGTGGAGCGGCTGCTGAGGAATAGGGTATGAGCTTGGCTCACTACGGCGTCTTCTGCTGGTGGGCTTGCGCGGCGCGGAGGTGGCGGTAGAAGCCGAGGTCGGCGCCGGTGAGGGCTTTGGTGGCGAAAATGATCTGGCCGGTATGCATGGAGAAGTGCTCGACGACGGCGTAGATGGCGTCGAGGACGCTAAGGTCGTAGCCCTGAATGGCGAGCCGTTCGGTGAGGCGTTCGGCGGTGACGGAATCGAGGACGGCAGTGGCGTCGGCCACGGTGGCGCGCAGTTTCTGGGATAGCTCGGGGATGGCGAGGCCGCCGCGAGCCGCGAATTCGGCGTCGCGCTGACGGACGTCGGGAAGGCCGCCGACGCCGGCGATAATCCATTGCCGGACGTTTCCGCAAAGGTGCAGCGTGAGGTTGCCGACGGCGTTTTCGTTTTCGCCGCCCCGCGCCCAGACCTGCTCTTCGTTGAGCTGGGCCAGACATTTCTCGATGCCCGATGTGAGTTGGCGCAGTTTGCGAGTGGAGTAATCGAGAAACGATTTGGCTAGGATATCCGAAGAAACTGTGCTCATGGTTTCCCCCTTTTCGAAGTATAGAACGGCGGGATTCGGCGGCCGGGAAGAGAAGAGAAGAAGGCAGACGGGGAAGAGAAGAGAAGAGGGCAGACCAGGAGGTCCGCCCCACATGCCCTATGCTGGGAATGCGGGGCATGGTGCGGGAACCGATTCACATTTTGGGCGGAGGGCTGGCGGGGACGGAGGCGGCCTGGCAGGCGGCGCGGCGGGGGGTGGGCGCGGTGCTTTATGAGATGCGGCCGGGGCGGCCTACGGCCGCGCACCAGACGGGCGCGCTGGCCGAGCTGGTGTGCAGCAATTCGCTGAAATCCGAGCTGGAAGCGACCGCGCCGTGGCTGCTCAAGGAGGAACTGCGGCGGATGGATTCGCTGCTGCTGCGCGCCGCGGATGCAGCGCGCGTGCCGGGCGGCCATGCGCTCACGGTGGACCGCGGGCGGTTCTCGGCGGAGGTAGCGGCGGCTATCGAAGCGGAGCCGGGGATCGAGCTGCGGAGGGAAGAAGCTCAGTGCGTGCCGCGCGACGCGATTGCCATTGTGGCCAGCGGGCCGCTGACGAGCGACGCGCTGGCGGGGGACATCGCGCGCCTGACGGGATCGGACCGGCTGTATTTCTATGACAGCATCAGCCCGATTGTGGAAGCGGAGTCGGTGGACCTGGGCGTGGCGTTCTGGGCTTCGCGGTATGGAAAATCTACCGGCGGGACGGACGATTACCTGAATTGTCCGTTTGACCGCGAGCAGTACGAGCGCTTCGTGGATGCACTGCTGGCGGCGCAGGACGCGACGGCGCACATTGCCGAGGACAAGACGCCGTTTTTCGAAGCGTGCCTGCCGGTTGAGGAACTGGCGCGGCGCGGGCGGGACACGCTGCGCTTCGGGCCGATGAAGCCGGTGGGCCTGGCGGACCCGCGAACGGGAAAGCGGCCTTGGGCGGTGGTGCAGCTTCGCCAGGAGAACCTGCGGGCGCAGAGCTTCAACCTGGTGGGTTTCCAGAACCACTTGAAGTTCGGCGACCAGGCGCGCATTTTGCGCATGATTCCCGGCTTGGAGCACGCCGAGTTTCTGCGTTATGGACAGATGCACCGCAACACGTACATCGACGCGCCGGCGCTGCTGACGCCAACGCTGCAACTGCGGGCGCATCCGGACACGTTGTTCGCGGGACAGATTTCGGGGGTGGAAGGATACGTGGAGGCGATTGCCACGGGGCTGATGGCGGGCATGCACGCGGCGGCGCTGGCGCGTGGCGGGATGCCGCGCGCGCTGCCGCGGGCGACGGCGCTGGGATCGCTGTGCCACTACATTTCGGGCGCGGGATCGGCCGGTTATCAGCCTGCCAACATCACCTTCGATCTGTTGCCGGCGCTTGAAGAAGACGTGCGCCAGAAACTGCGCCATGATAAGAAAGCGCGGCACGCGGAGATTTGCAGGCGCGCGCTGGAGGCGCTGGAGGAGTATCGGACGGATGTCTGAGCTGGCGGAGCGGATTGACGGCTATGTGCGGGAACTGGAGCTGCGCGGGGTCTCCGGGCACACCGTCAGGGCGTATGCCACGGACCTGGCGCAGTTTCTGGAGTATCTTTCGCCGCCGGATGCTACGCCGCCCGAGCCGCAGGCAATCGACGTACTGACGCTGCGCGAGTGGCTGGTGGGACTGTACGGCCAGAACCTGGCGACGGTGACGATTCGGAGGAAGCTGGCGGCGGTGCGGGGGCTGTTCGGATTCCTGCACCGCGCGGGCGTGGTGAAGGCCAACGTGGGCCGGCTGGTGAGAACTCCGAAAGCGCCGCAGCGGATACCGGATGTGATGACGGCGGGGCAAGTGAACGCGCTGGTGGACGGCGTGGGGACGAGCACGCAGGAGCGCCCGTTCCCGGCTCGGGACCGCGCCATCTTCGAGCTGCTGTACGGCTGCGGCGTACGCGTGAGCGAGCTGGCGGGGATCGACTTGGGGGATATCGACCGCTCGGAGCGGTGGCTGCGGGTGCGCGGCAAGGGGCGCAAGGAGCGGCAGGTCCCAATGCCGGGCAAGGCCGCCGAAGCGCTGGAGCGGTACCTGGGCGAGCGCGCGGTGGTACGCGAGCAGAGCGCACTGTTTCTGAACCATCGCGGAGGGCGGCTGACGGACCGCGGCATACGGGGAATCGTGAAGTTTTACGCGACGGCGCTATCGGGCGACCCGTCGATCCATCCGCACAGCTTCCGGCACGCGTACGCCACGCACCTGCTGGCGGATGGGGCCGACTTGCGGGCGATCCAGGAGCTGCTGGGCCATGCGCGGCTTTCCACCACGCAGAAGTACACGCAGGTTTCGCTCACGAATCTGATGGCGGTGTACGACCGCGCGCACCCGAAGGCGTAATCGGGATGGCGCATTTGCCGGGCGACTTGCGGCGGGAGATTCGGCCCATGCTGGCGCTGGCGGCTCCGCTGGCGCTGGCGGAACTTGGCGCGATGGCCATGGGAGTGGTGGACACCATCATGGCAGGACCGCTGGGACCGGCGGCAATCGGCGCGGGGAGCCTTGGGGCGATGGTGTTCTACCCGATTGTGATTTGCGGGACGGGCATGCTGCTGGGGATGGACACGCTGGTGGCGCAGGCGTTCGGCGCCGGCGACCGCGCGGATTGCCGCCGCACGCTGGTGAATGGGCTATGGATGGGGGCGGGACTTACTCCGGCGCCGATGCTGGCGCTGTGGGGCCTGATTCCGCTGCTGGGCGCGGTGGGGACGAATGCGGGCGTGCTGGCGCTGTTTGCCCCTTACGTCAAAGCGCTGCTGTGGGGTGTTTTTCCGGTGTTGCTCGGCACGGCGTTCCGGCGGTATCTGCAGGCCATCAATGTGGTGAAGCCCATTGCGTTTGCGCTGATCAGCGCGAACGTGGTGAACATTGCCGGGAATTACGCGTTGATGTACGGGCACTGGGGGTTTCGCGCGATGGGGCTGACGGGGTCGGGGTATTCGACGTCCGTGGCGCGGGTTTATATGGCGGCTGTGTTGGCGGGGGCGGTGATTTGGGAGGGAAGAGCGGTACGGGAGGAAAGAAGTGGCAGGCGAAAGCGCCTGCCCCACCTAACGAGGACACAGCTTCTGCCGGATATTTCCCGTTTGCAGCGGATGGCGGCTCTGGGATTGCCGGCGGCTATGCAGATTCTGGCGGAGGGGGCGATTTTCGCGGTGGTGACGGTGTTCGCGTCCAAGCTGGATGAGGCGTCGCTGGCGGCGCATGGAATCGCCGTGACGGTGGTTTCGACCACGTACATGGTTCCGCTGGGAATCAGCTCGGCGGCGGCAGTGAGGGTGGGGCAGGCGGTTGGGCGCAAGGACCGGCGGGGCGCGGCGGCCGCGGGCTGGTCAGCGCTGACAATGGGCGCCGTGTTCATGAGCGCGGCGGGCGTGGCGTTGTGGACGGTTCCGCGATGGATTGTGGGGATCATCACCCGGGATGCGGCGGTGGTGACGGCGGGCGTGGCGCTGCTGCGCATCGCGGCGTTCTTCGAGCTGTTCGACGGACTTCAGACCGTGGCGACGGGGGCGCTGCGGGGACTGGGCGACACGCGATCGCCCATGCTGGCGCACCTGTGCGGCTATTGGGGGGCGGGCCTACCGGTGGCGTACGTGCTTTGCTTCCATTTCGGATGGGGGGCGCCCGGCATTTGGGTGGGGCTTTTGGCGGCGCTGATCCTAATTGGGACGGCGCTGCTGGCGGTTTGGAAGCTCCAGTTGAGCCGAGTTCGCTAGCGCCTGGATTTTCTGTTGCGGGACTGCGCGCGGGTGCGCCATATTGGGAATGGCTGAGCGTGGCGGAGCGCGGATCCGATGGCGGGCGAGTATCTATATTTCACGGAACTGGTTGGCATGCCGGTGTTCGATTTGAAACACCGGCGCATTGGGCGGGTGCGCGACGCGGCCATCGTTCCGGTGGTGGACGCTTCGCGGGTGGACCGTGTTCTGGTGGGCGGCGGGGAGTCGTGGCTTACGATTCGCTACGATCAGATTCGATCGATCGCGCTGGGCGAGGGGATTGCGCTCAGCGATGAGCAACTGACGCCCTATCATGAGGACGAGTTCATGCTGCGGATTGGGCGCGACCTGCTCGACCAGCAGATTATCGACGTGACCGGCCGCAAAGTGGTGCGGGTGAACGACCTGACGTTCGAGATCCGCAACGATGGCGAACGGGACACGCTGGCGATGCTGGAAGTGGACATCGGGATTCGGAGCATCTTCCGGCGGGTGATGGAGCATACGCTGCCGCCGCGGTGGATCCGGCGTCTGCAGGAGGCAATTCCACCCAACTCGATCAAGTGGGACTTCTGCAACGTGCTGGAGCCCGACCCGCTGCGGCGCTTGCGGCTCAACATATCGTACGAAAAACTGGAGCGCATGCACCCGGCCGACCTGGCGGACATTGTGGAGGAATTGAGCCACGCCGAGCGCGAGGCGATCTTCGAATCGATTGACAGCGAGGCAGCCGCGGAGGCCCTGACGGAGGTAGATCCCAAGATGCAGGCGAGCATTTTGGAGGCGCTGGAGCCTGAAAAGGCGGCCGATATTGTGGAGGAGATGGACCCTGACGAGGCGGCCGACGCGTTGGCGGAGTTGGAAGAGGAAACTTCCGAGGAAATCCTGGAAGAGATGGAATCCGAACCTAAGACCGATGTACAGGAGTTGCTGGAGTATGAGGAGGATACCGCCGGCGGCATGATGAACACGGACTTCGTGTCGCTGCCCGAGGATGCCTTGACGGCGGACGCGACGGCGGCGATTGAGGGCGCCGAAGAACTGCTGGAGACTTTGAATACGCTGTTCCTGGTGGATGCGGAAGGCCGGCCGACGGCCTCGATTCCGCTGGCGCGGCTGTTCGTGGCGCGGCCGGGAGCGCGGCTGAAGGAACTTGCGGCGGAGACCCTGATCACGGCGCCGGCGGACGAGAAACAGCACCGCATCACGGAGTTGTTCGATAAATACAATCTGCTGACCTTGCCGGTGGTGGACGAGGAAGGAAAGCTGGCGGGCGTGATCACGGCGGACGATGTCATCTCGGTACTGCGGAACGGATAGCGAATGCTGAAACAGATCCGCCGATTCCGGTATCAGATTCTGGTATTCCTGGCGGTCCTCGGGCCGGGATTCATCACTGCGAACGTCGATAACGATTCGGGCGGCATCTTCACTTACTCCGCGGCGGGCGCGCGGTTCGGTTACTTACCGCTGTGGACGCTGCTTCCCATCACGCTGGCCCTGATTGTCACACAAGAGATGTGTTCGCGCATGGGCGCGGTGACCGGCAAGGGACTGTCCGACCTGATTCGCGAGGAGTTCGGCCTACGAGTGACTTTCGTGATCATGACGCTGCTGGTGCTGGCGAACATGACCAATGTGATGGCGGAATTCGCGGGCATCGCGAGCTCACTCGAACTGTTCCACATCAGCCGGTACATCTCAGTGCCGCTGTCCGCCGTCGCGGTATGGTTTCTGGTAGTCAAAGGCAATTACAAGAGCGTCGAGAAGATTTTTCTGTTCGGGTGCCTGTTGTATGTCACTTACATCATCTCAGGGTTCCTGGTGAGGCCCGACTGGAAGGCCGCCGCCATCAATAGCGTAGAGCCCCAGTTGATGCTGGACAAGGACTACGTCTACATGCTGATTGGGATGGTAGGCACCACCATCGCGCCGTGGATGCAGTTCTACCTGCAATCGGCGGTGGTGGAGAAGGGAATCACGGCGAAGGAATACGCAGCGTCGCGGCTGGAGGTGATTGTCGGCTGCATCATGACCGATGTGGTGGCGTTCTTCATTATCGTGGCGTGCGCGGGCGCTATCTGGAGCATTCATCCGAGGGACATTGGGAGTGCGGCGGAGGCGGCGCTGGGGTTGAAGCCATTCGGGCAATACGCCTTCCTGTTGTTTAGCGCGGGACTCTTCAACGCGTCGATTTTCGCGGCCTGCATCTTGCCGCTCTCCACGGCTTACACGGTGTGCGAGGGGCTTGGCTTCGAATCTGGCGTGAACCGGCGGATATCCGAAGCGCCCGTGTTCTACTTCCTCTACACGCTGCTGATTGTGGCGGGCGCCGGCGTGATTCTGATCCCGAACTTCCCGCTGGTGCGGATGATTCTGCTCTCGCAGGTGCTCAACGGCGCGCTGCTGCCCTTCGTGCTGATCTATATGGTCCTGCTGATCAATAAGAAGGACCTGATGGGGGTGTGGACCAACCCGAGGTGGTTCAACCTGGTGGCGTGGGTCACGGTGGTCGTGATGATCGGACTGACACTGGCGCTGGTGGGGATCACGGTGAGAGGGACTTAGGGGGCGGCGTAGACTTCTTAGCGATCCGTTGGCGGAAAGTTGACTTCCGGACGCAGCAAGTCATGCAGTTCCGAGTATGGGATCTCGATCAGGTCGTCGGTGTAGTAGCGGAACTGCAGCGCCGTGTCGCCGAAGCCGCAATCGTCGCTCAGTGTGAAGCGCCCGTCGGGGGAGAGAGTGAACAACTTGGCTGTTTCGGGCAGCTTTAACGTCTGGCGGACGTGAGCGGCGGCGAGTGAGTCTAACCTGGTCTTAGCTCCGTCCCGCAGGATAGAAGCGAGCTTGACTGGCTCCCCGGTAACCGGATCGAAGTTAAGGTATTTTCTGATGGGTCCTTCGAGACCAGCCAGCCTGCCTCCATATGCTGTGCGGTACTCATTGGTGAATTCCGCGCTGAAAACAGGAGCGGTCATGCGGAGCACCTTAACCTGTCTTGTGAGAGTCCAATGCATTGTGACGCCGGGAAACTCCTTATCCCCGTACTTGCGCATGGTCTCATAGTCGTCGAGAAAGTCTTGCGCGAGCGATTCGGGTGAGTACTTGCGAAGTTCCGAGCCGGGAATTCCTATCATCCGCCAGACCGAATGGATGTCCGGGACGAAGTATCCGGAACCGCTCATCGCACTGACAATCTCCCGGTTGATGCGCTCACGCGCCGCAGGCGGTCCGGCGACCGCCTCGACATAGTCGACTTCCGCGTGGGCGCAGCCGTTTGTCTCATCGCCGCAGCCTGGGAGGGTGCGGTCAAAATGCCGCGCCTCCACCTGTAGGGGCTCGACCGCCGTAGTTTCAGACGGATCGGTCGGTCGAACGTATTCGACCGTGTATGTGCCGCCTTTTGGAACAAAGCGCCACAAATCGTCGGAGCCGAGATAGCCGTAGTAGAGATGCGGCGGCTGTTCAAATGGCAGGTCGAAGAACAGGGCTTGCCGACGGAGGTCCAGGTTCTTCAGGAATAATGCCGGCGCCCGCGGCGCGCCTCCGCCCGGCCCGTTGAAAACGAGCAGGGCAAACTTTCCGGTCGAGGTATCGATCACTGCCGCTGCGAAATCCTGTTTGCCATCCCGATTGAAATCACCCGTCGCGGTGTAGAGATGCTGGGTGGGATTCATTCGGAGCAAGTCATCGCATGCGCAGTCGGCATCCGCCGCGGCGCGGTATTCCGGATGGTGGGCGAGCCAGGCTGTGAACGATTTCCGCTCCGCGTCGCCGGGGGCGCGTCCACCGTTCCGGAACGCGCGGAATGCGAAGAAGCCCACTAACAGCGCCGCGCACACCAGCAACAGATGGATTCCGAGATTGCGCGCGAGGCGCCCGATTTGTTTTTCCGGGGCCGCTTGGGTCGGGTTCATTGGCGCGAGGCTTGCTTGGCGCAGCCCGGCCGCCGGTTGGATCGATGGGTGACCCTGCGCTTCATTTTCGCGCCTGCCGGCTCAACATGGCGTCGATATCGAGCTGCGCCTTCGCAACGGATTCAATGGTCCATTCCTCTGTCGCAAAGGAACTCTTCGGATCGCTGTCCGGGGGCATGGATTTCAAGAAGGCGGCCAAGTCCAGAAAAGGCGCAGTGTCCAACGCACGAACGTGAGATTGGTCGCCGTCATCCAGCATCTTGAGCCAATCGGAGAGTTTCGGACGAACGCCGGCTGTATCGCGCGGCGGATCCGTCGCCTTCCTGATGCTGGACGAGTTCGTGAACTTCACCTCGGACGGCGCCCCCCGCAGGCTCAGCGCTAATTCGCGGTCAATCTGTCCTACAAAGGCGAAGTAATATGGAAGCTCGCCGGGTATGAGATCCGCGGTTTGACGAGCGCCAATCGCATCGCCGGCGCGCAGTTGAGCTTCAGCGATGGTTTTCAGCGCGTTCACTACGGAATCCCGAGCACTGTTATAAGATGGTCCAGTGTCCTTGCCGATCAAGCCCTTTCTCGCCACAGTGACATTCGCCTGGGCGCCGGCGATATCGCCACTAAGCGCCTGCTCGAGTGCGATGGCGCCCAGCGCCTCACTTTGGAACAACCCAGGCCTCATGGCGTCGGCGGTCAACTGAGCATCGCGCAATAGCCCGGCTTCTATTTGGCCCAGAGCTAATACCAGTCTGGCGTCATCGACTGTGTCGGAGTAAGTATCGATATCGCCCGGGTCCAAGCCTTTCAGTTCAAGACTCATGGACTCCACAGTTGACTGCGCGCCTGAAATGTTGCCCGCGATCTTCTGCACGAGAACAAGATTATCCTGTTCGAGGATCTTACACTTGTTTTTCGCTACCGCGTTTTTAATCAGGTCCGCGGTTTTCAATGCGTCCGATAATCGATCGGCCATTTGAATCCAGTCGAAACCGCCTAAGGCTTCTTGAAACTGTGCGAGGCTGATGGCCGCCCATATATCATTCTTGGCATCGGCGTCGCGATTAAAGGCGGCAGCGAGCTTTCGGGCTGCCGGCTCGTCGCCGGCGAATACCCACAATCTCGCCACGATTCCCATATACTTCGTCAGGGGAGCGAAACTGGCCGGCGATTGGCGAACCTGATCCTGCAGTTTTGCGATGAAGCGGGAGATATTGCTTTGGCTCTTCACGTCCAGCGCATCGACCTGATCCTTCACCGCCGTGGCGTTCGGCGCGTTTGGATAGGCGGCAAGGTAGGCTCCAAACCAGGCGATGGAGCGCAATTCCCGCCCTGGAATCTTCGACTCAGCCAAGCCGAGGTCATAGTAAATCTCGGCGGACTGGGGAGCTGTCTTGCGTGCATCCTGAAAATAGCGGATTGCCAGAAGATAGTCCTGTTGGTTGGCTGCCAGCACGCCCTTGTGAACGGCCTCTTGAGCCTCGGGCGGCAACGGCCCCTGCGCCGTTTGCGCCGGCGCCATGAAAGCGGGCGCCAGGACGAGGCAAACCGGGAAGATGAGCGAACGGATCTTCCTCAAACGCGGATCTTGCCGGCGGACATCGGTTCGCAAAATTCAGTCCCTGACGCCGGATACAGAGTAGGTTTTGGGCGGCTGCACGAAAATTGCGTCGAAAAAAGCCTTCCAGTTCGCTTCCATAGGCTTTGCCGGAGTGGGCGAAACGTCCTTTGCCTGCGGGGGCTTCGTCACCCCCGGATGTTCCGTCAGGTAGTTGCGATTGAAGCCCTCGAAGGCCTTAGCCAGATCGGGATCCATCCCGCGATTCACGTTTGCGCCAATCGCGGCCGCTGCCGCCGTGTCCGGCGCGCCGGTATCCGGCGGAGCCGTACGAGGCCGCGCTAACGGCAATGGATGGCTTTCGCGGTCCATCGTATACTCCGACAGCTCAATCAGACGTTCGATGCCCGCGTTGCCGGGATCGTGGTTGAGGGCGTCCTGGAACCACGCATGCGCAACGTTCCAGTCATGCTCCGTGATTGCTTCAAATCCTTTGCGGATGCGATTGCCGGCGGGCGTGTCCGGGATTTGCGCCGCAACCGAATCCGGCAAGCCGGTTGGCACGTTTTGCGCATTCACGACCATAGGATCGTCAAAGGCCAGAGCGGGCGCGGCATTACGCGCGTGCGGCTTCGGAGCAGAGGACATGAAATCCAGGTTGCCCGAGGATGGCGCCACACCTGGCGCGGCAGTCAGGGATTGCGCCAGGTTCTGGATGTCCTGCCGCATTTTTGAAGCGGCAATCTTGTCCTGCTGGTCCTGTTGGCGTTGCTTCCGCTCCTGTACGGCGGCGGCCTGCCTGGACTCGGCGGCTGACACATTGTCCTGAAGGTCCTGATGGAAGGGGTCGCCCTGCGTGGTATTCGCCAGCGCCTGCCTGAAATAGTTCGCCGCTGTCGGATAGTCGCCGCTTCGGAACGCGGCGGAGCCTTCCTGATCTTGCGCAATGGCGATGTTCCGCCGGTATACCGGATCGCTCGGATTCGCCTTCAGGGCCTTCTTAAATTCCGCTTCCGCTGTGGCCCAATCGCCTTTGGCGCAGGCGGCCCGTCCCCGCTCGTTGGATGCGAAGGCGGTGGCCCGGCTCTTGTCCTGCGAGGTCTGTGCGCTGGATTGGCTCTCGCTCTGGTTCTGGCTCTGGCTCTGGCTCTGGGTTCCGGATTGGCCCGAATTCCCGTTGGAAGGGCGCTGGTTATCGAGGCCCCTATATTTGTCCAAGGTCGAGAAGTCAATCTGAGCGCGAAGCGGCGCGCCGCAGACCGCTGCCGCAATCGTTGCCAAGACTGCAACAGCGCCGCAATTCCTTGTCATCTTTGGCCTCCGGGGGTTCCAGCGCGATTGTCTGACGCTCAATCGTACTCTATTGTACTCTCACAGGAAAACACCTCTTGAGCGTGGTGGGCACAAAGCGCTTATTGAAGTAAGACCCCACGGGTAAGTGGGGCTGACTTCCGGTGACACTCGCTCAAGAAATGTCACTCCGTAGCCGCCCTGGCGCCGGTTTGTCCTAACGTTTTCCGCCGTGATTCCGATAATATATAAAAAGACCGGCAAATCCTGTTTCGAGGATCGATGCGCGCAGCCGGCGGATCTGTCAGATCGCGGCACTCACGCCGTCAAAGGAATCATCCATGGGATTTATACGTTATCGCAATATTGCTCTCGCGGTGGGACTGACTCTCGCGGCGGGCTACGCCAAGGAAGGCGCCGATCAATATCCGTATGGCGCGGAGAACTGGCTGACGGGGGCATTGCCGCCGCCGGGGACTTACTTCGTCAATTACGCGGGCTATTATAGCGGGCTGTTGCGCAACGATAGCGGGGCCAAGGTGGATATCGGGGGTCAGGCTGCGTCGGTGACGGCCGAGTTCGACGCGCTACGCTTCGTACAGATCACGCACGTAAAAATTCTGGGCGCGGAATGGGGCATGCAGGTGATCGCTCCGTTCGTACACCAGACGGTGAACCTGGATGGCGCACGAAGCCGCGTAGCGCAGGGCGACCTGGACGTCGATCCGTTTCTGCTGGGCTGGAACGGCGAGAAATGGCACGCCATCGTGGCCATGGATACGCTGCTTCCGACCGGGTACTACGACCAGAACGACGCGCGGGTCAGCGTGGGCGCGCACTATTTCAGCTTCGAACCGATTGCCGCGTTCACTTTCCTGCCAGCCTCGGGGTGGGAAGCGTCGGCCAAGCTGATGTACAACACCAAGACCACAAACCAGGCTACCGATTACCACTCGGGCGACGAGTTCCATACGGATTTCGCGGTGGGCAAGCACTTCGGGGCGTGGTCCGCCGGGGCCGCAGGTTATTTCATGGAGCAACTGACGAACGACACGGTCAACGGCGCGATCGCACCGGCAGTTCCGGGGTTCTGGGGCGAGGGACGGGAAGGGCGGGTGCTCGGCATCGGTCCCAGCATGAGCTACCGGAACCGCCATCACATGGAATTCATTGCGCAGTGGGAAAACGAGATGCTGGTGAGGAACCGGTTCGGCGGGAACAAGCTGTGGTTTAAGATGATCATCCCGTTATAGGGGAGGAAGTAGCGGCGGTCGAGCGCCAATCCGCGGTGGAAAGCCGAGGACGGCTCCCGTGCTTTAGCAAGCATGGCGGCTTGCGCCACTATTCGGGCAGGGGCTGGTCCTTGGTTTCGGGGAGGAATGGGAGGGCGGCGAGGCCAACCAGGAAAACCAGGCACATGGCGACGCCGGCGTAGCGCATGGGTTCGGCGTGGCCTGCGAAGACCTTGCTGGTGAGCAGGCCTAGCGTGAAGGGGCCGGATGCGGCCGCGAAGCGTCCGACGTTGTAGCAGAAGCTGGTACCGGTGCTGCGCAGGCGGGTGGGGAAGAGTTCCGGCAGGTAGATGGCGTAGCCTCCGAACAGGGCGAGCTGGCAGAAGCCCATCAGCGGGACCATCCAGAAGATGTCGGTGAAGGTCTTGAGGTTCCAGAAGGTGTAGGCGGTCACGAACATGGCCGCGACGAAGCTGATGGCGAAGGCCTTCTTGCGGTTGAGGCGGTGGGTGAGCCAGGTGAAGGCCTGAATGCCCAAGAAGGAACCGGTATTCTGCAACAGGGACGTGATGCCGATCCAGGTGGTGATTTTGCCGGCCAGAGCAGCGCCGGTAAAGCCCTGGAGGCGGAAGGCCTTATCGAGCGGGGCGCGGAGCAGATCGTAGCTGAAGAAGCCGATTCCCCAGAGGCCGACCACGCCGGCGAAGGCCAGGCAAAGGCCGGCGATGGCGTTGCGGCGCCAGCGCGGGTCGCCGAGGAGCAATTCGCGGTAGGAGCCGAGTTGTTTTTTCTGGGCGCGAGCCTTGAGCCACTGTTCGGGTTCTTTCAATTTCCGAAAGACCACCAGGGCTAAGGGCGCGGGCAGGGCGCCGGCCAGAAACATATAACGCCAGGCGCCGGCGATGATGCCGGCCTGCTCAATGTGGCCGGCCAGAATGCCAGTCAAGGCGGCAATCATGTTCCCAAGGCTGGAGCAAGCCTGAACGGCGCCGAGGGCGTAGGGCCGGGCACGGGCGGGGGTCTCTTCGGCCACCAGGGAGACTCCGACGGCGAACTGGCCGCCCACGCCCAGGCCGCAGAGGAAGCGGTAGGCGTTGAAGTCCCAAACGCCCCTGGCGAAAACGCTCAGGCCGGTGAAGACGGTGAAGAAGAGGATGGTCAGCGTCATGGTCTTGGCGCGGCCCAAGCGGTCGCCCAAGACCCCGAAGATCACGCCGCCCAGAGCCCAGCCGATCATGAAGATGGACGTGGCGTAGCCGGCCTGGGCGCTGATGGAGGCATCGGTGGCGCCACGGCCCAGCAAGTCGCGCATGGCGTCGCGGCGCCCGAGAGCGAAGAGCTGCTGGGTCATGGTGTCGAACGCCCAGCCCATGCAGGCGACGCTCAACACGAACCAATGGTAGCGGTTCAGCTCCCGATACCAGGAATACTCACGCTCGCCGGGGCCTAGGACGGTTTTCGCCATGAACCGCTATTGTTTCCGATATCGCGGGTGAGCGCAAGCGCACGGCCGTTGGGGGAACAGATGTGCGCGGAATCACGTATAAAGGTACAGATGCCGTTCTGTAGCCAATGCGGGAACGCGGTGGGTCCGGCGGACCGTTTTTGCGGCCGTTGCGGCGCGGGCCAGCCGCGCACGGGGGCCGGCGGCGACGCACTGGGGAACATCACTCCCAAGACTGCGTCCATCCTGTGTTACATACCGTGGATCGGCTGGGTGGCTGCCATCGTGGTGCTGGCCGCCGAGAGGTTCCGCGGCAATCGCGACGTCCGCTTCCACGCTTTTCAGGGGCTGTACTTGTTCGTAGGTTCGCTGATGAACCAGTGGGTTCTGCGCGCGGCGCCCTGGCCGTTTGGGCACGTTGCACTGTACCACCTGGTTCAACTGGCGTTGTTCGCGATGTCGGTCTTCATGATGGTAAAGGCGGCACATGAGCAAGCCTATTCGCTGCCGCTGTTTGGGGAACTGGCCGCAAGATCGGTGGCGGAAGACTAACGCGGGGCCGGCTGGAGCGGGGACCAGCGGCGTTTGCAACTGGCGAGGGCGGCCTCCAGATTCCAATTGGCATCCACGCGCAAGCACTCCTCGATTTTCGAAATCTGGGGGCGGAAGCGGTTCTCGTCGAGGCGGCGGAGGGTCTCGGCGGTATGGCTCATGCGCTTGCGCCAAGGGTCACAACGATGCGGGATGCGCGGATCTTCGCCCATCGGCATTCTAAATGATAACCCGATTTGGCGGGGGTGCGGCATGTGCGACGATTCCGCGCAGGGAGTGAAGCGCATTGCCTGGACGGACCATGGAATTTTGGGGCGGACCTCCTGGTTTGTCTCCATGGCCATATCTGGGATGATATCCTGCGCGGCGATTGAAAATCGCCGCGCGGGCCGATTGGCAATCGGCCCGCAGGTTGCCTGCCGGCCAACCTGCCCCACCGAAGAAGAAGGCAGACCAGGGTCATCCTGCGAGGATTTTCTCGGCGGCCGCACGCCCCATGCGGATGCAATCGGGGATGCCGATGCCGGTGTAGGCGTTGCCGGCCAGGAACAGGCCGGGGATGGCGGCGGTGCGGGCTTCGATTTCCGCCAGGCGTTGGGGGTGGCCGACGGCGTATTGGGCCATGGATTTCGGCCAGCGCGCGATGCGCGTGAAGCGGGGGCGCGCATGGACGCCAGCGACTTCCCCCAATTCGGAGAGAATGGCGGAGACGATGGCGGCGTCTGGCTCGTTGAGGGCGGCGGCATCGCCGGTTCCGCCCAGGAAGCAGCGCGCCACGATCTTGCCCTCGGGAACGCGGTAGGGGAACTTGGTGCCCACCCAGGTGCAGGCGACCAGGCGGCGGCGTTCCTTTCTGGGGATCAGAAAGCCGAAGCCGTCGGGCGGGGGGCCGAAATCCGCGGCATCGTAGCCCAGCGCGACGGTCATCGAGGAACTGTACGGCACGGCCGCGAGCAGTTCGGCAAGCCTAGCGTCCACGGAGGCGAGCAATTGGGCGCCGCTGTGCGCCTCGCAAGCCAATACCAGGCGAGCGGTCTCAAGCCAATTGCCGTCAATGCGGACGCGGAAGCCGGCGGCGCGGCGCTCGATGGCCTCGGCTCGCGCCTGGCGCACTTCCACTTTGTCTCCGAACGACGCGGTGACGGCATTGACCAGTTGGCTGAGGCCGCCTTTGAGGGTGCGGAAGAGCGGCGGGGGCTGGGCGCCGTTCGGATGGACGCGGGCGGCTTTGGCGCGCTCGATCAGCACGCCGCGCGTGAGGCTGCCGTGGCGGTTGGCCAGCTCGACAAAGCGGGGCAGCACGGCGGTGACGCTCAAGGCGGCGGGATTGCCGCCGTAGATGCCGGAGAGGAGCGGTTCGGCCAGATAGTCCACCGCTTCGGCGCCGTAGTGCTCTTCGATGAAGTCGGCAACGGACTCGTCGGCGGCGGGGGGCTTGGGCGCGCGCAACAACTCCATGCCCATACGGAGCTTGGTTGCCCAACCGAGGAGGGGGGTGGTCAGGAGGGGCAGGATCTTGGTGGGCACCATCATCAGGAGGCCGTCGGGCATGGGGATGAGGCGGCCGCCTTTGCGGATGTAGGTCTTGCGGAGGTGGTCGTTGGAACCGATCACCTGGTCGGCGAGGCCCAGTTCGCGGATGAGGTCGAGGGCGGCGGGTTTGGCGGAGAGGAAGCTATCGGGCCCGGCTTCGAGAGTGCAACCTTCGACGGAGTCGGTTTGGATGACGCCGCCGAGGCGGGGGCGGGATTCGATAATGGTGGAAGGCGCGCCGGCGCGAGCGAGGTAGTAGGCAGTGGAGAGGCCGGAGATGCCGCCGCCGACGATTGTGACGTCAGGCATTGTTGACAACACGGCAAGTGGCAGGCGAAAGCGCCTGCCCCACCTGACAGGCAGCTTGGCCAGGAACTACAGGCATCGTTTGGCGACCTCGGCCAGCGCGGCGGAGAATTTGGCGGACGCGTTCAGGGATTCGGGACGCAGGAGGGAAATGCCGCGCGCGGCGGCATACTGGCGGAAGAGAATATCGATGTCGTAGAGAGTCTCGACGTGGTCGCAGACGAAGCCGATGGGGTCGAGCACAATTTCGCGGACGCCCTCGGACGCGTAGCGGTCCAGACAGGATTCGACGGTCGGTCCGAGCCAGCGGTCGTCGGTGAACCCCTGGCTCTGGTAGGCGAAATCGTATTCGGCCACGCCGGCGCGGGCGGCGACGGCGGCGGCGGTGGCGCGGCATTCGCGGTCGTAGGGGTCGCCATTGGCAAGCGCTTTCTCTGGGAGGCTGTGGGCTGTGAACAGGACGCGCCGGCCATTGCGGACTTTCGCCAGGCGTTCGGCGAAGGCTTCGATGAGCAGCGGCTCGTCGTGGTAGCTCCTGGCCCAGACGATTTCGGCGGTTACGCCCTCCATGCGCGCCGCCTCCTGCGTACGGCGGATGTACAGGCCCACGCTCAACTCAGAGTATTGGGGCGCAAGGGCGATGGCGGCGAGGCGTTCCACGCCGGAAGCGCGAATGCAATCCATGGTCTCGGCGATGAAGGGATGCCAATTGCGCATGCCGTAAAACACGGTCATGCCGAGGACGGTTTCAAGCGCCTCGGCTTGGGCGCGAGTCCAGGCGAGGAGGGGGGACGACCCGCCGATGGCCTGGTAACGGCTGCGGACCTCCTCCAGCACTTTGGGGGAGGAGGGTCTGCCGCCGCGCACGAACGAGAGGTAGCTTTCGACATCCTCCAAGCGTTCCGGCGCTCCGTGGGCGAGCAGCAGGAGGCCTTGTTTCATGGCTTAAATTCCCGAACCATTTCCACGACCGCTTTCACGTTCTCGACGGGGGTTTCCGGGAGAATTCCGTGGCCGAGATTGAAGATGTGGCCGGGGCGGGCGCCGGTGCGCTTGAGCATCTCGTGGACCTTGGTGCGGAGTTCGGGGAGAGGCGCAAACAGGGCCACAGGATCGAGGTTCCCCTGGATGGCGGATCGGTAGCTGATGTCCATCCAGGCCTGGTCGATGTTGATGCGCCAGTCCACGCCCATGACGTCGCCGCCGGCGGCGTGCAATTCCTTGAAGAAGCCGGAGGCGCCGGTGCCGAAGTGAATCACGGGTACGCCGGTGGAGCGGATGCGCTCGATGAGGGCGCGCGAATAGGGGGCGGCGAAGCGCACGTAGTCGTCCGACCCGAGCGCGCCCACCCAGCTATCGAAGACTTGTATGGCGCGGGCCCCGGCGGTGACCTGCAACTGGGCGAACGGTGCCAGCACATCGACGATCTTGCCCATGAGGCGGCGCCAGAGCGTCTCGTCGCTGTACATGAGCTTCTTGGTGCGGATGAAATTGCGCGACGCGCCGCCCTCGATCATGTAGCTGGCCATGGTGAAGGGCGCGCCCACGAATCCGATGACCGGGGCCTTCCCGGCCAGCGCCCGGACCACCTGCTGGATGGCCTGGCCGACGTAGCCAAGGTCGTCCGTATTGGCGGTGGACAGCGAATCGACGTCCTCGGAAGTGCGCACCGGGTTATCGATGGCGGGCCCTTCGCGGACGGCGTACCGAAGCTTCAGGCCCATGGGTTCGACGGGCAGGAGAAGGTCGGCGAAGATGATGGCGGCATCCACATCGAGAAGCTCCACGGGTTGGAGCGTGACGGTGGCCGCGAGGTCGGGCCGCTTGCAGATCTCGAGAATGCCGTGCTTGTCGCGAATCTGCCGGTACTGCTTGAGATACCGGCCCGCCTGCCGCATAAACCACACCGGTCTCACGTCCGTGGGACGGCGGCGGCATGCATCCAAAAACCGGCTATTCATGGGAGCCACGCGCATGGCTGTTCCGTCCTGTCTTCGCAAAAGAACACGCGAAATTCCTTTGGCTTATGCCTGACCGCCCACTGGCGGCCGTTCACGAAATAGGGTTTGGCCCACGCCTCGCTATCGATGGTGCGCGGCGCGACGACCGAAACCGAAGAAGTGCCTTGCGCAGGATATCCCGTGCGCGGGTCCATGATGTGGGCGTAAATCCGCCCCTCCGCCCGGAAAAACTTCTCGTAGCTGCCGGAAGTCGATAACGACATGTCCTTCAAAAACACTTCCGCGGCCGTCTGGTCCGGATGCTGGGGGTCCTTGATGTCCACGCGCCAGCCTCGCGGTTCGGCGGGCGGAGCCCCCATACCATAAATACTGCTAACCGACCCCGCAACGAGAGCGGTTGTGACGCCCTTTTGTCTTAAAACATCCACCATTCGGTCGACTGCGTATCCTTTGCCGATGCCGCCGGGGTCGAGTTCCACCCCCGGACGGTCGAAACGAACCGTTTGGGCCGCCGGATCCAAATGGATATGCCGGTAACCCACCTTGGTGAGGGCCGCCGCCACCTCCGCCCGGTGGGGCAGATGGCCGGTACCCTTATAAAAGCCCCAAACCTTCATCAAGGGGCCCACCGAGATATCGAACGCCCCTTCGCTCTCGCGGCTATATTCCACGCACGCCGAAAGCAGCCCGAACAGCTCCGGGGAGACCTTAACGGGCTTCTCGGCCGCGAATTGGTTGACTTCGCTCCACTGGCTTTCCGGCTTGTAATTGGAAAGCAAGTCGTCCAGGTCGCGCGCCTCGTCCAACGCGGCATCGGCGGCGGCCTCCATTTCGACCCGATCGTACCCGTACAGTTCGACGGAGTACGTGGACCCCATGGCGGCGGCGCTTTTCTCGAGCCGCAGCAGTTCCTTCCCGGTTTGAGGGCCTCCCTCGACAGCCGCCCCGGTCCAGGCGGCCGCAAGGGCCAACACAAACAAAACTATCACGGATTGTTTGGTCATGGGGCTAATTTTCGCCGCGAGACCGTTTTGCCCGCCGGATCAGGAAGTCGATGCGGCTGTCGGCCCCGGCGGCGCGGTCGGGTTCGAAATGCAATTCGGGGACGTGGCGGAGGGACAATCGGAACGCCAGTTCGCGCCGGAGGTAATGGCGGGCATGCTCCAGGGCGGCGATGGCGTCGCTCTGTTCGCGTTCTCCGCCCTGGACGGAAACCTTGACGCGGGCGTACTTCGCGTCGGGGCTTACTTGCACCTCGGCTACGTTTACCGCCGCCAGGCGAGGATCCTCAAGTTCGAACCCGATCAACTCGGCAAGCTCCTCCCGCACGGTTTCGGATACCCGTAATGTGCGCCGTTCATCCATGGCAAGACCAGGGCCCAGGGGCCGGGGGCCGGGGGCCGGGGCTGAAAGAACAGGGGCCGGGGGCCGGGGGGCAGGGACCGGGGGTGGAAGAGCAGGGCCCAGGGGCCGGGGGCCGGGGGCCGGGGGTGAAAGAACAGGGGCCAGGGGCCGGGGGCCGGGGGCCGGGGCGGAAAAACCAGGGGCTGGGGGCAGTGGTTAGACCCCATGCGCCTTGCTCGGCTCCGTTCTTTGTCGGGGATACCATGTCCGCAAATCCTGGGGGCGCCGTTCCCTGACCCCCGGCCCCCCGGCCCCGGCCCCCGATTCTCATGCGAGCCACTCCACCGTGACTTCGGCCAGCGCGCCGCCTAGCAGACTGGCGGCTTCGTCCTCGACGGAAAGCAACACCTTTTCGGCGTGCTCACGTTCGGAAGACACGGTCACAGCCGCCAGGGCGGCGCGCTGCCAAAGGTCCTGATAGGCGATCTCCGCCACGGCCACGTTAAACTTGGCGCGGAGCCGCTCCTTCAAGCTCCGCACAACCTGGCGCTTGTCCTTGAGCGAATGCGAGTTCTCCAGCCGCAATTCCAAGGTGAGGACGCCAACCGATGGCATAACCTCAGGCGAAGACTTCCGTCGCCACGCGCTCGGTGACGAACGCCTCGATCACGTCGTTTTGCTTCACGTCGGAATAGTTCTCAAGCGCGATGCCGCACTCCATTCCGCTCTTCACCTCGCTCACATCGTCCTTGAATCTGCGCAACGAGGCGACTTTTCCGGTGTAGATCACCACGTTGTCGCGCAACAGCCGCACTTCCGAGCCGCGCAAGATCTGGCCATCCTGCACGACGCAGCCGGCAACGGCTCCGACCTTCGGAATGCGGAACGTTTCGCGCACTTCGGCCTTGCCCTTGTAGACCTCTTTGAAGACCGGCTCAAGGAGGCCGGTCATGGCCTTCTTAATCTCGTCGGTCAGGTTGTAAATGATGGTATGCAGGCGAATTTCCACCTTCTCCTGCTCCGCCACCGCCTCCGCTTTTCGCTCAGGGCGGACGTTGAAACCGATGATGACGGCGTTCGAGGTGGAGGCCAGCAGCACGTCGGATTCGTTGATGGCGCCGACGCCGGAGTGGATCACGCGCACCTTGACCTTGTCGTTCGAGATCTTCTGGAGGGTCTCGGTGAGCACCTCGGCCGAACCGCCCACGTCGGTCTTGAGGACCAGGGGCAACTCCTTGACCTCGCCCGCCAGCATTTGCTTATGCAGTTGCTCGAGGGTAAGGCGGCTGGATTTGGCCAGCGCGGCTTCGCGGGCCTGCTGGTCGCGGAAGTTGACAATCTGCTTGGCCTTGGCGGTATCGGTGACGACCTGGAACTCGTCGCCCGCCTCCGGCATGGACTCCAGACCGAGCACCTCGACGGGCGTGGAGGGCTCGGCTTTGCGGATCTGCAAGCCGCGGTCGTTCTGCATGGCGCGAACCTTGCCGAAGACCGAGCCGCAGATGAAGAAATCGCCTACGCGCAGGGTTCCGTTGCGCACCAGGACGGTGGCGACGGGGCCGCGGCCGCGGTCGAGCTGGGCTTCGATCACGGACCCCATGGCCGGCCGGTTGGGGTTGGCTTTGAGCTCTTGCATGTCGGCCACGAGCAGAATATTCTCGAGCAACAGATCGAGGCCCTGCTGGGTTTTGGCGGAAACCGGGACCATGACGGTGTCGCCGCCCCAATCCTCGGCCAGGAGGCCGCGGTCGGAAAGCTGCTGTTTAATGCGCTCCGGCTGGGCGCCGGGCTTGTCGATTTTGTTGATGGCCACCACGATGGGCACTTTGGCGGCGCGGGCGTGGTCGATGGCTTCGAGGGTCTGCGGCATGACGCCGTCCTCGGCCGCCACCACGAGCACCACGATATCCGTCACCTTGGCGCCGCGGGCGCGCATGCGGGTGAACGCTTCGTGGCCCGGCGTGTCGATAAATACGATCTTGCGGCCGTCGACTTCCACCTGGTAGGCGCCAATGTGCTGGGTGATGCCTCCGGCCTCCCGCGCGGCCACGTTGGATTCGCGAATGACGTCCAGGAGCGAGGTTTTGCCGTGATCGACGTGACCCATGATGGTGACCACGGGCGCACGCTTCTGCAAATCCTTCACGTCTTCGGCGGTTTCGACCGCCTGCATGGCCTCGACCTCGTAGCTGACGGTGGCGGTGGATGCGCCGAATTCGCGCGCCATCTCAGTGGCCAGTTTGGAATCGAGCGTCTGGTTGATGGCCGGGTAAATGCCGCGAGCCATCAACTTCTGGATGAGCAGAGCAGCCTTGACGTCGAGCTTTTCGGACAGCTCCTTGACGGTGATGCCTTCCGAAATGGTGATTTCCCGGCTGATGGGCGGCGGGCCGGCTTCGACGTGCCGGCGCGCGGGGCGAAGGACCCTTTCCTCTTCGACGCGCTCACGGCGCACGACGCGTTTATCGCCTGGACGGCCGCGCGGCTGGTCCACGGGAGGCGGAGCCATGCCGGGTTCGAGCCGGCCGCCGCGTTGGGACGTGGGATGTTGGGGCCGGGGACCGCTTCCGGGCCTGCTGGGCACTCCCGGCTGAACTCCGGGCCTGGCCACCATGGGCTGGCCGGGGCGTATGGGACCGCGATAGATGGGCTGACCGGGAACCGGCGCGACATGCGCCTTGGGAACTCCGGGGCGGGGCGAGGCAGGCTGCGCCGGCATGACGGGTCTGGACGGCGCCAGTCTGGCTAACACGTCGGCGCGCGGCGGAACCACGGGGCGCGCCGCGGGCTGACCTGCCAGCGTACGCTGCGGCAACGGGCCCGCCATGGGCACGGACGGGCCGGGTCCGATGCGGGCGGTTTCCCTGGGAGCTTGCCGGATCTCGGGCGCTTGAGGCCGTGGGCGCGCGACGGCGCCGGGGCGCGGCGCTTCAACCGGTGCGGACGGGAACGGCTGGCGCGGACCGGACAAAACCTGGCCCGGCCTGATCCCGGTGGGCAGCGGCTTGACCGTTGGAGGCGCGGGCCGTCCTGGCGCGATCATCGCGGCCGGCGGACCGGGAGGCCGCACGGGCGGCGTGGGCGGGACCTCCGCCGGCATGGCGGGCGCCGGGGTTTCCGGCGGCTTGGCGGCCCCTACGGGCGGATGAATCGGGCGTCCAGCCAGCGGCGGACGAATCGGGGCCGCGGGGCGAATCTCTCCGGTGGCGACTCCGCCGCCATCGGCGGGCATCCCTGCCGGGGGATATTCCGGCGCGGATTCCCCTTCGACTTGGGCAACGGGTGGGGCCGGCGGGCCGCCTGCTTCCACCTCCGGGCTCGCGGGGCCACTCTCGGCGGGCTCCGCCTGCGCGGTTTCCCGCTGTTCCGCTTCCGCGATATCGGACTCGTCGGGAACGTAGTCGGGAACTACTTGCCCGTAGAGGCGGCGAAGCCGTATCGCCGCGTCCTCGTCGATCGAGCTGGAGTGCGTCTTCTTTTCGGTGACGCCTACTTCGGGGAGCCGCTCCAGGATCTCGTGCGCCTTGACTTCCAGCTCCCGCGCCAGCTCGTTGATTCGAATCTTCTTCATAGGTAAAGCTGTCTGCTTCTCTCCGCCAAGCCGCCGCTATTCGCCGCCAGGGGCGTCCCCCTGGGAGCCGGCGTCTTCCGGGACACCCGCCGATTCCAGTTGTTGAGATGGAGAACCCGCGTCCTCTATCGTACCAGACTGCTCCGAATTTGCCTCCTCGGGGGCCGCAGGCTCGACCGCTTCCGGAGCGGCTTCGGACGCCTCCGCGGAGGCCTCCGCATCCGGTTCGGCCACGGCGACCTCGCCCTCCGGCGCCGCTTCGGACGCAGCTTGCGCTGCCGGTTGGCCCTCCTCCTCATACTGGCTGTAGTAGGAGTTGACGGCTTCTTGAAGCTGGTCCACGGATTCCTGGCTAATGCCTGGAATGGCCTCGAGTTCCTCCGGCGTCATGGCCCCCAGCTTCTCGATGGTTCCCACGCCCGCTTCCACCAGCTTCTCCGCCACGTTCTCGCCCAAGCCGTAATCGATCAACACGGAAACCGGCGCTCCCGGGGCCACCAGCGCGGCCATCTGGGACTCCACCTCCTGCCGCTTTTCCTCTTCGCTCTTGATATCGATCTTCCAGGCAAGCAGCTTGGCCGCCAGACGCACGTTCTGCCCCTTCTTGCCGATGGCGAGCGATAGCTGCGAATCGTCCACGATCACTTCCATGTGCTTTTCGAGGGGGTCGAGCACGGTGATGCGGCTGACTTTGGCCGGGCTCAAGGCGTGGGTGGCGAAGACCACCGGGTCGTCCGAAAATTCGATGATGTCGATTTTCTCGCCGCGCAGCTCGCGAATGATGGATTGCACACGCATGCCCTTCATGCCGACGCATGCGCCCACGCTATCCACGTCGCGGTCGCGGCTCTGCACGGCGATCTTGGTGCGCTCGCCGGCTTCCCGCGCGCAACCCTTAATGGTGACGGTGCTGTCGTAGATCTCCGGCACTTCCTGTTCAAACAGGCGCATGACCAGCTCCGGCGCGGCGCGCGACACCAGCACCCCGGGTCCCTTCCCAGACTTATCCACCAGGCGGATCACGCAACGGACGCGATCGCCCACGCTGTAACTCTCAAGACGCGATTGCTCTTTCTTGGGGAGCTTCGCCTCGGTCTTGCCTAAATCCAAGACGTAATCCGGCCCTTCCACGCGCTTGATGGTGCAATTCACCAATTCGCCTGTTCGGCCGGAGTACTCGTTGAAGACGGTCTCCCGTTCGGCTTCACGGACTTTCTGGAAAATGACCTGCTTGGCGGTTTGGGCAGAGATGCGGCCGAGGGCGTCGGTCTTCTTGGGGATGCGGATTTCGGAGCCGGTTTCGGCGGCCGGGTCGATGCGGCGCGCCTCCGCGAGGGTCATCTCGTGCACCGGGTCCGCAACTTCTTCCACAGCCTTCTTGACTGCAAAGAGACTGATGGCGCCGGTCTTCGGATCCATATCCGCGACGTAGTCTTCATTTGTGCGGTAATGTTTCCGGGCGGCGATCAGCATGGCATCCTTTACGGCGTCCAGGACGATTTGCGGATCGATGCCTTTTTCCTTGCTCAAGATCTCAACGGATTGAAAGATCGTGTCCAAAATACCCTCGTAGTGCGTTGAATTTTTCCGCTTGCGTTTCTCTCCGGCGAGCTACCACTCGAACTTCAGGTTGGCTTTCTGGATCTGCTCGAAGGGAAACCGCAGCGTAGTCCCCGGCTGCGTTTCGAGCGCCACCGCGCCGTCTTCGAACCCGGCCAGCGTGCCTTCCCAGTTGCGCCGGCCCTCCAGGGGTTCGCGGAGAGAGATTCTGGCTTTCTGACCCTGGAACCGCTGATAATCCCGCGGCTTGAGGAGCTTGCGTTCCAGGCCCGGAGAACTGACCTCGAGGGTATAGCGGCCGCCCGGAACCGCATCCTCGACATCCAGAATGGTCCCTACCTGCTGAGAAACCAACTCGCAATCGCCATGCGTGACGCCCTCCGGCTTATCGATCGAAATGCGAATCAGGCGCGAGCCCCCTCCGCCCTTCACTTCGACCTCCACGATTTCCAAGCCTTCCGGCTCCGCCACGCGCCGAGCCACGGCTTCGATTTTGGACGTCACATCTGCCTGCATTTTTGCAAATCGCCGAACCCAACAAAAAAGTGGGCTTTCGCCCACTCGGACAGTTCGACCCTCAAAACGCTATTGTACCGTGTTTGGCCCGGCAGTGGAAGAGGCGGCTCGCGAGGAGGATCGCGAAGGTGATCGAATGCCCACCGGCCGGGTGGGGGTTGTGGCAACGCTGGGGACCGAGGCCGGGGCTTGACGGCTCAGGGGTTGACGCGGCGCTGGGAGGACATGCTCTGGCGGAGTGGGCGGCGAGGGGAAGCGGCTGGGGCTACTTGAAGGGAATGGCCACCTCAGTAAAGCTGCCAGGCTTGGCCGAATCGACCGCTTCTAATGACGCGCTGAATGTGAGGCCGAAGTTGCGAGCGTGTCCCAGCCTTGTTGCGCCGCGGTGCGAACGGCGTGGCGTTGGAGATACGGACGGATTGGCACAGGAGTTGCCTGATCGAAAATAATTAGCATCTAAGGCGCGTAGGCGGGCGCTTTGTCAAGGCTGCGCACGGCGAACTCGATAACCGCCTTCACCTGCTCGCGGTCGAGACCGTCGAACCACTCCATGATGTCGTCGATACTGGCCCCGGCTTCAATGTTCTCAAAGATTGCGGAGACGGGCATACGGGTTCCCCGCAGCACCCACGCGCCGCTCACTTTGCCGGGGACGCTTTCCACGGCGGGGCATTGCGACCAATCGAGGCTCGCCATTCGTCCAACTCCTGCTTTCAGGGTACTACGGCGGATGCGTGGGTGAAGAATGCGGGCGCGGACGCCGGCACAGCAGGCTGAAAGCCTACTCCACTATGGGTTATAATCCGGGTCAGTTTCCACAGGAATGAGGTAGTCCATGCGCTTGAAGACTGTGCTTGCGGTTCCGGCTGTGCTGGTGACGATGGCCGCTTTGGCTCCGTGCCAGACGTTGCCGCCGGGCGTTCGGAAGAATGCCTCGCTGGCGGGCGTCACCGAATACGCGTTTCCTAACGGGCTGCGGGTGTTGCTATACCCCGACAACTCGAACCCAACGATTTCCGTCAACGTGGTTTACCTGGTCGGGTCCCGGCACGAGGGATACGGCGAGACGGGCATGGCGCACCTGCTCGAACACATGGATTTCATCCAGACGACGAACGGCAGGAAGATCAAGGAAGAACTGGTCAACCACGGATCGACCTGGAACGGAACCACCTCTTTCGACCGCACGAACTACTACGAGACCTTCACGGCGACCGATGACAACTTGAAGTGGGCGCTGGGACTAGAGGCCGACCGGATGGTCAACGTCAAGGACGCGAAGGAACTGCTCGACACCGAGATGACCGTGGTCCGGAACGAGTTTGAGCGGGGCGAAAACAGCCCGGCGGGCATCCTGGAAGAACGCGTGATGGCGACGGCTTACCTGTGGCACAACTACGGGAAGTCGACGATCGGGTCGCGCGAGGACATCGAGAAGGTGCCGATCGACCGGCTGGCGGAGTTCTACCGGAAGTACTATCAGCCGGACAACGCGGTGCTGGTGATCGGCGGGCGGATTGACGAAGGGAAGACACTGCAATTCGTGGCGGATAGCATGGGCAAGATCCCGCGGCCGACGCGGCGGCTGGACGCGACGTACACGGTGGAGCCGGTGCAGGATGGCGAGCGGTATGTGGAATTGCGGCGGGTGGGCGAGGGGCAGAACCTCATACTGGGATACCACGGACCGTCGGCGGCGCAGGCGGATGCGGTGGCTTTGCAGGTGATGTCGGGGATCATGAACGGAAGCGGCGGCGGCGGACGCGGGGGACGCGGCGGCGGGGGTGGAAACGACGGACGGCTGTATAAGGCGCTGGTGGAAACGAAGAAAGCGCAATCGGCCAGCATGTCCTTCGAACAATTGCACGATCCGGGAATGATTCTGGTATCGGCGAGCCTGGCGCCGGACCAGTCGCTCGACGAAGTGCGTAAGATTGCGATCGATACGATTGCGGGGGTGGTGAGCACGCCGCCCAGCAAGGACGATGTGGAGCGGGTGAAGACGCGGCTGCTGCGGAACCTGGAACAGAGCATGCAGAGCACTTCGAGTTTCGTGATTAACGGGCTGACGGCACCGATTTCGCAGGGCGATTGGCGCATCGTGTTCCTGAACCACGACCGGTTGAAGAATGTGACGGCGGACGATGTGGTTCGCGTGGCGAAGCTGTACTTCAAGGCATCGAACCGGACGGTGGGCGTATTTATTCCCGAAGCCCAGCCGGAGCGGACGCTGGTACCGGCCACGCCGGAGCTTACGTCGCTGCTGGGGAACTTCAAGACGGATTTCAAGGTGGAGCATGGCGAAACTTTCGACCCCACGCCGGCGAACATTGAAGCACGGGTGATTCGGGCGAAGCTGAGCAATGGGATGAAGGTGGCGATGCTGCCCAAGCAGACGGCGGGCGGGAGGCTTTCCGCGGCGGTGGAACTGCATTTCGGCGGGGAAGCGTCGCTGGCGGGGAAGAACGCGGCGGCGCAATTCGCGGGATCGCTGCTGATGGCGGGGACTAAGAACAAGACGCGCCAGCAGATTCAGGAGGAAATGCAAAAGCTGGATGCGCAGATCACGGTGAGCGGCGGGGGCGGCGCGGGCGGAGGCGGAGGGCGCGGCGGACGCGGCGGCGGAGGGGGCGGCGGTGGCGGAGGGATGGCAAACGCAAGCGCATTGATCAGCGCGCCGGCTGCCAATTTCGAAGCCGCGCTGCGGCTGGCGGCGGAGATCCTCAAGGAGCCGGCCTTCCCGGCGGACGAATTCGACCGGCTGAAAGCGCAACGGCTGAGGTCGCTGGCGGAGCCGCCGACCGATCCAGCGCAACTTACGCAGGAGGCTTTGCAGCGGCACCTGAGCCCATTTACGAAGGGCGAGGCGCAGTATACGCTCACCCGGGAAGAGGAGATCGCGGAAATCAACAAGGTCACGCTGGACGATGCCAAGAAGTTCTACGCGCAGTTCTACGGGGCCAACCACGGGGAGTTCGCGATTATCGGGCAGTTCGACCGGGCGGCGATCCAGAAGCTGGCGGAAGAGCTTTTCGGCAATTGGAACAGCGCACCTCCGTATCAGCGGCTGGTAGCGCCGTTCAAGGCGGTTGCGGCGATCAATCAGAAAATTGAGACGCCCGATAAAGCGAATGCGCAATTCGAGGCGGGAGAGCGGCTGCAAATGTCGGAGAGCGACCCGGATTACGCGGCGCTGGTTCTGGCCAACTACATGTTCGGCGGGTCGATCACGGCGCGCATTCCGAACCGCATACGGAACAACGAAGGGTTGAGCTATAGCGTGAGCACGACGCTGGCGGCGCCCTCGGAGGGCAATGCGGCGCTGTTTTCGGCGATGGCGATTGCGAACCCGGCGAACGTACCGAAGGTGGAAGCGAGCTTCAAGGACGAGTTGGCGAAGACGCTGCAGGGAGGGTTCACGGCGGAGGAGGTGGTGCAGGCCAAGAAGGCGTACGCGGATGCGCGGATGGTGGCGCGTTCATCGGATGCGGCGCTACTGACGCAGATGGCTTCGCACGAGAATCTTGGGCGGACGTTCCAGTGGGATGGCGACTTGGAAGCGAAGATTCAGGCGCTGACGCCGGAACAGATTAACGCGGCGTTTCGGAAACATATCGACCCGGCGGGGGTTTCGATTGTGAAGGGCGGGGATTTCAAGGCGGCGGGGGCGTATTTGAATTAGGAAGAAGAAAGAAGAAGGCAGACCAGGAGGTCCGCCCCACGTGATTCTGGCGATTGATATCGGCGGGACGAAGTTCAGCATGGCGGTGTTCGACGGGGGACGGATGGTCCGCCGGGAGTCGCGTGGGACGGACGCGGCGGGGGGACGGGAGTGGATGCTGGGGCAGATCCGCGAGATTGTGGTCGACTGGCGGCGGGATTTGCGGTTCGAGAGATGTGGGATTGGGTTCGGCGGGCCGGTGGATTTCGCGGGGCAGCGCGTGGTGCTCTCGACGCACGTGGGAGGGTGGCGCGATTTCGACCTTCCCGGTTTTGTGAGGGATCTGGCGGGCGCGCCGGCGGTGATGGATAACGACGCCAATGCCGGCGCGGTGGGCGAGGGCGAGTACGGCGCGGGGAAGGGCTATTCCCCGCTTTTCTACATGACGCTTTCGACGGGGATTGGAGGGGGGATTTACGAGGACGGCCGGGTGTGGCGCGGGGCGGATTCCTACGGGGGCGAAATCGGACATCTCACGATACGGCCCGACGGCCCGGAATGCCTGTGCGGCGCGCGCGGGTGCTTCGAGCGCATGTGCTGCGGTCTGTGGCTGGAGCGCGACCACGGGCGGACGGCCAGGGAATTGATGGAGGACCCGCAATTCGTGGAACGCTACGTGGTGAATTTGGCGCTGGGGCTAAAGGCGGCGATCATGCTGTTGAACCCGGCGCGCATTGTGATTGGAGGCGGCATTGCGAAGGCCGGCGACCGCCTGTTCTTTCCGTTGCGCGCGGAGCTGCGGCGGCAGATCACGGCGTGGTCGGCGGCGCGCATCGACGTGGCGCCGGCGGCGCTGGGGGACGACAGCGTCCTCTACGGCGCGATGGCGCTGGCGCGAAACTGCTAGGCAGCTATGAGAAAGACGGGCGTTGCGATTCTTGGCATCCTGACGTGTCTGCCGGCAGCGGCGGCGATCGGCCAGCCTGTGAAGGTGACGGGCGGGCTGGTTTCAGGCGTGCCGGGCAAGGACGCTTCCATCCTGACGTTCAAGGGGATTCCTTTCGCGGCGCCGCCGGTAGGGAATTTGCGATGGCGCGCTCCGCAGGCGGTAATTCCGTGGGAGGGCGTGCGGCGGGCGGAACATTTCGCGGCAAGCTGCATGCAGAGAACCGTGGAATCGAGTGGGCAGTGGACTTATGAGTTCATGACGCACGGAGAGGTGAGCGAAGATTGCCTCTACGTGAACGTGTGGACTCCCGCGAAATCGGCCGGGGAGAAGCTGGCGGTATTCGTTTACGTTTACGGCGGCGCGTTCAACGAAGGATCGGGGGCGGTGCCGGTTTACGATGGCGAAGGGCTGGCCAAGAAGGGGCTGGTGACGGTCACGTTCAATTACCGCGTGGGCGTGCTCGGTTACCTGGCGCATCCGGAGCTGACGAAGGAGGCGGCGTATCACGCATCGGGCAACTATGGGGAATTGGACCAGGTGGCGGCGCTGCGGTGGGTGCGGGCGAACATACGGGCATTCGGCGGCGACCCGAAGCGAGTGACGGTGGCCGGGCAGTCCGCGGGGGCGATGTCGATTCACGATTTAATTGCGTCGCCTCTGGCGAGAGGGCTTTTCCACGGCGCGATTATGGAGAGCGGGAACAACGGATACGGCGGGGCGGGCGGGGGACCGATGATGGTCCAACACACGCTGAAGGAGGCGGAAGCGGCGGGAGTGCGGTTCGCCGAATCGAAGGGAGCACACTCGGTGGCGGAATTGCGGGCGCTGACGTGGCAGCAACTTACGGCGCCGGCTCCTGCGCCGCCGGCGGCAACCGCGCCCGCGACTCCGTCTGCCGCTACGCCCGCGCAGGCTGCGCCCGCCGCGACACCGGCGACAGCGCCCCCGACTCCGGCGGGTGGGCGCGGCGGCGGCGCGAGTTTTTCCGCAGGGCCCATTGTGGATGGCTACTTCCTGCCGCTTGAAGAAATGGTGGCGGTGGCGCAGCGCAAGCACAACGACGTTCCGGCGATCGCGGGCTGCAATTTGGGCGAGGTGACGGCAGGCGGAGGAATGGGCGGCGGCCGGCAGGGCGGCGGGCAGACGCGCGAAGCTTATCAGGCGCAAGCGCGGCAGCAATACGTCGAAGCGATGGACGAATTCCTCAAGCTGTATCCCGCGGCGACGGACCAGGACGTGGCGGCCATCCGGGCGCAAGTGACGCGCGACCGGGCTCTCTCCGGCATGGTCTTGTGGGCGAAGGAGCGCGACCTGACGTCCGACAGCAAGGCGTTTGTTTACCTTTGGGACCACACGCTGCCGGGACCGAACTCCGAGCGGCTGGGGGCTTTCCACACGGCCGAGGTTCCTTACGTGATGAATACGCTCGATATGTCCGGGCGCCCATTCACGGACGCGGACCGGAAGGCGGCGGATATGATGTCGTCCTACTGGGCGAACTTCGCCAGGACCGGCAACCCAAATGGAAAGGGACTGCCGGCGTGGCCGGCGATGGGCGCCAAGGCTGAAGTGATGGAACTGGGCGACAAGAACGCGACCGTGCCGGCGGCGAGCACGGCGGAACGGTCGGCGTTCTGGGAAAAGTTTTTGATGCGGTGAGTGAGGAGCACTTCTGAAGTGCCAAGGCAGCAGGAACCACCCCACAAGAAGATGGCAGGCGAAAGCGCCTGCCCCACCGGCCTCCTGGCCTGCTTTCTCGGTCAGGCGCGGGCGGTGGAGGCGCGGGGCACCAGCTTCGGTTCGAGGATGATGCTTTTGGGGTTGGCCGACGTCTTGGCGCCGATCAGGCTCAGGGCCAGCTTAGCGGCCCGCTCTCCCATTACGGCGCTGCGCTGATCGATGCTCGATAGGGGGACGCGCAAAGAGGCGTCGTAGTGGACGTTGCCGCAGCCGATCACGGCGATGTCTTCGGGAATGCGCAGGCCGGCTGCGAGAATGGCGCTCATGGCGCCGACGGCGGTCGGGTCGTTGTAGCAGAAGACGCCGTCGGGTGGAGGGTTGAGCTGTAGCAGCTTTTGCATGGCGGCGCGGCCGCGCACTTCGGTTTCTGTGTCGCCGGCCATTCCTTCGGGGATGTAGGAAGCGGGCGGCCTGAGGTCGCAGCGCGCCAGAGCGCGGCGGTAACCGGCGAGCCTTCCTAAAGCCGTACTGACTTGCGGCCCGCGGATGTGGGCGATGCGGCGGCAGCCGACGGCGATCAGGTGATCGGTGGCGAGTTCGCCGACCAACTCGTCGTCGACGCCCACGAAGTTCGCGGCAAGACCGGCGAATTGGCGGTCCACCAGGATATAGGGCGTCTTCTGCTCTTCGATGAGGCGGAAGCTGGCGACCGTCCATTGGGCGGAGGCGACGATGAGGGCGTCCAAGCGGCGCGCGAGGAGGCGGTCGATCTCCTGCGCTTCGAGATCGGGATCTTCCTCGGAGGAAGTGATGATGAGGCTGTATCCCGACTTACGCAAGACGGAAGAAAGGCCCTTGGCGACTTCAGCGAAGAAAGGATGTACGAGATCGGGGACGACCAGGCCGACGGTGTAAGTGCGGCCGGTGACCAACGCGCGGGCGGTAAGGTTGGGCTGGAAGTGGAGGTCGCGCACGCGCTTGAGGACGCGCTGGCGGGTTTCCTCGCCGATATCGGTGTGGTTGCGCAGGACTTTCGATACGGTAACGACGGAGACGCCGAGGTCGCGGGCGATGTCCTTCATTCGGACCGGCATGGTTCAGTCATGCTCCCACAGGCGGCTCATTTCCTGGGCGACACTTTGACAAAGGCCGAGGCGTGGGGGGCTAACTGGAAGGTCCGGCCGGCGGGGGAGACGCCAAGATCTTTGCCTGCCCAGAGGTCGCGGACCTGACAGGCGGGGGGAAGGCCCATGTCTGCCCAATCGACGTGAATGGCGTCGTCCGCATCGCCGGTGTTGAAGACGGCGAGGTACCTGGCCGGCGAGCCGGTCATCTCCGCGACCCACGCCACCTGATTGCCATGGGTGAAGAGTTCCTTGCTGGCGGAGGCCTTCTGGTCGACGGCAAGCACCTCGGCGTTGGCGATGAGGCTGAGGGTGAACGGGTCGTTATCGGGGAGGTTGCCGCCGAACATGAGGGGGGAACGGGCGACGGACCAGAGGGTGATGAGAGTGCGCTGTTCGTCATGGGTCAGCAGAGACATGCGCGGGTCGCCCCTTTCGGCGCGGATTCCGATACGGCCGAGCGGCAGCATATCGCCGTCGGGCCAGGCGCCGGGCTTGACGTAGGGGTTCCATTTGGTGAAGTTGGGAAACTGGCGTTTGAGATCGGCCCAGCGGTCCCAGAAATCGCCGGAGATGCGCCACATTTGGGCATGCTGGGCGATGAAGGCGACCTGGTTGACGTTGTTGGTCCCAGGGGAGAGGCTGAGAACGATGGGGCGGCCGGATTTGGCGATGGAGCGGTTCAGGGCCTCGATTTCGGAGCTGTGGTCGCCGGTGGGTCCGCCGCCGAACATGTCGTCGGCTTTGATGAAATCGACGCCCCAGGAGGCGTAGAGTTGGAGGATGGCGTCGTAGTAGGCCTGTCCGCCGGGCAGGCTTGTATCGACGCCGTACATATCGGAGTTCCAGGGGCAAATGGCTTTGCGGTTGGCGACGTCGGCGGCCTTGCGATCGCTGCCGAAGATGGGCAGATCGGCGTCCACGGCGCGCCTGGGAATGCCGCGCAGGATGTGGATGCCGAACTTGAGACCGAGGTGGTGAACGTAGGCGGCGAGGGGCTGGAAGCCGCGGCCATCCGAAGCCGAGGGAAAGCGATTCGGCGCGGGCATTAAACGGCCGTAGGCATCCATGACCAGTTGCGCGTTGGGACGGTAGCCGTGGGTTTGAGGATTGGGCTCGGACCATTGGATATCGACGACGATGTATTGCCAGCCGAACTTGACGAGATGCTTCGCCATGTAATCGGCATTGGCTTTCACTTCGGCCTCAGTGACGCCGGTGCCGAAGGAATCCCAACTGTTCCACCCCATGGGCGGCGTGGGGGCCAGTTTGGGCTGCGGCCAGAGAGAGCACGGCAGCGCAGTCAGCAGGGCGACGGTCAAGCAGAATCGCTTTCGATGAGTCATGGTTGTTACTTTTCCAATTCACGCTGGTTGCCGAGGTCGATGGTAACAGGCTGATTGGGATTGGTGTACATCAGTTTGCCGTCGATTATCTTGAGTTCGACGACGTTGATGGCCGATCCACCGCGTGCGCCGCGGCCCGGTTGCGAAGCAGCGGCGGGCTCGGCAGGTTGTGCGGTGGGGATGACCGCCCAATCGATGTTGGCGTTCCGGCCGGTCTGGCCGCCGAAATAGAACCACCAGGCGCGGTCGCCATTGATGACGACGTCGCCGTGGTTGCCGATGAGGACGCCATCCTGCGGCTTCCAATGGGTGCAATCGTCGGATGACCAGACGCCCTGGCCGGACCAGGTGTCGGCGATCAGCCAATACTTGCCCTGCCAATGAATGCATTTGGGGCCTTCGCCGGTGCGGTCCGTGACGGCGTTGCCCTTGGGTTCCCACTTATAGAGGTCGGGGCTGTCGGCGTAGGCAAGGCTCAGGGGCTTTTCCTCGTCCTTATAGAACATGCGCCAGTTACCATCCGGCAGTTGGATGACGCAGGCATCGATGACTTTGCCCGATTTCAGATCGACTTTGCCGACAGTGTCCCACTTGATGCCATCCTTGCTGGTAAGGTGGACGATTTCGCGCGGGTGGTTCCAGTCACTGAAGATACCAGGGACATAGGCGAGATACATGTGGTACGTGTCCTTGACCCAGATGACTTCGGGGGCCCAGTAAGTGTAGTCGGTTGGGTGCTGGTCCTGACCGTAGGTAATGCCGGCAACGCCGATGTATTTCCAGGTGGCGCCGTTGTCCTCCGAGGCGGCGATGCCGATCTTTGTGCCGTGGATCAATTGGATGCCGCCGCCGCGGCGCTGGGTGTAGTACATGAACCAGCGTTTGGTTTCGGCATTGTAAGTGAAGACGGGATCGGTGGGATTGTCGAAGACCGGGTCGCGAAAGAGCGGCCGGGCGGCGAGTTTGCCGAGGGAAACCGCGGGCGCCTGGGCCTGCAGCGGCGGAGAGAGAACAGCCATCGACAGGGCCAGCAGGGCCAGCGGAAGGCGGCGATATTTCATCAAGCGAACCTCTCTTTCACAGCGTCATTTCGAGCTTACCGGAAGAGCAGCGGCGCAAATTCGTTCAGATCTCTGCGCCAAGTAAGCCACTCATGGGCGGTGCCCGGCGACTCGTAGTAGGCGACCTTGATTCCAGCCTTTTGCAGGGCGTCGCGGAAGGAGACGACGCCGGCGCCAATGCCATTGAGTTCCGCGCTTCCGGCGCCTACCCAGACCAGTTTAACCCGCTTATTGAACGCCGCGGCGTCGTTGAACACGCCGTTGTAGGCTGTTTTGACATCGAAGGCCGCGCCACGGCCCATGCCGCCGCCGGCGCCGCTGAATCCGCCGATGTAGGCGAACTTGTCGAGGTGATTGAGGGTGATCTGGAAGGTCTGCGCGCCGCCCATGGAGAGACCGGCCATGGCGCGGTGTTCGCGGCCGGGCAGAGTGCGGTAGGTGGAATCGACCATGGGGATCAGTTCGCTAATCACGACGTCTTCGAATATGGAGGGCGCGCCGCCCCGGCCTCCACCGCCAGGCGCGCCTCGTCCGGCCTGCGCGGCTCCAGGAGCGGCAGGCGGAGGCGCAACCGGCGGCGCGAGCGCACCGGCCTTGGTGGCGTAGCCCCGGTCCATGACGACGATCATCGGCTTGGCTTTCCCGGCGGCGATGAGGTTGTCCAGAATGAAGTTCACGCGCCCCTGGATGGACCAACCCGTCTCATCTTCTCCCGAACCGTGTTGCAGGTAGAGAACCGGATAGCGCGTGCGGACGTTCGTGTCGTAACCCGGCGGGGTGTAGACGAAGCACCGGCGCCAGGCTTCGGTGAGCTTCGAATAGTACCAATGGGAGCGCACGTCGCCGTGGGGAACGTCCTTGGGCAGATAGTAGTCCACGCCCTTTTCCGGCACTTCGATGCCGCTCGAATCCTTGCTCACTCCGTAGAAGGCGTGGCTGGCGGGGTCATTCACCTGGACGCCATCGACAAAGAAGTAGTAGTAGTGAAAGCCGGGAACCAGCGGCGGGGTGGTTCCGGTCCAGGTTCCATCCGCGCCCTTTTCCAGGTCGTAGTGTTTTTGATCGGCGCCGACCTGCACCTGGACGGCCCTGGCGTCAGGCGCGCGAAGGCGGAAAGTGGCCCGCAAGTCGGAGGAGACGCGGGGATATTGAGCGCCCATGACGTTGGACGCGGGGGGTTGGGAATCGTCAACGGCCTGAGCGCAGCAGAAACCGGCCAAGAGAATGAATAGAGTCAGGATGAGTCGCATGAGTTCTCCTTGTCGTAACTCTTCAGTTGCCTTTTGGCGCGGCGGGCTTGGGAGGAGCCGCCATATCGCGATCGAAAGCTACGCCGTCGAAGGGAACAACGATCACCTTACTGCCGTGATTATCGTTGGGCAGCTCCTGGGCTTTCGGCACATCCAGGACCGCGAAGGTAAAGGCAGTGACATGGCCATTTTCCAGGTACACGCCGGGACGTTCGATGTTATTCCAATGGTTCACGGTTCCGTCGGTATAGCGGAGGTAATCGGTAGTCGGATCGTAGGCCAGCCCACGATTGGTCCAGTTGGCAATGCCATCGACCGATGTCAGCAGGAATGCTTTGCGGTCGCTCCAGCAATTGACGACGATGTGATACAGGCCCCCGCTATACCAGATGACGGGATCTTCCAGGTTATGCGTCGGGAGGTCGGGGATGCCCGGATAAATACTGTGCCCCTGAAGCTTGTATGGGCCCAGGATGCCGCTATCGCTAATCATAATGACGCCGGAGCGCGCGACGATCTCATATCGGCCGTCCGGGCGAATCATCATGGCAACGTTCGACATTCTGCCGTCCCGCGCGTCGAACCCGTTGGCGTCAACCTGAATGGAGCCGAGCTGCTTCCAGGGACCATCGAGCGAATTCGAAACAAACACGTCGCCCGGCCTGGTCTCACTGACGACCACGGCATAACTCCCGTCCGGAAGAGTCAGGGCAGTAACATTGTGCCCTTTGCCGCCTTGATTATCGGGCCAGCAAATACCCCTGTCTATGTAGGGCCCGGTGAGGCTGTCACTGACGGCGTGCACGGCGACCGAGCCGCCCCATCCTCCGTTATGGCCTCGGGCTTGATCCCAGCGGCTGGCAAACATGTGATACTTGCCATCCGTCCCCTTGATAATCTTGCCGTCCCAATAACACCACTGTTTGATGGTAGTGTCTTCGAGACCATTTTGCGGATCGCGCGGAAGGACATTGGGCGCGCCCCAGGCGTCTTTCGACAGTTGACCATGAATCGGCATGGGCAGAAAGTAATCGATCAGGGTCTTGTCGGCGGCAGGCGATGACACGGCCAGCGCCGCGAAAGCCGCGAATAGCTTGATTGACGTTTTCAGAGAACTCATTGGCTTACTCATTTGGTCAGAACTCCGTAATTGGTTTGTCGCCGCCTCAGAAACCGCCACGTCCGGAAGCAACGGAAACCCTTAACATGACGACGCCGTGGCGCGGCACGGTGGCGGTGAACGCGTCGCCGGTGGTTGGCACGGCTTCATGTTTCCACAGGTCCTGGGCCTGCAATCTGCGGAAGCCATAGAGGCCGGTATCGAATTTCAGGGCGTCCCAGCGGAAGCCGATCTCGGCAGGGGCATCTCCCCGGTTGAAAAGGCCGACCGCGAAGGCGTTGCCGCTGAGGGGTCGCACGAGGACTTCGGATTTGCCCTCCTGGGAGAGGCGCTGGACGGGTTTGAATTCGCGATCCTGATCGATGGCGATCACGTCGGGATTCATGAGAATGGACTTGGTCTCATCGGTCATGGTCCGTAGGTCGTTGCCCGCCATCAACGGAGCGGCCAAGAGGCACCAGAGGCTCATGTGGGTGCGGTACTCGTCGGCGGTCATGCCGCCGTTGCCGACTTCGAGCATATCCGGGTCGTTCCAGTGCCCGGTGCGGTTATAGGAGGCGATGTCGATGTTGGCGAAGCCGATGCGCTCCATGGAATCCCAGCGATCGCCGATATCGAAGGTAGTGCGCCAAAGGTTGCCGCCGGTTTTGGCGCCCCACTTCCAGACGTCGTGGGAGCCGTACTGGCAGAGACTGTAGACGATTGGGCGACCGGTCTTGAGGAGGGCTTCGCCCATTTTCTGATAGGCGCCCTGATTATCCTCGGCGGTGTTGGAATAGACGCCGCCGGCGCTGCACCAGTCATACTTGAGGTAATCGTAGCCCCATTCGGCGAAGGTAAGGGCGTCTTCCTCTTCGTGGGCGAAGCTGCCCTGGTATCCCCCTCCCATTTTTCCGCTGCAGGACTGGGGGCCGGGCGAGGAGTAGATGCCGATCTTCAGACCCTTGGAGTGGACGTAATCGGCCAGGGCTTTCATATTGGGGAACTTGCCGTTGCCGACGATTTTGCCATTGGCGTCGCGGCCGCTGGTCCAGCCTTCGTCGACCACGATGTAGGTGTAGCCAGCCTTGGCCATGCCGCTCGATACCATGGCGTCGGCCATGCCGCGGACGGTGGCGTCGTCGAACACGTCCTGGAACTTGTTCCAACTATTCCAACCCATGGGGGGAGTGCGAGCGAGGCCGTTATCCGGCACGTCGCGCAAATCGGGGGGCGGGATTCTGGTGGGATAGGCTTCTTCGCGCGCGATGCGTTCGAAGGTCCCCTTGAGCGGATCGCGGCCGGTGGAGGTCATGGTGACGGAGATGCGGTTGGCGTTCTCAGCCGCGCCGTCGTAGACGGTTTCACGAGGTTGAGCCGGAGTCGCGCCGCGACCGGCGGGCGCAGTGGGAGCGGCAGTCTGGGCGGGTGGGTTGACCGTGGAAGCCAGATGCAGTTTGCCGCCCTTGAACGTTCCCGTGAGCGTTCCTCCGCGCCCACCGCGGCCGGCCGGAGCCACGCTGACGACGGCATCGCCGGTCTGCTGGAACTGGAAGAAGTTGACGCCTCCATCGGTGACGCGGAAGGCCCAATAGCCCGTCATGCCGGTTTGCGCAAAGAGCGCCAGCGCGCCGAGGAATATGAGAAGGACGGCGGCGCATGTTATTCGCCAGGGGCGGTCACGAAGAAATCGGGGTATCATGTGTTTTGCTCTCCTTTGGGGTCCCAGAGGACCGCGTTAACGATAAAGGAATCCCCATCCTAGGTCCACGCGGAATCCGCGTCAAGGGTTCCCGATTCGATTCGCGGTAAGCGGTTGAAAACATTTAACAAATTCACGCATTCGGGGGCAAGGCAGTGGGCGCTTGCCAGGGCCGCGGGCGTGCGCCGCGGGAACAGTTATCGCAAAAGTTAGCGTAGTTGGCTACAATATCGGCTCTGCGCGGTTCGACGCGGAAGAATGCCGGCGCGCTCTGAGGGCCCTCGGCCGGCATAGATGGAAGCAGGCTGAAAGCAGGCTGGAGGCCCACTCCGCGGAGGGGTGGTTTTGGAGGAGGAACGCTAGTGGATCTCAACGGTAGGGGCCGGTTCGGCCGGCGATCGTTTGTTCTGGGCTTGGGTGGCGCGGCTGCCGCCGGCGGGCAGCAACGCTCGGGAAGCGGCGCGCCGCCGACTGCTTCACTGCCCGATCCGCTCGGTCCTCCCGATGCGATCACGGTCTTCCCGGAGGGTAGGTCCGGCGCAATCCGTTTGACCCGCTCGGGGGACAAATGGCAGGGGGACGATGTTGAGATCGCGATCGCGGAGGGGGCGATTCTCGTTTCGGCACCCAAGACGCGGCTGATGCGCGTCAGTATTCGCTGGCACGGGCAGTTTCCTTCGGGGTGTCGGTTTCTGGGAGATCACTGGGAGCGCTCCTACGGGGATTTGGAATGGCGCGGGCTGGTGGGCGAACGGCTGATGCCGTGGTATTTTCTGGCGTCGGGGAACGGCGCCACGAACGGCTACGGAGTGAAGACAGGGGCCGCATCCATATGCTGCTGGCAGGCGGATGGCGGCGGCGCGACGCTATGGCTCGACGTGAGCAACGGCGGAGCGGGAGTCGAATTGGGCGAACGGCGGCTGAAGGCGGCGACCGTGGTGGTCCGCAAGGGACGGACGGGCGAGACTCCGCTGGGCGCGGCGAGGGCGTTTTGCCGCGCGATGTGCGAGAAGCCGACGCTGCCCGCGAATCCGCTCTACGGTAGCAATAACTGGTACTACGCTTACGGGCGGAACACTTCGGCCGAGGCCACTCTCAGGGAAGCAGCGATGATTGCGGAACTGGCGCCGGCTGGCGCGAAGAACCGTCCGTTCGTGGTGATCGACATGGGGTGGGGCGCGGCGCGGGATGGGGCAGGTCCGGTTTCGCAAACCACCAAAGCCTTTTCGGACATGCCGGGACTGGTTGGACGGATGAAGGCCCTGGGCGTGCGTCCGGGGATATGGACGCGACCTACGCTGACGACGGAGAAGCGGGCCGAGAGTTGGCGGCTGCCGGCCGCGGGCGGGAGACCGAAGGGCGAACTGATCGCGCTCGACCCCAGCATTCCCGAGGCCCTGGCATACATCGGCGAGAGCATTGCTACGATCCGCGGCTGGGGGTACGAGCTGATCAAGCACGACTACTCGACCGCCGACCTGACGGGCCGGTGGGGTTTCGAGATGGGGCCGGAGGTTACCGAGCGCGGCTGGCATTTTCAGGATCGAACGAAGACTACGGCGGAGATTGTCCTGGATTTGTATCGCACCATTCGGCGGAGTGCGGGAGACGCGGTGCTGATTGGGTGCAACGTAATCGGCCATCTGGCGGCGGGCCTGGAGGAGGCGCAGCGGATCGGCGACGATACCAGCGGCCGGGAGTGGAGCCGCACGCGCAAGATGGGCGTGAATACGCTGGCGTTCCGCATGGCGCAGAACGGCACGTTTTTCACGGCCGATGCGGACTGCGTGCCGGTGACGCGCGAAATTCCGTGGGATCTGACGAAGCAATGGCTGGACCTGGTGGCCCGCAGCGGAACGGCGCTGTTCATCTCGGCGGATCCGGCTGTGGTGACGGCGGAGCAGAAGCCCGCGCTCAAGGCAGCGCTGGCCGCGGCCAGCCGAGCGCACGAGCCGGGCGAGGCTTTGGACTGGATGGATACGACGATCCCGGCGCGCTGGCGGCTAGACGGGAAGGCGGTTCGTTACGAGTGGTACGAGGAAGAGTGAAAGCGATGGCAAACGAAGAACGCGTCGATCCGGGCCTGGTTCCGCAGAGGAGACTATATAGCGGCGCGGCGATGCCGGCGATCGGGCTGGGGACGTTCGGTTCCGATCACGCGCGGCCGGAGGAAGTAGCGGCCGCGGTGAAGGGGGCGATCCTGGCGGGGTACCGGCACATCGATTGCGCGTCGGTCTACGGGAATGAGGACCGGATCGGCGGCGCGTTTGAGGAGGTCTTCCGGCTGGGAATCCGCCGCGAGGAGCTTTGGGTGACTTCCAAGGTGTGGAACGACAGGCACGACGATGCCATCGGGTCGTGCCGGAAGTCGCTCAAGGACTTGGGACTCGACTACTTGGACATGTACCTGGTGCACTGGCCGTTTCCGAATTTCCATCCGCCAGGGTGCAGCGTGGACGCGCGCAGCCCGGATGCCAAGCCGTATATCCACGAGCGTTTCATGAAGACGTGGCGGAGCATGGAGCGGCTGGTGGAGTTGGGACTGACGCGGCACATCGGGACGTCGAACATGACGATTCCCAAGCTGAAACTGGTACTGCGGGACGTCGCAATTAGACCGGCGGTCAATGAGATGGAACTGCACCCGCATTTTCAACAAGCGGAGCTGTTCGACTTCGTGCGCGCGAACGGGATGGAGCCTATCGGCTATTGCCCGATCGGTTCGCCGGGACGGCCGCTGAGGGACCGCACTCCGGACGATAGTGTGGACATGGAAGACCCGGTGATGGTGGAAATCGCCCGAAGGCTGGGCGTGCACCCGGCGGAGGTTTGCGTGAAATGGGCGGTGCAGCGCGGTCAAACGCCGATTCCCTTTTCGGTCAATCCCCGGAACTATGTGGCGAACCTGAGGGCGGCCACTGGCGAGCCGCTGACCGATGGGGAGATGCGGGCGATTGCGCAGATCGACCGAAACTGCCGTCTGATTAAGGGACAGGTATTCCTGTGGAAGGAAGACCAGAGCTGGGAAGACCTATGGGATTTGGCTGGAGAAATCAAATCATGATGCAAGGCGCTTATTTGCCGGGCAACAGCACCGTCGAGATGCATGAGATTGCCGTCCCCGAGCCGGGGCATGGCGAGGTTCTGCTGCGGATGAAAGCGTCGACCATCTGCGGCTCCGACATCCGCTGCATTTATCACGAGCACCTGGGCAAGGGGCCGGAAGGATACCAGGGCGTGGTGGCGGGGCACGAACCGTCGGGGCAAGTGGTGAAGACGGGGCCGGGCTGCAGGCGTTTCGGCGTGGGCGACCGCGTGATTGTTTACCATATATCCGGCTGCGGAGTGTGCAACGATTGCCGGCGCGGGTACATGATTTCCTGCACTAGCGAGAAGTACCGGCGCGCGTACGGATGGCAGCGCGACGGCGGCATGGCCGACTACCTGCTGGCCGAGGAAAAGGACCTGATCGCGCTTCCCGGCGAACTATCCTACGCGGACGGCGCGCAGGTGGCTTGCGGTTTCGGGACGGTGTACGAAGGGCTGCAAAAGATCGGCATTAGCGGCAATGACGCGGTGCTGATTACCGGGCTCGGACCCTTGGGGCTGGCGGCCGGGGCGCTTTGCCGGAAACTCGGGGCGAGGAAGATCATAGGCATCGACGTAATGGAGGAACGGATTCGGCTTGCGAAGGAGCTGGGCGTTTGCGACGAGGCGCTACGGGGCGGGCCGGAGAATGTGGCGGACGTGAGAAAGCTCACGGGCGGTTTCGGAGTGGAGCGCGCCGTGGATTGCAGCGCCAACGACGCGGCGCGCGCGACGGCGATACGAGCGACGCGCAAGTGGGGCCGCATGGTGATGCTGGGCGAGGGCGGGAGAGTGGAGTTTAATCCGTCGCCGGATCTCATTCACGACCAGAAGACGATTTTTGGATCGTGGGTGACATCGACGTGGCTGATGGAGGAACTGGTGGAACGGCTGGTGGAGTGGAACCTGCACCCGGCGGAGCTGGTGACGCACCGTTTCCCGCTTGACAGGGTGGCAGAAGCGTACGCGACGATGGCCGCGGGGAAATGCGGCAAGGTTGCGGTGTGCTTTGACGAAGAACTGACGGCGCGGTAGGGCGCAGTGGCCGTCCTCCCGAATTTGTCGCAAAAAGAGGTGATGGTGACTCTGGAGACGCTTCGCGCGGAACGGCGGGGGAAAATCCTCCGGCTCGCCGAGCGCCGCGGCGCGCACAGCCTACGGGTGTTCGGGTCGGTAGCCCGTGGTGAGGCCACTGAGGAGAGCGATCTCGATCTGCTGGTTGCGTGGGAACCCGGCAGGAGCCTGTTGGATCATGCCGGGCTGGTTCAGGATCTCCAAGAACTTCTTGGGGTCAAGGTTCACGTGGGCACAGAGAACTCGCTGCATTGGTACGTGCGCGATCGGATACTGCGCGAGGCGACCGCACTGTGAAAGACGACAGGCTTTACCTTCATCACATGCTGGAGCGTTGCCGCCGGATATCACGGTATATCGGGCCGGGCAGAGAGGCATTCCAGGCGTCGGAGGAATTGCAGGACGCTGTCATTCGGAACGTCGAGGTAATCGGAGAGGCGGCGAAGCGGGTTTCGGCCGACGCGCGGGGCTGCCTTCCGTCGCTCGATTGGAAGGCGATTGGTGGAATGCGCGACGTTCTGATACACGATTACATCGGGGTAGACCTCGAGGTTTCTGGCGGCGGGGAATTGAACCCACCCGGCATGATTCGCCCTTAAAATATTCGGCGCGCCCGTTCGTCTACAGAGGTGGATGGACGAGGCGCTCGAAAGACCGTGGCCCATGGCGAAGCAGGACCAAAGCATCTCCGATGCGATTTCGCGGGAGGGGCCGCGGCTCCGCAACTTCATCCGCAAACACGTGGCCGATCAAAGCGATGCAGAGGACATCCTGCAAGACGTGTTTTACGAACTGGTGGAGGCCTACCGGACGATCAAGCCCTTGGAGCAGGTCACGTCCTGGCTGTTTCGAGTGGCGCGGAACCGGATGATCGATTTGTTCCGGAAGAAGAGCCGGGAAGCGCCACGAACCGGACCGGCGCCGCTTGAGGACGGGGAGGCGTTCGCGGCGGAGGAACTCCTACGGTCGCACGAGGCGAGCCCGGAGGAAGTCTACGCGCGCGAGGTTCTGATCAAGGCGCTGGACGATGCGCTGGACGAATTGCCGGCGGAGCAGCGGGAGGCGTTCGTCGGCCATGAGTTGATGGGGTACAGCTTCAAGGAGATGGCGGAGCGGTCGGGGGTGAGCGTGAACACGCTGCTTTCGCGGAAGCATTACGCGGTGGTGCATCTGCGCAAGCGGCTGGGGGCCATCTGGGAAGAATTCGGAAGATAGGAGCGGAAGATGAGACGTAGATTTTGGAGGATATTGAGGTTTGTCCCGCTGGTCGCGCTGGTGGCGGCGGTGGTTGGGGTGGTGGTGATGAGCTTGTGGAACTGGCTCATGCCTGCGATTTTCGGATTGCCGCACATCGGTTTCTGGCAGGCGGTGGGGCTATTGATCTTCAGCAAGATCCTGCTCGGCGGATTTCACGGCGGGCGCGGCTTCCACGGGCACTGGCGGGGCCGCATGATGGAGCGCTGGCAGAAGATGACGCCGGAAGAGCGCGAGAAATTCCGTGAAACGATGCGCCACCGGTGCGGACCGTTCGGCGGGGCAGCCGTGACGCCGCAGGCTGGAGAGCCAAGCGGTGTCTGAGAGTGGCTTGCGTTGGGCGACGCGCGGAGATAGTATGACCCCGAAGCGAGACTCACTTGAGATGACACGCGAATTTCTGATTGGTCTGGCGATGTTTGCGCCGGCGCTGTGGTGCCAGACGCCGGCGCGGCCGGAGTTCGAGGTAGCTTCGGTGAAGGTGAATGGGTCCATGAGCGGCGGGTCCCAGTGGAATCCCCAGCACGGGAACTTCACGGCGGAGAACGCGAGCCTGAAGCAACTCGTCGGGTTCGCGTACCATATTCCGGGGTTCTTGATTTCCGGGCCCGGGTGGCTGGACTCGGCGCGGTTCGACATCAATGCGAAAGGAAAGGGCGATGCACCGGACAGCCAGGTAAGACTCATGATGCAGTCGCTGCTGGCGGACCGGTTTCATTTGCAGGCCCACCGGGAGACCAAGGAGGGCCCGGTGTATTTCCTGAGCGTGATGAGCGGCGGTTTGAAGGCGCAGCCGGCGGATACGCCCAACCCGGCGCCCTATCCACAGCTCCCCGCTGGGCCGCACGCGATGATGCAGATGGCGCACGCGACCATGGCGGAGCTTGCGGTGAGTCTGACGGATTTTGCCAAGCGCCTGGTGGTGGACAGGACTGGGATCGAGGGGACGTACCGCGTGCAGGTGTGGTACGGCAACAACCCGGAATCGGATGCACCGGATCTGTTCACCGCACTTCAGGAGCAAGTGGGGTTGAAGCTGGAGAGCGGAAGAGGTCCGGTGGAGACGCTGGTTGTAGATCGGGCGGATAAGGTCCCCGTCGAGAACTAGCCGCGGCAAATTGACGGGAGCCAGATGACCTTCCGACTTAAGACCGCAGGAGTTCCGATCTTCGCGATTGGTCTGTCCGCCCAGGCGGCGCAACAACCGGCCACTGTTGCGCTTCGGTCGTTCGAAGTGGCTTCGGTGAGGGTGCATAATCCGGCTTTGCCATATCTTTCGTATCATGCCCTTCCGGATCTCGTTGGCCCAGGCGGCAGAGTCAGCCTGCAAGGCATCCCTCTGTTTGTCGTGCTGCGACGGGCATTCGACATCCGGGCCGATAGAGTCAGCGCTCCCAGTTGGCTCGTCTCGGAGACGTACGACATCTTCGCGAGCGCTCCCACGGACGCGCGTAGGGAGCAGTACCCGCTCATGTTCCAGAGCCTGCTGGCCGATCGATTCGGGCTGCGATATCACTACGATGCCCCCGTCACGCTGGTCTACGGGGTGGCCGTCGCGCCGGGTGGGTCGAAGCTCAAACCCGGGCTCGACGACCCGGATCCCTACAACTATGGCCCGATCCGCAGCGCCGGCGGCGTCACCGGCAAGGCCCCAGGCAGAGCAAGGAGCTCCGGGTGGGGGGTATATCAGTATTGGAGCGCAAACGGTGCAAGGCACTTCGACTTCGAGAACATCCCCATGAAGGGGCTAGCAGGCTTCATCTTCGGCAATCTGGACCTGCCGGTCATCGATATCACGGGGCTGAAGGGGACATATCAGGTGTCACTGGACGTTCCTTCTCAACGGTGCCCGACTCCGAGGGCGTCCGAAGACGGCGACCAAGCCGTGCCCATCGCCTCCGACCCGTGCTCAGACCAGTACGCATCGATCGCGGCATCGCTCAAGAAGCAGGGCTTGACCCTCGAAAGGCGTAAGCTGCCGTATCCAAGGCTCGTAGTCGATCACATCGAGAGAGTGCCCACGGAAAACTGATACGGAGCGGGCTGTCCACGCCTGAGCGTGCACCCGTGTTTGCGGGCCGTCTCAATGTACGCGTCGACACCCTCGGACGCGCCGCTCCGCCGCTGCCCGCCATCCTGAAATTGTGATAGGGTAATGGTTCATTCGGAGGACGCATGGAGGCCCTCGGCCTGATTGAGACGAAGGGTTTGGTGGGGGCGATCGAGGCGGCGGATGCCATGGTGAAGGCAGCCAACGTGGTGCTGATGGGCAAGGAGTTCGTGGGCGCCGGTCTGGTCTGCGTGACGATCCGCGGCGATGTGGGCGCTGTGAAGGCTGCCACGGACGCGGGGGCTGCCGCCGCCCGGCGGGTGGGCGAACTGGTGGCCGTCCACGTGATCCCGCGGCCCCACGATGAGGTGGAGAGGATCCTTCCCGGCGGCGTTCCGAAGAAGTAACGGACGATGCTCGAAGACAAAGACCTCCTGTCCATCCAGGAGGTGCGCTCAAAGGTCGACAGGGCTTACGCGGCCTGGCTCAAGTATCGCGACTGCACCCAGCAGCAGGTGGACGCGGTGGTGGAGAGCATGGCTGCGGCGGCGCGGGCGAATGCCCGGCGGCTGGCCGAGATGGCGGTGGAAGAGACCGGCTACGGCAACGCCAAGGATAAGTACGTCAAGAACCTGCTGGCCGCAGACTGGCTTCCGCGACGGATGCGCGGGATGAAGACCATCGGCGTGCTGCGCGAGCTACCGGAGGAGAAAGTTGTGGAGATGGGTGTGCCGGTGGGCGTGGTCGCGGCGATTCTGCCCACCACAAACCCCACCTCGACCGCCATCTACAAGATTCTGATTTCGCTCAAGGCGGGCAACGCCATCGTGCTCAGCCCGCATCCGCGCGCGCACCAATGCACCTGCTATACGGCGGCTGTGCTGCACCAGGCTGCGGTGGAAGCGGGCGCACCCCCGGACATTATTCAGTGCGTAGATAACGCCACCATCGATGCCACCAACGCGCTGATGCGGCACGAGCGAACGGGCGTGATCCTATCCACCGGTGGCGCGGGGATTGTCAAAGCGGCGTACTCGAGCGGCAAGCCGGCATTCGGGGTGGGCCCCGGAAATGTTCCGGCGCTGGTGGATGCCTCGGCGGACGTGGAAGACGCAGTGGCAAAGATTGTCGCGGGGAAGGCTTTCGATTACGGCACGGTTTGCTCGAGCGAGCAAGCCCTGGTTGCGGAAGAGGGACTGCGGCCGCGGATCATGGCAGCGCTGAAGGCGAACAAGGCGTACATGGCCAGCGACGCCCAGAAGGAAGCGCTGGGCAAGCTGCTGATGATGCCGAACTGGACGGTGAACCCGCAATGCGTGGGGCAGGCGCCGCCAGAGATCGCGAAGATGGCGGGGTTTGAAGTACCGCCGGACACCTCGATCATTTGCGCCGAGATTGGGGGCGTGGGCAAGCAGCACCCGCTGTCCGCTGAGAAGCTCTCGCCGGTGCTGGCGCTGTGCTTCGTGAAGGATTTCAAGGCGGCATTGGACACCTGTTTTGCGCTGCTGAAGTTTGGCGGGATGGGGCACACCGCGGTGATTCACGCCAAGGACGATGCGCGCATCCGCGAGTTCGCCACGAAGATGCCGGCGATGCGCGTGCTGGTGAACACGCCCGCGCCGCAGGGTTCGACGGGCATCACCACGAATGTTTTTCCCTCGATGACGCTGGGATGCGGAGCGGCGGCGGGGAACATTACTTCTGACAACATCGGCCCGCTGCACCTGATCAACGTCAAGCGGCTGGCGTATGTGGTGCGGCAACCGCAAGAGGCTTTCGAAATGCCGCTCGAATACGATGCCGCCGCACCGGTGGCGGGGCGGGCGGAGGCGGTGGATCGCCAGAGCGTGGCCGCGGCGGTGGAACGCTATCTGGCGGCTCGGAGCGTGGGAAGCCCCGCAGGCGCGGCGAAGGCAGCGGCATCGACGCCTTCCGTGGAATCGGCCCCGGCGTGCGGTTGCGCGCCGCATGCGAGCGCCGGTCCATCGTGCAGCCCGAAGTTGCCGCAGCGGAGCGAGGCGCCGGCGAAGTTGGCTGGACCGCCGCCCCGGCCGGTGGATTTCGTGTGCGAGGCCGATGTACGGGCCGCGATTGCAGAGAAACGTAGAATCACTATCGGGCCGGGGACGATCGTAACGCCCTCCGCGCGCGACCTGGCGGGCGCCGCCGATGTCCTGGCGCCGGTCAAGAGCTAAGGAGTATCGTGGATCTGAACCTTGAACCGTTGAAACGAGAAATTCTGGCGTATCTTGACGCCTCCGAGTTCGCTGTGTTTCATAGCAGCCCGGGCGGACTGGACTCCCTGCCCATGGTGCTCTGGGACTCGGAACGCTATCCCGATTACCGGATGTTCCTGGAAGTGGCGCGGAGGGCTGGAGTCAAGCTGATTCTGTTCGCCTCCTGCGAACTGGAAGCCGCCGACCTGGACGAACTCAAGGACCAGATCGAGGAAGCCGACCTCACCCGCGAGCAGCAGCGGGAATGCCAGGCGCGGTTGCGCGAGCTGCGCGTCCATGAGGGCGTGACCTGTTCCATCGAACTGGCGTTCGACTTCAATTCCCGCATCTACATCTACGAACTGCAACCCGACTGGTACGATGACTTCGTCAACCTGGAAGAGGAGATCATGGCCCACGTCTCCGAGTCCGAGGAAGAGGACGACGGCTCGCTCGGCGGGTACTATTCGAAGAACTGAAGCGAGAATGGGCGTACCTCCCCGCTGGATTTTCCCGGCCGCCGATCTTCAGGCCGCCGAGGCTCTGGCCGCCGAACTGCGGATTGGGGCGCCGGCATCCCGGACGCTGGCGAACCGCGGGCTGAGCGATCCGGGATGCGCGCGGCAATTCCTGGAAGCCTCGCTCGACGATCTCCACGACCCCTTGGCTATGCGCGATATGGGGCCGGCGGCCGAGCGGCTGGAAAAGGCCATCCGCAATCGCGAGAAGATTCTGATCTACGGCGATTACGACGTGGATGGCGCGATTTCGGTGGTGGTCCTGATGAAGGCCATCGAGCTGGCCGGCGGCGCGGCGGACTGGCACATACCGAACCGGCTGAAGGACGGCTATGGGATGCGCCCCGAAGCGGTGGCGGCGGCCGCGGAGCAGGGCGTGAACCTGATCGTCAGCGTGGATACGGGAATCCGGGCCGCCGATGTGGTGCGAGGGGCCGCGAAGCTGGGGATCGACGTGATCGTTACCGATCATCATTTGCCGGAGAGCGAGCTGCCGCCGGCGCTGGCGGTGCTCAACCCGAACCGCCTGGATTGCGCCTATCCCGAAAAGAACCTTTGCGGCGCCGGCGTGGCGTTCAAACTGGCCCAGGCGCTGTTCGCGAGGGTGGGGGCGACGCTCGGCTGGACGGCGGAGAGGCAGCGCCGCGTGGCCGAATCGTTCCTGAAGATTGTCGCACTGGCGACCGTGGCGGACGTGGTTCCACTCACGGGGGAAAACCGCATTCTCGTCAAGCACGGGCTGAACGGGTTGCGGCGGGTGCGCAGCCACGGCCTGCGGGCCCTGCTTGACGTGGCCGGCTTCACGGGCGAAAACGCGCCCAACGCGAGGCAAGTGGCGTTCCAGATCGCGCCGCGCATCAATGCCGCGGGCCGCATGGATACGGCGCGAGCGGTAATCGAGATGTTCCTCACGACCGACCCGGCGCGGGCGCGCGAGTTGGCGCAGGGGCTTCAGGAGCAGAATCTGGAGCGGCAGAAGGTGGAAGCCGAAATCCTGGAGGCGTGCCAGTGCGTACGCGTGGATGAAAGCGCCGCCGGCCTGGTCTACTACGACGAAACCTGGCACCGCGGCGTGCTTGGCATTGTGGCCAGCCGGCTGGTGGAGCGAACGTGCCGGCCGGTGTTCGTATTGGGGCGCAATGCGGCCGACGGACTCGCGCAAGGGTCGGGCCGTGGGATCGCCGCCTTCCATTTGCTGGAAGCGCTGGAATCGATGCGCGACCTGTTCGTGCGCTTCGGAGGGCACAAGGCCGCGGCCGGCGTGACGCTCGAAGCGGGCCGCGTGGATGAATTTCGGAATCGCTTCAACGCGCGTGCGGCGGCCAGCCTGGGACCGGAGGACTTCATCCCGCGGCTGGACATCGACGCCGTGGTGAGGCTCAATGAGATCGACGAAGCGGCAGCCGAGGGAGTTTTCGCGCTGGCCCCGTTCGGACACGGCAATCCGCAGCCGGTATTCGCCGCGCTCGATGTGGAAGTGGCTGGCACGCCGGTGGTCATGAAGGAGAAGCATCTGCGGGTGACGGTTCGCGAGAACGGCCGGACGCTGACTCTCAAAGCGTGGAACTTCGCCGGCCGGGCGGGGGAATTGGCGCCAGGGACGCGAGTGGATGTGGCGTTCGCGCTGGAGGAAGACGCGCGGTCGGCCGCACGAGGGTACCCTGGGTGGGCGGCGATCCTGCGCGACGTGCGGGCTTCTACTTAGCGGTGCGGGGAGGCTGGCTCTCCATAACCACGCGCAGAATCCGATTGATGCGCGTCTGGTAACCTCTACCCTGACGCCTTAGCCAATCAAGCACATCGGCGTCGAGGCGGATGGTCAGTTGCTTCTTGACGGGCGGCCATGGTGTCGCCGCCTTCGCAAAAAAAACTTCGCCCAGTTGCGGTATGTCGGAGTAGTCAATGGGCGCCGCGTCCAGCCGCCGGACCTCGGCCGGGGTCAGCTTTCGTGGTTTTTGAGGGTCAAGACGGTAGCGTTTCAATGTATTTTCTCCGCTCGCGTGGGTTGGCCTTCCTGGCGGAAATCAGCCGAATCATCTTGCTGCGCACCGTGTAGGCGACGCCATAAAGGCGCTCTTCGATCCTGCCGAGCGTGATCCGGCGCTCCTCGCCATAATCATGGCGATCATCCTCCGCGTCTATTCGGCGAGCGTCCATAAAAACCCTGACGGCGTATTCGAATGGCACGCCATGCTTGGCGATATTCTGGCGAGCCTTACGCTCGTCCCATTCGAATTCCATCCCCAAGTATAACTCCTTTTGTAGCTACAGTGGGCGGATCATGAATGCCCGCCTACGCTTCCATGCCCATTTGCGTGAGGCGGTAGCGGAGGGCGTTGCGGGTGAGGCCCAGGAGGCGGGCGGCCTGACTCTTGTTGCCGTCGGCGCGGCGCAGGGCTTCGCGAATGATGTCCTTCTCGTAATCGTCGAGGCTCAGGCCTTCCGGGAGGAAGTGCGAATCGCCTTGCGGAGTCTTGCGCGGGGCGTTCTCCAGCTTGATATCGCCGGCTTCGAGGCGCGTGCCCGCGCACATCACCAAGCTGCGCTCGATCACGTTCTCCAACTCACGCACGTTGCCGGGCCAGTGGTACGCGATGAGTTTCTCCATGGCCGCGTCGGAGATGGATTCCACCCGGCAGCCCGCATCGGGGGCCAGCTTGCTGAGGAATCGGTTCGCCAGGAACGGAATGTCCCCCTTGCGCTCGCGCAGGGGCGGGATATTCAGCGGAACCACGTTGAGACGGTAGTAGAGGTCCTCGCGAAAGGTGCCCTGCTCAAGGGCCGCCCGCAGATCCTGGTTGGTGGCGGCGATCACGCGCACGTCGATGTGGCGGGTCGCATTGCTGCCCAGCCGCTCAAATTCGCGTTCCTGGAGAATGCGCAGCAGCTTGACCTGGACGTTGGCCGGCACGTCGCCAATTTCGTCCAGGAACACCGTTCCCGTGTCGGCCTGCTCGAACTTGCCCGGTTTGGAGGTGTTGGCGCCGGTAAAGGCGCCCTTCTCGTAGCCAAACAGCTCACTCTCCATCAGGTTCTCCGGGAGGGCGGAGCAGTTGATCTTCACCAGCGGCCGGTCGCGGCGGGGCGAGTGGAAATGAATGGCGCGTGCGATCAGATCCTTCCCAACGCCGCTTTCACCGGCCAGCAGCACGGTGGCGCGGGTGGGCGCGACGCGCTCGATGGCGGCGAAGATCTCCTGCATGTTTTCGCTGCGTCCGACGATGTTATCGAACTCATAGCGGCGGCCCAATTCCGCCTTCAGCTTGCGATTCTCGTCGCGCAGTTCGCGGACTTCGAGGGCTTTATCGATCACCTGCATGAGGCGATCGAGCGAGAAGGGCTTGAGCAAAAAGTCGGTGGCCCCGGCTTTCATGGATTCGACAGCCGTCTCAATGCTTCCGAAGGCGGTCATGATCACCACGGGGACCTGCGCGTTCTGCCGGCGGATGAGTCCCAGAAGTTGCAGGCCGTCCATGTTGGGCAGCTTGAAATCGGTGAGCACCAGGTCGGCGCGATCGACAATTTTGAGGCCCTCTTCGGCGGTGGCGGCCTTATCGACGTCGAATCCGGTGGAAAGAAGATGCAGCTCGATTACGCGCCGGAGCTTCTCTTCGTCTTCGACAACCAGGATGCGTCTTTTCATGCGGCGGGCGGCCGGGCGGCGCGGTCCATCGGCAAGAACACGCGGAAGACGCTGCCTTTGCCGAGTTCGCTCTCCACTGTTATCTTACCGCCGTGTTCGTCCACGATCATGGAAACGATGGCCAGCCCGAGTCCCACGCCCTGCGGCTTGGTGGTGAAGAACGGATTGAAGATGGAATCGACATGCTGGGGGTCGATGCCGGCGCCGCGATCGATGATGGCGATTTCGGCCACGGCATCGCTGGTTCTGGTCTTGACGGTAATGGCGCCACCGGCGGCGGTAGCCTGGGCGGCGTTGAGCGCCAGGTTATAAAAGACCCGCTCCATGAGCTCGGCGTCGAAGGGGAAAGGCGGAATCCCCGGCTCGTAGTTCTTGTAGATGGCGATGCCAGGCGCTTCCTGCTCGACCATGGCCACAGCGCGGTCCAACGTCTGCGCCAGGTCGGCGGTTCCGAGGCGCAACTGAAGGGGGCGCGCGAATTGCAGGAATCGGGTGACCAGGGAATTGGTGCGGTCCACTTCGGAGCTGATGAAGCCGGCCATTTCACGCGCCACGTCGTTTTCCGCGCTGACGGTCCGGTGCAGCATTTCGGCGGAAGTCTTGATGGTGCCGAGCGGGTTGCGCAATTCGTGCGCCAAGCCGGCGGTAAGCTGGCCCAAAGCCGCCAGGCGGTCCGACCTGCGCACGGCCTCCTCTGCCTGGCGGAGCTGAGCATTGGCTTCGGCGAGTTGCTGGGCGGCGCCGCGGGACTTGCGGGTTTGCACGCGCAAATCGTCGGCAAGGGTGTTGGCCAGGTTCCCGACCATGGCCAGAAATACCAGCCGCAGCGCCACGATGTCCCACTCTGCAGCGTTGGGTAGCCCACTGCGGAACAGGAGGAAAGAGAGATAGGCGCCGCTTGCGAGCAAGGTGAAGGCCAGCGTACCCACCGCTCCAAGGACCGTCGCGGCGGTGACCACGGGAAAGAGCAACACCAGCCAATACCAGCTATCGAGAGACCCCGTGTAGCCGATCAGCATGTATCCCAGCGCGAGCTTGAGTGCGATCCAGAAGATCCGCCCGCGGGTGGAATCGAGCGCCGGAATTTTCCGCTCCAGTACCTGTACGATGGCTAACGCAGCGAGCCAGGTGATGGAGGGGGCATCGCGGTACTCCGTGGGAAGGACGAGCGCCAGCACGGCGAACAGCAGGAGCCAGACGAAATCCTGGGGGCGGACGAGCCTGAGCCAGCGGAAGCGGGTATCGGTAGGCAAGGATGTATCCCAGTCGGGATTATGCCACAATGAGGAGTAAGTCTCATGGTCAACCCAAGCCCACTGGATCAGGATAGGGCCCCCCGTCCCGATTCCCAGCCCACAACCGACAGCGCCGAGTCGTTCGGCGATATTCTGTCGCAATATGAAAAGTCTCACAAGCATCGCGCCGAAGAAGGCGGCAGAGGACTGGAAGGCGTCGTGATCGCGGTCTCGGCCGAATCGGTCTTTCTGGATATTGGCTTCAAGACGGAAGGGATGATTCCGCTGGCGGAGTTCGTGGCTGCGGGTGAGACCGTCAAACCGGGCGACAAGATGCCGGTGTCGATCAAGGGGCGGAGCGAAGAAGGCTACTACGAGCTCTCGCGGATCAAGGTGGAGCGGCCCAAGGATTGGTCGGCGTTGGAAAAGGCATTCGCGGACAAGGCCGCCATCGCGGGCGTGGTCTCGGCGCTGGTAAAGGGCGGGGTCAACGTGGATGTGGGCGTGCGGGCGTTCATGCCGGCCTCGCGCAGCGGGGCCAGGGACGCGGCCGACATGGAGAAGTTGATCGGCCAGGAGATTCGCTGCCGCATCATCAAGCTCGACGTGGCCGACGAGGATGTGGTGGTGGACCGGCGCGCCGTGCTGGAAGAGGAAGAGCAAGCCTCCAGGGAGCGCCGTTACACCGAGGTCAAGGAAGGTGAGACAGTACGCGGAACGGTACGCGGCCTGACCGATTATGGCGCTTTTGTGGATATCGGCGGCGTGGACGCGCTTTTGCACGTGGCCGACATTTCGTGGGCGCGGGTGAACAAGCCCGCCGATGTGCTGACCATCGGGCAGGAAGTGGACGCCAAGGTACTGAAGGTGGATGCCGCCAAGCATCGCATTTCGCTTGGCATGAAGCAGCTTCTGCCGCACCCGTGGGAGCTGGCCAGCGAAAAATATAGGGCCGGCGACCGCGTCAAGGGCACGGTCACACGAGTGGCGGATTTCGGGGCGTTCGTGGAGTTGGAGAAGGGCATCGAAGGGCTGATCCACCTCTCCGAAATGTCCTGGTCGAAAAAGGTCAGGAAGCCGTCGGACGTGGTGAAGCCGGGGGACCAGGTGGACGTGGCGGTGCTGGGCGTGAATCAGGCCGACCGCCGCATTGCGCTGGGCCTCAAGCAGGCGCTGGGCGATCCGTGGGCGGAGGTTCCCGAGAAGTACCCGGTGGGGTCGGTGGTGGAAGGCGCGGTCACCAGCCTGACCAAGTTCGGCGCGTTTGTGCAGATCGCCGAAGGGTTGGAGGGCATGATCCACGTAGGCGACATCAGCGCCGAGAAGCGCATCGAACACCCCCAGGACGTGCTCAAAGTCGGACAGACGGTCAAAGCCCAGGTGCTGGAAGCGGACGCAGCCAAGCGGCGCCTGCGCCTGGGAATGAAGCAACTGGTTCCCACCAGCCTGGACGAGTACATCGCCGAGCACAAAGAAGGCGACCTGGTTACCGGCCGTATGACCGAAGTGTCCGGCGGGAGAGCGCGCGTCGAGTTGGGCGAAGGAGTGCAGGCCACTTGCCGCACGAACGCGGGCGCGGAGACGGAGAAAAAGGAAGCCGAGGCTGCCTCGGCGGATGTCTCTTCGCTCACCTCCATGCTGCAAGCCAAATGGAAGGGCGGCGGCCAGGGTTCCAGGCGGGAGCCGGCGCGCTCCGGGCAGATCCGCAGCTTCCGCATCGTGAAGTTGGACGCGGCCGCGAAGAAGATCGAGTTGGAACTGGCCTAGCGCCAGTGGATCGCCGCCCCTTTAAATTGGCTTTCGCACCGGCCCGCATACCCGCTAATAATAGAGGTGGAGATCCAATTTGAAAAAACTGGCGGTGTTGCTGGCGGCCGTGGCGGCGGTGGCGATCGGGTGGAACCTCCTGAGCAAGCGCCGCCCCCCCAGCGTGAATTTCGCGCAGGTGCGGCAGCAGACGCTGGTGAGTGCGATTCCCACCAATGGCAAGACTGAACCGCTAGAGTGGCAGGCGGTGCGCGCTGAAGTCGCCGGAATGGTGGCCGCGGTCCCCGTCCAGGAAGGCCAGCGCGTAGCGAAGGACGCTGTACTGGCGGCGGTCGGCGACCCTTCGCTACAGGCCGATATCGACGCCGCCGAGGCGAAGTTGGCCGAACTGCGGGCTAACCTGGCGCCGCTCCAGGCGGGTGGCAAGCCGTCCGAATTGACGGACATCGAGAACAGCCTGGCGCGCGCACACCTCGATCTGCAACGCGAGCAACGGGAAGCCGACGCGCTGCAACGCCTGGCGGATCAGCAGGCCGCCACCCAGGAAGAAGCGGCGGCGGCTCGCGACAAGGTGCGTCAGACGCAGTTGGAGATCGAGGGACTCGGCAAGCGGGAGGCATCGGTGGTCGGTCTGACCGACGTGGCCGCGGCCAAGGCGCGGATCGATGCCGCCGAAACCGCCTTGAAACTGGCGCGGCAACGGGCGGCGCAGGCGGTGATTCGAGCGCCTATCGCGGGCGTGGTGTACGAGCTTACAGCGCGGCCCGGCGAGTATTTGGCCTTGGGATCGCTGGTGGCCAACATCGGGCAGGCCGACCGTTTGCGGGTGCGCGTGTACGTGGATGAACCCGAGCTGGGACGCGTAGCCCAAGGCGAGCCCGTAGCCATTAGCTGGGACGCTCTTCCGAACAAGCGGTGGCAGGGAACCGTGGAGCGGATGCCGGATCGGATTGAGACGCTGGGACCGCGGCAAGTGGGCGAAGTGGCCTGCGTCATCGAGAACCCACGGCGGGAGCTGCCGATCGGCGCCAATGTAAACGCCGAAATCCGCACGGCCGAAGTCCCGGACGCGCTGGTGGTTCCAAAGGAAGCGCTGCGCCACGATTCGGCCGGCGATTACGTCTACGTCCTGACCGGGGGGCGCCTGGAGAGGCGGCCGGTACGGACAGGAATCTCCAACGTCTCCGTGGCGCAAGTCACGCAGGGATTGTCGGCAGGCGAATTGGCGGCACTGCCCGCGGACGTTCCGCTGAAGGCTGGAGACTTGGTTACGGCGGTGGTGAAGTAAGCCGCCGGTTGGTGGCAGGCGAAAGCGCCTGCCCCACAAGGCAGTGCAGCCGCAACCGCCAAGAATGCCGGCAAGGACGCCGGCAAAGCAGGCGGGCCCACCGACCCGTGGGCGTCCCGGCCCACTCCACTACTCTAGTTTCCCTTGCCTCTGGGCGGAGGCGGTTGGGTTGCGGGGGTGTCCGGCTGCTTGGGCGGCGCGGTGGCGGGGGTCTCTTTGGTCTTGTCCGGGGGCAGCGGGTCGGGCGTCTCGGTATCGAACTTCAGTTCGGACTCGGCCGAGTACTTGCGGTAATTGTGGAACTCGGTATCGACCCTGGACAGGTAATCCTCCGCCTTGCTCAGCGTTTGATCCTTGATCGGCAGAAGAAATGTGTGGCCGGAGATTTCCGTGTAATCGTAATCCAGGGTGGTCTGGGCCGACTTGATGGGGAAGTCCGCCGGAATGTTCTGGGCCTCCAGGGTCACGCGGACCACTTCATGCGACTTCTCATCCACATAGACCAAACCCTGATACGCGGGTACAATATCGAACTTGTTGTCGTAGGTGATGTGCCATTGCGAACGGGTCTGCTCCACATGGTAGGCGAACACCATGGCGGATTTGGACCGCAGCGTACCCCAGTGGTCCCATTCGAAACGTGCCTGGGTCTGGCGCTCGAAGATCTCTTTCAACATGCTGCCGAAATCGCCGCTGACGAGCGTTCCGCCCAGGGATTTGTAGTCCCGGTTGGTCATGGCGCCATTGACCAGGACAGGCTTGTAGTCTTCCTTTTGTTCGAAAAAGCTCAGACGGATGAGCAACTCATCGCTCTTCCGCCAGGACGGTTCTCGATCGGCGGGGCCGCCGGATCTGGTACCGAGCGGGGGGGCGTAGTAGCGGCGCTGCACCTGCGAGCAGATGAAGTCGGGCAGGTTCTGGCTGTAATCCAAGGCGTAAGTGCGGACCTCCTCGATGATGGCTCCTTGTTCCTCGGAGGAAGGCGGCGGACGCAGCGGGGGCGGTGCGGGCGGTTCGATGGGCTTGGCAACGGGAAGCGACTGCGACTGTTCGCTCAGCTTGCGAAGCGCGGCCAGGGTCCTGGGACCAATGCCGAGGCTTTGCATCTGTTCCACGGAGCGGTCGTCCAGCCGCTCGGAGAGCCTGGCGGTGGCCAGGAAGTCGGCCGTTTCCTTGTCGGTCTGCTTACCTTCCTTGATCTGTTCGATGGAAGACTGGATAAAGGAGAACAACTGATCCACGGTCAGCGTCGCTGCCACGGCGGCCAGGCAAACGGCGAAAAACACGGAGATCAGCCTAAAGCGCATACCTTTCTATTTTAGACGAACGGAGGCCGACTTCGATTTCATCGAACGGGTTGCTACCATAAGGAATCACCCTTGATTGAGACTGTGCCGGACATCCTGGCCCGTATTGTCGCCAGAAAGCGCGAAGAGCTTGCCTCAAAGTCCCCGAAAATGACGGACTGGGCGGACCGGGCGGAAGCGCGCCTGTGCGGACGGCGCGATTTCCGGGCGGCGTTGGCGGGACGCGTGCCAGCCATCATTGCGGAGGCTAAGAAAGCTTCGCCCAGCAAAGGCGTGCTTGCGGCGGATTACGACGTGGTGCGCGTAGCACGGGCGTACGAGCGCGGCGGGGCGGCGGCGCTTTCCGTGCTGACGGACGAGAGCTTCTTCGAGGGCAGCCTGGCGGACTTGGAAGCGGCCCGGGAAGCCACCGGGCTGCCGGTCCTGCGCAAGGATTTTACGATTGCGGCATCGCAAATTGTGGAGGCCGCGGCGCACGGGGCGGATGCCATTCTGCTGATCGCCGCTATTCTTTCGGAGCGCGAAATGCGCGACTTCCGGGAGGCTGCGGCGGCATGGCGCATGGCGGCGGTGGTGGAGGTCCACAACCGGCGGGAGCTCGATTCGGCAGTAGCGGCCGGCAGCGACCTGATCGGCGTCAATAACCGGGATCTCACGACGTTTGAGGTCACGCTTGAGACCTCGCTGCGGCTGGCGGAGTTTGTGCCAGCGGGAGTGCTGCGAGTGAGCGAGAGCGGCATCCACGAGGCAAGCGACATCGCACGCTTGCGCGCGGCGGGATACACGGCGTTTCTGGTGGGCGAGCATCTCATGAAGTCGGGCGACCCGGCAGCGGCGCTGGCCAGGCTGGCGGCGGCATGATTCTCAAGATCTGCGGCATCACCAACCAGGAGGACGCGACGGCGGCGGCCGAAGCGGGAGCGAACGCGATCGGGTTTAATTTCTATCCGGCCAGCCCGCGGTATATTGCGCCGGAACGCGCGGCGGAAATCGAAACGCCGGCGGGCGTGCGGCGCGTGGGCGTGTTCGTGAACGAAGCGCGGGGACGCGTGGAGGAAGTGGCGCGGGTGGCGAGGCTGGGCGTCGCGCAACTGCATGGGGATGAAGATCCGGCGGAGTATCCGGCTGGGTTGGCGGTTTGGAAGGGCTTGCGGGTGACGGCGGAGTTCGATTTGGCGCGGTATGAAGAGTGCCCGGCGGAAGCGTTGGTGCTGGATGGGCCGGCGGGGGATTTGTACGGAGGGTCGGGGAAGGGGTTCGATTGGAGGGTGGCGGTTAATAGGAAGACGAAGATCATTCTGGCGGGTGGCTTGGATGGGTCGAACGTGGCGCTGGCGATTGCGGCGGCGCGGCCTTGGGGGGTGGACGTTTGCTCGGGGATCGAAACGGCGCCGGGAAAGAAAGATCTGAGGAAGATGCTGGAATTCCTCCAAGCGGCTGAGGCGGCGCTGGGCGCATGACTCCGCAACCCGATCCGGGCGGACACTTCGGGCCGTATGGCGGTCGCTACGTTCCCGAGGTCCTGATGGCGCCGATTGAGGAACTCGAGAAGGCGTATCTGGAAGCGCGCGACGATCCGGCGTTCCAGGAGGAACTGGCGGGACTGCTGCGCAATTATGCCGGGCGGCCGACGGCGCTGTGGTATGCGCGGCGGCTGAGCGAAACCCTGGGCGGAGCGGAGATCTACCTGAAGCGCGAGGACCTGCTGCACACGGGGGCTCACAAGATCAACAACTGCCTGGGACAAGCTCTGGTCGCGCGGCGCATGGGCAAGCGGCGTATCATCGCGGAGACGGGGGCAGGCCAGCACGGCGTGGCGACGGCGACGGTTTGCGCGCTGTTGGGCTTCGAGTGTGTGGTGTACATGGGCGCGGAAGACATGCGGCGGCAGCGGCTCAACGTCTTCCGCATGCGGCTGCTGGGGGCCAAGGTGGTGGGCGTCGATTCGGGCAGCCGCACGCTGAAGGACGCCATCAGCGAAGCCATGCGCGACTGGGTGACCAACGTCGGCGACACGTATTACCTGCTGGGTTCGGCGCTCGGGTCGCACCCCTACCCCATGATGGTGCGCGATTTTCAGAAGATCATCGGCGAAGAAGCGCGGCGCCAGATTCAGGAATCCGCGGGCCGGTTGCCGGATGCCATTTTCGCGTGCGTGGGCGGGGGATCGAACGCCATTGGCATCTTTCATGCGTTCGTGGCGGATGGCGGCGTGCGGTTGATCGGCGTGGAAGCGGGCGGACGCGGCGACGCGCCGGGCGAACATGCGGCGCGTTTCCGGGGCGGCGCCCCAGGCGTGCTGCAAGGTGCGTACAGCTATCTGTTGCAGGACGAGAACGGCCAGGTGTCGTTGACGCACTCGGTTTCGGCGGGCCTGGATTACGCCATGATCGGGCCGGAGCACGCCTGGCTGCACGATAGCGGGCGGGCGGAGTATGTGGCCTCTTCGGATGCGGAGGCGCTGGAGGCCGCGCGCCTGCTTTCCCGCACCGAGGGCATCATTCCGGCGCTTGAATCGTCGCACGCGGTGGCGGAGGCGGTGAAGCGCGCGCCCTCGGCTAAGGGGCAGTTGTTTCTGGTGAACGTGTCCGGCCGCGGCGATAAAGACATCGACATCTACCGCGAGAACTTCCGGGAGCTGGACGAAGCATGACGCGCATCGGGCGGCTTTTCGAAGGTTTGAAGCGGGATGGCCGGAAGGGGCTGATCGCCTACATCACGGCGGGCGATCCCGAACCGGGGCGCACGGGGGCGTTGGTGGAGGCGCTGGTGCGCGGCGGCGCCGATTTAATCGAGCTGGGGGTTCCGTTTTCCGACCCCATCGCGGACGGTCCGGTGATCCAGCGGGCGGGCGAACGGGCCCTGGCCGCGGGCACGAATCTCAAGGCTGTGCTCGATATCGCGGCGGAAATCCGGCAGCGCTCGGAGGTTCCGCTGCTGTTGTTCACGTACTTGAACCCGGTGCTGCGCTATGGCCTGAAGCGTTTGGCCGAAGACGCCGCGGACAGCGGCATCGATGGCTGCCTGCTGACCGATGCCTCGGTGGAAGAGGCCCGGGAGTATGTGGCCGCGATGCACGGAAGCGGCCTGGACACGGTGTTTCTAGCGGCGCCGACCAGCACCGATCGGCGGTTGAAGCTGGTGGCGCAATACTCGACCGGGTTCGTGTACCTGGTTTCCCGCACGGGCGTCACGGGCGAGCGCGACTCGGTTTCGGGCGCGGTGGGGCCGCTGGTGCGGTCGATGCGGGCCGTCACGGAGCTGCCTCTGGCGGTGGGCTTCGGGATCTCGACGCCGGAGCAGGCGGCGGAAGCGGGCAGGCAGGTGGAGGCGGTGGTGGTGGGGAGCGCGTTCGTGCGGATGATTGAGCGGAACCGCGACAATCCGTCGCTTGAAATCCAGCTCGAATCCTTCGCGCGCGAACTCAAACACGGGCTGAGGGCGGCATGACCAAGGACCAGGCGCGCGAGAGGCTGGAGGAATGCCGCGTCCTGATTGACGACGTGGACCGCCGGATCGTGGATCTGCTCAACGAGCGCACGAGCGTGGTGGAAGAGATTGGCCGCGTGAAACGTGAGGCCGGGCTGCCCATTTACGAGCCTAAGCGCGAGGACCAAGTCTTCGCCAACGTCACCGGCGCCAACCACGGCCCGATCACGCAGGAAGCGATCCGCCGGGTCTTCGAGCGCATCATCGACGAGATGCGCACCATCCAGCGCTTGCGCATGGAAGCGGGGCGGGACACTAATCCCGCGCAGCTTGGAGAAACCGACAAATGATAGTGGTCATGCAGCAAGGCGCGACGGAGCCGCAGGTGCAAGCGGTGATCGACCGCATGGTGGAAATGGGTTTCGACGTGCACCGCTCGACGGGCGTCATTCACACGGTGCTCGGGGGCGTGGGCGGCAAGGGCGAATTCGACCTGGCCATCTTCGAAGTGATGGAGGGCGTGAAGGAAGCCCACCGCATCGCCTCGCCATACAAGCTGGCAAGCCGCGGTTTTCGCCCCGCCGGAACCGTGGTGCGCGTGAAGGACGTGGACATTGGCGGCGAGCGCGTGGTGGCGATGGCGGGGCCGTGCAGCGTGGAAAACCGCGAGCAGATTGAGCGCTCGGCGGAGCTGGTGGCGCGTGCGGGGGCTACCGTCATCCGCGGCGGGGCGTTCAAGCCGCGCAGCTCGCCCTATGCGTTCCAGGGGCTCGGCGAAGAGGGTCTCAAGATGCTGCGGGAAGCGGCCGACCACCAGGGGCTGGTGACGTTGAGCGAGGTGATGGACCAGACGCAGATTCCGCTGGTGGCGCAGTATGCCGATATTCTGCAGGTGGGCGCGCGCAACATGCAGAACTTCACTTTGCTGCGCGAGCTGGGCAAACTGCGCCAGCCGGTGTTGCTCAAGCGCGGCCCGTCCGCGACCATCGAGGAACTGCTGCTTTCGGCGGAGTACGTGATGGCGGGCGGCAACTACGACGTGATCTTGTGCGAGCGGGGCATACGGACGTTTGAAACGTATACGCGCAATACCATGGACGTCTCGGCGATACCGGTGGTGAAGAAGCTGTCGCATCTGCCGATTGTGGCCGACCCCTCGCACGGCACGGGACGGCGCGACATGGTGGCCCCGGTGGCGCGGGCGTCTGTGGCGGCCGGCGCGGACGGTTTGCTAATTGAGGTGCATCCGGACCCGGACCATGCGTTGAGCGACGGCGCGCAATCGCTGCGGCCGGAGCAGTTTCAGGAGCTGATGGGGCAGTTGAGGCTGATTGCGCGGGCGGTGGGGCGGCAAATGGCGGAGGCGAAGGGATGAGGATTATGTGGGGCGGGCCTCCTGGCCTGCCTTCCTGGCTTGCGTGGCTTGGCGGAAAGATAAGAAGGCAGACCGGGAGGTCCGCCCCACGTAAGAGGCTTCAGCCATGAATACGGTGGCGATTGTCGGGACGGGGCTGATCGGCGGTTCCTTCGGGCTGGCGCTGCGCGAGGCGGGGTTCCAGGGGGCCATTCTGGGCGTGAGTTCTGAGGGCGCTATCGCTGAGGCGGTGGCGGCCGGCGCCATCGACCGCGGGATGCCGCTGGCCGAAGCCGTGCCGCAAGCGGACCTGGTATTTCTCTCTCAGACCATCGGACGCATACTCGATTCGGTTCGGCATCTGGAACCGCTGGTGCGGCCCGGGGCCCTGGTGACCGACGCGGGCAGCACCAAGTGTGAGATCGTGGATACAGCTCGCCAGCACCTTTCGCGCTGCCAGTTCCTGGGAGGCCATCCGATGGCCGGTAAGGAGAAGCGTGGCGCGGCGGCGGCCGGCGGCCAGTTGTTCCGCGACAGGCCCTGGGTGCTGACGCCCGACGATCCTGCCGAACTGGAGACGCCGGCGGCGGGCGAGTTCCGAGGATGGCTGAAGCGCATCGGCGTGCGGATTCTGGTGATGGACTGTGACGAGCACGACCGCGTGGTTTCGCTGACTTCGCACTTGCCGCAATTGGCGTCAACCGCCCTGGCGGCGGCGCTCGAAGAACGGCTGGGAGCGGCGGGCCGGCCGGTGGCGGCGGGTCCCGGACTGATGGACGCCACCCGCCTGGCGCTGAGCTCTTACGACTTGTGGCGCGATATACTGGCTACCAACCCTGGGCATATCGACCGCGCCCTGGAGATTTACATTCAAGAGTTGGAACATATAAGAGAGAACCTGCGTACACGGCAGCTTCAGGAAGAATTCCACCGCGCGGCCACGTTTGCCGGCCGGTTGCGGGGGACGGTCTAATCCGAGGCGCCGATTTAGGATAAACTACCCATGAGGCTACGATCCGCAACAACGCCGCCGGCGGAAGGCGATTCCGCCGCCGGTCAAGCGGCCAACAAGGCGCGGCGAACCGGCCGGTTCGCCACATCGGCTGGCCGAATTAAGGATTTTCAAACGATGGAACAAAAACTCAAGATCGCCGTGTTCATCGACTTCGATAACATCGAGATCGGCGTCAAGTCCACCCTGCACCGCGAATTCGACGTGGCAGCGGTGCTGGACGCGCTGAAGGAACGCGGCGAAATCGTCACCAAGTTCGCCTATGCGAATTGGGGCAGACAGGAATCCGCCACGCGCGCCCTTTCCGAGCACGCCGTGCAGATGGTTCAACGGGACCCCTCGCCGCGCGGCGACAAGAACGGGGCCGACATCAACCTTTCGCTGGACGCAATGGAAATGGCGTTCACGCACGACCATATCAACGCCTTCGCCATTGTAAGCGGCGATAGCGACTTCATCGCGCTGGTCAACAAACTGAAGCAGTACGACAAGCGCATTTTCGTGGTGGGCGGGCGCGCGTTCACCAGCACCATTCTGCAGAAGAATTGCCACGAGTTCATCGCTTACGAATCGATTATCGACGACCGTCCGCGTTCATCCGGTCGCCACCGCCAGCCAGAGCAGCAGCCTGCGCCGCCGCCACCGCCGCAAGAGAAGGTGGAGACGCCAGTGTTGGAAGGCCAGCCGCAAGCGGAGGAAGGGCAGCCCACGGTGGAAGTCCAGCCGCCGCCCGTGGAGGCTTCGATTACGCTGCCCGGGGAGAAGCGGGCCTATGCGGACAGGCCGGCGTATACGGAACGGCCGGCATATCAGGACCGGCATCAGGACCGGCCGCAAGATCGGCAGCAAGATCGGCAGCAAGACCGGCAGCAGCACAATCAACAGCGCCAGTCGCACAAGCGTGTGGCGCTCGATTTAACCTTGGCAATGCCGCTGGTGGAACGCGCGCTGGGAGTGCTCGAGCGGCGCGAAGTGCGGCCGCAACTGGGGCTGCTGAAATCCACCATGCTGCAGCTCGATTCCACCTTCAACGAGAAGGCGTACGGCGCGGGTTCCTTCACGGATTTCGTGGAGAAGCTGCAGAAGGCCGATTTCGTCGAGGTCAGCGGCGGCGAGGGCCGCTATATGATCCGGATGAAGGGCGGCGCTCCGGGGGCTCCCGAAAAGCAGCCGGGCGCGAAGCCGGAAGAGGCCATTCCGCTGCTGCGGGATGTGCTGGAAACGCACCGGTTGGATGTGGATAACGGCGCGACCGAGGAGGAACTGTCCGAGTGGGTACGGGAGGAGCAGCCCAAGCTGGACTGGCGCAAGTTCGGTTTCCAGGAATTCAGCGAGCTGCTGAACTACGCCCAGGACAAAGGCCTGGTGCGCATCCAGGCGGATGAAGAGAAGGGCCTCACGGTCTATCTGGGGGCCGAGTTCCATCCGCCCGCGCCCCCGCCAGAGCCGGAGCCGGTGGCCGTGGTGGAGCAGGAGGAGCAGGAGGAGGAGGACGAACCGCAGCCGTTGGTGCCGGGTCAGCCGACGGCCACTGGGGAAGTTCCGCCGCCGCTGCCCACGCCCAAGCCCGCGCGCCGGCCGCGCGCGCCGCGAAAGACTGCCAACGTTGGGGTGACGCCGAAGAAGCGGATTACGCGACCGCGGAAGAAGCCCACCGCGTAGGCGTCGCTAAGATCCACCAGGGAGGCAGGCGGAAGCGCCTGCCCCACCTATCCGACGGAACGACGCCTCCCGGCACAGACCGGCGGCGGTACGTTATCCTAAGCGTTCCCGAGGACCCCTTTGAGCAAGACTAAGGTACAACCCGCACCATCCCCCATTGCCGCGACGCCATCGCGGCGTTTCCATCCCGCGCTGCTGCTGCTTTTCGCCGGCAGCGGGTGTTCCGCGCTGATTTACGAAATCGTCTGGTACCAGTTGCTGCAACTGGTGATCGGGTCAACCGCCGTCTCGCTGGGCGTTCTGCTGGCCACATTCATGGGCGGCCTGTGCCTGGGCAGTCTGCTGCTGCCGCGCTGCTTTTCGGCAAGCCGCCATCCGCTGCGCGTGTACGCGGCAGTGGAGTTGGGGATCGGCGTTTGCGGAATCCTGGCGCTGATGGGAATGCCGCTGGTCAGCGGGATTTACGTGGCGTTCGCGGCGCACGGTTTTCCGTCGGTGCTGTTGCGCGCCGTGATTTCGGCGATTTGCCTGCTGCCTCCCACCATGTTGATGGGCGCCTCCCTGCCGGCTGCCGCGCGCTGGCTCAAGACTTCGGCCGAAGGCGTCTCCTGGATGGGCCTGCTCTACGGAGCCAACACGGCGGGCGCGGTGTTCGGCTGCCTGCTGGCGGGCTTCTACCTGCTGCGCGTCTTCAACATGGCCACGGCGACTTTCGTAGCCGTGAGCATCAACGTGGCGGTGGCGCTCGCCAGCTTCATGCTGGCCCGGCTCAGCCCGCATCAGGCGGCCGCGGAAGCCGCTCCGGTGGAGGGCATCGGGGTATCCGGATACTGGCCGGTGTATGCCGCCATCGCCTTTTCCGGAGCCAGCGCGCTGGGGGCCGAGGTGGTCTGGACGCGCCTGCTGGGCCTCATGCTGGGGGCGACGGTCTACACGTTCTCCATTATCCTGTCGATCTTCCTGGTGGGATTGGGGATCGGCAGCGCCGTCGGGTCCATCGTTCTGCGTTCTTTGACGCGCCCGCGCGTGGCCCTGGGCTGCTGCCAGATGGCGCTGGCCGCAACCGTCGCATGGACTGCCTGGATGCTGTCGGATTCGCTGCCCTACTGGCCCATTAACCCGTTCCTCTCGACCAGCCTTTGGTATACCTTCCAGCTCGATATGGTGCGCTGCCTGTGGGCAGTTCTGCCGGCGGCCCTGCTGTGGGGCGCGAGTTTTCCGCTGGCGCTGGCCGCGGTGGCTCCCCGCGGTGGAGATCCGGGGCGTCTGGTCGGGCGGGTGTATGCGGCCAATACGGGCGGCGCAATTTTGGGCGCTCTGGCGTTCAGCATGGTTCTGATTCCGTGGATCGGCACGCGCTGGTCGGAAAGCGTCCTGATCGGGATCGGCGCAGTGAGCGCCCTGGTGGTTCTGGGGCCGCTGGTCTGGCGCGCACGCTCCGGGGCCGGCGCAGTGGCGTTGCTGGCCGCCACCGGCTGCGCAGCGCTGATGGCCGCAAGAGTCTCCGACGTTCCCGGGGAACTGATCGCCTACGGCCGGCGCATGACTACCTCGATGGGCAAGTCGGAGATCCTTTACACGGCCGAAGGGATGAACTCCTCCATCGCCATTTCGCGGTGGAGCGACGGCGCCATCCAGTTCCACGTCAGCGGTAAGGTGGAGGCCTCCACCGAGCCTTACGACATGCGGCTGCAGCGCATGCTCGGGCATCTGCCGGCGCTGATTCACCCGCAGCCGCGCTCGGCCCTTGTGGTGGGTTTCGGCGCGGGCGTGACCGCCGGAACGTTCGTGCTGCATCCGACCATCAAGCGGATTGTCATCTGCGAGATGGAGCCGATTATTCCCAAGACCGCCAAGCGCTACTTTAGCCAGCAGCATTACAACGTGCTGGACGACCCGCGCACGCAGGTCTACTACGACGACGCGCGCCACTACGTCCTGACCACGCCGGAGAAGTTCGATATCATCACGTCCGACCCGATCCACCCGTTTGTGAAGGGCAGCGCCACGCTGTATTCCAAGGAGTACTTCGAGATGGTGAAGAGCCGGCTGAATCCCGGCGGCATCGTGACGCAATGGGTTCCGCTGTATGAAACCGACATGGAGACGGTGAAGAGCGAGATCGCGACGTTCTTCGACGTCTTTCCCGACGGCTCCATCTTCGCCAACGAGCTGAACGGCGGCGGTTACGACCTGGTGATGCTGGGTTGGGGGGGGCCGGCGAAAATCGACGTGGACGCTGTGGAAGGCCGGCTGGAGCAGCCCGCCTACCAGGCCGTGGCGCAATCCCTGCGCGAAGTGGGCTTCAGTTCCGCCATTCAGATGCTCGGCACATACGCCGGACAGGCATCCGATCTGCGGCCGTGGCTGGCGGACGCCGAGATCAACCGCGACGGCGACCTGCGCCTGCAATACCTGGCCGGCTTCGCGCTGAACAACTCACAGGAAAGCGAGATCTACAGCCGCATGCTGACGTACCGGCAGTATCCCGAGAACCTGTTCGTGGTGTCGGACCGGCTGAGGGCGGATCTGATGGCGGCGTTTTCATCGCACGGGGAGTGAGGGGCGGAGGCGAGCAAACCACGTGCGCGTCCCGAATGGTAGGATCGAACGTATGGAGCTGGCGATTCGAGTACAGATCGAGGAATTGCCGGAGGGCCTATTCCTCGCGACTTCGAATGAGCTTCCCGGCCTCGTGGCGCAAGGGAGGACGGTCGCCGAGGCGCTCGATATCGCGCGTGACGTCGCTCGGAAACTGATCGAGGCTCGCCGCGAGCGCAACGGGGTTCCGAACCTGCCGACCACGAGCGAAAGGCGAGACTACATGATCGTCATCGCGGCGTAGATGGGCCGTCTGGCAGGCTTCCGGTATAGAGAAGTCGTTCGGAAGCTCAGGGCTTGCGGCTTCGAGTTCGACCGTCAGGCCGCTGGCAGCCACGAAATCTGGTTCAATCCACAAACCGACCATTATACTACGGTTCCGAACCATCCAGGCGACGTGCCTGAAGGAACACTTCGGGCGATCCTAAGACAGGCCGGAATTGAGCCTGCTGATTTCCTGCGGGTTTGAGCCGTCCTCATTCCCGCATTTTCTCGTTTCAATCCCCGCCGCACGTACTCGCTCTGTCTATGAACTAGAATGGAGCGGAAACACCTGGAGCATCCTGATGACTCTACATCGAAATTCCGTCCTCGCCTTTCTCCTGCTGGGAATCTGCGGGTTGGCCTCCGCTCAGACGGCGCCATGGACGGGACCGCTTCGTGGTTCGTGGGTTCAGACCGGACCGGTGGCCGCAGGTGACGTGACGCTGGCGGGGCGAGGAGTCGCGAGCCGGATTGTGGTCGCCGACGATGAGAATACCGCTGTGCGCCAGGCCGCGGAGTTTCTGGCGGGCGACATCGAGAAGATCAGCGGCTACCGGCCCGCGGTGGCGAAAACGCCCGGCGATGGGGTGAACATACGGCTGGTGACGCTGGGCCACGGGCAACTGCCGGCCGCCATCGATGCGCGCGCAATGCAAGGGCAGTGGGAGAGCTACCGCATCGCCACCGCCGGGCGCGACGTGTGGCTGGTGGGGTCGAACTCACGGGGCACGGCGTTCGCTGCGTACGCGTTGTCGGAGCGGCTGGGCATCGATCCGCTCTACATCTGGACCGGCTACCGGCCCGAGCATCGCGATCGGCTGGTGATGAAGCGCACCAGCTTCGCGCAGGACCCGCCGGCTTTCAAGTACCGGGGCTTTTTCCACGACGACGAAGACTTGCTGCCGCGGCCCTTCGACGCCAACGGGTATCCTCTGCAGACGGGCGACGTCCCGCTCGACTGGTACAAGCGGTTCTTTGAGACCGCGCTGCGCCTGCGCATGAACATGGTGGCGCCCTACACGCGCGTACACCGCCGTTACGAGGTCCAGAAGCTGGCGAGCGACTGGGGTCTCTATTACACGTCGCATCACTACGACATCCTCGTCTCCAACCCCTTCGGCCTGACCACCTACAATCTGGCCGCCGAGCGCGGCGTACGGCCGGACTATAACTGGTTCACCAACCGCGAAGGCATGCTCACGTTTTGGCGCGGCGGGGTAACGGAAAACAAGGATCTGGACGTGATCTGGCCGGTGGGCATGCGCGGAACCACCGACCGCCCGTTCACTTTTCCTCCGGGGACCACGGACGATCAGAAAGCGGCGACCTTCCGCGAGGTGATCCAACAGCAAGTCGCCATGGTGAAGGAACTGCTGCCGAAAGACAAGACGCCGCTCTTCCACTTCACGATGTACTCGGAGATGCTTACCGAGTACCAGCGCAATCCGGCGGCGTTCGACTTGCCCGAGGATGTCATCATCGTATGGCCCGACGATAATGACGGCCACATGCGCGCGCTGCCGACGGGGCTGGGCAAATGGAAGCACGGCGTCTACTACCATCTGGCTTACTTGGGCGGCAATCTCAGCAAGCAGTTGACGCACACGGTGGGGCCGGCGACCGTCGCGGGCGAGTTCGAGAAGATCGTGAAATCGGGCGCCACGGAATACATGCTGGTCAACATGTCGGAGGTGCGGGATTACGTCATGAGCGCGCGCATGTTGACGGACATCACCTGGGACGCCGCCAAGATCTATGCCACGCCGAATCCGGCCGAGCGCTACACCGCATGGTGGTCGCGCGAGTATTTCGGCGCGCCGGAAGCGGGCGAAGCCACGTCGCAGGCGGCCGGGACCGCGTACGGCAAGTACTTCGCCATCCTCGACGCGCCGGGCCAACTCTGGACCGCACTGGATGCGATTCAGGGATTGATCGGCAGCCTCTATCGTAAGGTGGCCGGCGAAACGGTCCCGCCGTTCAATGCAGATACGCTTTCCACGCTGCAAGCTCGCATTGGGCAATTGAACGACGCGCTGGCAGCCGAGGCTCGCGCGGAGACCGGAATGTCGCTCTCCCAGCAGCGATTCTTCTCAGTGGATGTGGCGCTCGGCCTACGGGTGGCGCAGCGGCAGACGCAGGCCGCGCTGAAGCTGGAGGAAGCGCTACGCGCGCCCGACGCCGCGAGGATGTGGCAGTTTGTCCGCGACGCGCAAACATCGCTCGAACAGTTGGAAACGGAATTCGCCCGAGCCGAGTATCCGCCTTTCGACCGGTGGTACGGCGAAAGCTGGATCCGGTCCGCCAACAGCCAGAACAATCCACACCGCGCCTACGTGCAACTGCGCGCGTTCATTGCGAGCGAAGGGCACGGGAGCGTGGCGGGGGTGCGGCCATAACGGCGGCGAGTAAGACCGGCTAAGCTAAGGAGTGCCTTGGGCCATAATGGAAATGCATGACGGCGCCGCCGATTGCAATTCCGAAGGCCGACATCGCCGACCTTTGCCGGCGTAACGGAATCCGGCGATTGGCGCTGTTCGGCTCGGTGCTCACCGAACAAGTCTCCGATTCCAGCGACATCGACGTTCTTGTCCAATTCCGGCCCGAGGAGCGGGTGGGCTTCTTCCGCCTCGCGGATTTGGAGGGGCAATTGAGCGGGTTGCTCGGCGGACGAACGATCGATCTGCGCACCCCGATGGATCTCAGCCGTCACTTTCGCGACGAAGTAATGCGTGATTCGTTGGTTCTCTATGCCGAAGTCTGACGCCATCCGGCTTCGTCACATGAAGGAAGCAGCGGCTCGCAGCGCTCGATATGGCCGCTGGGCGTGAGCGGGACGACCTGTCCGCGGACATCACTCTGGCCATGTCCAAAAATCATCTCAATGCGCAACCGGCTCGTCCACGCTTACTTCGACATCGACCGTGACATTGTGTGGACTACCGTCAAAGACGACCTGCCGTCGCTTCTGCTCGCGCTCGACAGCGCTTTAGCCGAAATCGACCGCTGATGCCTCTTGCGCTCCTCACGCCACTTTACGCTCACCAGCAAACGCCGGGTACGCTGCCCATACCACCGTCAACGCCACGGCCGCGGCGATGATCCAGCCTTGAATTTGCAGCGCGGGGTTGGTGGTCGCGAATAACTGGGCCAGCGGCGTGCGCAGCGCCATCATCCACAACGCCAGCGCGTACGCCAGGTAATTGTCGCGCGCAAACCACATGCAGAAGAGCGCATAAGCGCCGGCCCCCACGAACGCCAGGCCGTATTGGAGCGCGAACTCGGCGGGCGTGTGCGTGTCCGGCGAGAGCATCACGAACAACGCTACGAAGGCCAGCGGGACCAGCATCCAGCGCTTCGGCGTCTTGCGAATCCCCATCGCAATCACCGCCAGCGCAGCCGCCATCATCAGCGTGGAGCGCACCGCGTCCGCCAGCGCGGCGAGAGCTGGGGCGGAACTGACGATCAGGTCGGGGCTGCCGACCGCAAAGAGCGCCTGCGCCGGGAATAAGTCGAACAGCACGCCGCGGAGTTGGTTCAACGCCACCGATATGCCGATTCCCACCGCCAGCGCGGCCACGGCATCCAACGCCAGAGCCCCGCGGTTGGCGGCTCGCAGCGACGCCAGGCTTTGCGGAATAAGCGAGAGCAGCAGCGCCGCCGCCGCGGCCGTCATGATGAAGTCGAAAATCACCGTCATGGCCAGAAAGGCGTACTCCATGGCTTGGTACGTCCCCAACGGAATGGCGGTTGGATATTGCTTCAAGTTGAGGGAAAGCGAAAGCAGCGGGTCGACAACCGCCAGCACGGCCGGAACCGCGGCCAGTGTGAGCGTCGCGCGCCAAGGGACTAGCCCCGCGCGCGTGTTCCGAATCAGCAGCCAAAGGGCCCATACCACCGCGCCCGAAATGGCCGCGATGCGCAGCGCCAGCATGGCGATGGAAATGGCGTTCTGCCGCTCGCGGTTGCGGGACCATTCCTCGGGCAGCTTCCAATATGCCCGCGCGGAGGTGACGCGATCGCCCGACACGACGATTTCCAAACGGTAGCGGGCTTGCTCCAGGTTGCGCGCATCGCCGGGCCGCGCCTCCCACACCAGGGTGTAATCGCGCCGCGCTTTCTTCTTCTCAGAGTTGCTCTCTTTCAATTCCATGGCGCCGACGTCCCATCCCTGAGAAGGCGCGAATGCGAGGGCGATCTGGCGGGCGGCGTCCGGCGACAGGTCCGCGCCGGGTCGGTCTTCGGGGACGGAGATCCCGAAGCCGGTCATTTTTCCGGTCTCTGGATGGACGGCGACCGTGGTCTCTTCCTGTTCGAGCGGTTTGAAGTAGCGCGTCGCCCAAACCTGCACGGGCCGGAACCGCTCGAACATGGCCGAGGCCGCGCTCACGGAACGGCGTTCCAGGAAGTACTTGGCCGCCAGGCTGTCATCGCCTTCCCAACGCGCCAAGGGATACGTCACGGCTTGAAATGCGCCGGGGCTAAGGCCGCGCTCGCGCAGGAAGGCGTCCGCGGCGGCGCGCGCCTGGCCACTCGGCAGCTTGTAGGCTGGGGAATCGCCGAAGTGGCTGGTGTGAACGAGCAGCGTCAGCAGGCACACCACGGCCACGGCGGCCGCGGCAAGCCTGCGGCGCGGGCCGAGCGGCAGGTACCCGATTGTGGCGGCAGCCGGCTCATGCGAAACGTTCTCCGGCTGCGGCGCTGGACCCTTCTCATCGGCGTTGAGCAGCCCGGTCCCCGGTTCGAAGCCGCCGCGCACCAGGTAGGCCGCCAGCGCCAGCACCACGGGCAGCGCCACCAATCCCGCACTGGCCGCCCCGGAGAGCCGGAAGTACAGGTTGTGCGAGCGCAGCAGCAGCATGGCGCTGTACATGGCATCCACCGAGTAGTGCCACACCAGCGTGGGCAGAATCCCCCAACGCAGCATGATGATGCCCAGCGCCACCCCGCCGATTCCCACCTCCACGCCGCGTATATAGAACGGCTGATTGGGATAGCCGGTGTGGCCGAATCCCCATAGAAAAGCCGCCAGGATCACCGCCGCCGCAAGCGACCGCGTCACCTTGCGCAGAAACGGGATGGCGAACATGCGAAACAGAAACTCCTCCGAGACCGCCGGGAAGAAGCCGCCGAACAGCACGAACAGCCACGGAAACCGCGTGTTGAGCAGATCGTCGTAAGGGACGTCGGCGGGCGCCCATGCGCCGTGGCGCGAAGCCACGATGTAGAAGACCGTCTGGTAGGCGATGAAGGTCCCGGTGAGCGCAATCCCCAGAATTGCGCCGAGGAAGAAGCGTTTGGTGCGCAGTCCCGCCGGGCGAAAGAGATTGCCTAGCGAAATGCGGTCCGGAAATGCCGCGCGGTAGAGCGGCTCGGCGCCGGCGGCGATCGCAAACAGTAGGCCGCCGTAGCCCAGTGCGGCCATCAGCGCCTGCAACGCCTGGCTCGAAACGAAGCTGCCATACGAATCCGTGGTGGGGTAGCCGAATTCCTGCAGCGGGAACTGGTTCAGCGAAGCCAGGAAGCTAAGCGCCGCGCCCACGGCTCCAATCACCGCCGCACGCCCCCAGCGCACGTCCTGCCCGCGCACCCGCATCACAATGGTTGCGAGCAGCCCCAGCATCAGCGCCACCACCAGGGCCGTGTCGGCGTACTCGGCCATATCGTTTTTCGAGCGCAACCGTTCATAGTCGCGGGTCCATTGCTCGGGGATCTTCAGATACTCGCGGTAACCCGCAACCTCATTGCCGTACAGCGTCACCTCGACTCGATTGGCGGCGTCGTGCAGATTGAAATCGCGCTCTTTCCACGTGAACGTGCGGTCCATACGATGGGGCCGGTCGATTTCCGACGCTTCGACGAAATCGAGCGAGGCGGGGTCGCGGCTGAGCCGTGCGCGCAGAAACTCCTCTGCCAGCGCGCGTGCCTGTTCGGGTGTGGCGGCGGGCCGCGCGGCGTCCTCCGGCAATTGATGTTCGAATCCCACGAACTGGCCGGTTGGAGTGATATCGACGCGGTATTCCTCCTTGCGGCTCGGCTGGAACCACCGGTAGGACCATCGCCACAAACGGACCCGCGTTCCCATGAGCCGGTTGGCCTGCTCCAGGCCGGCTTCGCGTTCCAGAAAAGTCTTGGCGTCGTCGTCGTAACTGAAGCGCGAGGCCAGGCGATAGCCCGCGGTCTTGTAGCCCTGCCCGGCGAGAAACTTTTCCGACAAGACCTGGGCATCCTCGCGGGTCGCGCGAAAATCGATGGAGGCTTCGGGAAAAGCCCGATAGAAATTACGAGCGGAGTACCACGCGGTCGCCGCGAGCAGCGCCAGGCAGATGCCAATGAAGCGATAGTCGGAGGCGCGCAGCCGTTCTTTGCTCATGGTTCCTTGACGGCCCAGTGCAGTCCAATCCCGCCCAGAAGGAAACTGCGCTCATCCACCTTCCGGTATCCCGAGCGGCGCAGCAGGCTGGAGAATTCCGGAATGGCGACGAAGGACCTGAGAGAGTCGGGAATATAGGTGTAGACGCGCGGCCGGCCGTGGAGCAGCAGGCCCCAGAAAGCCCCCTGCGCATACAGGTAACCGAGATAAAGCTGGCGCAATAGCACGTTGGCGGGCAGGAAAAAATCCAAGCTCACCAGCAGGCCGCCCGGACGCGTGACGCGTTCGATCTCGCGTACCGCCAGCGCCAGATCCGGAAAATTGCGCAGCCCGTAACCGATGCATACGCAATCGAAGACGCCGTCGCGGAAAGGCAGCCGGCCAGCGTCGGCGCAGACGGCCCGCTCGACGCCGCGCGCGCGGGCAAGTTGGAGCATGCGCTCGGTCAGGTCGGCGGCCACCGTCCGCGCGCCCGGGTATTGCCGGTCGGCCATCAGCGAAAAGTCGCCCGTACCGGAGGCCAGGTCGAGAATCGCCGGCGCGGCGCCCAGGCGCGCCCCTTCAAGCAGCGCTCGTTTCCAGCGCTTGTCCATTCCATACGAGAAAACGCGCGTGATGAAATCGTAGCGCGGCGCAATGGTGTGAAACATGGACCGCATCAGGCGCGAATCGGCCTTTTCGACGGGAAGCTTGGTTTGCGGCATGTTACTTTCTCGGGCAGGACGGACGCATCTCAACGCGGCTCACCATGGTGCGCGCGGGCATCCGCAGGACCATGACAACGGCTTCGGCGACATCCTCGGAGGCGATCATCCAACTGGTATCGCCGGACCGGTTGGACGGACCGCCCGAAAAGCCGGTGTCCACGCTACCGGGCATGATGGTACTGACGCGAACGCGGTCGTAGCGATGGTCCAGCATGAGCGCCTCGGTGAAGCCATTCAGGCCGAATTTAGACGCGTTGTATCCCGCGCCCCCGGAAAAGGCGTTCTTGGCGGCCAGGCTGGAGATGTTCACGATAAAGCCGGCGCCGCGTTTCTGAAATCGGGAAAGCGCCTCGCGCGAGCAGTAGAAAGGCCCGTTGAGATTCAAGTCGATGTTGCGATGCCACTCGTCCGCCGTCATTTCCGCCACCTTGCGAAAGACCCCTTCGCCGGCGTTGTTCACCAGGATATCGAGCGCCCCGAATTCGCGGTCCACAGCTTGGAAGAAGGTTTGCACCTGGGAGGGGTCGGTGACGTCGGCGGCGCATCCGTAAACCCTGCCGAGCGGCTGCATCTCAGCGGCCGCGCGCGCCGTGGATTCCGGGGAGCGGCCGCAGATGGCCACCGACGCGCCCTCCCGCAGCAGTCGCTCGGCGATGGCCCGCCCGATTCCCCGCGTGCCGCCGGTGACGGCCGCGATCTTTCCGGAAAGTGTTTCCATCCCTCAGATCTTACCGCGCCGGCCCGCTCACCGAGGAAAAGGGGAAGCGGCCGGCTAAAACCCCGTTTGTTCCGTGCGCGCGATGATCTCGTTCTGCAGCGCTGGGGTCAGGTCGCAGAAGTAGTCGCTGTAGCCGGCCACCCGAACGATCAGGTCGCGGTGCTGCTCGGGGCACGCCTGCGCCTCGCGCAGAGTTTCGGCCGTCACCACGTTGAACTGAATGTGGTGTCCGTCCAGCTTGAAGTAGGACCGGACCAGGTGGGCCATATGGTCGATGCCTTCCTCGCCTTCCACAACCCTGGGCGTGAACTTCTGGTTCAGCAGAGTCCCGCCTGTGCGGGCGTGGTCCATTTTGGCGGCGGACTTGATGACCGCGGTGGGGCCTTTGCGGTCGGCGCCCTGCGCCGGGGAGATTCCGTCCGAGAGCGGCTCCCACGCCCGCCGGCCATCGGGCGTCGCTCCGGTGACGGAACCGAAATAAACGTGGCACGTGGTGGAGAGATAGTTGACCCGATATTGCCCGCCCTTGGTATTCGGCCGGCCGTTGATTTCATCGAAGAACATGTCGAAGACCTGCGACAGGATTGCGTCGGCGTAGGCATCGTCGTTGCCGTACTTGGGAGTCTTGTTCCACAGCATCAGGCGCGTCTTTTCGTGTCCTTCGAAATTGTCGCGCAGCGCGGCCAGCAAGTCCGCCATGGATAGATTGTCCCGCTCGAAGACGTGGTACTTGATCGCCGCCAGGCTGTCCGTGCAGGTGCCCGGCGCCACGCCCATGATGTACGTGCTGTTGTAGCGCGGCCCGCCGCCGTTGTAGTCGCCGCCTTTTGCGATGCAATCGTCCACCAGCAGCGAAAGGTAAGGCGCCGGCATGTTGCGCGCGTACAGGCGCTCAATGACGTTGTTGCCGCGGATCTTCACCTCGATCAGGTAATGTAACTGCTTGCGAAAGGCCGCGGCCAGATCCTCGTAAGTGCGGAATGCCAGGGGATCTCCGCTCTCCGTTCCGACCATCCTCCCGGTGCGCGGGTCCCGGCCGTTGTGGAGCGCGATCTCCAGAACTTTCGGCAGGTTGAAGTAGCCAGTCAGAATGTAAGCTTCCTTGCCGAAGGCCCCCGTCTCGACGCAGCCGGAGATACCGCCGGCGCGCGCATCCTCAATTGACTTGCCTTGGCGCAGCAGTTCCTCCACCACCATGTCGGCGTTAAAGATGGAGGGTTGGCCCCAGCCCTTGCGGACGATTTCCAAGCCGCGTTTCAGAAAACGGTCGGGGTTCTTCTTACTCAGTTGCAGGTTGGACGAGGGCTGCAGCAGGCGCATCTCGTCGATCACTTCGAGAACCAGGTAACTCAGCTCGTTTACGCCACAGGAGCCGTCCGGCTTGAGACCGCCGGTGTTGATGTTACAGAAGTCGGTGTAAGTGCCGCTCTCGGCTGCAGTGACTCCCACTTTGGGTGGCGCGGGCTGGTTGTTGAACTTCACCCAGAAGCACTGCAGCAGTTCGCGGGCCTGTTCGCGCGTGAGATCTCCGTTATCGAGATCGCGTCGATAGAACGGATAGAGGTTCTGGTCCAGGTGGCCGGGGTTGAACGAGTCCCAGGTGTTCAGCTCCGTGATCACGCTCAGGTGAGTGAACCAGTAGGCCTGCAGCGCTTCCCGGAAATCGCGCGGCGCATGCGCGGGCACGCGGCGGCAGACCGCGGCGATCCTCTCGAGCTCCGCCTTGCGTAGCGGGTCTGTTTCCGCCGCGCCCATTTCCTCCGCCCTTTCGGCATGGCGTTCGGCAAACCGGATCACGGCGTCGGCGGCTATGGCCATCGCGCGAAGTTGCTGTTCCTTGTCGTAGGCCTGCGGATCGTTCAGGAAATCGAGGCGCGCCACGCTGTCAGCCACATCCCGTTTGAGGTCCAGCAGGCCCTTACGGTAAATCACGTCGCCCAGGACGGTGTGGCCGGGCGCGCGCTGCTCCATGAACTCTGTGTAGATGCCCGATTCGTAGGCGCTCTTCCACTCCGGGGTCATCTCCGCGAAGATGCGGTCGCGCATGCTGTAGCCGTTCCAGTAGGGAATGATCTCCTCCCGCTGGATGCGCCGGGCTTCGTCGTCAACGCAGTAGGAAATCTTCTCGCGCGTGTCGAGAATTTCGAAATCCTCCATCGTATGGCAGCAGAGCTCCGGGTAAGTGGGCGTTCCCTTGGGCAGCGGTCCGCGCTCCCCCACGATCAACTCCTCCGCGCCGATGTAGATGGTGCGGCGTTCCAGCACGTACTGCAAAGCGCTGGCGCGCAGGACCGGCGGCGAGAGAGGTCCCGCCTGACGGTAGAATTCCGTCATCAGTTGGGCGCGTTCGAGCGAAAGCCATGGCTTGGTATCCAAGCTCGCCTGGCGTAGTCGAGCCACTCTTTCCGTCATTTCATCCTCCTACTGTCACGCGCAAACCGGCGCTTGTCAGAACATCGTGAAAGCGCGCCAGATCGGCCGCCGAGGGCGGCGCCGTGTCATTGAGCTTCGAGTCCCTGCCCAGGCGCCGCTTCTTGTCCGCGCCGATGCGGTGATAGGGCAGTAGTTCCACGCGCCAGGGGCGCAGACTCCCCAGGCGGGCGGCGAACTGCGCCATTTCTTCGTCGCCGTCATTGATGCCCGGAACCACCGGGATGCGGACGGTGACCGCGGGGTGGCGGGCGATCAAAGCCTCCAGATTGCGGAGGATCGACTCGTTCGGAACGCCCGTGTACAGGCGGTGTTTTTCGGGGTCCATGAGCTTCAGGTCGAACAGGACCTGTCCGGCCAGCAGCGCCGTATTCAGAAACGTCTCGGGTTGGGCAAATCCACAGGTCTCGATGGCGGTTCCAATCCCCCGTTCCCGGCAGGCGCGCAGAAAGGCAGCCACGAAGGCCGGTTGGGAGAGCGGTTCACCGCCCGAAAGCGTCACGCCGCCGCCGGATTCGTCAAAAAACACGACGTCCTTCTCCACTTCGGCGATCAGTTCCGCCACCGTGTAACGCTGTCCGGCGATCTGGCGGGCCTCCGCCATGCAAATCCTGGCGCATTCGCCGCAAGCGGTGCAGGCGTCGGAGGTCGAAACCTTCCCATCCGCGTCATGGATGGCATGTTCGGGGCAGGCGGCAACGCATTCCAGGCAATGGCGGCAGCGCTCCTCGAAGTAGAGCCGCTCCGGCAGGAAGCTTTGGCCTTCGGGGTTGTGGCACCACCAGCAGGATAGTGGGCACCCTTTGAAGAAGACCGTGGTGCGGACGCCCGGGCCGTCATGCGTCGCGAAACGCATGATGTTGAAGATGAGCCCGGAGATTTCGTTGCCCAGGTGCGCCCCTCGCGAGTCGCCTGAGGCGGCTGCTTCCATACAATTCGGCCCGATTACCTGTTACCGATTATCCCATTTTGTGAGAGCCGGTGGGGCGGGCCTCCTGGCCTGCCTTCTTGTGTTGCCGGTGATCGCGGGACGAAGGCAGACCAGGAGGTCCGCCCCACCTTCCTAGTTCCCGCCGTCGGTCGCCGGCTCGGCCGGTTCGGGGAGCGACACCTGATTCCAATCCGGAGGCTCCACGCCCAACAGATAGTGGACAAAGTAATCGTCGCGATAATGCTCGCTGCCGAGCACGGCCACGCCGTGATTCTGGCCGGGAATATACATCATGTCGAAATGCTTGTGGGCCTTCACCAAGGCGTTGACCACCTGCAGCGACGAGGCCGGGTCCACGTTGGTATCCATTTCTCCGACGATGATCAGCGCGCGGCCTTGCAGCTTGGCGGCGTTATCGACGTTGGACGAAGCGGCGTACTGCGGCCCGACCGGCCAGCCCATCCATTGTTCGTTCCACCAGATCTTGTCCATGCGGTTATCGTGGCAGCCGCTGTTGGTGACCACCACTTTATAGAACTCGGGATGGAATAACATGCCGCCCAAGGCATTCTGTCCTCCAGCGGACGTTCCGAAAATGCCCACGCGGGAAATATCGTAAGAAGGGTACTTCGCGGCGGCGGCCTGGTGCCAGAGAATGCGGTCGGGGAAACCGGCGTCCCCGAGGTTCATATAAGACACGTCGTGGAAGGCCTTCGAGCGGTTGCTGGTACCCATTCCGTCGATGTGAACCACGATGAAGCCCAGCTCGGCCATGGCCTGGTCGCCAGGCACGGCGCTGAAGGTCTTGGGCACGAACGATCCCTGCGGGCCGGCGTAAATGTTCTCGATCACGGGATACTTCTTCGCGGAATCGAAATTCATGGGCCGGGTAATGGTTCCCCAAATATCCGTCTTGCCGTCTCTGCCTTTCGCCACAAAGACCTCGGGGAAGCGGAACCCGGCAGCGAGCAGCGCGGTGGCGTCACCCTTTTCCAGGTCCATCACCACCTTCTGGTCTTCGGTGCGGCGTAACTGCGACTGCGGCGGCAGGTCCACACGCGACCAGGCGTCGACGTAATACTTCTTGTCGGGCGAGAAGACCACGGTGTGGTCGCCATCGGCGTCGGTAAGGCGCGTCAGACCCGTGCCATCGAAGTTGATGCGGTAATACTGCACCAAATACGGATCTTGCCCGGCAATGCTGCCGCCGGCCTGAAACCAGATCTGGCGTTTGGCGTCGTCCACCTCTACCACGTTGCGGACCAGCCAGTTGCCCTTGGTGATCTGGTTCTTAACCTTGCCGGTCACGCCGTCGTAGAGATAGAGATGCTCCCAGCCGTCGCGTTCGGAGGCCCAGATGATTTCCTTGCCGTCGTCGATATCGTGCCGGTAGCGGCGGCCGCCGGAAAGGCCCGCCGCGAGCTGATTGTAATAGATGAATGTCTTGCTGGTTTCGTCGATTAACGGGCGGACTTTGCCCGTATCGGCGGCCACTTCGAGCACGCGGTAGACCTGGTGGCCGCGTTGGTTGTACTCGAAAGTGAAACCGCGGCTGTCTTTCCACCACACCGGGGGAGTGATGTCGTAGGCGTTGGGGAAGAGGGCACGATCCAACTCGATTTCGGTCTTCTTCTCCACGTCGAACAGGGCCGGATAGGCGATATCCAGGGCGTCGCCGGGCTTTTGGTAATGAATGCTGGTGGTCTTGGGCTGCACCTGGTCGGCGGGTGACGATTCGATGTAGTGAACCTCGCGGTCATAACCGGGGCGCGTGTGGTACGCCGCCAGGTGTTTGGAATCCGGCGACCAGGCGATGGAGCGCAGCGTATAGTAATTCCCTTCCGATCCATCGAAGCTCAACGGGAAGGCCGCAGGCGCCGCATTGTTCCCGCGGCCACCGCCCGCGCGTCCGCCTGGTGGCGCCGTGGCGCCTGCGGGCCTTAGGAAGACATTGTAGTTCTCGATCAAGGCCTCCCACTTGCCGTCGAAAGAGGCGCAAACATCGGGCGCGGCCCCGGCTGCCTGTCCCAGAATCTGGGAACCGACGGTCGCCGTCGTATTGGTCGTATTAGTGGCGCCCCGTCCGCCGCGTCCACCTTGTGTTTGATTCTGCGGGCGCGGCGCGCACGCGGGCTGGCGGTTGGCGCCGCGGCCGGCGCCGGCTTCGTCTTGCGGAGGCGGTTGATACTCGAGGCCATCCACCGGGTCGCCGCCAACTTCCATAGGAGCGGGCCGATCGACGTCTTCCAAATCCTCGGGCGCGCCGCCGCGTCCGCGTCCGGCGGCGAAGGCCGGAATCGCGCCGCCCTTGGCGCAGGTGTAGTCGGCAAGCTTACAGGTGTACATCGAGCCGCCGGCGCCGAATTGGAGGGTCTGCGGATCGGTGAAGCTCAGCGGCGCGGTTTGCGGCGGAGCGCCGGCCGCAGCGCCACGGCCGGCAGCGGCGCCGCCACGGCCGCCCGTGCCTGCAAAGGGCAGCGTCAATCCGGTGTAGTGACCGGAGGTTGCGGCGTTGATCGCGACCGCCAGTTTGTCGTGGTCGAAGGCAGGTTTCTTGGTGGCCGTGGCGGCATCCACCATCATGAACTCCGTCCCGCCTGCCACGGTTCTGGGGTACCAAAACTGGCCGGAATCGTGGATCCACGTAGCCGTGCCGGGGGTATTCACCACCAGGCCGCGGGCTTTCGCCTGAAGCCCTTGTCCACGTTGATAATCCGCCAGCGTACCCTGCGCAAGAGCGATGCCGGGGGCGACAACCGAAAGCGCCAGCGCGCTCGCGGCGGTGACTGCGAGACGAGACAATTTCATACTTTCTCCTGCTATTGAACTCAAAGTATAATCTCTGGCGCCAGGCAGCGGTGGGGCAGACTACTGCTTGCTCACGTCGACGTAGTAGAGATCCGTCGCCACCGCGAACTGGTCCTTCTTGAGCGGCGTTTTCATAGTCTTCCATTCGGCGGTGGGCTGCACAACCTGCCAGTGGTCTTTGTCCCCAACCCGAATCGGCATGGCGAAAGCCGGCTCATCGGCCTTCCAACGGTAGGAGACCGTGCCCGCGGCGTCGTCGAACTTCAGTTCCAGAGCCGGCAGGGCCGCGTGACGGAGGTACTCGTCGAAGATGGGCGTCAGATTCATTCCGGTCTTCTGGTTGAAATAGGCGACCATGTCTTCGGTCATGATGTTCCGGTACTTGAAGTGTTGGAACACATCGTGGATCAGGGCAAACCATCGCTTGTCGTCGTTCACCACGCTGCGCAGCGTATTCAGGAACAGCGCTCCCTTGAAGTACTGATCCTCCGGCGGTTCGCGGTTGACTCCGCGTTGCGTGATAATCGGCTGCCGGTTGCGGACCTTCGTCTTGTAAGCGTTGGTGTACTTCAACCCGTCGTTCTTTCCCCACATGTACTCGACGTAGAGGCACTCCAGGTAGGTGGCCCAACCTTCGTGGATCCACATGTCGGACACGTCGGCCGCGGAGATGGCGTTTCCGAACCATTCGTGGGCGCTTTCGTGAATAATGATGAAATCGAACCGCGTGCTGATCCCGACGCCGGTCCAGTCCCGCTCCAGGTAGCCATTCGCAAAATGGTTGCCGTAAGTAACCGCGGTCTGGTGCTCCATGCCGGAATAAGGCGCTTCCACCAGCTTGTAGCCGTCTTTCTTGAACGGGTATTCGCCGAAATAGTGCTGGTAGGCTTCGATCATCCCCTTAGCCTGCGCGAACTGCTTCTTGGCCTTCTCCAGATCTTCGGGAAGAGCGTAAAAGTCGAGTGACAGGCCGCCCAGTTTATCGGCGAAGTGTTCATAAGTGCCGATGTTCAACGAAACGTCGTAGTTGTTGATGGGGTAGTGAATGTTCCAGTCCCAGCGCGTATACCCGTCGCCCAGATCGGTTTTTCCGGCGAACCTTCCGTTGGAGACGTCCACCAGGCCGTTGGGGATCGAGACGCTGAGCTGCATGTTCTCGACCTCGTCGCGCCACTGATCCTTATCGGGCCACCACAGGCTGGCGCCGATGCCCTCGCAGGCGGTGTAGATCCACGGGCGGCCGGCCGGGTCCTTGCCGAAGGTGAAGCCACCGAACCGGCTGGTATGCGTCGGCGTTCCGGAATAGTAGAAGTCAATCGAATAGACGCGGCCGGCTTTGAGAGCCTCTGGAAAGTCCACGAAGACTGTGCCCAATTCGCGCTGGTACCGCAGCGTCGCCGCGCCCATCGTGATCTTGTCCACGTTGAGGTTCGCGAACAGATCGAGCTGGATGCGCGTATCGTCCTTGAGCATCTTGAAGCGGATGGTATTCTTCCCCGCGATCGTCTGCTTTTCCGGGTCGACGCGCACATCCAGATGATAGAAGAGCAGGTCGTTGTTGGCCCGATATCGGCCGTACTCGCCACGCAAGATATCGGCTCGCGTGGGCGCGGCTGGTTGAGGCGTCTGGGCGGAAACCAAGGCTGCCGCGCTCAGCAGCAAGATCGAGATGGATTGGAGCACAACATTACCTTATCTCGATTGCACGCCCCCGTTAGCGCCGCACCGTGCAACTCGCGGTGGCGGACTGTGCGGGATCGCTTTCGGATTGCGCTTTCAACGTGATGGTCCTCGGCGCGCCGGTCGCATAGACGGGAATCGGTTGCGTCTGCCCGGATTTCACGGCGGCGAGCGCGTTGGCGAGTTGCGCCTTCGCGCCGGAAGCGCCTTGCGCGGTGGCGGAAAGGCGATAAATATCGGTGGAATCGGGAGCGCCGGTGTTCTTGAGCGTGAAGGAGCAGTTGGCGCCCGCGGTGAGAGAGACGCCCCGGGTTTGCGGGCCGGAGCCATCGAGCGACCGGACTCCAATCGTGTAAGAGAGCACGCCGGCGGCATCCTTATGCAAATCGACAATATAGAAGTGCAGGCGGTTGGGAGTGTCTTCCCATTCGAACTGGCTGCCGGAATTCAGCCCGGCATGGAATAGGGCATCGTTCAACTGGCGGTAATCGGCCACGGTGCGCATGACGGGATCGCCGTTGGGACGTTTGAAATCGACCATCTTGATGTCTTCAGGGTGCGCGTCGATCACGTAAGTGAAGGGATGGAAGCCGCGGCCGCGCTGTTCCTGGTCCAGGTTCTTCGCGATGAGAACGCCGTTGTCCGGCGTAAAGGAATCGTAGCCGATGCGCTGTACCACTTCGATGGAATAGAAATTGTAGAGCGTGTCCCCGGAAGAAACCGGATTCGTGGCATAGTTTTCGGGCGGCGTACGGTCGCTGGGCGCCTCGCCATCCAGACGGATAGTGATGCCGGAAAGCCGGCCCGCCGGAGGTTCGACGGCGCGGGCGACCACGGTCCCCACAGCCAGTCCGTTGGCGGTGAGGCCGCTGCGCGTGAGATCCAGCACCGCGTCATCCCTGAGGAACTTGAAGCGGACCTTGCTGCGCAGCATGAGGCCGGCGGGCATGGAGGCGCCTTCGCCTGCCGGAACCACCCAGCGGCGGTGCGGACCGCCCGGTCCGTTGAAAGAACCGCGGTCCATAATGTCCCACGGGCCGGAGCCCGCGCGTGGGTAGGGCGCTTCGTAGGGATTGTTGTTGTTGTCGCCCACCGAAAAGGCGAAGTGCACAATTTCGTGCGTGATGGTGCCGGAACTCTCCCCCTGCCGGACCGACGACAAGCCCCACTGCTGCGCACCCGCCCGCCAACTGGTCCATGGCTCATAGCGGGTGACGACCCAGCGTGGGCCGTTGGGATCCGGGCTGCCCCATTCGGCGGGAATGTCCTCTTTGGTCTGAAATTTCATCTCGCCGAATTCCTGCCAGACGCTGGTTTCGTCGTAGCCCGCATAGAGGCGGAGGACAATGTCGTATTTGGATTTGATATCCGCGCCCGCACCGGCGGCCCACAAGGCGTCGGCATCCCGCTCCAGGCGCCCATCGGCGGGGGAGCCGGCTGGCGCGGCGCTCTGCTGGTTGTATTCGTTGAGGCCGTATTGGTAGAGCTTCTTGGGCATGCGATAAGGCCCGAAGGCGTCAAGTTTGGCGATGCCGATCTGGCCGCGGGACTGCTCCATCCAATAACCGTTGATGGTGTGGCCGTGGTTGACGGCGGAGGGCGTGTTATAGAAATCGGCGTAGAATTGCGCGACCTTTTCGCGCGCGACGGGATCGATTTGGGGGTTGCCGAAGAGGTCGGAGTGTTTCGGAAGGGTGATGACAAAGGGCTGGTCCGGGAAATCGACGGCCACCAGCGCAACTCTGTACTGCTTGCGCGCCGGAACCAGTCTGGGATCGGCCCAATCCACACCGGGGATGGGGTGATAGTCGGCCCAGGTCATGGTGTCCTGGTCCTGGACTCTTTGGGGATCGATGGGCCGCGGCGGCGCGGTTTGCGCCAAGGCAGCGGCGGAAAAGGCTAGGAGGACGATGAAGGTCCGCATCGTTCTACCTCGGCCCCGGCGGCAGATACTCCTCGAAGAAACCCCAGCGGAGGGTATTGAGATGCGTGGGGTCGGAACTCTCCACGCCATGCCGGCGGTTCGGATACTCCATGAAATGCACTTGCTTGTTGAGCGCGATCAGCCGGTTGAGCAGCCTTTGCGTCCCCTGAAAATGGACGTTGTCGTCGCCCGTGCCGTGAATGATCAGCAGCTTGCCCTTCAAGCCTTCCGCGTAACTGATCGGGGAGCCGTCGTGATAGCCCTTGGGGTTATCGGCGGGCAGACCCATGTAGCGCTCCTGGTAGATGGAATCGTAGAGGGTCTGGTCCGCCACTGGAGCGCCCGCCACGCCCACCGAATACAAGTCGGGATAGCGGAACATCAGGTTCAGCGTCATGGATCCGCCGCCGCTCCAGCCGTACACGCCCACTCGCGTCAGGTCGATATAGGGGTGGGTGGCCGCCAATCCTCGCAGCGCGGCCGCCTGTTCGTCCGACGCCAGTACGCCCACCGAGCCATAGATTACCTTGCGCCAGTGCGTCCCTTTCGGCGACGGCGTGCCGCTGTTATCGAAGCTGGCAATCAGGTAGCCGTCGTCCGCCAGGCCGAGCATCATCAGGTGACCGCCGCCCCAACTGTCGGCCACCGTGGAGGCAGCCGGCTCGCCATAGACGTTGACGATGATCGGGTATTTCTTTGTGGGATCGAAATGGCTCGGCTTGATCAACCACCCGTCGAGGGTCGTATCGTGGCCCACCGGGATGTGCACCATCTCGGTGCGGCCGGCAACGATCGGCCCCATCTTGGCCTTCTCGGCGGCATTGTCGTTGAGCACGCGCACCACCTTGTGGTCCGGCAGGCTCACCAGGTCGGATTGGCCCGGCGAATCGAAAGTCGAGACGCTGTGGAAAGCCCAGTGGCAATCGGGCGAGATGTCGTAAGTGTGCGTCCCCGGCTGGTCCTGGGGAGTCACGCGTTCCGTCTTCGTGCCGTCCAGACGGGAGCGATAGAGGTACCGCTGTGTCCCGTTTTCCGGCGATGCGATGTAATACAGCCAGCCGCCCGGTTCATCGACAGCCGATATCGACACCATATCGAAGGGCGCGCCAGTCACCAGCCGCGCGTCGCCTTCGCGCCCGATGGCATAGACATGACGCCAGCCGTCGCGCTCGCTGGTGAACAGCAGCCGCTTGCCGTTTTCGATCCATTTGAGATTGCGGTTCACCTCCACCCAAGTATCGTCCTTGTCCTGGAACATCTGCCGAACGTCGCCGGTTTCCGGGTTCGCGATGTAGACCGTGTTGGTATTCTGCAGCCGGTTCATATGCTGCAGAATCACCTGGTTGTCGTCCATCCATTCCATGTGCGGGATGTAGGTGTTGCGCGGGTCGCCCGGCGTCTTGAGCCAGACTGTCTTGCCGCCGGCGGAGGGGATCGCGCCTACGCGCACGGCCGAGTTCACCTGGCCCGCCTTGGGATATTTGTACTTGGTGATCACCGGGTACAGTTGATCGGTGTAGTTGATGAGCGCGAAATCCTGCACGCCGCTTTGGTCGAACTGGTAATAGGCGATCTTCTGCCCGTCGGGGCTCCATAGGAAGCAATCGGCCAGGCTGAACTCTTCGTTATTGTTCCAATCGGATGTGCCGTCGATGATGTCGTCGCTGGCATCGAAGGTAAGCTGCTTGACCGCGCCGGTGTGCGCGTCCTCCACATAAAGGTTCCAGCGCGGCTCGGCTCCCGCCGCCTGGTTCAGGTCGCCCAGGTAGGCTACGCTCTTGCCATCCGGCGAGAACTTCGCGAACATCAGCCCCGCGGTCGATTTGCCTCCGAGTTTGCGCCAGGAATGGTCGGTTTTGTCCAGCACCCAATAGTCGCTGGCGGTCTTGCGGATCATCACCGTGCGCCCGTTCGTGCTGAACAGCAACTTGGAGCCGTCGGCCGACGTGCCCGCCGCCATCGCCCGGCCGCCCCCGGGCGGCGTGTTGGGAGGCTCCGTCGGAAGAACCTGCCGCGCGCCGGTAGCCGTATCGACGCGCACCGTCTGGGTACCGCCGCCGCTCGCCGGCTCGGTGCTGACGTAAGCCTTGCCGCCGTCCATCCACCGTCCCGCCCCGCCGCCGCGCCCGCCGCGCCCTCCTCCTCCTCCTCCGCGCCCGCCGCCCGCGCTGAATTCCCCGGAGTTCATGCGGCGCATCCAATCCTGCAAGTTCTGCGACAACTGCGCCCGCGCCGGCAGCGCGCCCAGCAGGCCGGTCAGCAGGAGTGCGGCGGACAACATCGTGCGTCTGGCGAATGCTCTTGCCATGCGATTCCCCTTTTCCTCTGGAACGTGAATGAGTTTAACAGGTCGCGGGCCGCGCCATCCACCCACGGCGCGCTTACGCCCTGGTGATAAACTGAACTGGTCTGAAAACGCAGCCACTTAGGCCCAACTGAACCGCATTGACTCGCAAACAGGTTGCCCTTCTTCCGCTAATCGCCATCGGGGCTGTGCTGGTGCACGGCTATCATCCTGCCGTGGAGGATGGCGAGTTGTATCTTCCGGGCCTCAAGAAGGCCCTCAATCCAGCCCTCTATCCGTTCAACGACCAGCTCTTTATGTCGCACGCGCGCATGACGCTGTTCGATGAGCTGGTGGCGGCCTCCGTCCGCATCTCGCACCTGCCACTCGATTGGGTCGTTTTCCTGTGGCACGTCGCCTGCATCTTCGCTCTGCTCGTGGGATGCTGGCGCGTATCCCGCATCTGCTTCAACACACCATTGGCGCCGTGGGGCAGTGTGGCTCTGGTAGCGTCGCTGCTGACCATCCCGGTTGCGGGAACGGCGCTCTACATCATGGACCAGTATCTGACCCCGCGGGACTTCTCGACGGCGGGCATCATGCTGGTCCTGGCCGACGCGATGGAGCGCAAATTCTGGCGCGCCGGCATTTTGATCCTCGCGATTGCGACGATTCACCCGCTAATGTCGGTGTTCGGAATTGGCCTGCTGCTGTTCCTCTATATCGAGGAGCGCCGTCTGAAAGCGCCGGTCGCCGCTACGCTGCTTTTGTTCCCGTTGACGCTCCGGCCCGTTTCGCCGATCTACCGCGAGGTTTTGGACACCTGGCAGCAGTATTACCTGGTGGTGCGCTGGCAATGGTACGAGTGGCTTGGAATCTTCGCCCCGCTGGCGTTGTTGTGGGGGATTGCCCGGTACGGCCAGTCGCGCGGCCGCCGTGAAATCGCAGCTCTCAGCCGCGCGCTGGTGTTCTTTGGGCTGGTCTCCCTCGCCGCCGCGCTAGTGGTTTCCATCCCACGTCTCGCGGGCCTCGCCGAGTTGCAGCCGATGCGCAGCCTGCACCTGATTTTCCTCTTGCTCTTCGTGCTGCTGGGCGGCATTTTGGTCGAATCGGTTTTGAAGTCGCATGCCTGGCGTTGGGTGGCGCTGCTGGCGCCCATTTGCCTCGGCATGTTCCTGGCGCAGCGCCAGTTGTTTCCCGCCACCGGCCACTTGGAACTGCCGGGGAGATCCCCCACCAATTCCTGGGTCCAGGCGTTCGTTTGGGCCCGCAATCACACTCCCCGCGACGCGATTTTCGCGATGGACCCCGATTACATGGAGCTGCCAGGCGAAGACGAACAAGGCTTTCGCGCGGTGGCCGAGCGCAGTTCGTTGGCCACCATCCATGACAAAGGGTCCGTCGGCATGTTTCCCGCACTGGCGCAGGACTGGTCCGCGCAGGACAAGGCGCAACAGGGCTGGCGAGAGTTCCAAGCGCCGGATTTCGACCGTCTCCACCGCGACTATGGCGTTACCTGGGTGGTTCTCCAACGCCCCGGCGTGGCGGGTCTCGCGTGTCCGTTTCAGAATGACGCGGTGTTGGTCTGCCGCGTCGAATGAGATTGGCGGTACCCTGTGAATTGACGCTTTCCATCAGGGCCATCCGAACCTACCTATTGCTGCTCCTCTTTCTGGCGTTGCGGGCATTCGGCAACTTGTGCCTGGCGTGGGGAACCAAGCACCTGCATGAGGCGCTGGCCGCCCACCCGCTGGCCTACCTGCGCTCCATGGCGCAACCCTTCATCGCGCTGGGCATCGTGATGCTGATCGTCGCGTTGCTGGTGCGTCTGGCGCTCTTAAGCGTAGCCGATCTCAGCTTCATTCTGCCGATGACGGCTGTCGGATACGTCCTGGCGGCGGTGTTAGGGAGGTTCTTCCTGCATGAATCGGTCAGTCCTCGGCGATGGGCGGCGGTGGCCTTGATTTTCGCCGGCGTGGCGCTGGTAGGTTCCACGCCGCACAGCACCACCGGGAAGATACAGGGTGCCAAATGACCTGGGTCCTGGTGGCAGTGATGGTAGTGGCAACCGCGTTGAGCGACTTGCTTCAAAGCTACGAAATGAAGCGCGCGGGCGCTCAATCCGTGGGGGCTCGCGGCGTGGGCCGCCTGCTGCGGATGGTGGTGGAACGCCGCTACCTGCTGCTCTCGATTGCGTGCCTGGCCTTCTCGTTTTTCGCGTTTATGGCGCTGTTGCAGTCCGCGCCGCTGAGCTTTGTGGTGCCGGCGTCGGCCGCCAGCTTCATTCTGGAAACGGTGGCGGCAAAGATCCTTCTGAAGGAGGAGATCGGCGCTCGGCGGGCCGCCGGGGCGCTGTTAGTCCTGATCGGCGTTGCGGCGCTGGGAGGATAGGGCCCGCTTACTTGCCCCCGGCTCCTGGATTGACGGGCGCCAGCGCGCCGCCGCGAATGTAGTAGCGGTTGCCGCGCCAGCGTATGCTGCGTTGCGCGAAACTGGTCACCCAGACCAGGAATGCCACCGCGTCCCACAGCGGGATCAAGACCAGCCTTCGCCAATAAGAGCGCTGTTCGAGGCCCCAGATCGCAACCGTCGCGGTGATCGCGCAGCGCATGAGGAAGTAGCTTCCCAGGTAGACAGCCGCCGTCAGCGCCGAGGGGTGAAACGCCACGGCGGCGAGCGACCAGGGCAGCCCCTGCGTGAACAACAGCCCGAAATGGCCCCACGGCCGCATGTAACGCATGACCACGATCCACCGCAGACGCTTATGAATCAGCTCCGAAATGGACTGGTAGTCGGCGACGGTCTCCACCGGGTAGCGGGATAGCTCGACCTCATAGCCCTGATCGGCAATCAGACGGCCCACCAGCAGATCGTCGCCTGGGCGGTTCTCGATGGATTGATAACCGCCGAAGGCCGCCAGCCGCTCGCGGGTGGTCGCAATGGACGGTCCGAGGGCGAATTTGACCCCATCCAATTGCCACGCCACCACGATGCCCACGTAAAAATCGGACATCATCCCGACCGATTGCAGGCGGTCCACGAAGTTGCGCTCTTCAATCGGAAGGTAGAAGCTGGTGACCGCCCCGATTTTCGGATCTTCCAGCGGCGCCATCACGGTCCTCAAATAGTCGGGCCGGACGCGGACGTCGCTATCGCTGATCGCCACGTGTTCGTGTTGCGCTTCGCTCACCAGACGCGCTAGCTTGGCGACCTTGTCGTTGGCGGCGTTGCGGCCCGAGCCGAACAGTACGCGAATGCGCCGCTCCGGGAATTCCCTGATCAGGTCGCCGATCAATGGGAGGGCGGGGTCGTCGCGGTCGCCCACGCAAAAGAGCAATTCGTAATCCGGATAGTCCTGGCGGCAGAAGCTGGCGAAGTTCTCATACGCTTCCGGATCCAGGCCGCGAATGGGCTTGAGGATGCTTACCGGGGGAGTGAATCCCCCACTCGTCTGGCGGCGCGGGCGTCGAAAGAAGCGCCAGCAGCTAAACAAGGCGATTCCGTAATAAATGAATGGGATAGCCGCAACTGCCAGAAACACGAAGGCGCCGGTGCTTAGCGACATTGACGCCCTCCAGGCGGCAATCAATGTATAGACGCTGCTTTTCCGCCGGACGATACAGAATTTTCGTATCTCTTATGGGCTATACGATATCGTGGATGAAGCAATGGATGGTCGCAAACACTTTCCCCTCTACCTGGCTGTAATCCTGATTGCCGCGGCGATTTATGTTGGGTGCATCCTCTCTCCGCCTTCGTTGATGGACGACGTGGACGCCGTGCAGGCCCAGATTGCGCGCAACATGCTGACCTCGGGCGATTGGGTCACCGCGCGCCTGGATGGCATTATTTACCTTGAAAAGTCACCGATGATCTATTGGCTGGTCGCCATCTCATACAAGATCTTCGGGGCCTTCGACTGGGCGGCCCGCATCCCCGTGGCGCTATCTTCCGTGGCCCTCGCCTGGCTGACCGCGGCCTTCGGCGTGTGGGCGTTTGGCAGGCGCGCAGGCTTTTACGCCGGCCTCGTGATTGCGACGTGCGCGGGACTCTTCCTGTTTACGCGGATTCAGATCCCCGACGTGATGCTGACCGCCACCATTACGCTCGCCATGTGGGCCTTTCTGCGCGTTCTGGACGAGCGCGAACCGCACCCGCGCCGGTGGGCATTCGTACTGGCGGCCAGTTTCGGAGTCGGGTTGCTGCTGAAGAGCGCGGTTGCGGTGGTTTTCCCGGCCGGCGCCGCAGTGGTTTATCTCCTGGTCACGCGGCAGTTGTTTTCAGCCCAGGTCTGGAGACGGTTGCGGCCCTGGAGCGGCCTGGCCATCGTACTGTTGATCGCGGCGCCGTGGCACGTGTTGGCGACTCTACGCAACCCACCCTATTTCGACCTGACCTTCCACAGCGTTCCCGGCGAATACCACGGCTTTCTCTGGTTTTACTTCATGAATGAGCAGGTGCTGCGCTTTTTGAACCTGCGCTCTCCGCGCGACTACGACACAGTCCCGCGCCTTTATTTCTGGCTGTTCCACCTCATCTGGCTGTTTCCCTGGAGCGTATACTTTCCGGCGGTTGCGCGGCTGTCTTTCAAACCGGCGGACCGCGCCGGGCGAGTGCGTTTGCTGGCGCTGTGCTGGACCGGCTTCCTGCTGATCTTTTTTACGTTCTCCACCACCCAGGAGTATTACTCCATGCCCTGCTACCCGGCGCTGGCCCTACTGCTCGGCTCCGCCATGGCGGCGGGCGGCGACTGGGTGCGGCGCGGCACGCGCGTACTCGCGGCCATCGCCCTCTGCCTGGCCGTGGCCATCCTGCTGATTCTGGTTGCCGTGCGGCATGTTCCGAGTCCGGGCGATATTTCCCAGGCCCTCTCCGAGCATCCTACTGCCTACAAGCTATCGCTCGGCCACATGGAAGACTTAACGCTCGAATCCTTCGCCTACCTGCGGCTTCCACTTGCCATAGCCGCCGCGGCCTTTCTCATCGGCGCGCTCGGCAACCTGCGGGCCGTGGGGCAGCGCGCCTTCCTGGCCGCGGCCTTGATGATGGTGTTGTTCTTCCACGCGGCCCGCCTGGCGCTGGTAGCGTTCGATCCCTATCTTTCCTCGCGCCCCCTGGCGCAAGCGTTGCTGCGCTCGCCGCATGGGGAACTGGTGGTGGATCATCACTACTACACGTTTTCCTCGATTTTTTTCTATATGAACCGCCGCGCATGGCTGCTGAACGGGCGCTTCGACAACCTGGTGTACGGTTCGTACGCGCCGGGCGCGCCCGATGTCTTTCTCAACGATGCGCATTGGAAAGACCTGTGGCTCGGACCGCGGCGGTATTACCTGGTCGCCAAGACCTCGGAGGAGCCGCGGTTTGAGAAGCTGGTTGGGACAGGCGCGCTCTTCACGGTGGCGGAAAGCGGCGGAAAGATGGTCTTCACAAATCAGGCTATCAAGGAGTAACGCTTCCTTGACGCGAGGACGCAGAGACGCGGAGAAGAAGGCCTAAACCTTCTCCGCTTCTACTCATCCCCGGATCGCATTGACCAACTGCGTCCGGCTCTCCACCAGTACTTCCCGCGCCCGAATCCAACTCAGATCCGCCTGCGCCTCCGCGCCGCGGTGCTGAATCGGATGCAGCAGTCGCGGTTTGAGGTGGACCAACCGGCCCTCATCCCGTCTCCGCGTCAGGTCTTCGGCTGATGTTACCCTCGAATCATGCGTTTTCTTGGAGAAACGGGCATGAATACTTTCCTTCGGCGCGCGAAATGGGTCCCGCTGCTGCTGGCCGCGCTCACTGCGGCCTCCGCGCAGACCCCGCAAACCATCTCGCTCAACGGAACCTGGGACTTCGCGTTCGCCGCCGACGCGGCCGCGGCCGATCGCCTGGCCGGCTTCTACCAGGATAACTTCCAGGGCGGCGGCTTCGTTCACACGCCGGTGCCCTCGAACTGGGCGCTGCAGGGCTTCGAGGAACCCATCTACTCGCGAGCCAGGCAGGGCGGCGAAGGCTTCTACACGCTTCACTTCCAGGTCCCCGACACTTGGCGGGGCCAGCACGTGCTGCTGCATTTTGGCGGCGTCTGGGCTTCGGCCGAAGTCTGGCTGAACTCCGCGCTGCTCGGCCGTCACGATAGCGGCTTCACCGCGTTCGCCTACGATGTCACGCCCAACCTCAAGCTCGGAGACAACCGCCTGGCCGTGCGCGTCCGCCAGGTCACCAGGGACTCCGCATTCGACACCAATGACGATTGGGCGCTCGGCGGCATCTACCGCGACGTCTGGCTGGAGGCCATGCCGGCCGCGCAGTACATCGAACGGGTCGAGTCCGCCACCACGTTCGACGCCCAGTTCCGCGACGCCGATCTGAACTTGCGCGTGCTGGTATCCTCGGGCCGCGGCCTTACCCCGCCGGTTGCCCCCGGCGCGGCAGCCGGTGGACGGGGAGCGGCAGGCGCCGGGCGCGGCGGTTTGAACATCGCGCCGGATCAAGGCTACGAACTGCGGGCCATCCTCACCGCGCCCGATGGCAAGGAGGCGCAGCGCACCGTCATGTCCATCCCGCCGCACCGCGGCACCGCGCGCGACACGCTGCTTACCTTGCACGTCAGCGCGCCTCTCCACTGGACCGCCGAAACGCCCAACCTGTACCGGCTCAACGTGGAGATCGCGCAGGGCGGCGCCGTCACCCACGCGCGCACCTCCAACGTGGGATTCCGCCAGATCTCCACCACCGGCGGCGTGCTGCGCATCAACGGCCAGGCCGTCAAACTGCGCGGCGTCTGCCGTCACGACGAAAGCCCCGACGTAGGCCGCGCCACCCGCCGGGAAGACTGGCTCCAGGATCTGCGCCTCATGAAAGCCGCCAGCATCAACATGGTCCGCACCTCCCACTATCCGCCCGCCGAGGGTTTCATCGAACTCTGCGACGAGATGGGCATGTACGTACTCGACGAAGTTCCCATGGGCCTTGGAGGCGGTTCCGGCGAGGACCCGTCCTACGTGGCGGCCGGCCTGCTGCGCGCGCAGGAGACCATGGCGCGCGATCGCAATCATCCCGCCGTGATTATATGGGACATCGGCAATGAGAATCCCTTCACCGCCATGCACCTCGCGGCCATCCGCCTTGTGAAAGGATCGGACCCCACGCGCCCCGTGCTCATGCCGCAACGGATTGACGAATTCCTCCCGCCCGAAGTGGATATCCTGGCGCCACATTACCGCCCGCCTTCCGCCCTCGACCAGCTTGCGGCGCACTCCAGCCGCGTGGTCATCTCCACCGAGTACACGCACGCCTACGCGGAGGATGGATTCGGCGGTCTTGCGGATTCCTGGCGCGCCCTCACCCAACACCCCGCCGGCGCCGGCGGCTCCATCTGGATGTGGCAGGACCAGGGCCTTACCAGAACGCGCACGGGCGCCAACGGCCAGCCCGAAAAGTACATTCAGATTGTCACCGACGGCTGGGACGGCATCGTGCGGGCGGACCGCACGCCGCAGCGCGATTTTTGGGAAGCCCGCGCGGTGTACGCGCCGGTCAACGTCTCCGACGACCCGCTGCCTTTCTGGCCCGGCCAGGATCGCTTGCGCGTTCCCATCAAGAACGATTACGACTTCACCGACCTTTCCACCGTCGGCATCCATTGGAGCCTCATGGCCGATGATCGCGAACTGGCCAAGGGGGACGCCAAGGTGAACGCCGCGCCCCATTCCACCGGCTACCTTGAGCTGCCCGTGGATGCCATCAAGCGCGTCGAGCCGGGCGTCGCCTACTACGCGCATCTCGCGTTCCTGCGCGCGGATGGCTCGGAGATTGTGCAGCGCGCCGTCGAATTGCGGGCCGATGGTCCGGCGCCGGAGCCGGTCCGCCCGGTCGAGTCCCCGGTGCGCGTTCGTAACGGGAAGACAGTTCTGGTGACGGTTGGGTCCGCCTCCTATGAGTTCGATCCGGCCTCCTCCCAACTGATTTCGGCGTCGGCTGGAACCGCGAAGCTGATCTCCGGCTCACGCTTCACCATCTGGCGTCCCTTGGGGGAGAACGATAAGTTAAACCTGCGCTCGCCGGACACGGTGGCAGACCTGAACAAGTACACGGTCGCGGTGAAAAGTTGGAAGGTCACCGAGGAACCCTCGGGCGTACGCATCGACGCCGAGGCCGACCACACGGTCAACGAGAAGAACTCCTTCTCCGTGGCGTACGTGTACCGTGTGGGCCGCGACGGCGTACTGCACGTGGACTACACCGTGAAACCGCATGTGGAGTTCCCGTGGCTGCCGGAGATCGGCATGGAGTTCGTCACCCCGGCCGGCCTCGACAACCTGCGCTGGCTGGGCTTGGGGCCGCTCGACGCTTACCCCAACGAGAAAGTCGCGCCCATCCTGGGAGTGTATGCGGGCCGCACGGATAGCGACACCGCGAAGGGCATGAAAGCCAGCCGTTGGGCCGAGTTGACCACCGCGCAGGGACCGGGCTTCCGCGTCGAGGGCGCCCCTTACATCCGCGTGGAAGGGCGCAATTTGCGGGTGCTGTCGGCCGTGGTCGGGCGTTCCGAGAAGGGCCGCCGTCCCGAAAATCCCGAGATCCGTCTGGACACCGGCCCATCGGTGGCGTTCCAGGGAGCCTTTTCCGTAAGTCCGATTTCGCAAGTGCGAAAATGAATGGTATGGGTGGCCGGGACCGCCGTCGTCCCCGCTGCCACAGATCCCCGGCGAGGAATCTGAAAGGAGTAGTCCCATGCATCGACGGCGCTTCTTGAGGTCGCTCGCCGCGGCTTCCGCTACCGGCCCCCTCTGTCCCTGGAAGGCCATGGCGCAACAACGCGGCGCCGCGCCCGTCGCCCCTTTCAAGCCCAGCGAGGCTGTCAACCAGCCGCTCGGTGAAGGCAAGGGCATCTTTCCGGGCAGAGTCGTGTGGGTGCGCGATGCCAAGGCAACCAGTTGGGACGGCGTCACCGGCCACTGGTGGGACGACGCCAACACAGACCAGAAAGTGGTCCACGCCCTCGCCTCGCGGATGGTCCTCAATCTCACCGGAAGGAAGAATGAGAAGCAGGCGTGGGACGCGCTGTTCCGTAGTTTCAACGAAACGCACAAGCTGGGCGGCGCCGGATATCGCCCGGGTGAGAGAATCGCCATCAAGATCAATTGCAACCAGGATCGCTCCCCGGAGTGGGGTTCCGACGCGGCCAAGAACGGCTTGCCCAGTCCTCACGCCGTGGTGGCGCTGGTCACGCAACTGATCGAAATGGGCGGGGTGCGCGGCGCGGACATCATGCTCTACGATGCCGCGGGCACCCGCAACGTCGGCCAGCCGATCCACAATCGGATCCGGGCGAATTCCAATCGCGAATTCCAGGACGTGAAGTTTCTGGTCGGCGCCGATTATAATCAGGGCGACCGCATGTCTCCCACGCCGGACATGGCGAACCCCGTACGTTTCTCCGGAGGGCAACTGCCCGCCGCCTATCTGCCCCAACAGGTGACCGAGGCGAAGTACGTCATCAACATGGCGCTGCTGCGGCCGCACGGAATGGCCGGCGTCACCTTGGCCGGGAAGAACCACTTCGGCTCCGTCTACTTTCCGAACGATGGCGGCTGGTCGCCAAGGGCGCTGCACGGCGCCGTCCAGCGGACTCAGCCGATGGGCTCTTACAACGTTCTGGTGGACCTGTTCGCGCACCGCCACCTGGGCGGCAAGACGATGCTCTTCGTCCTGGATGGCCTGTACACCGCCGAGCACAATGAAGCCGGCGTCTTCAAGTGGGCCTCGTTCGGCGACCATTGGGCTTCCAGCATGTTGATGTCGCAGGACCCCGTGGCGATCGATTCCGTCGGGCTGGACATCCTGAGGAATGAGCCTCGCGCGACCGAGGTCCGCGGCAATGCGGACAACTATCTCCACGAAGCGTCGCAGGCGGCCAAGCCCCCGTCCGGCACGGTTTACAACCCCGATGGCGCCGGCGCCCTGGCCAGTCTCGGCGTGCATGAGCACTGGAACGATGCCACAGCCCGTAAGTACTCGCGAAACCTGGGCCGGAAGGAAGGCATCGAGCTGATCTAGACTAGCAGGCTGCTGAAAAACGCTCTGATTCGGATGCGATTTGGGCAAAATGCCCAAACTGAGCCCGTAACGCGCTGATTCTAAATGGCGGGGATCCTCGATTTGGGCAAATGCCCAAAATCGGCCGGTTCCTGGGCCTTTTTCACAGCCTGCTAGGTGGAGCGGGCTGGGGTGTGTTTTCGCCAGCTCCGTTACGCAAGCTGCGGTTGGCTGGGGTCGCGGCGCGCCCATTTGTATGCCGCCAGCGAGTTCCTCCAGAAGTATTTCTCGGCGGCTGCCCGGCTCTTGCCGTTGAAATAATCCTTGACGATTTTGACGATGGTTGGAAGATTGTCTACCGCCGCTCCATTAGGCCAGTCGCTTCCGAAGATCAGTTTATCCTCGCCGAACGCGTCGAAGAAATGGTCGAGCTGCGGCTTGTAGAGAGCCGGATCGGATGATGGCTTGCCGTCCACAATTCGCATGACTTCGGAGACCTTGATGTAAACCGTGGGCCGCCTGGCCAACTCGCGGAAATTCGCTTCGACGGCCGCCTGCCCAGCGGCATCGAGGCGCGTCACGATGGAGGGCAGGTGATCGATCACAATCCGCAGCCCCGGCACTTTGTCGCAGACGCGGATCGCCGCCTCAATCAGATCCGGCCTTGGGTTAGCCATATCCAGCGTGAGATCGGCCTGCTCGATCAGCTTGAGTCCCTCGATGAAAGTTGGGTTGGCAAGCTGCTCCACAATGTTGTAGCCCCAGAGATTGCCGTAGCGAATGCCGAGGAAAAGCCGGTTCTTATGGTAACGGTCCAGGTACTCCTTGAACTCGGGTTTTTCCGGCTGGAGATCGCCGATCATGCCCACCATCATCCGGTCGGTCTCTTCCACCTCGAGCACCCAGAGGTTGTCTTCGATCCACGGGCTGGCTTCGATCTCGATGGCGCCCACGATTCCCAGCGGCGACGCCAGCTTGCGGTAGCGTGCGGGCAGCGCGGGTTCGGTGTTGCTGCCGCCGCCCGAATAGGGAGCGCCTTGCGGCCGCGTTTGATCGAAGAGATGGATATGGCAGTCGACGATGGGAATCGGCGCCGCTTGAGCTTCGATGGGCCTTACGGCGCCGGCGAGAGCGGCGCCGGCCGTGGCGCCCAGGAACGCTCTTCGATGGAGCTCGTTCATGCTTGTCAACTGTAACACCAGCCTGCCTGCCGCTGCTATTCTTGAGGTTTGACCAAGCTCGAAGGCATCTTCACGCCGCTGTTGGTCCCCCTGGACGAGCGCGACCAGATCGACGAGAAGGAACTGCGCCGTTTTGTTTCCTGGCTGATTGAGCGCGGCGTGCATGGCCTGTACCCGAACGGATCGACGGGAGAGTTCACTCGCTTCACCGCCGAAGAGCGCCGGCGGATCGTACGGATTGTGGTTGGCGAGGCTGCCGGCCGGGTTCCGGTTCTGGCCGGGGCGGCGGAAGCCAACGTGAAGGAGACTCTCGCGGCTTGCGAGGCGTATGCCGAAATGGGGGTGCGGGCGGTTGCCATCGTCGCGCCGTTCTACTACAAGCTCACTCCCGAATCGGTGTACGCTTACTTCGCCGAAATTGCGCGCCATTCGCCCATCGACCTGACTCTGTACAACATCCCGATGTTCGCGAGCCCCATTGACGTGCCTACCATACGGCAGCTGGCGGACGGGTTTCCGCGGGTCATCGGCATCAAGGATTCCTCGGGCGATCTGGCTTTCATGATGCGGATGATCGCCGCCATTCGCCCCAACCGGCCGGATTTCACGTTTCTGACGGGTTGGGAGGCCGTGCTGGCGCCCATGCTGATGATCGGCTGCGATGGCGGCACGCACGCTTCGAGCAATGCCGTGCCGGAAGTAACCCGCCGGATCTACGACCTCTGCCGCGCCGGCAACTATGCCGAGGCCATGCAATGGCAGTACCGGATATTGGAACTGTTCGATGCGATGCTGTTTCCGTTTGAGTTTCCGGATGGGTTCCGGGCGGCGGCTGAGTTGCGAGGCTTCCGCTTTGGCCACGGACGGCAGCCCCAGACCAGCGCCCAACTCTCAGACCGCACCGCCCTGACTGCCGTGCTCCAGTGCATCCTGGCCGATTTCGATTTGGTGGACCGCCCCGCGGCGGGGTGCGCGCCGCGCATACGGGAGATCGGTGCGGATAAGGTGGAACAACTGGTTTTCGAAGTGTTGCATGAACTCGAAAAACGGGGTGTGGTCTGATCGAAGCGCTGGCCCTGATCGAGATTGGCGGCTGGTCGCCGGCTATGGTGGTGCTCGACGCCATGGAGAAATGCGCCGGCGTGCGGGTGCTGGAAACCGAGTTGAACGACAGTCCTGGCGTGTGTATGAAGCTGTACGGGTCCCTCGGAGACATCCAGGCCGCCGCGCGCGCGGCCGAGGAAACCGCCGGCGCCATGCAAACCCCGATCCTGACCCACGTCATCCCCGGCCCGTCCGAGCTTTCGCCCGCGGCCTACCAAGCCCAGCCGGAATTCAACCCGCTCATCGAACAAGCCAGCGTCCACAGACCGGAGAACGATATGAACGATCAATCCAGCTTTGCCGTGGGTCTCATCGAAACCCAGGGTTTCACCGCCGTCTTCGAGGCGATCGACACGGCGCTGAAGACCGCATCGGTAGAGGTGCTGGCCCGGGAAAAGCTGGGCGGCGGATACATCACGGTGGTGATCAAGGGCGATGTCGCGGCGGTTCGAGCGGCGGTCGACGCGGGCAAGGCGAAGGTGGAGGGTCTCGGCCGCCTGGTCGCGGCGCACGTCATTCCCAGCCCCAGTAAGGGCGTGCTGTCCCTCTTACCGAAGTAGGGACCCGGTCAGTTCTTCCCGATCGGGTAACCCTGCCACACATATTCCAAAGCCTCGGGCAGGGTTTGCTGTTTCACGGCGCGGTCGGTGTGGCCGGCGTTACGGGCGAATAGGAATTGATAGTGGTAGCCCTTGGCGGCCAGCACTTTGGCCATGTTCTCATTGGCCACCACCCAATCGTGCAGGTTGTCGCGCGCGCTGAAATTGTCCCGGTCGCCGACTTCCATCCAGATGCGCAGCGGCTTGGCCGGCGCGTTGGGGATGAGGTGTTCATGGAACTCCCAAGCGCCATGAGGGGTCTCGGGATTCGGCGGCGACTGCTGATTCACGTAGGTGCCCGAGTACGTGAGAACGCGGTGGTATAGCTCCGGGTGGTACCAGGCCATGGCCATTGCGGCCGAGCCGCCGGAACTGCCGCCCATGGTGGCGCGGCCTTCGGGATCTTTGGTCAGCTTCACGTTGCATTGCTTCTCGACGAGCGGCAGTACTTCCGCTTCGACGAACTCCGCGTACCGTCCGGACATGGTGTCATATTCCAGGCCGCGTTCGCTGCCCTGGGCGTCGCCGCCGCCGTTGGCGATGGAGATCGCGATCAGGACGGGCAGCCGGTGCTGTGCGATCAGATTGTCGAGGACCGTGAACAAGGGCCGGTCGGGTCCATCCGCGCCGACGAGGAACGGCGCTTCCGTGCCGGGGACGTATTGTTTGGGCACGTACACAGCCACCTGGCGGGTGTAAGGAGCGGGGTGGGTGTTGACTCCCATGCCGGGTTGGCCGGTGGCGGCGCCACTGGCGCCGGGCGCAGGGCCGCGCGCGATGCCGGGATAGAACTTGCTGTCGGCCGATTCCATGGTGAAGTTGAAGACCGTTCCCTGCGGAACGCCTTCCTGCGCGGCCATCTCCGGCGCAGGGTTATGGGTGGGGCCGAGGATAAAGTTGCCGTCGGCGTTCGGCGTCGGGATGGCGCCGTCGGGCAGCTCTTTGGCCGTGACATAGCCTGGAGTGTTGGGATCGCGGGTTGGCGCCTGCGGGCGCGCCGGCGTGGCTGCGGGCGTGGCTGCGGGCGGAGTTTGGGCTATGGCGAGACTTGGGCCAGCTAGCAGGCCGACCAGCAACGCGATGTTTGGAAGACGGAACATTTTGGGACTCCCTCCTCTTCGAACCGTTTTGTGCTTTAGACGCTGGCGAATTGCCGGGCGATTCGGGAAAGCGGGACCGGCCGTTGCGAACTCCCGCGAATTTAGCTACAGTCGCCCTGAGAAGAAGACAAACCAAGAAGACAGGCGGGCCCACCAAGGCGTGGGCACCCCGGTCCGTCCCACCCGGAGGAGGCCGATTTGAGGAGATCGCGACGGGAGTTTTTCGGGGTAGCGGTGGCCTCGGCGCTTGCCGACCCGCCGCACGCAGCGGCGCAATCCGTTGGAGTCAAGCCGGGAGATCTTCCCGACCTGACCATCAAGGAAGTGAAGGTCTATGTCGCCGACCTCTCGGGCTTTCGCCGCCTGAACGGCACCGAGACCGGCGAGATCGTTTCGGTGGTGACCAATGGTGGCCATGAGGGCAACTACACCATCGGGAACCGCTCGCTGACGCCGAACTGGCTGGAATGGGCTAAGCCTGCCCTGGTCGGCAAGAACGTTATCGATCTGCTGCCCAGCATCACGGCCACTAGCGGCACAAAGGAGACATTCGGGTTTAGCGGCGACCGCGCCGCGCCCAATCGAGGCGGCGGATCGTGGCCCAACTATTACACGGCCGCGGCTGAGATCTGCATGTGGGACATTCTCGGCAAGGCCGTCAACCGCCCCATCTACAAGATCCTGGGCGGCTCGAAAGCCCGCGTGATGGCCTACGCCAGTTCCCAGCATCTCGCCAACATCGAGGACTACGTCCCCGACGTGCTGAGCGCCAAGGAGCAAGGCTATAAAGGATACAAGATCCACCCCGGCGGCGGGCAGCCGAAGAGCGGGCCGGCGATTCCTGCCTATATGGGCCACATCGAAGAGATCAAGACCATCCGCAAAGCGGTGGGCGACGATTTCGTTCTGGCGCACGATCCGGTGCAGCGCTATAACCTGTACGAGGCGCTCAAGGTCGGCCGTGTGCTCGACGATCTGGATTACGCATGGTTCGAGGACCCGATTCCTTCGACCGATATTGAAGGCCTGGTGGAGCTGAACCGCGCTCTCGATCTTCCGCTGCATGTCGGCGAGTTCCTGTTCTCCATTTCCGATTTCGCCGAATATATTCGCCGCGGCGCGCTGGACGTGGCGCGGTTGATTGCCGATAACGTCGGCGGCATTAGCGGTTCCATGCGGGTGGGAATGCTGGCCGATGCCTTCAACCTGGAATGCACGCCGCACAATTGGGGCAATCCCACCGACCTGGCAGTGCATTTCCATCTGGAGCTTGCGATGCCCAACGCCTACTGGTTCGAGATGCCCCATCCCGTCACGGCGGCAGACCGGCCGTACCAGGCTAAGTTCCGGATCGATAAGGACGGATACGTGCTCGCTCCGACGGAGCCGGGCCTCGGCTATCCGATAGACCGCGATGCGCTCGATAAGATCATGAAGAGAATCGACCGTTAGGCCGGAAGGAGGAGCGATGGGACGTCATTCGCAAGGCGCAGGCAGGCGGGAGTTTCTGCGGACAGTGGGCGCCGGCGCGCTCGGTCTGGCGTTGGCGGACAGCGGCCGTTCCGCCGTAACCAAGCCCATGCGGGGAGTCTTTCCCATCGGCCAGACGCCCGTTACCGAATCCGGCGCGCTCGATCTGGACTGCCTCCAGAACGAGGTCAAATTCTGCAACCGCTATAAGGTTCACGGGTTCGCCTGGCCGCAGATTGCGAGCGGCTGGACGACGCTCTCCGAAAGAGAGAGACTGGACGGCGCCGAGGCCATTCTCGCCGCCGGCAAAGGCGGAATGACCGCGCTTGTCATCGGCGTGCAGGACAAGGAAGGCAAGATCGACCAAGCCGTTGCGTATGCCAAACACGCGGCCAAGAACGGCGCCGACGCCATCGTTTCGCTGCCTCCGGATAAGGCCGACGATGAGGCAATGATCGAGTACTACAAGACCGTCGGCCAAGCCGTGGATTTGCCGTTGATCGTGCAGAGCCAGGGCGATATGAGCGTGGACCTGATTGTGGAGATGGCCCGGCAGATCCCCACCATGAAGTGCGTCAAGGACGAGGCGGGCAACCCCTTGACCCGCATTACGCAGATCCGCGAGCGCACCAACGACAAGCTGGCGGTGTTTTCGGGAAACGGCGTCCGCACCATGATCGACGAGATGCGCCTGGGCTTTTCGGGCCACTGTCCCACTACGGCGCTGGCCGACTTTTACGCCGCGGCATTCGATCTGTGGCACGCCGGCAAGCGGCCCGAGGCGTTCGACATGTTCGGCCGGATTCAGGCCTTCAACAGCATCACGGGGACCGGTGGCTATCTGATGGCCATGCGCGGCATATTCAAGGAAGACACAAGAACGCGCCCGATGAGCAGCGGTGGAACGACGACGATGGGCGGAAGCGGTGGCGGCAGGTCAAGCCAAGTGGCCGTGGCCCCGCTAGACGACGCGGCCAAGCAGGCCATCCGCGAGGCCTGGGATCAATTCATGAAGCCCTACCTGCGCGGGTAAACGACTAACCAGCAGAGGTCCGCACGCGCGTGAACAGACAGGCCACCAAGGCCGGGAAACCTTCCAGTGTCCGCCGGAAGCCGCGCTTTCGCTCCACGTGCCGGCTTGGCTCCGGGAACGTGATCCCGCTGGCCAGCCACGCGGCTTGCGGCGCGTCCACGACCAAGCCCACGCCGGCGCCGCGCATGCGGTCCAACAGGCCGCGAGCGGCCGGCTCGGCGAAGGTCACCGCGGTGAGATCGACAAGGAACACGCGGTTTCCAGGCAGAGAGGCGGCGGTGCGCCAGCGAGCCTCGACTTCCGGCGCTTCAGCCGCTGTGAAGGGACCCTCCAGCTTCAACAGGAATGCGCTTGCGGAATGGTGAATGCTTACCCGTAAGGCCATATCGTCTATAAGGTAATAACACCGGGCTGGAGCGGTAGTAGCGGGTATTTACCGGGATTCTTACGATTGGGGATGTGGAAGAGACCGCGGTGTTGCGTAAGAGTCGATCCGTAAAAGAGTCGATCCGTAAAAGTTGACGGGGCCCGGTGGCTGCGCTAGTATGAGGGTGCGGGGTGGAGCAGTCCGGTAGCTCGTTGGGCTCATA
>CAYWHA010000007.1:0-158532 GCA_964457555.1 uncultured Solibacteraceae bacterium
CGGCCGAAAGAACCGCCGTCACGGTCTGCATGAATAAGCGTGAACTCATGGAGGCCTCCTTTGCGGTCAGTGCTTTCTTCTTGGTTGCATCGACGTGGGCGGGGCTCCCACGGTGGGCGTCCCGGCGGTGACGGTCACGGGAGAGGACGACGACGATCCGCTGCTGTGAGTGACGGCCACAACGCCGCCCCCAACGCCCGCGGCGGCAGCAATCAGGATGACCGCCAGGACTTTCCCGGAAATCGCAGCGCCGGCCGCCACGCCACCCGCCGCGCCCCCGGCCGCGCCGCCCGCGGCAGCGGCCACCACGACGTTCTGGGTATTAATGATAGTTTGGGCTTCTAAAACCCTGAATCGCGCGACGACACGGATCGGCACGTTGCCGGCCACCTTGTTTGGCACGATTCCCCGCACCAGCGCGCGCCCTGCGTTGTCGGTGGTCACGCTAATGGTGCGGCTGCCATTCGAAAAAACGCCGCTGGCGCCGCCATCGGGCAGAAAGAACGTAACCACCGCTCCGGCCACTGGCTTGTGGTTCTCGTCATCCACCTGGACTATGGCTTCTCGCGCCATGCGCTGGCGGATGTTATTGATCGACCCTTCTCCCTCGAGGATCGACAGGCTCAGCTTCGTTGGCTGCTGGTCCTGGGCCCTTAGCGGGAGAGGGAATGACTGAAATACGACCAACCCCGCCAGCAGCACGTTCAACACGCGCGCCGGATCCCCGATCCGCAGCTGTTGCTTCATACCATATAGTGATACTAAGATCTGATTATGTCAATTGATTTGGCGAGTGGGCGCGGTCGGCGACGTCAGAACTCTTTTAAACGGTCTAAGACTTAGTCTGGGAGCCGCCAGCCTCACGGCTCTATGTTGCTTTCCTTTTTAGAAGGGCGAGGAAATCGTGTCCCCTCGGTATAGCGTGGGCAGCCGAAGCGTCCCAATAGTAATTCGTGACGCCAGGAAGCATATCGGCCAACCCGACCGGTTCGTAGTGCGCCGCGCCGTAGGCCGGCCACCAATCCATGACTCGTTTCGTCGATCCCTTCTGCAGAGCCCACGAACCGTCGTTGTTCACCATCACAATGTATTCGGGAGCGGCCGTCTCAATATCATGGATGAACTCGTCCTGCATCCGCGCCGCGTAAGGTTGCTCCTCCGTCATGCTGTACATATAGACGAACGGCGTGGCAGAGCGGCGACCGGCGTAAAATAAGATCTCCGGCTCGGATCCGAGTATGGCAACCTTGTCGCCCTTTGCGGCATGCGTGTTGATATAGTTGCCCACCTCAATTGCCTCGACGAAAGGACACTCGAAATAGACCAGTTTCGATGCCTGGGAGGGGCTTAACTCGAAGAGCAGTTGCCTTTGAGAAATCAACGGAAGCACAGTGGCGATTGCGACGGTCCACATCCGCGCCGTGCGCCCGAATAGGCCATTCGCCACGGGAGCATCGGCGATGACGGCGCTCGCCAACAGCGCGAGGGAGGGAAGGATTAGGACAAAGTAGTGCTCCCGAAAATATAAGCCGGGGCAAACCGCGGCAAAGGCCAGCGCGAAAAAGGCGAGCAGAAACATCGCTGAGGATCGCTCTTCCAACGTGCGCCACTGTAAGAATGCTCCCGCGATGGCCAACAGCCAAATCGCCCAGGCATCTGTCGCAGCGCCCCACCCGTGGAGCCAGATCAATTGGAAGCCTCGCGAAAGCGTAATCATGGATCCGTACTGTCGTCCGTACGTGACGATCCAGAACCAGAAACTGGAGAACACGCCGGCCCGCCACAGCCACAGACAGACAACGCCGAAAGGCGCGATGGCGGCCGCGAAGAAGAGAATCAGACTTCCTCCAATTCGCGCGCCGCGTTTGGCCGCGCCCCAGTAGGTCCAAACGATCCAGATCGCGCCGAAAGGAGCAAACAAGATCCCAGGTTGTTTCATTACGAACGCCACTCCGTAAAGCAACCCGCTGCCGAGGAGCGTTCCCACGTTTCGCGACGTGCCCCATTTCATAATCGTCAGGGTCGCGGCGAGGGCAAAGACCACGACGAAATGAGTCGCATGGGCCCACAGTCCCATGACCCCTTGTCCAATGGAGAGGACAGAGAAAGCTCCCGCGGCCGCCAGCGCCGCGGAGGAAAGTCGCCCGGAGAGCAGGTCGGCGGGGAACAGCCTTCTCCCGATCGCGTAGATCAGCGCGGCGCTGGCGAGGTCGACCAACAGAAGCCCGAGGTGAATCGCCACCGTCGTCTGACCGAATATGGCCATGATTAAGGCGTAGGCCAGGTAAATTCCTGGTAACTTCATATTTGCGGCGACGCCATACGGGGGAATGCCTTGAAGGACAAGTTGTCCGAAATAGCCGTACTCGCCCTCGTCCCTCTCCAGCGGAACGTCGAGCAACCTGATTCTGGCGATGATGACCGCTAGGATCACAGCCGCAATCACTAGACAGGGGAGCAGAAGGGGCGCGCCAAACTGGCGGAGATCGGCCTTCTCACTTCCGCCGGCGCTTCGTAATTTCGGACTTCGCAGCCTTTTTTTCATTGAATCATGCGGACTGGCCGCGGCGGAGAAACTTATGGAAACTCGATTATACATGCACGGCCGGACAGCGGCGGCCGCGTGACGATCTGGCGGGTTAAGATGGTCAATCGGGCCATATAATGAGCGCAGCGGGCCGGAGGAGCAGGGTAACTCGGAGCGCGGCGGACAAGAGCAAGGCCTCTTCGTCGCGAATGGGGCCAGCGCCTTCCCCGATCTCAGCGATCCAATCGGTCGTCTCCGGGCGCGCGGTTTGGATCTCGCTCGCTTTGATCGCCGCCAGCGCGTTCATTTATGCGCCGGTCCGACATCACGATTTCGTGGCTTGGGACGACCCCGTGTATGTCTCCGAGAACCTGCGCGTCGGCGCGGGTCTCACGTGGAGCGGTGTTAGATGGGCTCTTACGACGGGCTATATGGCCAACTGGCATCCGCTGACCTGGCTGTCGTACATGCTCGACGTTCAGTTGTTCGGCGCGGGCGCCGGCGCTCAGCTTCTCACCAACTTACTGCTTCACGCGCTGAATGCGCTATTGCTGTTCGGGTTTCTGCACGCCATGACTGGCGCGCTGGGCAGGAGCGGCTTTGTGGCCGCGCTATTCGCCGTTCATCCTCTCCATGTGGAGTCGGTGGCGTGGGTTTCGGAACGTAAGGATGTGCTGAGTACCCTGTTTGGATTGCTGGCGCTGTGGGCATACCTTGAGTACACGCGAAGGACCAAACGCACAGCGTATCTGATAGTCGTTCTGTTTTTTGCGCTGAGCCTGATGGCGAAACCGATGCTGGTTACGCTGCCCTTCGTGATGCTCCTGCTGGACTATTGGCCGTTGGGCCGCCTCTCGCCTGACAGCGATAGACATGCCGTGATGCGGCTGGTGCGCGAAAAGCTCCCGCTCTTCCTGATGGTTGTTGCGTGCAGCATCATTACCGTGGTGACGCAACTGCGCGCCGGAGCGGTGAGCGCGCTGGCCACGACGCCGCTGGACCAGCGGGTGGCGAATGCGCTGGCGGCGTATGTCGGATACATAGGGAAGATGCTGTGGCCTTCGGGCTTGGCGGCGTTCTACCCGATTGTCCGACTGACGTCGGGAGCGGCGATTTGGAGCGCAGCGGTGCTGGGAGCGGTCTCCTACGCGGTCCTCCGATGGTCCCGGAAGCGCCCCTATCTCACCGTCGGCTGGCTGTGGTATTTGGGTACGCTGCTGCCGGTGATCGGGTTGGTTCAGGTGGGATCGCAGGCTATGGCGGACCGTTATACCTATTTCCCGTCGATCGGGCTGTTCGTCATTCTGGCGTGGGGCGTCCGCGACCTTTTTGCAGAGCGGCCTCATGGGCGACGCTTACTCCCCGCCGCCGCGGGAATCCTGGTTCTGGTATGCGCGGTGGCGGCCCGTGCACAGGTAGCGTATTGGACGAACAGCTTGACGCTCTGGACGCACGCGCTTGACGTGGACCCTGGAAACGACGTAGCGCAATACCTGCTGGGAGATGCGCTCGTGAGAGGCGGCAGGGTGACGGAAGCTTTGCCGCACTACCACGAGGCGCTGCGCCTCAAACCCGACAACGCGGAGGCGCACGATAGCCTAGGCTTCGCGCTGGCGAGTCAAGGCAAACTCGACGACGCCATCCCCGAGTACACGGAGGCCCTCAGGCTTAAGCCGGCATTCGCCGAGGCGCATGCCAATCTGGGACAAGCGCTGGCGGACTGCGGGAAAATCCAGGACGCTATCGCGCAGTTTGAAGAGGCCTTGCGTATCAACCCGGAGCTGATTAACGCACGCAACGATTTGGGGATCGCGCTGGCCAATGAAGGCAAGTCCGCTGAGGCGATCGCGCAGTTCTGGGAGGTCTTGCGGCTTACGCCAACCAACCCGGATGCGCATAACAACCTGGGAATCCTGCTGGCGGGCCAAGGCCGGATCGGCAAAGCGGTTGAACAGTTTTCCGAGGCCTTGAGACTCAGGCCCGACTTCGCGCTCGCGCGCGAAAACCTGAAGATCGCTCTTGCTAAGCAAGGAAACACAACCAACACGCGGTGAGCGTCAATTGACGGCATCAACGCGGCTCGCACCATCTTTCCGCAGTGGCGGTTCGACGCAGCCAAGTGCGCCGAATCCAGCACGCTGACCCCGCTGTCTAATTCCAGGGAGACCAGCGGAACAATCGGTGCGTGAGACCGTGCAGATTCGACTGCATGCTCGTCGCGGGTTTGCCAAACCAGGAGCCAGTCAGCCACAATGGTGATTCCGGTTAAGATGTTCTTACTATGCCATCCACTTGTCCCAAATGCCGCCGTACCCTCGATGAAGACGAGATCTGCTGCGCGCAAGTCCGCTACTCGTGGCGCTGCAAGAGCTGTTTCAAGCTGACCAGCGGATTTGCCATCCCTTATGGCAAGTGCTTTATGTGCGGCGGCGAGCTGGAAGTGATTCCCGGGCGCGACCTGGGCGATTCCATGCAATTCCGCGCCATCCGCGACGCCGTGCAGTTTGAGCTGGACTCCTTCCACTTTTACAAAATGGCGCGCGACAAGGCCGCCACGCCTGAACAACGCGCCGTCCTGGAGCGGCTTTACGAGGCGGAGCTCGACCACCTGCACGAGCTCGAAGAGAAGTACCACGCTCACCTGGACCGCCAGGTGGTGGACCTATCCGCCGACGAGACCAAGTTGCTTTCCATTTGGCTCTTCCGCGACATTCGCGTGACGCGGGATTCCGGCGTTCGGGACCTCTACCAGGCCGCTCTCGAAATGGAGCGCCGTACGCGCGACCATTTCCACAAGCTGGCGCGTGAGCTTCCCGAAGGCCTTGAGCGGGATCTTTGCGAAGAACTGGCCGCCGAAGAAGAGGAGCACGTGGCGCTGCTCGAAGGGGAACTCGAGCAACTTGCTTCCTGAGGCTCGGCATTTCGTTCCCCAGGCGGCGATATTATATGTTTCGGGAATCGCGTTGACGAATCTGAGTACACAAAGAAAGGAGCGCTGATTATGAAGCGGTTACTCGTTTTGATGGCGATATTTGCGCTGGCGGCTTCGGCCGCTGACATTACCGGCACGTGGAAGGCGACGCTGGACATGGGCGGTCAAGCCATGGAGCGCACCTTCGTCTTCAAACAGGATGGCGCCATGCTCACCGGTGAGACCACCAGTTCGATGTTGGGGAAGTCCACCATCGCCGATGGCAAGGTGGATGGCGACACGGTCACTTTCACTATCACGGGCAATATGCAGGGCCAGGATATGAAGCTGACCTATAAGGGCAAGATCGTCAGTCCCACGGAGATCAAGTTCGACGTGGACGGCGGCGCGGGTGGCGGCGGCCAAGCCATCCAGTGGGACGCCAAGAAGCAGTAAGCCGAGCCGCGACAGTCATGGAGCGGTTGCCCGCGCCCATCGCCCCTATGGCTTGAGCATCCAGACCCGGTACGTCCTCGCATCCGTGAACGGCGCCAGCGTCAGCTCCCGTGGCTTGCCTGCAACCATGCCCGGCATGCTGTACGCCTGAGTGCCGCGCCAGTTGCGCGGCAACTTCGCCCGCGCGTCGGTCAGCGTCACCGTCATGCCGCGAGGACCCGCCGCCTGCAGGTCCAGAACGTCCCGGTTCAGCGCCTGCTCCAGCGCCAGGACCTGCGGGCCTCGCAGTATCGTCACACCATAGGGATAGCTCGGTCCTCCCGCGAGCACGCGAACCGTCAACTCCATATCCACCTGAATTTCATCGCCCGCCTTCCATTCCCGGTCGATCGCCAGGAACTCGCCCGGCGTGCCCTTGTATGTCTGCCCGCCGGCCGTCACCGCGAAGCGCGCGGTCCATTCCGGAACGCGCAGATATAGCGGGAACCGCCCCGTCTTTGCGGGGCTCAGCGTCACGACGGCGGTTCCTTCCGCCGGGTAGTTGGTCCGGACGTCGATGCCCGTCTCGCCTGCCCCCGTAACCACCGTCGCGTGGCCCGGAACGTAGAACAGCACCGCCGCGCCATTCGCTCGCGATCCCCACGCCAGTTGCGGAATCATGGAGATGCCGCGGGGTTCGCTCGATACGCAGCAGTTGATGCCGGGCGTCGGCGATTTCTTTCCATTGAGCGGCGTGAAATAGCAGATGTCGCCGGTCCGCGGGTCCTGCGCGCCCAGCAGCGCGTTGTACACCGTGTGCTCCAGTTGTTCGGCGTAGCGCGCCTCGCCGGTGAGCCGGAGCAGTTGCCAGGTGAGCTGCAGCCAGGTCACCGTCGCGCAGCCTTCTCCCACGTTGGAGGCCTCTTCACCAGGCAAAACCTCATCGTCCGCGAAATGCTCGCCCGAACTGGTGGTCCCCGTCACGTAGAGCCTGTGCGCGGCGATATCGCTCCAGGCGATCTGCGCGGTTTTCAGGTAAAGCGGGTTTCCCGTCGCACGGTATAACTCGGCCAGCCCCACCAGGTTCGACATCATCTCGTACGCCTTGGCGTTGGCGGTGTGAAACACGCTGCCGGTGGCGTTCAGGGAATCGATGATCTTGGGACCGTTCGCCTGCCCCCAAGACGCTACCAGGTACTCGCAGAAATCCAGGTATTTCCGGTCGCCGGTATAGCGGTACAGGTTGACCATCGGTTCGAGCACGCTGGTCGCCGCCATGCCCACATGCTCTCCCGCCAGAATGATGTCCCGCTGCCCCGGCCCGGTTCCGAACGTGCGGCAAAGCAGATCGCCGATTTTCCGGGACGCATCGAGCGCCGGCTCGTATCCGGTCGCCTGGTAATAGGCCATCAGGCCGATCAAATCGTACTTATGCACCCACACATCCCAACTCGTCCAGCGTTGCGCGTCCAGGTAGGTGCCCAGATACCCGTCGGGCAGTTGCGTCGCGATTTGCGCGCGCACCACGCGGTCCATCAACGTTTTCAGCCGGTCGTCGCCGGTGTAAAGCCAGGTATTGACCGCGGCGTGGAGGAACTTACCGGCATGTTCGCCAATCCAGTCCTGTTCCCCTGGCCGTTGTTGGAAGCCCTTGAGTATCCCTTTTTCGTCTACATGGAGCAGCCGTCCTTCCAGGTTGACGCGCATGCGCTCGCCCAGAATCCCCTCGATCCTTTGGTCCCCAAACTGAGCGGGCACAAACTGGTCCGCCACCTTGTCCGGAACCACCGGCGCCTTCACCGCGGGCGCCGCAATCGAAGGCCAGACGCATACAAGGGCTGCAAACAACAGTCTCATGAGCCGTAAAACTCCTTAAACCCAGATTCTGAACTGCCACCCCAGGCAAGTCAACCCCAACCGCAAAACCGGGCAATCCCGGCGTTATCGAGAGTTATTACGACGTACCATACCCAAATCGGGCGTATTATCCCGTTCCAATCCCTGCCATAACAAGGTAGCAGGCTGCTGAAAAAGGCCTAGGAACCGGCTGGTTTTGGGCATTTGCCCAAAATCGAGGATCCCGCCATTTAGAATCAGCGCGTTACGGGCTCAGTTTGGGAATTTTGCCCAAATCGCATCCGAATAAGCGTTTTCCAGAAGCCTGCTAGAGGAGCCGTGCCCGAGTCTCTCATGGACGCCGTTGCGTACGCAGCTCAACCCGCGGTCGATGCCAATGCGGCGCTCCTTAATCGCCAGGCGCTGGTGCTCCAGCACCTGCCCCAGGTGCGGCTGATCGCGAGGAGAATCCACGGCCAGTTGCCGGATTGCGTCAGTCTCGACGATCTCATCTCCACCGGCGTAGTCGGCCTCTTGGCCGCCATCGATAACTTCGATCCGTCTCTGGGCGTTCAGCTCAAAACCTACGCGGAGCGCAAGATTCGCGGCGCCATTCTCGACGGTCTCCGCGAGACCGACTGGGCGCCTCGCGACGTCCGTAAGAAATCGAAGCGCATTCAGGCGGCCATCGATCGCGTCAGACAGCGCGCCGGCCGGGAAGCCGCCGAAGAGGAGATTGCCGCGGAATTAGGCATCCCGCTCTCCAAATACCAGGAATGGCTGGCTGAAGTCAGATGCGTGGAATTGGAGCGTCTGGAATTCACCAGGGGCGAGAACGCCGGCCGCAATTGGATTCAGCGCATCGCCAACGGCGAAGAGTGCTCTCCATCCCGCATCCTGGAACGCTCCGAATTGGAGCGCATTCTTGCCTTGGCCATCGGCCGTATCCCTAAGATCGAGGGCTCCATCCTCCATCTCTATTACTTCGAGGAAATGAACCTGCGCGAAATTGGTGAGGTCGTCGGCATCCGTCTCTCAAGGGTAGGTCAACTGCGCACCCAGGCCATTCTGAGGCTCCGCAGTCACCTCGAAAGAGTCTGGACGTCCCGCGGCCGGATGCCACCCGTCAGCGCGCCCCTGGAATGCCGGGAACCTCGCGCGGCCCCACGCCGCTCATGTCGATCTTCTTCCAGCCCAGTTTCCAGGCCGGAGAATCGGGCAGCAGCGTGAAATCGTAGTTCGCGGCGTTGACGAAGAGCGGGTCGGCTAACAGCGAATCTGCGTCCTCCCCTCGCTGCCTCCATTCCGCCAGGCTGCCGCCGGCGAATAGGACCGGCCCCCCGCGCGTGTCCCAGTACACATTGTGGTTCATGTGAAACTGGTTGCCGGTCCAGTTGTTTCCCAGCAATCCGCCCGAGTCGAAGTACACGATATTGCCGTCGAAAGTGAATGAGACGTGGTCCTCGGCGCGCGTGCGCATCAGCTGAAACTCCTCGCCCAGGGCGAAGACGTTATTGCGCACCAGGTTCTCCTGTCCGTAGTGCTGATGGAAGCCGGCGCTCTTGGTGCGGTACACGATGTTGTTCTCAATGGTCATGTTGCTCGATCCTTCATCCGGATAGATGCCCCATCCGCCGTAAGTGAACGAGCGCACATCGTGGATCAGGTTGTTGCGGATCGCCGTTCCAGGCTGCACGCCGAGCGTGTAGATCGCGCCCATGTCGCTCAGCATTTCCTTGCCGATATGGTGCAGATGGTTGAACTCGATGATGTTCCCCGCGCACTGATTCGCCGCGTAGCCCCAGGTCCATCCCACCGAAATGGCCGTGTAGTAAAGGTCGTGAATGTGGTTGTGCGAGATGGTGTTGCGGCTGCTTTGCCCCACCCATACGCCGATCGCGGAAGGGTAGACCAGGCCCAGGTGGTGAATGTCGTTGTCGCTCACCGTGTTCTCGAAGTTCTGCTCCGCCTGGTTGGCGCGCATGCCCGTTTCGCCAATCTTGACGCCCCCGCCGCCCAGGTCGAAAATCTCGTTGGCGGCGATCCGGTTGCGCCGGCATCCGCGCCCAAACCAAAGGGCATAGCCGCCCGATTGCGTAAAGACGCAGTGGTCGACAGTCACCCCTTCGGCCCCAACCGCTTCGAATGCCGACGGCGCGGTCATGGCCGCTTGCGTTTCGGCGTACCCCGCGGGCCCCATGGTCCAATCGGCGTGACGGAAATCCAGGCCCCGGAATACCACGTTGCGGACCATGGCGCCGGTTTCCGGCTTTCCCTCGATGCGCACCAGTTGGGTCATCGCGGGCGCCACGACCTCGTCGCGGTTCGGGTCCTCACCCGATACCGGCCAGTAAGAAACCACTCCCGTGGCGCTATCGAGGCGCCACTCGCCCGCCGAATCCAGGCCGTCCGGAGCGTTCTCAATGAAGTAGCGCGCGTCGGTTTCGCGGTTGGACGCCCGCGGATCGGCTTCCAGGCGCGCCGTGTGAGCGGCCGCATCCACTAGGGCGATAGGCGAACGGATTTCCGCCCACGCCAGCAGCGCCACCACCTCCACGCCGGACTTGGCCCACTCCGCCTTAATGTCGTTGCCGCGGAACTTCAAAATGAAGGGCTTGTCTTGCGAACTGGGTCCGTCGATGCGGTAGAAGCCATTGTTCGGCGTGCGCGCGCGTTGGGCGCGCCGTCCGTTCACGAACAACTGGCGGAATTGCCCTGTCGCCGGCGCGCTCCAGATCGGCCCGGCGCCCTTCTTCCACCCCGTGATCGCGAGCCCGCCGCTAATAATCGGTCTCTCGCCCGGGTAGGCCGAGTAAGTCACATCCGAATCCTCGGGCGCCAGCACAAACGTCTCCGCCAGCCGGTAGACGCCGCCGTGGATCATCACCGTCGCCGGTGACTTGTCCCCCTTGGCGCGCAGCGCGCGAACCGCATCCCGCGCCGCAACAAGTGAGGTGAGCGGCCCTTGCGGCGAGACAGATACCGTCGCGGCCGGCGCAACCGCCGTAAGCGCCAACGGAAGCAGGCAAGACCATCGAATCATGCAAGCCCTCCTATCACGCTTGCCAACGCCAGCAAAGCAACGATCATAACGCAACCCACCGGTCAGCGCGTCGCAGCACTCGGAAGCGCCTGACTCCCCGGGTGTACAATCAAAGCCGGCGTGACGAGGAGTGTGGCGAAATGATCAGGCCGATAGTCGGCGCGTTTCTGGCGGCCTTGATGTTCTGGTCCCCTGCCAAGGGTCAGACCGCCGACACGGGCCCGAAGTTCGAGGTGGCTTCGGTCAAACCAGCCGGTCCCCTTGTGCCCGGAACCGATACTCGAATCCGCGGCGGGCCGGGAACCGACGACCCCGGACGGATTATTTGGCCCCATATCACGCTAATCGCCTTGGTGACTGCGGCGTACGGGGTGAACGACGATCAGGTCTCCGGCCCCGACTGGCTCAACACCGAGCGATGCGACATCGTCGCCACGATGCCGCCGAAAACGACCAAAGACCAGTTCCATCTGATGCTGCAAAACCTGTTGGCAGAGCGCTTCCACCTGACCCTTCACCATGAGACAAGGGATCTCCCCGTTTACGAATTGGCCGTGGCGAAAGGCGGCTCAAAGATGAAACCGTCCTCCCCGGACGTCGACGGCTCGGCCGCGCCACCGGTGGGCGCTATGATCCAGGGGAAGAACGACAAGAACGGCTTTCCTGTGTTGCCGCCAGGCCGCACAGCGGTTGCCGGGGTTAACAACGGGGTGGTGCGCGGGACGTACAGAGTTACGATGGCTCAGTTTGCCGCAGGCTTGGGAACCATGGTGAACGCTTCAAATGGCGAGAGCATAATGGGTATGGGCGCCACCGTGCCGCGTGTGGTCGATAAGACCGGCCTGACGGGTAAGTTCGATTTTACGCTGGAATTTGCGGGCTCCTTGCGGACGCCACCGTACTTGGCGGCGACGGCGGCGGCTGAGCGCCGCGACCAAGAACTGCCCGAGGCAAGCGCCCCTGCTGACGCTCCCGACCTTTTCACCGCGCTCGAAAAGCAACTAGGTCTGAAGTTGGAGAAGGGCAAAAAGGACAGCCTGGATATGCTGGTAATCGACCACGTGGACAAAGCCCCAACCGGAAACTGATCCTTGGCTCTCAGCCAGCCCGTCTGAGCGCCGGAGCGTCCTCGATGACGATGCGGGGCCGTCCGCTTGGGAGAGGAACTGGCAGGTTCTCCTCCTCCAGCAAACGCACGTGCTCTGCCATGCCCCACTTCGCCTGATAGAGACAATCTTCGACGGAATGCCCAACCCCTGTGAAGCCTTCCAGGTCGGGCGAGTAGAAAGAGAAGAAGTCAGGCTCGGCGGTGGCCTCAATTACGAGCGAATAGCGCAGATCGATCATCGTTCCCCCTGGCTTGATCCCGGCGGCCTTCAGGACCAACACACGCTACTCCTTCCAGAACAATTCCGCATCCGACCGTCTCACATAATTGGCGTCCAGCGCAGCCGGGTCGCCCACCTCTCCGCGATCCCACTCCGCCAGGGCGATCTTCGCCACAGCCCCGGCCATCGCCCGCGGCGCCGTCACCACCCGCGCGCCCTCGAACCGCGTGCCCGCCAACGCCGCGCCGGGAAGCGACGGATCGCTCGACACGAACTCAAGTTCGCCTACCGGCAGCCGTTCGATCCACGCGGCCAGCTTCATCACCACTTCCGGCGAAACCAGACGGCCGGCGTCATCGTAGACCGCGCCATAAATCTCCCCGCGCCGCGCGTCGAGCACCGTCGCGCGCAACGGCGCCGAACTGAAGGACGCCATCGCCCGGAGGTTCGAAACCGCCGCCGCCGGCTTGCCCAGCGCGTCCGCCAGCCCCTTGACGAAGGCCAGGCCCACGCGCACCCCCGTGAACGAGCCCGGTCCCGACGCCGCCGCGAAACAGTCGATCTCTTCCACCCTCACCCCGTGCCGCTCCAGCAGCCCTGATAAATGCCCGAACAGCACGTGCGCGAAGCCCGAAGGTGAGTGCAACAGCGCCTCCTCCAGCATCTCCTCGCCGCGAGTCAGCGCCAAGCCGCCGAACTCGTGCGTCGTATCGGCCGCCAGGATCAGCGGCTTCACGGCGCGAGCCGGCATCCGGTCAGCAGCCCCATGCGGCACTCAGTGCTTTCTGGCGAAAGTGACCGAGCAGGCGCGGCCTTCCACGCGCTTCCCGGTTCCTGAATCCTTATCGAACTTCGCATCGATGTTGTAGCCATACTGGGTTCCGGCGGGCCGCTTTCCCACTGCAGTCTCCGGCGCGCCCACCAAGCCGTCCGCATATAGCTTGGCGGAGCCGTCCTCGAGGATCGTGCCATCGATCTGCAGCCAGCCCGGCTTTTCCTTGGCCCCTTTTTCGCCGTGAAGAACTCCGTCCTTCACAATGGAGGGAAATTTGAAGGAATACCCCAGGGCCCCCGCCGTATTCTCGCAGGAAAGAATGGTGTCCCATGTGCCATCGAAACGGCGGGCGCCATCGGCCGCACGCAGGTCCTTAAAAGCGGTCGCGGCGATGCCAATTGCGAAAAGCATTGCCAGCGCCGAAAAGTAAAGGTTTCTCGATGAAGCGTCGGTAATCATACCCTCTGTCATGGGCCGGGTTTTCAATCCGATTCCCAGTTTCCGACCATGATACACCCGCACCGCCCCTTACTTCGTGGGCTGGTCCAATAACTGCCGGCCATGCCCCGCTCCCAAACTCGCGGGAGTCACGATCATGGCCTCGATATTGTATTGCTTCTCCGGCTTGAAGCCCGGTTCGCGCAGAATGCGGTTGCCGATTTCCACCGCTTTATCGACGCATAGTGGATAAACGAACGTGGCGGCCAGCACGCCATCCTTCACCTTTTGTATGCCGCCCGCCTCGCCGCCGAGGCCGTCCACACCCACGAAAGCCATCTCCTTCTCGCGTCCCAACTCTTTGGCGGCCAGATAAGCACCGATAGCCATGGGGTCGTTGTGGCCGTAGACCACATCGATCCTGGGCTGCGCGCGCAGCACTTCCGTCATGCGGTCCTTGGCCTTCGCCTGGATCCAGTCGGCCACCGGTTCAGCCACAATCTGAATGCCTGGGTACTGGGCGAAAACCGCCTTGGCGCCGCCATCGCGGTTGATCTCGCCCTCCACTCCGAGCAGTCCGCGCATTTGGACGATCCTGCCCTTAGGCTCGCCGTACTTCCGCTTGAGATAGTCCACGATAAACTCGCCGGCCATGCGGCCAATCTCGGCGTTGTCACTCCTTATGTAAGTGGTGTAGTTGGGCTGCAGGATGTCGCGCTCCAGGCAGATCGTAGGAATCTTAGCTTCCATGGCTTGGCCCATGACCGCAGTAAGGGCGGCGCGCTCGTTGGGCGCGACAATCAGCAGATCGGGCTTCTGGCGGATGAAGGTCTCCACTTGCGCCACCTGCTTGCTGTTGTCCTGCTGCGCGTCGGCGATCGCCAGCTTCACGTCGGGGTACGCGGCGAACAGTTGGGTCATGAGCGCGTTTTGGGCCGCGCGATACGGTTCGGCATTGTTGCACTGGCTGAAGGCCACGAAGTAACGCTTATCCGCACGCGGCGCGGAGCAGGAACAGAGACAAACAGCCAAGGCTACTGACGCGGAGACGCGGAGACGCGGAGGGCAGCGCAGGGCAGACTCAGCGAACCTCGCCCTTCTTTCGCTCGCTCCTCGTGTTTCTCCGCGTCTCTGCGTCTCCGCGTCGCTTCCCCAACAAGTCAATCCATTCTCTTTCGCCGTTGCACCGCCACCGCCAGAACGATAATGACGGCTTTCACCATCATCTCCACATTGCTATCTACGTTGCCCAAGCGCAGCATGTTGGTCAGCACCCCCATAATCAATGTCCCCACGATGGTCCCCGTAATCGAGCCTTTGCCGCCCGACAGACGCGTGCCACCGATCACTACCGCGGCGATGGCGTCCAGCTCATACGCAACGCCGGCGTTGGGGTTGCCCTGTTGATTCCCGGCGGCGTACAGCACGCCCGCGAAACCGGCCAGCAGGCCCGACAACGCGTAGACCACGATCTTAACGCGGCGGATGGGCAGGCCGGCGTAACGCGCGGCGGTTTCGTTATCCCCAATGGCCCGCACCTGCCTCCCGAAGACGGTGCGACTCAGCAGCATCCAAAACACCGCCGCCAGCGCCGCGTAACAGGCAATCACCAGCGGTTTCTGGCGGAACGCGGCGGCGAACCGGGCAGCCACGTCCCCGCCGAAGCCGATATCGATGTTGGCGTTGTTGGTGAGCCACTTGGCCAGACCGCGAATGCCGATCATGGTGGCCAGGGTCACGATGAACGGCTGGATCTCCAGGCCCGCGATGGCCGCGCCATTGACCGCCCCGGCCAGTCCGCCGGCTAGCGTCGCGCCGGCGATGGCGTAGGTCACGTGCGCCGCGTAGCCCGCGCCCGGCCAGGCCCGCGTCAGCCCCATCGCCACCAGGGACGTGGAAAGCGCCAGCGTGCTCCCAACGCTCAAATCGATGCCCCCGGTGAGAATCACCAACGTCATCCCGAGCGAGATGATTCCGATCAGGGAAATTTGCCGCAGGATATCCGTCAGATTGCCCATCTGAAGGAAGATGCGCGAGCCATCGGAGGCCACCGGGCTGATCGCAATGGCCAGTAGCACGATGCCCACCAGCGCCATCAGGCCTTGCAAGTCGCGCAGCTTCCTCATGGGGCAGCCCCAGTGGACGCGGCCATAATGCGCTCGGCCGTGGCCTCCGCGGCGGTGTAGGTGGCCGCGACCCGCCCATCCTTCAGCACCAGAATGCGGTCCGCGCAGCGCAGCAGCTCGGGCAATTCGGAACTCGCCAGCATCACGCCTTTGCCGGCGGCCGCCAGTTCCGCGATCATGCGGTACACGTCCTGCTTCGCGCCGACGTCGATGCCGCGCGCCGGGTCGTCCAGAAACAGAACATCGGGATTCACCAGCAGCCATCGCCCCAGCAGGGCCTTCTGTTGATTGCCGCCGCTCAACCAGGCGACCGGCGCGGAAAACGACGCGCATTGCAGCGCCAGTTGCCGGTAGAGCGGCAGCAGAGCGCCCCGCTCGCGCGCCGCCGACAGGAAGCCCAGGCGGCTCATCCGGCGCAGGGAGGCCATGGCGCCGTTTTCCAGTACGCTCATGTCCATCATCAGGCCCTGGAGCTTGCGATCTTCCGGCAGCAAGCCGATGCCATGCCGCATGGCCGCCGCGGGAGACCGTATCTCCACGGAAGCGCCCCGCAGCCGGATTTCGCCGCCGGTCGCGCGGTTCATCCCGAAGAGCGCCGCGCCCAGTTCGCTGCGCCCCGCGCCCACCAGACCCGCGATGCCAAGCACCTCGCCCGCGTGAAGCTCAAAGGAGACATCCCGCAGCTTGCGCGAGCTCAGCCCGGAAACCGAAAGCAGCGGGGCAGTCTTTCCCGGCTCCCGCTTCCCCGCCCCTGGCCCCCGGCCCCAGGCCCCCGGCCCCCGTGGAACCATCATCAGGACCAACTCCTCGGGCGTCGTCTTCGAAACCTCCACCGTGCCCACCGTCTCTCCGTCCCGCAACACCGTGGCGCGGTCGCACACGCGGAAAATCTCGTCCATCTTGTGCGACACATACACAATCGAAACGCCGGTTTGCTTCAGCTCGCGGATGGTCCCTAACAAGCGTTCCGCCGCGTCCTCGCCGAGCGAACTGGTCGGCTCGTCCATCAGAATCGCGCGCGCCCGCATGCTCAGCGCCCGCGCCAGCGCCACCAACTGGGCCTGGCCGATGGGAAGCTCCGCCAGCATCTCGCGCGGGCCGCGCCGCAACCCCACGCGCTCCAGGAAAGGCTTGCAGAAAGCGTCCACCTTGCGGAAATCCACCCACGCCGATTCGCGGAAACTCAGGTTGCCGATGACAATGTTCTCGCCGATGGTGAGATGCGGAAACAGGTCCAGCTCCTGATAGATAACGCCGATGCCTAGACGCTGGGCTTCGAGCGGACTCCGTATTTGCGCCGTTTTCCCATCGATCAGGATGCGGCCCGCGTCCGCGCGCACCGAGCCGGCCAGAATCTTGGCAAGCGTACTCTTGCCGGCGCCGTTCTCCCCCACCAGCGCGTGCGCTTCACCCGCCACGAGAGTGAGCGAAGCATTCCTTAGCGCGTGAACGCCGCCGTAGCGTTTGCCGATTCCCTCGGCTCGAAGCAGGTCGGACATCGCGGCCCGCCGCTTAGTTCACCTTGGCCGCCCCGGCCTTATAGGTCCAGCTACAAGCGTCCCGTGCGATCTTGCCCTCGATACTTCCTTCGGCCTCAACCAGATTGGCGCCATCGCCCAGCGTCACGCCGTCGCGGACATAGACGTGGTTGGCCTTCTTAGTAAGTTCGCCCAGGCTCTTCCCATTGACTTTCAGCGTGATCTTCTCGCAATTCGAATAGACCTTGATGGAGGTGGCGGGTGAGGTCCGCTGGTCGTCGCGCCGGCTGGTGATATAGACCATCGCTTCGGGATTCCAGTTGGCCTTGTAGTAATAGAACGCGTCCTTCTTGACGCTGCGGTCGCGCGTGACCAAACCCTTGTCGTTGATCCCGTCCGTGTCGCCTTCGTGCCGGCCCGCGCTGGCGAAATCGAACATCACCCACAGGAAAGATCCCCACATGTAAGGCCGGGCCTCAATGATGGGCAGTTGGGCTTCATGTTGGATGGCCTGCCACTCCTCGGGATGGAACCTGCCTCCGGGATTGGGCGGCTGGGTCATGCCCTGTTGGTGCTGCTTGACGCTGGCGCCGGCGCCATACTCGCTGAGCGACACGCCTTTGGACCCGTATTTCTGGTTGTACTTGTCGAGGTCCGCGCCAAGGTCTTCCGGCTTCCCCCCGTACCAGCCATCGTAAATGTTCAGCGAAATCAGGTCGAGCACATTGATGGCATTGGGCAGGTTCGCCATGGTATCGCTGCTGGCCGCGCCGGTGGTCGGACGCGACGGATCTTCCTCGTGAGCCAGATCCACCAGCTCCTTGACCATATCGGCCGGGTGTTCGGTCCTTGAGCTGATTTCGTTGTACATGCTCCACATGAAGATGGACGGGTGGTTGAAATTCTGGCGGATCATCTCCGTCAGCTGCTGCCGCACGTTCTGCCGGAATTCTTCGGTGTAGTGGACGTTGTTCACCAGCGCCAGCTCCGACCACGCAATCACCCCGTAGCGGTCGCACAGCGTGAGGAAGTGCGGGCTGTGCTGGTAATGCACCAGGCGGATTGCGTTCGCGCCCAATTCGCGGATCGTGGCCATGTCTGCGTCCTCATCCTTTTCCGAGACCGCCCAGCCGTTCGGTCCCTCCTGGTGCAGGCAGACGCCCTGAAGCCGGATCGGCTGGCCGTTGAGGATGCCGCCGCGCTGCGGGTCCACGTGGAAATCGCGCACGCCCAGCGGCTGCTCCACCATGTCCATGCGCTTGCCCTTCTCGATCAATTCCACTCGCGCTGTGTACACATACGGGTCCTTTGCCCCGTTCCATAGACGCGGATGCCGTATGCCGATGCTCTCCTTCAGCGTCTGCGTGCTGCCGGAACTCACCGCGCCGCTTGCTCGTTGGACATTGATTGTCTTGTTCCGCTCGTCGAGCACCGTGATCTGCGCAGTGTAGAAGCGCGTGTTGATGCTGGAGTTCGTAACCTTGGTGGTAACCTCCACTTCGGCGGTGTCCAGGTTCGCCGAGACCTGCCTCAGGTACACGCCGGGGCCGGCGAAGTCGAGCGGGGTGATGGCCAGGGATCCCGTCAAAATCAGCGTGACCGGCCGGTACAGGCCGCCGTAGATGGTGAAATCCCCGCCCAGAGGCGAAATCGTTCCCCGCCGGTTGTCCACGCGCACCGCCAGCACGTTCTGCGCGTCGAAATGCAAATAGCGCGTGATCTCGAAACAGAAGGCCGCGAAACCGCCTTCGTGCGACCCCAGCTTGTTCCCGTTCAGGTACACGTCGGCGGCCAGGCTGGCGGCGCCGAAACGGATGAACACGCGCCGCCCTCTCCAGTCGTTGGGCGATGGGAACTCTTTGCGATACCATCCCGGCCCCTGGTACATTTTGTCGCCGGGCAGCGCATCCTCCGCGTTCCACGTGTGCGGCAGGGTCACCGCCTGCCAGCTCCCGTCGGCGAACTGCTCGGCCGAGGCGCCTTCCACGTCGCCGCGATAGAACTTCCAATCCGAATTGAACGCGATTTCCGCCCGGGGAGCCTGGGCGAAGCAAGCCCCGCCCATCAGGGCGAGCGCCGCGGCGTAACGAAGAATTCTCATGATGCAGGTTGTCCTCTATCGACTTTACTGCGAATCGAGAGAGGTGGGGCAGGCGCTTTCGCCTGCCACTGGCCTTCTTGCATCGTGCACCTGTTTCTGAGAATCTCTAATCACAATGAGATCTCCGGGTTATCTGTCCCTGGCTGCCGTCCTCGCAGCCTCCATCGCATTACCGCAAACCGCCGCCAACCAGGAAGGTCGCGAATGGCCGGCCTATGGCGGCAACCCCGAGGACACGCACTACTCGCCCCTCAAACAAATCAACCGCTCCAATGTCGCCAAGCTCCAGGTTGCCTGGACCTACGATTGTTCCGACGGTCGCGGCGGCCTCGAAACCAACCCCCTGGTGGTCGATGGCCTAGTCTACGGCAACACCCCCGGCGGCAAGCTCGTCGCGCTCGACGGCGCCACCGGCCGCCTGGTCTGGTCCTGGGATTCCAAATCCGGCGGTCAGCGTACCCGCGGCTTCACCTACTGGGCCGATGGCGCGGACCGGCGCCTCTTCGCCGGCTTCGACCGCTACGTCTACGCCTTCGATCCCAAGACCGGCCAGTTGATCTCCACCTTCGGCGACGGCGGACGCATCGACCTTCATCAGGACGTCGGCCGCCCGCCTGAACAGCAGTCCGTGAGCCTCACCACTCCCGGCGTCATTTACCGCGATCTGCTGATCGTCGGAGGCCGAGAAGCCGAGGCCCTCCCCGCTTCCTACGGCGACATACGGGCCTACGACACGCGCACCGGCAAGCTCCGCTGGACCTTCCACACAATTCCCCGCCCCGGCGAATACGGCTACGAAACCTGGCCCAAGGACGCCTGGACCTACACCGGCGCCGCCAACAATTGGGCCGGGATGGCCGTCGACCTCAAACGCGGCATCGTCTACGTGCCCACCGGCTCAGCAGCGTCCGATTTCTACGGCGCCAACCGCGTCGGCGACGATCTGTTCGCAAATTGCCTCCTGGCCCTCGACGCCGCCACCGGCAAGCGCATCTGGCATTTCCAGGGCGTCAAGCACGACATCTGGGACCGGGACTTTCCGTCGCCGCCCACCCTGGTCACCGTCAAGCGCGATGGCAAGCCGGTCGATGCCGTGGCGCAGACCACCAAGCAAGGCTATGTCTACCTGTTCGACCGCGCCAACGGGACGCCCCTGTTTCCCATCGAGTATCGCAAGTACCCGCCCAGCACGGTCGAGGGCGAAGTAGCCGCGGAAACTCAGCCCCTGCCCACCAAGCCGGCCCCCTACGCGCGCCAGTTGCTCACCGCGGATCTCCTGACCAACCGCACTCCCGAGGCTCACCAGTGGGCTCTCGAACAGTTCCGCGCGTTTCGTAGCGAAGGTCAGTTCGTGCCGCTCGGCGTCGGAAAGGAAACCGTGGTTTTCCCCGGCTTCGATGGCGGGGCCGAGTGGGGCGGCTCGGCCTACGACCCCTCCAGCAACCTGTTATTCGTGAACGCCAACGATCTGGCTTGGACCTCCAGCCTTGCGCCGGCGCCGCCGCCCGCCAACGGTCACGATCTCTACACCGCCCAGTGCGCCGTCTGCCACGGCGCCGATATGTCGGGCGACGGCGGCCAGGCCCCCAGCCTGATGGGCATCGCAGGCCGGAGCACGGCCGAGCAGATTTCCGCAACCGTGCAAAAAGGCGGCGGCCGCATGCCCGGGTTCCCCAACCTGCGCGGGCCCGCCATGCGCGCCCTGGTGCAGTACGTCATGACCGGGGCCAGCGCCGGAACGCTGGCAGCCGCCGCGCCTTCGCCTTTCGACATGGCATTCCGCTTCACCGGCTATAAGCGCTTCCTCGACCCTGACGGCTACCCGGCCACGGCCCCGCCCTGGGGAACGCTCAACGCCATCAACCTCAACACCGGCGAATACGCCTGGAAAATCCCGCTCGGCGAGTACCCTGAGCTGGTCGCGAAAGGGATCAAGAACACCGGCAGCGAAAACTACGGCGGCCCCATCGTCACCGCCGGCGGACTGGTCTTCATCGCCGCCACCAACCTCGACCGCAAGATTCGCGCGTTCGACAAGGACACCGGCAAGCTGCTCTGGGAGACCGTCCTGCCCTCCGCCGGCAATGACACGCCCGCGACCTACGAAATCGCCGGCCGCCAGTACATCGTCATCGCCGCCGCCGGCGGCAAAGCCCCCGCCGGTGGAACCGCCGCGGCTTACGTAGCCTACGCGCTGCCGAAGTAACCGCACGCCGGTCGCGCACGTCGGGATAGTGGTTTATGGCCGTATTCGCCAGGGCCCTCCGGCTGGCAGCCGCTGCCGCTCTATCCCTCCCGCTCGCTCACGTCCAAACTCCACCGCAACGCGTCATCGTAGGAGACGTCGTCGATTCTTCAACCGGCCAAGGCATCGCCGGCGCCCGCGTGAGCATCCAGTCCGGTCAGGACGATCCGCTCTTCGTCACTGCCGACGCCCAAGGCCATTTCCGCTTCGACGGGCTGGAGAACAAGACCTACCAGGCGGCAGCGGCGTACCCCGGATTTATGTTCATGGCCCCCGCCGCCGTCGCTGCGCTCAACGCCCGCAACCCAATCGCGCAGATCCGGCTGGAGATGCTGCACTATGGCGTGATCGCGGGCAGGGTGACGGACCCCGTTGGCGTCCCTATTGCGGGCATCCCGGTCGCGGTGTTCCAGCGCTATCCGAAAAGCGAGCCGGGACACACGAATGGCGGCATCATAGACGGCGATTACCGGTACCTCGGCGGCGTCTATGCGACGACGAATGACTTGGGTGAATACCGCGCGGGGTGGCTGCGGCCGGGATCTTATTACATCGCCGCCCAAACCAGGTCGGCCACCAACGGGGCAATAGTGCCGCCGCCGCCGGAACCGACCGAGCGCGACACCTACTATCCGCACGCCCTGAAACTCTCCGAGGCCACGCCGGTGGAAGTGGCCGCGGGCAAGGAAGTGCGCGCTGACATTCAACTCGCTCGCGCCAGCGGCCTGAAGGTCTCCGGCCGGGTTCTCGGCGTGGGCACGGGCGCCGCGCCTGGAGCGCACCTATCGGTGGATGCAACGCCCCTATCGCCAGGCCTATCCGGGTGGTCGAGCGAACTCACGGACGGCGACCGCTTTGAGGCGACCGGCCTGATGCCCGGCAGTTACCGTTTCGTGGCCCGGCAGAATACCCTCGGCAGTTTTACCGCGGCCGCGCTCCGAATCGTCGAGGTCGGAACCCAGGACCTCGATGGAATCGATCTCACGTTGGAACCTACCACGGATATCCAGGGTTCCGTAGTCTTCGAAAGCGGTTGCCCTGCCGGCCCCCTATTGATCGGTATAGGAAGCGATACCTGGTGGTCTTCCGATGTCCACCCTGACGCCGGCGGCGCGTTCGTCTTGCAGCATGTCGTCCCCGGCAAGTACAAGGTCTACGCGCGCACGCAAGTCCCGTCCAGCGCGTTTGCCGGTTCCGTGAAACTCGGCGGCGCCGAAGCCTCGACAGATGGCTTCGAGGTAACCTCGAACACCACCGGCCCGCTGGTCGTCACCATGAGCTGCGGGAGGAAGTGAGCCATGCGAAAACAACTGCTCGCGGTGCTGTCATTTTCCGCCGTCTCGCTGGCGCAGGTCACGGTGGAAGGAGACGTGGTTCTGAGAACCACCGGCCAGCCGCTCCAGGGCGTGCGCGTGCGCGATTGCACCGAACCCCGCTTGGCGGCGACGGACCCGGCCGGCCATTTCGAGTTCCTTGGACTACCGCCGGTTTGCTGGCTTGGGTTCGACGGTCCGGGCCTAATGCCGCGTGATGAACCGGTTCCGCCGAACCCACAAGGTCCGAACGTCTCCATGCGAGTGGCCATGCGGCCACAGGCGGTCATCGCGGGCAAGGTGCTCGACGAGAATGGCTGGCCCGTGAGGGAGCAAGTGACCCTGGCTCAACCGGCCACCTTCGGCCGCCTCCAACAGCTCCAGCAGGTTACCTCCGTGCGAACCGACGATCTCGGCGCCTATCGCTTCGGGAAGCTGGCGCCCGGCCGCTATTACATCCAAGTTCGTTCCACCGGATCCTGGTTCGGCGAGTACCAGCCCACTTGGTATGGTTCTTCCGCTCCTGAGAACGCAACCCCCATCGATCTGAAGGAAGGTCAGGAAGCCGGCGGCATCGACATTCACCTCGCGCACGGAGGTGGCGTCGAATTGAGCGGCCGCGTAACCGTGCCCGACGGGTTCCGACCGTCCCAGGCGTATCTCACCGTAGCCTGGGAATCCCTCGAATTGATCGCCCGAGGCGGTTCCATCCGGGTGGGCACGGATGGGAGCTTCGTCCTGCGCCACGCCCCGCCGGGGAGATACATGTTCAAGGCCAGCACTAGCAATCTCTCAGATAACTCCGTCGCTCCGCCATACCTGGCCGCGCGCACTGTGGTGGTTGGCCATGATAACGTCGCCGGCATCGTGCTGAACGTGGTCCCGACGCCCATACGGGAGCTGCGCGGAACCGTCGTGTTCGAAGTCGGCGCGCCAGCTCAGGTGCGCGTGTCGATGGGGAGCCAGTGGGGATCGCACGGCGCGACGGCCGAGGTCGGTCCGGATGGAAGTTTCGTCCTTCCCGGCGCGTGGCCGGCCCCTTACCTCGTGCACGCGATGGCGAATGACGGCGTGGTCACGTCCATACGTTACGGTGACCAGGAGATTCTGAACAAGCTCGAGATCGGCCCCCGGCCCTACGCCGAACTGGATTTCGACGGTACGCCATTGCCGCTCAAGGTAACCATGACGAAGACCGCCACCATTCCGGGCACGGTTACCGATGCGGCCGGACGCCCCATCGTCCGCGCGGCCCTGGTTTTCGTGCCGCTCGGCGGGGTCTACGGTCCCGGGCCCGGTGCGCCTGCACAGGGATACACGGGTGACAAGGGCGCCTTCACCGCGCTGCAGTTGCTTCCCGGCGCTTACAGAGTCTATGTGGTCGAGAACCCATCAGACATCAAGCCGCTCATGGCCGACCCCGCTTTCCTAAGCTCGCAGGAAAAGGCCTTTCCGCCCGTCAATGCCGTCTCCGGCGTTAATCCGCCCCTGAACTTGGGCATACCGTCGAAGTAAGCCCTCAACCTACCTCACGCTTGCCCAAGCCAAGCCGTCCGCGCCTTTCCCGGCATCGATCAGCTTGACCTTCCAATCGGCCAACCCGATCTCTGCCACCTGGTGGCTGGCGTCGCAGGACACGTACGCGGTCCGGCCATCGGGCGCAATGAGCACTTCCTGCGGAGCGCGCGGCACATCCAGGGTGCGTGCGACCTGCATGGAACCCAGGTCCACCACGGCCACTTGATTCACCGTCGGCACGGCCACCAGCAAGTAACGGCCGTCGCCGGTCGGGGCCGTGCCATAGCCCAATCCCGGCAGCGCGACCCATTGCTTGACCTTGTTCGTGGCCGTGTCGATGACGGCAAGCTGAGGCTTGGTTTGATCGGAGGTGAACGCCAGGCGGTCGTCCACGGAAAGCGAAATGCGCTGCGTCTCGCCCGAAACCGGAATCACCGCGAGAGTCTTCCGGGCCTCCAGATCGAGCACGGAAACCGTGCCGGGCCCCACGTTGGCCGTGTAGCCGCGCCGCCCGTCGCGCGTGATCGCCAGCATGTGCGATTCCTTCTGGCCGGTCGGCACAGTGCCGACAACCTTCAGCGTGTGCGGGTCGATCACCGCGATGGTATTCTCGAGCTCGGTGGTCACGTACAGCAGCCCGTCTTTCGGTCCGAACAACGGGCAGTGCGGCCGCACTCCGTGGCGAAAATCGAGATTGCCCGTCACCTTGCGAGCCGCAATATCGATGACCACCAGGTTCGCGCCGTCCGTGCCGGCCTTGCCCACGCCCGAATTGCCATAGATAGGCACGTAGGCGAACCGCCCGTCCGGAGACGCGATCGCCTCATGCCCTGTGACGCCGCCCTCGGCCACCGCTGCCAGCGTCCGCCCGGACTCGGGATCGATGATCCCCAGTGTGCTGTCGTTCTTGTTGGCGACCAGCAAAAGCCCCTTGGCAGCGCTCCCGGCCGACTGCCCCTCCGAGAAACGCACCGCTAGCGCGAAGAACACAACCATCCCCAGAACTTCGGCCCGTAGCATCCCATCCTCCCTTTCCAACCCAACCGGAATCGGTTATCGATCCCCGTGGGGAGATTATACCGCCGGCGGGCCTGGCCCGATGCCGCCTATTTCTGCCCCGGCGCGTGCAGCATGTCGGTCATCGATTGCCCAAGTTGAGTAATTCGGCCCAGGTATCTGGCCGAGTACTTTCCGCTGTCATAGGAGTAGAACCAGACGTCGCCATTCCTTGTATCGAAAGCGTCAAAGCTGTTCGATGCGGGGATGAACTGTACGCCGTTAAGCGAAGCTTGAGCGCTGGCCGGAATTGGCTGAACGACGGGCTTCAGCGCAATCGCCGCCAGTAGCAAAGCGATTACCGTGAGGATTGTCTTTGTGTATCTGTCGATTCGCGCCATGGCGCGTATTATATGATAGATTCCGCTCAGGCCGCCGCCGAAAGGGCTGCCGGAGCCATGTTAAATTTAGGTTTACTCATGAAACTCAACAGCTATACCATCACCCAGGGCCGCGACCGCGCCCCCGCGCGCGCCATGCTCAAAGCCATCGGCTTCACTGACGAGGACCTCAAGAAGCCCATCATCGGCGTGGCCAATACCTGGATCGAAACCATGCCGTGCAATTACAACTTGCGCGAGTTGGCGGTTCACGTGAAGGAAGGCATACGCGCGGCCGGCGGCACTCCCATGGAGTTCAACACCATTGCCATCAGCGACGGCGTCACCATGGGCACCGAGGGAATGAAGGCCTCGCTCGTGAGCCGCGAAACCATCGCCGATTCCATCGAGCTCCTGGTGCGCGGCCACATGTTCGACGGCGTGGTGGCTCTGGTCGCCTGCGACAAGACCATTCCGGGCGCGGCCATGGCCATGCTGCGGCTCAACATCCCCGGCGTAATCCTCTATGGCGGGTCCATCCTGCCCGGCAAGCACAAGGGCCGCGACATCAGTGTGGGCGATGTGTTCGAAGCGGTGGGCGCGAATGCGGCGGGCCGCATCTCGGACGAGGAGCTGCTCGATATCGAGGACCACGCGTGTCCCGGCGCGGGCGCGTGCGGCGGCCAGTTCACGGCCAACACCATGGCCACCGTGATGGAGCTGATCGGCCTCGCTCCCATGGGTACCGCCGCTGTGCCGCAGGTGGACAAGCGCAAGGAAGACGTGTCCCGCCGCTGCGGGCAGGTTGTGATGGAAGCCGTGCGCCGCAACATCCGGGCGCGCGACGTGTGCACGCGAACGGCTTTCGAGAACGCCATCGCCGGCGTGGCCGCCACCGGCGGTTCCACCAACGCTGTGCTGCACTTGCTGGCCATGGCGCGCGAAGCCGAGGTGCCGCTTTCGATAGACGATTTTGAGGTCGTCTGCGCGCGAACGCCGATCTTTGTCGACCTCAAGCCGGCCGGGCGTTTCATGGCCCCGTACGTCGATAAGGCGGGTGGCATCGGCGTGATCGCCCAGCGCCTGGTGGAAGGCAAGCTCGCGGACGGGTCCGCTCTCACGGTGACCGGCCGCACCTTCGCCGAAGAAGCCGCCGACGCGGTGGAAACTCCTGGACAGGAAGTGATTTTGCCCTTGAACAAGGCGCTCAAACCGCGCGGCGGAATCGCCATTTTGCGCGGCACCCTGGCGCCGGAAGGCTGCGTCATCAAGCTCGCGGGGCATGAGAAGAAGGTCCACCACGGACCGGCGCGGGTTTTCGACCGTGAAGAGGACGCCATGACGGCCGTCACCCACGGGCAAATCAAAGCCGGCGACGTGGTGATCATCCGCTACGAGGGTCCGCGCGGCGGGCCGGGCATGCGCGAAATGCTGGGCGTCACGGGCGCCATTGTGGGCGCCGGCCTGTCCGACAGCGTCGCGCTCATGACCGACGGACGCTTCAGCGGCGCCACGCACGGCTTCATGATCGCCCATGTTGCCCCCGAAGCTTACAACGGCGGCCCGATCGCGGCCGTTCGCGAAGGCGACTCCGTCACTGTGGATGTCGACGCCGGCGTCGTCAATCTGGACGTCGCTCCCGAAGAGCTGAAGCGCCGCCTAGCGGCATGGAAGCCGCCTGCGCCGCGTTACCCGTCCGGCGTTTTTGCGAAGTATTGCGCGCTGGTGTCGTCCGCCTCGGAAGGCGCGGTGACGTCGAACGTAAACGCGGCGTTGCTCAGGCCGCGGTAGGAAGCCCGTAGCGCAGCCGCGGGGCGACGCCGAGGCGCCGCATGATAGACTTGGAGTTACGCGCCACAGCGGTGGCGCCGCAATCCCCTTTGCGTAGTACCGCGGTTCCCGGACGGCGTAGGACGCCCGCACCCCGCCTCAACCGACTGACGTGATTTCATGAGAACCAGCAACACAGCCATTCGCAACATCGCCATCATCGCCCATGTGGACCATGGCAAGACCACACTCGTGGACGCCATGCTCAACCAGAGCGGTATTTTCGGCTCGCACGAAGAGCACGTCGAGCGCGTCATGGATTCCAACGAGCTCGAGCGCGAGCGCGGCATCACCATCCTCGCCAAGATCACCGGCATTCGTTACCACGGCGTCAAGATCAATATCGTGGATACGCCCGGCCACAGCGATTTCGGCGGAGAAGTGGAGCGCGCCCTCAAAGTGGTGGACGGCGTCATGCTGCTCGTGGACGCCAGCGAAGGACCGTTGCCGCAGACCCGCTACGTCCTCTCGAAGGCCCTGGAGGCCAAGCTGCCGCCCATAGTCGTCATCAATAAGATCGACCGCCAGGACGCCCGCGTGCCGGAAGTGCTGGACGAAATCTACGATCTCTTCATCGACCTGGACGCCACCGAGGACCAGCTCGATTTCCCGGTGCTCTACACCATCGCCAAGACCGGCGTCGCCAAGCGCACGCTCGACGACCCGTCCACCGACTTGCGGCCCCTGTTCGACTCCATCCTCGAGCACATTCCCGCTCCGGTGGGAGACCCCGAGGGCGTGCTGCAGATGATCATCGCCAACCTGGATTACAGCGACTACCTCGGCCGGCTCGGCATTGGCCGCGTGTTTGAAGGCACGCTGCGGTATGGCGATACGGTGGCCATCGCCAAGCGCGACGGTTCGCTCCACACCACCCGCATTACCAAGCTCTACTCCTTCGAGGGCTTGAAGCGCGTGGATGAGACCGTCGGCGTGCCCGGCAACCTGCTGGCCATTGCCGGCGTGGAGGGCATCACCATCGGCGAGACCGTCACGAGCGCCGAAACGCCCATGCCGCTGCCGCAGATCCAGATCGACGAGCCGACCATCGCCATGGCCTTCACCATCAACACCGGCCCGTTCTCCGGCCGCGAAGGCCAATGGGTGACGTCGCGCAATCTGCGCGAGCGGCTCGATAAGGAGCTGCTCACGAATGTCTCCATCCGCGTGGAAGAACTCGGCCACGACACCTTCAAAGTTATGGGACGCGGCGAGCTTCAACTTGCCATTCTCATCGAGATGATGCGCCGCGAAGGCTACGAGCTGATGGCGGGCAAACCCGAAATCATCACACGAACCGTCAATGGAAAGCTCGAAGAGCCGCTCGAAAGCCTCATCATCGACTGTCCCGAGGCGTTCCTCGGCGTAGTGATTGAAAAACTCGGCCAGCGTAAGGGCAAGATGAACAAGATGGTCAATCACGGCTCCGGCCGCGTCCGCCTGGAATTCCACGTGCCGTCCCGCGGGTTGATCGGGCTGCGCAGCGAGATTCTCACCGACACACGCGGCACCGCCATCATGAACTCGCTGTTTCTCGGCCACATCGAATGGCAGGGCGACATTGCGACGCGACCGACCGGATCGCTGGTGGCCGACCGTCCCGGCCGCGCCACTGGCTATGCCATTTTCAACCTGCAGGAACGCGGCGAGATCTTCGTCAGCCCCGGCACGGAAGTTTATGAAGGCATGATTGTGGGTGAGAACGCGCGCGACGCCGACCTCGACATCAACATCGTCAAGGAAAAAAAGCTGACCAACATGCGCGCCTCCACCGCCGACGAAGCCATCCGCCTGGTGCCGCCGCGCATTCTGAACCTAGAGCAGGCCATCGAGTTCATCCGCGACGACGAATACGTGGAAGTAACGCCGCAATCGATCCGGTTGCGGAAAAAGGTTCTGAAACAGAATCAGCGATAGCGGATGAGGCCGGCCCTCACTGCGTTCCCAAGCGGCGACCCGTGGTTGGCAGTTTTTGCCAGTTTTGCTAGCATGGCATAGAGGATGTATGCCGACCCGAAACATCAACCTGACAGACCGCTTCGACCGGTTCATTGAGGCCGAGGTGGTCTCCGGCCGCTACGGCAGCGCCAGCGAGGTGGTGCGTGAAGGGCTGCGGCTCATGGAGCTCCGGAAGCGGGAAGAGCGCGCCAAACTAAAATGGCTGCGTAGCGCCGTGAGCGAAGGGCTGAACCAGATCGACCGGGATGAGGGCCTGGAGTTTCGCTCCACAGACGCACTCGAAGAGCATATCGATCGGCTTGGCGCCGCGATTTCGGCCGAGCTTGCCAAAGGCAAGCGTGCCTGAGAACCGCCGGCCACGGCGTATCGTCCTGGCCCCTGCCGCACGGATGGATATCCGCGAAGCCCTGATATGGAGCCAGGAACGGTTTGGCGAGCGCGCGGCCGCGCGCTACAGGAATCTTCTGAAGCAGGCGATTCGCGATATCGCAGCCGACCCGCAAAGGCCCGGATCGCGGGAGCGGCGGGATCTGGCGCGCGGCATACGGACATATCACCTGTTCTTTAGCCGCCTACGGGCGCGGAACGATCTGGGAGTTGTCGGAAAGCCCCGGCATTTCCTCGTCTACCGCTGCCGCGAAGATGCGATCGACGTTGTTCGGGTCCTTCACGATGCCCGCGATCTGGAGAGCCATCTCCCAGAGGAATACCTGCGGAATCCGGAGATGCCCGAAGCGGATGAAAACCCCGCCTGATCCGGCCCTGCGTTCACTTCCGGTCTGGCTTCGCTTTCCCTCTCCGTAATTGTGCGGCCGCTTTCCGCATCGCTTCCACGTATGCGTCGCTGGCCGCTACCTCCCGCCGGCACGCATCGCAGACCAAAAGGTGTTCTTCGCAGCGCGCGAGTTCCTCTTCGGACATCTCGCCCAAGGAATATCTTACCGCCTCCTCGCCGCTGAGATGGGCACTGGCTCTTGGCGCCATGGTTCCTATTCTGGAACAAATCGTCGAAGGATGTTAGTGCCTTCGCGGCGTCAAATCTCTCAGAATTCGCTTCAGTACGCCCCTCGGCCCCGCGCCACCACCCCGGCGGTCTTGGCCAGAATCTTGAGATCCAAAGCCACGCTCCAGTTGCGGATGTACTGGCAGTCCAGATCCACTCGGCGGCTGTAGTGCGTATCGTTGCGGCCCGATACCTGCCAGAGGCCGGTCAAGCCCGGCAGAACCTGCGCGTACAGCGCGAAACCCACGCCGTACCTGGGCGTCTCTTGCGAAACGATCGGCCGCGGTCCAATCAGGCTCATATCGCCCCGCAGCACGTTCCATAACTGCGGCAGTTCGTCCAGGCTCGTCTTGCGCAGGAAACGGCCCACCCTGGTGACGCGCGGATCGGCGCGCAGTTTTTGGGTTTGCGCCCATTCCCGGGCGCGGCCGGGATTTGCCGCCAGATATTCCGCCAGGCGCGCGCCGGCGTCGTCGCTCATGGTGCGGAATTTCCACAGGCGGAACGCGCGCCGCCCCTTCCCGACGCGGGTGTGGCCAAAGAGCACCGGACCGGGGGAATCGAGCGCGATCGCCAACGCGATCAGCAAGGCGGGCAGCGCCGCCGCCAGGGCCAGAAGCGCCGCGAAAATCAGGTCGAAGACGCGCTTAAAGCGTTGCGGCCCCCCACCCAGCAACTTGGGGGCGCCGATGGTCAAGAGTGTGGCGCAATTCGGCCAAACGGCCCCGGCTGACGCCACCGCTGGTCTATTTCGCGGCATCATGGGTCAACGCCATTTCGTAGACGGCCGCCGTTTTCTCAATCATGTACTCCAGCCGAAAGCGGGTCTCGTAGGTAAGACGAGCCGCGTTTCCCAGTTGTAACCTGCGCGGGGCATCCCCAATCAATCCGGCCAGCGCCGCCGAGAGCGCTCCAGCGTCATCCCGGGGAACCAGCGTACCGTTACCTCCATTATCCACCAACTCCGGTATCCCCCCCACGTCGGTAGCCACTACAGGCAGTCCCGCGCGCATAGCCTCCAACACGCTGCGGGGGAGCGCCTCGGAGCGCGAAGACAAGGCAAAGATCTGCGCGCGCGCCAGGACTGCCGCTACCTCCCGCGAGTAACCCAAAAAGTGGACTCTTCCGGCGATTCCCAGGCTCGCGGCCAAGGCGCGGCAGGCGGGAAGCAAAGGACCGTCGCCCACCAGTTCCAGTTCCCATTCGAGGCCCGCAAGCGGGGCCAGCGAGCGCAGCAGCGTGGCATGGTCTTTGGGCGTCTCGAACCGCGCCACGGACACAATCCCGATTCGCGCGGGCTTCGCCCCCGGGCTGGCGCGGAGCTCCGCGGGGATCTCCCGAACGCCGTTCGGAATCGTCAGCAGCCTTTGCGGCGGGGCGATGCGGTGGGCCAAGGCGAGCTTGCGCTCGTGCTCGCAGACGCAAATCACCGCGCGCGCCCAACCGCCGGCCACCCGTTCCGCGGCCGGGAACAGGAGGCCCCGCACTCCCGGCATCCGGTCTCCAACCGGCAATCCGTGGGGGGTGTAGATGGCGGGAATGCCGAGCCAGGCGCACGCCGCGCGTCCAATCCAGCCGGCCTTGGCGGTGTGCGTGGAGACCAGATCGGGCCGGAAGTCGCGCAGCGCCGCCTTCAATTCGAGGAAGCTAAGCAAGTCTGTGTCCGGACGAACGACCCGGCGCAGAAACCGCAAAGGATGCACCGGTACGCCCGCCTCGGCCAGCAGGCGGCCGGCTTGACCGTCGGCGCCGATGAAGACCGTTGCGTCGTGTCCCCGCTGGAGCATCGCCCGCGCCATCTCCAGCACGTGTATGGTGGCGCCGCCCACCGAGTCGGCGCGGGTCACCACGTAGGCGATCCTCATGGGTCCGCCTTTCGCGAGAGGATTACCAGGAACGCCAGTTTACGAAACAAGCCCACGGCCGCTGCGCTCGCCGGCGGAAAGCGCAGTAGCTGCGCCGCCGGAGCGCGCCACCGCTTTTGGCATAGCCGGTAGCGGATGTAATCGGCCTCCCTCGGCTCATTTCGAAAATAGCGGTCGAAAGCGCGAAAAATCTCGGCGCGCGAGCGGTAGCGGGTGTAGGCGTCGATCCACGCCAACTTGTCCATGGCCCACTGGCGCCTGGTGGCCGCCTGCTCCTTCCAATAGCCGAATCCCAGCCAGCGCTGCGCCCACGCGTACCACAACCGGGCCCGCGATCCGCGCCGAAACCAATGCGCGAACGGGATGCCGATATGGCCCTCGCGCCAGACATCGCGCGAGGGAAACAGGCTCAGAGCCACGCCGCCGGGCTTCAGTACGCGGTGGATCCCGGCCAACTCGCGGTCCAGGTCTTCCACGTGCTCCAGCACCTGGTTGTTCACCACCAGATCGAAGGTGGCGTCGTCGAATGGAAGGCGGCCGTCACGAATCTCCCGGATTGCCGAACCCAGCAAACCGGAGGCCTCGGCTTCGCGCCGTGTCGCCGATCCGCCGTAGTATACGTCCGCTCCCCAAATCTCCAGACCGGCGGCGCGGCCTTCCACCACCAGGCGGCCGGCGCCGCAGCCGAAATCGAGGATCCTGCGCGGCGGGTTTGAGCCCGCCTTCGCGAAGCGGCGCGCAAAATCGAGCACGAAGCGGCTGGTCACATCCATCGCCAGGCGTTCTCCAGCAGCCCGCGGTACGTGCCTTCCCACTGCGAAACCACCACGTTCAGGTCGAACCGCGCGAGGGCCGTCGCGCGCGCGGCGCGGCACATTTCTTCCCGCCGCTCCCCCGGCAGCGCCGCCAGCCGCTCCATGGCCGCCGCCATGGCCGCCGGATCGTTCGGCGGAACCACCAGACCGGCTTTTCCGTCGCCCAGGATCTCGCGCACTCCTCCCACATCCGTCGCCGCCGCCGGCAGACCGCTGGCTGCCGCCTCCAACAGCGCTACCGGCAAGCCTTCCACCACTGACGACAACGCCAGCGCATCGGCCGCATTCATCAGCGCCTGCATATCCTGCACCTGCCCAAGGAAGCGCACCCGTGCGCCAATGCCAAGCTCGGCGGCCATCTGCTTGAGTTCGGCCTCTTGCGGCCCGCACCCGGCGATCAGAAGCCTGCTGCCACCGCATCGCGCGAAGGCGCGCAAGAGCGTGGGGTAGTCCTTCTTCCACATCAAGCGGCCCGCCGCCAGCCAGACGAACTCAGATTCGATTCCCAGCTCGCGCCGGGCGCGCTCGCGCCGCTCCGGATCGGGGCGGAAGACGGCCGTATCCACTCCGTTCGGAATCACCCGCAGCTTTCCTGGGCGCACGGCGCGGGAGGAGGCGTGGCGGTCGGCGGCGGCGCGGCTCACCGCCACCACGGCGTCGGCCAGTGGATCGGTCAAACGGTAGAGCCAATCGCGTCGCCGCGTTCCGCCGGAAACCGCGCGATGGGGGATCTCGGCGGCGCTGTGGAGGGTTGAAATGACCACCGGCACGGGGCAAAGCAGCCGCGCGAGGCGCCCCAGCACGTTGGCGTGGAACATGTGGCTATGCAACACCTGAGGCCGAACTCGCTTTAGCGCCGCCGCCAGGCGAATGAGGCCCCGCGGGTCGGGCGCTCCAGGCCGCATGAACAGGGAGAGCACCGCCACTCCGGCCTCTTCGAGAGCATCCACGTATGCTGTCGGAGGCAATAACGAAACCACCGCCAGCTCCCAACCCCGGCGCTTTAGTTCGAGCGACAAGCGGAACACTTGCCCTTCCGCGCCCCCCGGCGACAGGCATGTGGTCAGCATCGCGATGCGCGGCACCGGCCCTCCCCCTGGCATACGCGCTCGAACAGCGCCGCATAACGTTCCACCATCGTGCCGGCATCGAATTGGGACGCCCGAAGCCTCGCAGCCTCCGCAAATTCCCGGCGTTTCGCCAGATTACCGGCCAGCTCGGCGATCCCCGCGGACAGCGCCGCCGCGTCGCCGGCCGGAATCAGCAGTCCCGTCACGCCATTTTCGACCAATTCCGGTACCCCGCCCACGGCGGTGGCTACCACCGGCAGCCGAGCAGCCATGGACTCCATGATTGCCACCGAAGATCCCTCCCAGTCCGAAGCCAGCACGAACAGGTCGCAGGCCGAAAGTAACTCCGGTACATCCACGCACAGGCCGGTAAAACAGACCTGGCTACCCACGCCGAGCCGCGCCGCCAAATTGCGGCTCGCCTCCAACATGCTGCCCTCACCGGCCATCACCAGGCGCGCGGCCGCATTTCCGGCCAACGCCCGCGCGAAGGCCTCGATCAACCCCAGCGGGTTTTTCTGCGGCTCGAACCGCGCTACCGACGCCACCAGGAAATCGCCCGAGCCAAAGCCGTGACCGCGCCGCCAGACCTCGCGCGCCTCGGCCCGAAAACCGTGACGCGTATCCGTCCCGTTGGGAATGGTGGCCACCGGCCGAAAGCCGTACATGCTCTCAAACGATCGCGCCACCTCTTCCGAAATCGCCACCGGCAACGCGCCGGCGCGAAAAGCGATGCGGTGAACGGCCCGCCCGAGCGGTTCCACTTCCTTATCGGCAACGTTATGCACCGTGTGCACCACCGTCCCGTGCCGCGCCAGCCCCCACGCCGGCAACGCGTAGCGCATTACATAGGAATGCGTGTGTACGATGTCCGGGCGGAAGCGGCCGAACGCTCCGGCCAGCCTGGGCCACATGCGCGGGTCAAGGCCGTTCCGCTTCCCGAGATGCTCCACCGGAACGCCATGCTCTTCAAGTACCGGCTCGAATCCCCCGGCAAAGGCAGGCTTGAGCGAAATCACCTCGGTTTCAAACCTGGAGCCGTCCAACCCGCACGCGATGGACACAGCCACCCGTTCGGCGCCGGCCCGGCGCAGCGAGGCCAGCACTTCGAGCACGCGGATCTTCAAGGCTGGCCTTCCTCCGTCCGGAACGCGCGCGCCCAGGACGTCATAATCAAGGCGAAGATCAGCCATGTCGGCTTACGCTGTTCCCACGTCACCGTCATTACGCCCACGCCCCAGACAGCCAAAGCTGTGAACCACAACGCGCGCTCGCGGGCGGCGAGCAGTCCGGCAAACCACGCCAGCGTGGCCAGCAACAGCCCCCACAATACGAAACCGGCGATGCCCGTTTCCACCAGTACCGACAGAAACGTGTTGTGGGCGTTGTAGTGGATGTGCAGCGCAGGGTAGGCCGCCTTCGGATAAGCTCCCAGGCCAACGCCGAGCGCCGGATAGCGCTCGAAGAGCTGTATTCCGGCCTTCCAGATTCGCGTGCGGTCGTGCAACGTGCCCTCGGTGGCCTCGCGGGGCAGCGTCGCGAGCCGCCTGCGAGTGGCCAAGGGCGCCAGCCAGAAGGTCCCCACGATCAGCAGGACCAGCATCGCAATCGAGGATGCCCTTTGTCCAACGTTGGTGTGGCGCCAAGCCAGCGCTACGTAAACCACGTTCATCAGAGAGACTACCAGCGCCGTTCGCGAGGCCGTCAGCAGAATCGCCGCGACAATGAGTACGGCCGCCAACCGCACCAGCCAGACCGCCGCGCCGCGCACGCGGGTGCTCAGGTAGAGCGTGAAAGTCAAGGCGATGGCGAGCGTGATGCCCAGGTCGTTAGGGTCGAAACCGGCGGTCGCGAAGCGGCGGTAATTGGTCTGGCGGCCCAGCACAGCCCGCGCGACGGTCCACCCCGATGAGACCGCCGCACCCCCCACAAAGGCCCGGATCAACTGCATCTGCGCCTCCGCCGTGCGGCAGAGTTCCCAGATCAGCCATGCCATCCCGAATAACTGCGCCATGGTGACGAAGTGCGCCAGGGTCGCCGGCCGTGCTAAGCTCCAAAACCAGGAAAAGCCGCCCCACAGCACGAAAATAGCCGCCAGCGGCAAGGCTGCATTCGGGGTGCGCAGCTTGCCGCCCCGAACCACCGCGGCCGCGCCGGCCAGGAACGCAGCTTGGCCCAGCAGCCGCGAAACGGTGCCCAGATGCGGGAACTGAATCCCCTTTTCCAGGGGAAGGGAGAAAACCAGCAGGCATAGCAGCGCCCACGCCACGCGCTCCAGGTACGAATCCCGCTTCATTTCGCCGCCGGCGCCGGGCATGCCAGGTCCCTTCCGCCGCTCCCATCTCCCGTGCGGTCTGGAAATGTCCGGGACCGCCAGGCATGGCTCAGGATCAGTAACGATCCGCCGGCCTGCACCAACGACGAGGCTCCCAACGCCGCGGCCGCTCCCTCCAATCCCAACCGTGGAACCAGCAGCCAGCTTGCCACCCCCGAAGTGGCCGCAACTGCCGCGAACAGCGGCGCCTGGGCTGCGAACGCGCGCGCGCCGGTAATAACGTACCCCATCGCGCCGGCGACGTAGTTAACCAGGGCGGCGGCCATCAGCCAGACCAGCAGGCCTGAGTAGGCGGCATAGCTGCCGCCGTAGAGCAGGGCTAGCGCAAATCGGCCCATGACCAGCGCCACGCCGATCCCCGCCGCACCCAGCATGGCCGCGACGCCCGTCAGTCGCAGCGCCAGGCGGCGGAAGCGTGGCGCGTCGCCTTGGCTGAAGTAGCGCGCCAACCTCGGAGTAGCCGCTTGCCCGAGCGCATTTACCATGGTCGCCCCCACAGCCATGAACGAAGCCGGGGCCGCAAATGCTCCCAGCGCAGCCATGCCGAATCGGCCTTCGATCGCGTAGCGCGGCAGGTTTCCGGCTAGCGAGAGCAGCATCAGGACGATCCCAAGCGGCAACGCCACCAGCAGAATGCTCGCCTGGACGCGGGCCCCGGATTTGGCCATCGACTCCCCCGCCTGTCCCACCGGCCGGTCGTACGTCACCAGCACGGCGATGCGTCCCGCCGCTTGGGCCGCTACCGCCGCCGGCAGGCTGTGAGTCAGCCATAGAACCAGGCCCAGCGCCGCTGCCGAGAGCGCTCCCCGCGCGGCCGTCGATCCGCCGATCTGGTCCATGCGGTCTCGCCGCTGCATGGCCGCGTAGTAGATGTCGCTGAGGTTGTCCGCGCTCAGAACCACCCCCGTCCCCACGATGACGGCCGCCACCGGCCACGCATAACCGCCCGCGGCGGCGATTCCGGCCACCCCCAGGACTCCCAAACCTACCGTCCCCATCCGCACCGCCAGGTAGTCGCCAAACGGATGCCGGCGCTCCATATCCGTAGCCAGTACCGCCCGTAGGTTTAGATGAGAAAACAGCGCAATCGGGGTGGCGATGGCCAGCGCCAAAGCGTACTCACCCAGCATTACGGCGCCGCCAAGCCTCGCAATCAGGCTCAACACGGCCCACTGGCTGGCGGCGAATGCCGCGTTCCCCGCGAAGGTGGCCATAAAACCCTTGCGGAGGGACAAGTAAGGGGCGGAAGCGGCGGCGGCATCGGGCGGGGTCCCAAGCATTCGTCTATACTGCTACTATTGTACTTGCGGCGAACCTTGCGCCCACGCGGTTTGTGCGACGTCTGCCTTCCCGGTCATGGCCCGAAATAGCCATGTTCCGAAGTTTATCCTCCCTGAGCGGGTAACCTCGGCCGCATTTTCATCGTATTTCTCAGTTGGAAGTGTCTTTTTTCGGAGCCGAGGCCCATGTTGAAACGTAAGAACCTGGCAAAATGGATTGGATTGATCGGGATGTTGGCCCTGCCGATTGCAGCCTCCGCTGCGGGCGACATCTGCTACCTGCGCGATGCTTTCGCGACCAGCCCCACCACCGCGTATCTCCTTTGCGGTCAAGGCATGGTGTACGTCACAAACGATGCTGGCGGTCACTGGGCCATGCAGAGAATAGCCAAACCACCGGATGTCCGTGCGTCGTCCACAATGACGGCGGAACAAAGGGCGTCCCTTGTCCTGGGCGCCACCCCCGATCTTCATGCGATCGCCTTCCGCGATGACACCCACGGGCTGGTGGTGGGTAACTCTGGAACGATTTTCGCGACCGACGATGGCGGCAAGACATGGGTAAAGCGCGTAGACGCGAAAAAGCAGAACTTTACTACCGAACACCTGGTGTCCGTTCAAGTGATTGGCAACCTCGCTTGGGCTGGCGGGTTCGATGGCATTATTCTGCATTCCGAAGACGGCGGGGTTACATGGGTGAAACAGACCAGTGGCACTACCCAGGACCTGCAAGGGATTTATTTCCTCAATCCGAACCTCGGCTGGGCGGTAGGCTGGTCGGGCACGATCCTCCGTACCGCCGATGGCGGAAAGACGTGGAAAACGCTCCACGGCGGCGCGAGCGTCGCTGCCATTAGCGCTACTACCGTGACCGATGTCACGAACGACTTTGCCGCTTTCTCTCTCAATACAGTCTACTTCCGCGACGAGAAGAACGGCTGGGCATGCGGATTCGCCGGAGAATTGATCGCCACCAGCGATGGAGGCGATACCTGGCGCACCCTGAAGAGCCCCGTTAAGTCGCAGCTTTCCTCGGTGACCATCGACAAGGCCGGTCACATTTGGATCGCGGCGGACGAGCAGCTTCTTCTGAGCGAAGACGGCGGCCAGACCTGGACTGTGGACGTGGTCAACAAGAACCTGTTCCTCTCCAAAGTCTTCGGCAAGGGCGATTCGCTGTGGGCGCTGGGCGAGTTGGGACTGCTCAAGCAGGTCGGATCCACGAAGGAGTGGAAGGACGTAGACAACTTCCACCCTGCGGGCACATTCATCGAGGAATCGCTGGACGCGCCCGCTGGCGCGGCGACGCCGGCTCAGTAGCTTGGTGGGGCGGCCCGGGGCGCCCACCGTCTCCGTGGGCCCGGCTGCCTTCTTGGCCCGGTTGTGTTGTAGATCAGGGCACGGCTTCAGCCGTGGCTTTAGCCCGTGCTCTCGTTGTTAACAGGGTTGGGCAGCCCCTGCCCCACCGATCAAGCCATCAGTTCGCCGGCCATCACAGTGACCGCTTGGCCGCCCAGTATCACCCGGTCGCCTTCCAGCCGCACTCGAACGATTCCGCCCCGCGCGGAAGCCTGGAAGGCGGTCATCCCCGTCTTCCCAAGGACCCCACCCCAATACGGGCCCAGAGCGCAGTGCGCCGAGCCGGTAACCGGGTCTTCATTCACCCCCACCGCGGGCGCGAAGAACCGCGAAACGAAATCGTAGCCGGCCGTGGACGCCCTGGCGGTGGCAATGATGCCTCGCGCCTCAATCTTCCCCAGCGCGCCAAAATCGGGCGCCATGCGGCGTACGGCGGCTTCCGAATCCAACTCCAAGAGGTAGTCGAACCGGTTCCGCAGCACCGCCTGTTCCCGGCATCCCAGAGCTGCGAACAATCCCTTCGGCGCGTCCGCGGGGACACCCGGCGTAGCGGGAAAATCGAGCTCAATCCAATCCCCGCGGCGGTCCGCCAGAAGCAGGCCGCTCCGTGTGTGGAACCTGGCCTGGGCCCCTGGCGCCAGATGCCCGTCCTGCCACAGCACATGGGCGCTGGCCACGGTGGCGTGGCCGCACAGGTCCACCTCCGCCGCCGGCGTGAACCACCGCAGGCGAAAGCCGTCGTCCTCGGGAACCAGGAATGCGGTCTCCGAGAGGTTCATTTCACGCGCTACATCCCGCATCCACTGTTCGCTGGGCGCTTCGCGAAGCACGCAAACGGCCGCTGGATTGCCGGCAAAAGGCCGGTCGGTAAACGCATCGACTTGAACGATCCGGGTGGGCATGTACTTATCAGGCTATCGCATTTGCAACTTTCACCGGAATCGCCGAGTCTATAGAGCAGTAGTCGCCATGCCCGTTCGTTTCGCAAAACCGATTGCGGCCGCGGCGGTCCTCCTCGCCATGTGGGGATTGGATTCCGTCCGCGGAGGCCGCCCCACCACCTGGGCCGGCGCGCGGGCGGGTCACGTCCGAATTCTCCAGTTTTACGCCAGCACCGGGCTTATGCTGCCGGGCGAAACGGCCATGTTGTGCTACGGCGTTGAAAACGCCAAGACGGTGCACATCTCCCCCATGTTGCGGGGCGTGTATCCCTCGTCCAACCACTGCCTCCAAATTGTCCCCGAGCACACCACCCATTACACCCTTATGGCCGAAGGCTACGATGGCACGTTGGATGCCCGCTCCCTGACGCTGCCGGTCCAACCCCCGCCCCCAACCCGCGCGGAACCCCTCGACGTCGCCTTGCTGGTTTTTTAACCGGCGCCGCGACGCGATTGGCGCGATAATACCGTGTTCGGCTTGCGCCCCTGGCGCTCAGGAGGAAGGTCGCTTGTTCACGGTAAGCTCGCTCCCCATTGCCATCCTGTTCTGTGTGATTACCATGCTCGGTTGGGGTTCCTGGGCCAACACCCAGAAACTCGCCGGCAAGACCGAATGGCCGTTCGAACTCTTCTACTGGGACTACGCTCTCGGCGTATTCCTCTTCTCGGTCCTGTTCCTGTTTGCATTGGGGGGCGTTGGAAGCTCGGAAACGGCGGCGGGAGTCGTTTGGTCCGTGGCGCCTGTGGGCGCGATCGGCGGCGCCCTCCTGAGCGGCGCCATTTTCAACGTCTCGAACATTCTGCTGGTGGTCGCCATCGACGCCGCCGGCATGTCCGTAGCCTTCCCTGTAGGCGTCGGTCTGGCGCTCGTCATCGGCACACTCGCCAGTTACCTGCAGGCGCCGAAAGGTAACCCGGCGGCGCTTTTCGGCGGCGTTGGGCTGGTGATCCTGGCGATGGTCTTCTCCGCAGTCGCCCACAGCAAGCTCCCCCGGCCGCCTGGGCGCGGTTGGATGCGCGGCGTGGCCTTCGCCGTGGTCGCCGGCGCGCTGATGGGGTTCTTTTATCCCCGTCTGGTGAGCACCATCTCCCCGAATTTCCGTACGGGCGTGGCCGAGGCCGGGTTCCTAAGCCCTTATGTGGCGCTTCTCTGTTTCGCCATCGGCCTGCTGTTGAGCAACGTGATCGTGAACACGGCCTTTATGAAGGCTGGCGGCAGGACCTACCGGCAGTACTTCGGCGGCACAGCCAAACTGCACGCGCTCGGCGTGCTGGGCGGCGCCATCTGGATGCTCGCTCTCAGCCTGAATGTGATCGCCTCCGGTGTGGCTGGCCCCGCGATATCCTACGCCTTGGGCCAAGGCGCCACCCTCGTGGCGGCTATCTGGGGAGTCCTCATCTGGAAGGAGTTCCGCGCCGCCCCGGCGGGCACGGCGCCCTTCCTTTACCTGATGTTCGCCGGTTACGCCCTGGGTCTCACTCTCATCGGCCTGGCTACGTTGTAACGCCAATAGCTTTCCGCTTCGCCCGCTCAAAGCCCGCCAGCGAGCGCTCAATCTGTATCATCGGCAGAGTGAGCGAGAGCCGCATGTACCCGCCGCGGCCAAAACCCACCCCCGGCACCGCCAGAATCCCTTCTTCTTGCAGCATGGCGGTGAACGCCACGTCGTCCTGGATGGGTGTCCTCGGAAACATGTAGTAGGAACCCTGCGGGCGTGGCGCGTCGTAGCCCATGCCGTTCAACGCGTCCGATAGCAGGTCGCGCTTGGCCTGATACTGGCGCACGTCCACCATGGCATCCGGGGCCAAGGCTACCACCCGCTGCCAGATCGCCGGGGCGTTGACATAGCCCAAAATGCGGTTGGCGAACGTGCAGGCGTCGCGCAAAGCCGCGGCTTCCTTGAGGCGCGGGGAAATCGCCAGGTATCCGATCCGTTCACCCGCAATCGCCATGGCTTTCGACCAGCTAAACGCCACCACCGCGCGATCGATTAAAGCCAGCGTCTCCGGCGTCTCGACGCCGTCGTACGTCAGCGTGCGGTACGGCTCGTCCGAAATCAGGATCACGGGATCGCGCACAATCGCGTTCAACTCGCGCAGCGCCTCCGCCGGGTAGACCGCGCCTGTGGGGTTATTCGGCGAATTCAGGAGGATCGCTTTGGTGCGCGGCCCCATCGCCGCCGCGATTCGCGCCACATCCGGCTGGAACCGCTCACCGGTATCCACTTCCACCACCCGCCCGCCATGGTTCTCGATGTAGAAGCGGTACTCCGGGAAATACGGCTTAAGCACGATCGCTTCATCCCCCGGATCGAGGATCGATTTCAGCGCCGTATTGATCGCGCCCGCCGCCCCTACCGTCATGATCACGTCTTCGCCGGTGAACCGCGTCCCCGTCCGCTCCGTCAAGCCCCGGGCGATGGCCGCGCGCACGTCCGGGAAACCCGCGTTCGGCATGTACCCGTGGCTCAGCGGCCGCTCCTCCGCCACCACCCGCCGCAGCGCCTCAATCACCGCCGCGGGAGGCTCCACGTCCGGATTCCCCAGCGTGTAGTCGAAAACATTCTCCACACCGCGTTCCTGGCGAAGCCGTAGCCCCACCTCGAACATCCGTCGAATCCAGGACGTGCCTTCCATCTGTTCGGCGATGGCTCGCGATATGCTCATGGTCTTTGGCGAATAGACGATTCTAACTTGCGGCGTTTGGTACTGCCTAACACACCATTTGTCGCCCCATGGTTGCCTATGGCCCCGCGCGCCGCTAGAATCGGAGTACGATGTCTTCTGACAACGGAAAGACGATTCTCGTGGTAGACGACGAGCCCGAGATCCGAAAGCTCGTCGGGGCCATGGTCAGCTCGTTCGGCTACAAGGTCCTCACCGCCGACAGCGGCGAGCACGCCCTGACCCTCTTTAAACACCACGGGCCGTTCGAGTTGCTCATTACCGACGTGGTAGCGCCCGGAATGAGCGGCCCCATGCTGGCGGACAAACTCACCGCCTTGCAGTCGGATTTGAAGGTACTCTTCATTTCCGGCTACGACAATACCCACCTGGTCCAGAAGTACGTGGTCGAGAAGGGCTACGCCTTGCTCCCCAAGCCGTTCACCGTAGCCGACCTGAGGACCAAGATGGGCGGGATCCTGGCGCGGATCGAGGGCGCTTGACGCTTGGCCGTCATTCGCGCGGCGAGCGACCGTTCTCTTCTAGTCGCCTTCGGTGAAGAGGTTACCGCCGAATCGGCCGCCGCGGTTGCCCGTCTGACGCACGCTCTGCAGGGCCTGCGTGGAATTCTCAACCTGCATCCCGCTTACGTTTCCGTGCTCGTCGAGTTCGACCCCCGCCTCCGCCGCCAAGCTGAAATCGAAGCCCTTGTTCGTGAACGCCTGGAGAGCGGCCAATCCGCCGCAGCGCCTGACCCCCCGCGACATACTGTTGAGATTCCCGTGCGCTACGGCGGCGAATTTGGACCCGACCTGGAAGATGTAGCGCGCCACGCCCGCCTCTCGCCCGAACGCATCGTCGACCTGCACGCCTCCGCCCGATACCTGGTGCATTTCCTCGGATTCTCGCCGGGATTTCCCTACCTGGGCGGTCTCCCGCCGGAACTGGCCACGCCGCGTCTCGCCGTCCCGCGCAAACTCGTGCCGGCGGGCAGCGTCGCCATCGGTGGCAGCCATGCCGGCATTTACCCCATGGAATCGCCCGGCGGATGGCGTATTATCGGGCGGACGCCGCTGCGCCTCTTCGACGCGGACGCCTCACCCCCGGCGCTGCTCGCCATGGGCGACCGCGTGCGCTTCATCCCCGTCTCGGAGGGCTGCTTCTGAACCGCATTCGAGTGGTCGCGCCCGGCTTTCAGACCACGCTCCAGGACCTTGGCCGCTTCGGTTACGCCCACCTCGGGGTCTCAGCCTCCGGGGCCGCCGACGCGCTGGCCTTGCGTGCGGCCAATCTTCTGGCCGGCAACGCGGAAAACGCCCCGGCGATTGAAATGACGCTGACCGGCGGGGTGTTCGAGTTTGAAACGGCTGCCGTCATCGCGCTCACTGGCTCCGATTTCGGCGCGGGACTCCCGCTGTGGCGCGCCGTTGAGATCCCCGCGGGCACCCTGGTCCGTTGCGGCCCAACCCGATCCGGCGCCCGCTGTTACCTGGCCGTGCGCGGCGGCATCGCCGTTCCCAAGACACTCGCCAGTGCTTCGACCCACGTCCTGACGGGCCTCGGTGGCCGCGTGCTGCGCTCGGGCGACGTGCTGCCCATAAGCCAGGAGGCCGTTCGCAAACCGCGCTTTTCCGTCCGCGCCGCCCCCGAATACGATCGCGCCCCCCTGCTACGCGCCACTGCCGGCCCGCAAGCCGATTGGTTTTCCGGCGAGTTGTACCAGGCAGCTTACCTGGTTACCGAGGAGTCGAACCGCATGGGCTTGCGTCTCAGCGGCCCGCCCATCCCCAGCCCCGCCGGACACATGCTCACCGAGGGCGTCGCGCTCGGCGCCGTTCAGGTTCCGCCTGGCGGCCAGCCTATCGTTCTTTTCGTCGAGCACCAGACCACCGGCGGCTATCCCAAACCCGCCAATGTGATCTCCGCCGATTTCTGGCGCCTCGGCCAGTTGCGCCCCCGCGATGAGGTACGCTTCGAACTGATACCCCTGGACCGCGCCCTCGCCTTGCTGCGCGAACAGGAGCAATGGCTGTATTCTCTCTTGTAGCAGTACCGCCGCCGGTTTCTCCCGGCGGTGTCTCTTGCCGGCGGTGCTTGACCATGATCGATCTGAATTGCGATGTCGGGGAACTGGAAGACGCCGCCCACGAAGCCGCGCTCCTCCGTCAAATCACCTCCGCCAACATCGCCTGCGGCGGTCACGCCGGCGACCTCGCCACCATGGAGCGAACCGCCCGCCTGGCCATGGCCCGCGGCGTACGCATCGGCGCCCACCCCGGCTACCCTGACCGCGCCAACTTCGGACGCGTCGAAATCGCCATGAGCGCCGCCGAAATCGAAGCCTCCATCCGCGAGCAGATCGGCCGCCTGGAAGCCGTGGTGCTGCGCCTCGGCGGTGAGATCGTGCATGTGAAACCGCACGGCGCGCTCTACAACCTGGCGGCCCGCGATGGCGAAACCGCCCGCGCCATCGGCCGTGCCGTCCTCCTTTGGAACCCGCGCGCCACGGTTTTCGGCTTGGCCGGGTCGCCCGCTCTGGCCCTCTGGCGCGAGATGGGCCTGCCGGTGGCCGCCGAAGCCTTCGCCGACCGCCGTTACGAACCCGATGGCTCGCTGCGTTCCCGCAAGTTCTCCGACGCCCTCATTACCGACCCGCAGGAAGCCGCCGCGCAGGCCTTGCGCTTCGCCCGCGAGGGAAACGCTCAGACCATTTGCGTCCACGGCGACACCCCGGGAGCCGTTGCCATCCTGACCGCCTGCCGCCAGGCGCTGGCGGCGTGACCTGCTCGCGGCCGGTCGTGGCAATACCGGGTACGTCGCTCGATAATTCGGCGAGATGGGGGCGGTTCTCTTCGAGATCCGCTTGACTGTATCCAGAAACTTGCCGGCGCGGTCGACGGTGCGCGCGGCGATTTCGAACGCCGCAACCGCTCTTTCGAGCAAGGTCCGGACCGTTGCTAAGTCCCGGCCGGCTTGTTCCAGCAGCGGTCCAGCCCTTCCTCCCACAGATCGAACCTCATCGAGGGACGGGCTGAATCGGGCGAAGTTCACCACATGAGCGACCGGTTGATGGATGGCCCGGACGGAAAGACCTGCGTCGTTTCACCAAACGACGGTTTCAAAGCTGACTCAAGAGCCTTTTGGAACGGCCAAGAACCTGTTCGTCCGCCGTCAGCGCCTTCAGCGGCTGGCGGGATCGTCGGTAGCGCGGGAGGCCCTTGGCGAATATCGCCGCGACCCGGAGATGCACTCAGTCTTCACGTTTTCAGATGTGGATGCCCCCCTGCGACCCGGCCGGAATCCGCGTTACTGCACTCGGGTGGCTCGCGATGCATCGTCGCGCCGCGTTGCAATGTCCGGCTCGCAGGCTGTCCGGGTTCGAGACGCGACAAAGCCACGCGCTAAGTCCGGAGGATCGGGACCGAATCGTACTGAGGGCGATTCGGAGAGCCTAATTGTGATCTTCTTTAGGCTTAAAATAATAGAAATCTCGATCTCGGAAGTGGTCTATCGGTTAAGCGGCCGAATGGACTGGGAAGCCTGGCCGAGTTGGAATCGCCCTTACCTGGCGGGTCACGACGATATCCGATTGGCTCGGCCGGTGCGAAGCCACTGATATTAGCGAAGTGTCCGCCGTTCGCTCGTGGGTGGATCGGGCGGACAAATGCAGCGGCAAATAGAAAGGGGAATCACTGTGATGTCTCAAGAAATCGTGGGCCAAAGCCCCGCGTTTCAACAAGTCTTGAACTTGATCGGCGTGATCGCAAAAAGCGATTCGGTAACCTTAATTCAGGGCGAAACCGGAACCGGGAAAGAGCTTATCGCCCAAGCCATACACCAGCAAAGTTCGCGAAGCCATGGACCGTTCGTGAAGTTGAGCTGCGCCGCCATACCCGGACCCCTGCTGGAAAGCGAGTTCTTCGGCCACGAGAGAGGCGCCTTCACCGGGGCATGCACGCAGACCAAAGGGCGATTCCAGCAGGCGCACAAGGGGACGCTTTTTCTCGACGAAATCGGCGATTTGCCGCTGGAGTTGCAGCCCAAACTCCTGCGCGCCTTGCAGGAGCAGGAGTTCGAACGGTTAGGCAGCAGCCAGACCATTCGGGTAGATGTGCGGGTGGTTGCGGCTGCCAATCAGGATCTCGCGGAACTCGTGGCCAAAAAACAGTTTCGAGCCGATCTCTATTACCGGCTAAACGTGATCCCAATCTGTCTGCCGCCTCTGCGTGAACGCGTCCAGGACATTCCGTTGCTGGTCGACTTTTTCGTACGGAAGCTCTCCGCGCGCTTCCACAAACCCATCGATGCGATCCCGGACGACGTAATGGCATTGCTGAAAGCGCACGACTGGCCAGGCAATATTCGCGAACTGCAGAACTTTATAGAACGCGCCGTGGTGTTTTCGGCGGAATCGGTGCTGCGTCTCCCGCTGACAGACCTGAAGCAGATGACGAAGCAGCCGTCGACGTCGGCCTCCCGGACGCTCGCCGACGCCGAACGCGAGCACATCCTCGAGGTATTGAGGCAAACCGATTGGCTGATCGGTGGATTGAACGGCGCTGCCACTCGGCTCGGCTTACCGCGCACCACGCTGGTTTACAAGATGCGCAAACTGGGGATTGAAGCGCGCCGTTCCCATCGGGCGCGTTCCGTTCGAGGCACAGGCGATAGGCCTGCGGCTGAGCGGTTTGCCGCCATGGGGACCTTCTGAGCAGCCTGCGCCACCTCGCGAAAAGGCGCCGCACGAAACGTGAGTTTCCGGGACGATTCCCGGAACGGTATGAGGAAGCCTCTCACGCATAGCGGAAGATTGCGCAAATAGGGCCCCCGGCGGGCATGCTCGCCTCCGATAGGGTGTGAACGTCGCCGCCGTGGCGAAGCGTTTGCACGGCGGCTATGTCCAGAAGGTCGGCTCCGCCGCCGGCCGCGCCCGGAACGGCCCCGTCTTCAAGCAGCAATGGTTGTTCGACTCGGCCTGTGGAAGCCGCGCTCACGATCTCCTGCACATCCGCCGAAGCGTGGCCTGTTCCCATCTGCTTGTCGAACCTCTCCAGCGCGCGACGCGCCGGCCCGGTGGCCACCCGCCGAACCAGCTCCAACGATTGCCGGTACATTTCGTTCTCGCTAAGATGGCCGGGTAATCCGCGGATTCCCGGTTCCACGCAGGCAGGATAAGTCGTCAAACGATGGTAGAGCGCGACTTCATGTTCGACGCCCACAACAACCAGGGGCGGATGGCCATCCTTCAGGAGAGCGTTTACGTCGCGATCGATTTCACGATAAAAACGGCCAAGGTGGTTATCGGGGTGGTCGCGGTCATGCACTGGCTCCGCGCGAAGCGAGGATTGGGACGCGCCAGGAACGAATCCGGCGGCCTCGGTACCCGCGTTTTTCGGAAATCTCGCCGCCTCACAGAACTGATCCGTGCATTTGAAGATGCGCGTATCGTTCAGCTTTAAGGCGAGAATGTAGAACTCGAGGTACTTGCTGGCAAGCGCCAGCAGAGGGCGAAGCTGAAAGCGCTCACCAACGGCCGCGACGGGTTGGCCGACTAGATATCGCGTACGGAACGACTCGCACACGTCCGGCGAGCGCAGAAAAATGAACGTCGCCGGGTCCTTCGAGGAATCGATAACCTCCGCAGCCGCAAGCTCTAGGGGATCGAGAAGGGAAGCGATGTCGTGCTTGGGCGCGCTGGTTGCCATTTGCGCACGAACCTGAACAAGCGCGTCTTTGAACGCAATTCGCGCATCGCGAGCCTCGCGTTCGGGAAGAACGATTGAAATACATGGTGGAGCAGCCGACGCAAGGCCGCGCAGCGTCGCTGGGAGAAGTCTTTCCGGTTTCGCCATCGCCATGAGTAAACTCCATCGATCCGACGCGGGCTCAAAAACGCCAGTAGCGTTCACTGCGCCCAATTCGGTTGTCCGTGCTCACTCGCACAAACACGCCACCCGCCATCGCTATTTGCGTCGTCGAAAAGGAGCTGCCGTAAGGCTCGTGTCCGCGAATCGTCAGAAGTCTACTGGCGGTCTTTGAAAACGGACAGTTGGCTAACTCCATAAGCCCGTCGAACCGCTGACGCCGAGGGATGGCGCGGGCGCCGCGGCAGGACCGTCGAACCATCGGCTCAGATTGCGGACACATGAGTATCGACCGGGGCGCGGGTGTGCGGATTTTCAGTGACTTAGCGATGGCCCCTCCATTGCGTCTGTGGCGATGCAACCAACTCGCCGGAGCGAGAGGGAGTCGCCGAAGAAATGCAGACAAAACGCAAGACGATGGTTGTGACCGGTGCGGCGAGAGGAATTGGCGCCGGCGTTACGAACGCCTTTATCGAGCGCGGTTATAACGTGGTCGCCAACTCACTGCACATCACACCATCCACCTTCGCTGCTACGGATCGGCTGACTGTGGTCCAAGGCGACATCGGCGACCCTTCGACCGCCATCGAGATCGCTTCGACCGCAATAAAGACTTTTGGCTCGATAGATGGCGTCGTCAATAACGCGGGCATCTTCCTCACGAAACCATTTACGGACTACACGGCGGAGGATTTCGAAAAGCTGTCTGGAACGAACCTGCGCGGCTACATCAATATCACGCAGCTTGCCGTCAAGCAAATGTTGACACAAAACAGTGGCGGGAGCGTCACTTGTGTGTCCAGCGCCATGGTGGAGCACCCTTTCGCGGGCATCAACGCTTCGCTCGCCATGGTCACGAAAGGCGGACTTGAGGCGGTCACGCGGAGCCTCGCCATGGAGTACGCGAAACAAGGCATACGGTTCAACGCCGTCGCTCCGGGAGTGGTCAATACGTCTCTGCACGCAAATGATCCCAGCGAGTATTTGAAGAGCCTTTCGCCGATGGGCGAGATACCCGATGTCGCCGATATTGTCGACGCGATCGTCTATCTGACGGAAGATCGTCATGTCACCGGAGAGGTGCTGCACGTGGACGCAGGCGCGCACAACGGGAAGTGGTAGCGGAACGCCATCGTACCCCGTCGGGTCACATTCCGGATTGCTTCAGGAAGTCGCGAGCCACCTCGGTTACGGGGCGATGCTCGGCGTCCACCTCATGGTTAAGCTGTTGCATAATCCGATTGGTGAATTTGTTGGATAGGTCCTGAAGCGCGGGCTCCAGACCTGGAGTCCTGGCCAGGCTGTCCTGACGGGCGGCGATGCACACCTGGTACGGCGGAAAGGCATGGCGATCGTCGGCGAGAACCTTGAGATCCAGCTTTGAGAGCAGCCCATCCGTGGCATTACCGGCGATCATGTCGACTTGGCGCTGTTCGAGAGCTCGATAGAGCAGTCCAAGGTCCATACTAACTGGTGCGGCGCGAAAGCGCAGGCGGTACGTATTCTTGAGGGCGGCCAAGCCATCCGCACGCTGTTCGAACTCGTATCCTTCGCCGAGCTTCCATCCTTCCGCGACGCGTGCGGCATCGCTTATCGTCTCCAACTGACGGCTGCGCGCCTCGGGTCCGCGCACCACGATGGCAAAACCGTTGTCGATGCCGAGCGGGGCCAGCCAATCGATCTGGAAGCGCCGGCGATATTCTGAACGCACCCGCTCCAGCACGGCAGCGGCATCGGTGGCGCCAGGGGAGTCTTTCAGAATCGCCGTCAAGGCCGTGCCGGTGTATTCAGGATAGAGATCGATTTCGCCTGTGATGAGAGCTTGATGCGCCAGGAGGGTCCCGCCGAGATTGAATCGCCGGTCGACCTTTCGATGCAAGCGGCGCTCCAGGTGCTGCGCGATGATTTCACCGAGTACGATCTGTTCGGTGAAGTTTTTCGAGCCGATCCGGATGGCGCGATCGGTATGCGAACAGGCGCACAATTGGAGCACCGCGATCAGACTGGCGAGAGTCTTCGTTCGATCCATCCCAACCCTCCATCTGCCAGCAGGGCCAAGACCGCTGCGGGCACTGCCCCTGCAAGAATTTGCGTGGAATCGACGGAGGCCACGCCGCGAAAAATGAAGACGCCTAGTCCACCGCCGCCGATAGCCGCCGCAATGGTGGCGGTGCCAATGGTGGTGACAGTGGCGACGCGAATGCCGGCAAAAATGGTTCGCGTGGCCAACGGCAATTGCACCTGGCGCAGAATCTGTGCTTCCGTCATGCCCATACCGGTTGCCGCTTCGCAGACCGCGGGATCGATGGAGGCGATGCCCACGACGGTGTTGCGAAGAATGGGCAAGAGCGCATAGAGAGCGAGCGCCACGATGACGGTTCTGGGGCCGATCCCTCCTATAAAGGGGAGCGGAATCAGAAAGCCGAAAAGAGCCAGGCTGGGAATCGTCTGCACCATACTGGCCAATCCCAGGAGCCATTTGCGAAGAGAGGGGCGGCGAGTGAGGAGGATGCCGCCCGGAATGCCGATCAGTATCGCCACGGCCATGGCGATCAGGACCAGCACAATGTGCTGAGCGGAGAGACGAAGAATGTCATTTGACAGGTCGTCGCGCATTAGGAACTAATCCTCCAGATCCTTTAGGAAGGCGCGGGCTTCCGTGGTTTGGGCACTCCGGAAATGCTCGGAAGAAACCACCGTCTCGAGCTGTCCACCGGCCATCATCGCAATGCGGGCGCCGAGTCGAAGAGCCTCGCGAATGTCGTGAGTGACGAAGACGGAGGTCGTGCGAAACTCGCGGTTCAGGGCTAGAAACTGCTGTTGGAGTTCGCGGCGCGTGACGGGATCGAGGGCGCCGAAGGGTTCGTCGAAAAGCAGCAGAGCAGGTTTCGCAGCGAGCGCGCGCGCCACGCCGACACGCTGCCGTTGGCCGCCGGAGAGTTGGCGAGGATAACGAGCGCGGAATTCGGCAGGCGGTAGACCGACCTTCCGCAATAGCTCATCCACTCGACGTTCGATATCAGTCGGACTCCAGGCTTCCAGAGATGGTACGAGGCCGACGTTGCGTGCGACGGTGAAATGCGGAAAGAGTCCGATCTCCTGGATGACATAGCCGATGCGGCGCCTCAGACGGATGGGGTCCCACTCCAGCGTGGAGCGGCCTTCCACCAATACCTCGCCGGAGGTCGGGAACAGCAAGCCGTTGATCATCTTGAGCACCGTGGTCTTGCCCGAGCCGCTTCGGCCGAGGAACACGAGCGTTTCACCGGCCTCGACACATAAGCTGAGGTGCGAGAGGATCGCCGTACCGCCCAGTTGGTAACCAACGTCGCGAAATTCGACCACGGGCATGCCGAATCATTGTATAGCAGAAGGCGGACGTCTCGCAGGTCTCAATTCGCGATCAGGAGAGTTTCGGCGAAGGGCCATTCGGCGTCTACCCATTGGGCCTGGCGGCGGAACCCGGTTCTCTGTGCGAGGGCGTCCACCTCGGCGAGGGAATATTTGTGGCTGGCCTCCGTCCAGATGGTCTCGCCTTCACGAAATGTGACGGAGAAGCCGGCAAGGCCGACGGATACGCGCTGAACCCGCGTCGAACGCAGGTGCATTTCGATGCTTCGGGTTTCGGTATTGAAGCGTGCGGCGTGCTCGAAGGCATCGAGCCGAAAATCGGCCAGGAGTTCGGCGTTGACTCGCTCCAGCAGATTCAGATTGAAAGCGGCGGTCACGCCGAGCGAATCGTCGTAGGCGCGAATCAGTCGATCCACGGGTTTCATAAGGTCAGTTCCCAGAAGCAGCGCGTCTCCGGAGTTCAGGAGGTTGCGAAGCTCCCCCAAAAACTGCGCATCGGCAGGCGCGTCGAAGTTACCTATCGTACTTCCTAGGAACAGTAAAAGAATGCGCTGGCCGGCCAAGCGGCGAGCGGTTACTTCAGATAGCCCTTCCAGATACTCGCGTTCGAAACCGACGATGCTGATGGACTCGATGTCGGCCAAGTCGCGCCGGCAAGTCGCAAGAGCAGTTGGCGAAATCTCGATTGGGCAGTAGAACGTGTGGCGAAAGCAGCCGAAGGCTTCCAGGATCGATCTGGTCTTACCTCCGTTGCCGCTTCCCAGTTCCGCGACAACCGTATCGCCGCGCAGGCGGTCGGCGATGTCTGGGGCGAACCGCTGCAAGAGACGTTCGTCGGCGCGGGTAAGTCCGTATTCCGGCAGTAGGCTAATAACTTCAAACAGCTTCGAGCCTATCTCGTCATAGAGATACTTCGAGAGCAGCTCCTTTTGACCGGACTTGGTTAGACCGTTGCGAACGTCCGCCGCAAAAGCCGAAGCCGACGATGCGTCAAGAGATAGTGCTCTGCCAGCCAAGGGTCACACCTCTCGCGCAGCGGAATCCTGCATAGACATATTGGTAGTGTGGTTGGAACCAGTTGCGGAACGAGCGTCGCAGCATGCACCCCGCAGTGCGTGGGGAGCCGCCCTTGAGAACGTAATGTTTTCCGTCGAAGAAATTGGCGGAATAGCCGCGATAGGAGGGGTGAGCTTGGAAGCCGCGGAACGGGGCGAACCGGCTCGCCGTCCACTCCCATCCGTTGGCCACGAGACCGTCGAGTCCAAAAGCGCTCCTGGCGCGAGGGAAAGCATTCACCGGCGCCGGGTCCCAACGTGCGAAATCGAAATAGCCGCGCAGGGGGTCCGGCGCCTCATCGCCCCACGGATACTCGCGCTCTTCGCCTCGCGGACTGCCATACGCGGCGCGGTGCCATTCGGCTTCATCCGGCAATCTCCCACCGGACCACCGCGCATAGGCAGCCGCCTCGGCATGACTCACGTAGACCGGCCAATTGTGCGGAAGCGCGACTTCCTCGAACATGGTGCGATAGCGCCACCCATCTTCTGCCGGCCTCCATAACACTGGATGGGTAATGTTGTGCTCGCGCTTCCACTGCCAGGAGGCGTCAGTCCAGAACGCTCGGTCCTGGTAGCCCCCGGCCTCGATGAATGTCAGGTAGTCGGCGTTGGTCACCTTGTGGCGATCGATGGCGAATGCCGGTACCTCGATCTGTTGCGCATCGAACTCATTGTCCCAGCCGAAGGCGCCGTTCCTCGGGGAACCGAGCGTCGCGGAGCCTGCGGGGATTTCGACGACTTCGTGACGGGCCTGTTCTGTCGACGGCGCCGCCTGCTGACCGTCCGGGATCTTTGTTTCGAATGGCATCTGATGCAGCATGTAGGCGAGAGTCTCGGCGTGCATCAGACGGTGCTCCACCGCCATCTGGAGCAGCCAGTTATCGTGCGCTCCATCATCGAGGATTTGCCGCACTTTACCCACATAATTCTGGATGTCAGGCAGCGACGGCCAGTCCGAGGGGGTATCCGTGGGCAGGCCGCCATTCACCGGATCGATGCCGAAGGCGAAGAGCCGGTCGAACTGCGGACGAAACGGTTTCACGTTGTGCATGTGCGGCTGCAGTAGATTCCAGTCGAAAGCTTCCAAGTGGCCTACATAAAAGATGATCCTGTGGCGCTCCGCAATCGGGCGCGCGTAGAGTGAATCCGGACGGACCAAGTCAAAGAGTTTGTCGGTCTGTTTCCGTGCCTCGGCCAACTGTGCGGATGCGTTCATGAGCAGACTCAATTAAGGAGCGTCATGTTGGCGCCCGATGCGCTATTCCATAACCTGCGCGTGCTTCACCCCGCGAGAGAGATCGTAAGTAATCTCATCGATAAAACACCAGCCCCAGTCCTCGCCCGGCTCAATGGAGCGCATCACAGGATGACGAGACGAATGGAAATGTCTCGTGGCGTGCTTGTTCTTAGAGGAATCGCAGCATCCGACGTTACCGCAGGTCAGGCAAATCCGCAGATGCACCCAGGAGTCGCCCATCCTCACGCACTCCTCGCAAACTCGGTTTGAAGGCTGCAGATCCTTGGCTTCCCTGACGTGCTCACAGATCCCCATATCCCCTCCCTGTGCGGTGGCCCAAGGTTACGACCAGTGAATCACATTGGAGGTCAGTGGCGCAACACCAACTGTGCGCTTGAATACCGAAATATCCGGGCAGCCGGTGCAAACAAACCCCAACCGGCAAATCGAGTCCCAAGAGTGCTAACCCTCAGGATCTTTCCGAATCGTCAACCAGGCTACCGCGGCGCTCGATAAAGACAGCCCGGCGCAAGCCAACATGACAATTCGAAATCCGAATACAAACGATTCCTTGACGGATTCCCTGATCGTGGCGGCGACACCGCGGTTGAGACCGGGGGGAACCTGCAAACCCGCGAGCTTGATCTCGTCCGCATGAAGCTGCTCCATGGCGGCAAACGGCACGGAAAGATGAGCGAGGCTGCGAGTCATGTGAGAACCAAAGGCCTTGACCATCGCAATCCCGAATACCGCGATCGCAAGTACCCCGGCTACGCGTGCCACGGCGTTGTTGATTCCAGAAGCCATGCCGAATCGGTCTTCACTTACAGAGTTCACAACAACAGTGGTGAGAGGAGCTACCGTGACCGCCATTCCAAACCCGAGAACCATGATCGCCGGGAAGAATGTCGTCCAGTAGTTCTCTCTAACGGAAGTCGCCGCGAACAGCGCAAAGCCCAAAGAGACAATGAGCGGACCAGCGATCAACGGAATTTCTGGACCATAGCGGGCGACTAGACCGCCTGACCAGCGAGACAAGAGGAAAACGAGCAGGATCAACGGAAGGACAGCTTCGCCCGCGGCTGTAGCGGAGTAGCCCTGGACCTGGATCAGGTTCAATGGGAACAGGAAGAAGAACGTTCCGATAGCGGCATACAGGAACAGCGTAAGTAAGTTTGCACCGGTGAACCTCCGGGACTCAAACACTGCCATCGGCAGCATGGGTGAAGCGACGCTGCGTTCGACAGTCACCAAAGCGATTAGACAGCCGACGCCCACGATCAAACTCCCGAAGACCAGGGGATTCTTCCAGCCGAGGTCGACCGATTCCATGAACCCGGCAACCAGTCCTCCTAGTCCAACGGCGGCAAGAAGCGCTCCTGACCAATCTACGCGGCCTGCGTTCGCCATGCGGCTCTCTGGAATATACCTGAGCGAAATAGCGATTACCGCGGCCGCAAGCGGGATGTTGATGAAGAACACCCACCGCCAGGAACCGTGGTCAACCAGCCAACCGCCGAGAACTGGTCCAATGGCGGTAGTGATCGCGGTAAAGCCGGACCAGGCGCCAATCGCGCGGCCACGATTCGTCTCATCGAAAGCTGCACTGATAATCGCCAGACTGCCGGGCGTCAGGAGTGCAGCGCCAACGCCTTGCATACTCCTGGCGATAATTAACTGATCGAGGTTCAACGCGCAGCCGCATACTGCTGAAGCCACGGTGAATATTGCGATACCGGCTACGAATATCAGACGGCGCCCGAACAAGTCCCCGAGCGAACCTCCTACAAGAATCAGCGCACCCAGAAACAAGCCGTAAGACTCGATCACCCATTGCACATCGACAACGGTTGCATGAAAGTTGGCCTGGATTGCGGGTAGAGCGACGGTAACCGCCGTGCCATCGATAAAGGCCATGCTGGAGCCGAGAATCGTCGCGACAAGGATCCAGATTCGCGCCTCTGCCCTGCAAGGGACTTCGGCGCCTGTCGATCGAATCGCGGCTTCATCGCAGGGCGTTCTCATCAAGGCTACGGATGCAGAAGGGTCAGGTCCAACTATGCATCCCTCCATCATCGGCGAGGAAGCATTCACAGCGGCGGTTGATGTAGGTTATGGCTGCGGGAATCCGAACATCAACCACGACTGATTGGCTACCCAATGCGGGTACAGCTCCGTCATCTGATCGAACAGCTCCTGGTCGGATGTCGCGGTTTTCTGCACCCGATCGAAGTCCTGCAGGTAACGCTTGGTGTCTTGGATCGTCGAGGGAGAGTCGGGCGCGCCAGGCTTCTTGTGACCGGCGACAACAATCGCCGGGTTCAGCGCCGCTAACCGGTCTAGCGCCGCGATCCAATTCTTTCGGCTCTCGGGGGTGGTGTCGCCGACGTACATGCGGCATTGGTTGTACACAACGTCGCCAGCGACGATCAGGCCGATCGATGGAACGTAGAGAGACGTCGAATCGGGACTATCGGTGCGGCCCTGCTCGATGATGCGCAATTCGTGGCCCTCGAGAGTGAACGTGTCGTGCTCATAGGGCTCAGGTGGAACCAACTTGGTGGGCACTTGCCCAGGAAAGAGCCGGCGGGCCAACCGCTCCACTGGGGGAGAGAAAGACATCTGCATGGCGTTCACCGTCTTGGGCGTTGCTATCGCCCGAGCGCCCGGGAAACGGTCGAGCAGAATGCTCAGACCGTAGAAGTGGTCGAAATGGGCGTGCGTTATATAGATGGTTTCCAAGTTGCGGTTGTGCAGCGCGACCCAATCCGCGAGAGCCTCGGCCTCAGCCACTGTACCCATTGCGTCCACCAATACCGCGTCGTACTCGCCGAAGATCAGAGTCGACGTGATAGGGTCAAAGCCGAGCGCTTCGCCGAATGGCTTTGGCCGCTCGCCTACCATTGCCTTTCCTGGCGCCGTAAAGACGTTGACGCCCAGCGTGTTCAACGTGATGGGGGATGTCATGTGCGCGGTCTCCTTAGTCAACTATGATGTTCCTAATGATGTCTGTCTACCCCAGAGTTGTCTTCGGCTCGGGCGCGCGCATCACGCGCGAGCAGGCACTAAGAGTCGCTCCCTCCGTTCATCTCTTGCCGTACGCCGTGAAAATGTAATCCTTGGCCGCCACTCTCGTATGGCACGCGAAGCCGCAATTGACGGCGCCAGTCGGATCGGGCTTGAAGGTGTCCGACGCGGGATCATAGTCGAACGCGGCGTATGCCCATCCTTTCGTGCCTGGGACTCGCTTGCTATTCTTCTCGATGAGGAAGACATCTTGCAGGGTGTCCGGCACCCTCACTGAAAAAGGGGCTTCCGTGCTCTTTTTCGGTTTCCACTCGATCTTGGCAATCTTGGAACCGTCGGGGAAGGTTTCGCCGTTGCCGGGAACGCCGGCCCGGTAGGCGTCGATCATCGTGGGATTAGCGACCATCACCTTCAGCAGATCTTCAGTCTGACTGACGGCGACGACCTGCCAGTTCTCGTACCCCCTGAAGTCAGAGAATGCGAGCCCATTGGGCACGCTCACTGTGTACTTGTCCTGCGCGGAAAAGGCCCTGCCGCCCAGGGCCGCCAGCGCTATGCCAAGTGCGCCTGCGGAAACGACTCGTATACAGAGTGAAGGCAAGAAAGGTCTGCGAAACATGATGTACTCCTGTTCGATGCGCGCTTCCAGCCTGGCGCGGACTGCGGCAGACCGCGAATCGGCGGCCAGCCTTCAGTCGTTAGCTCTTGAGCTCGCCGTCTTTGCTTGACGAGGAGATGCTATCACCGCAATCAGCGTCTTGGCCGCAGCGGTTGAAGAAGCCGGGTTCTGGCCGGTCACGACTCGACCGTCAACTAGCGCGAAGGGCGCCCAGTCGGCCGCCTTCTCGTAGAGGCCCCCGATTCTCTTCAACTCGTCCTCAACCAGGAAGGGAACGACGTGGGTCAAGTTCACCGCGGCTTCTTCGCCGTTGGTGAAACCAGTCACGCGTTTGCCTTTGACGAGAGGCTCGCCGCGATACATTACGCGATGGAAGACACCGGGCGAGTGACAGACAGCAGCCACGGGCTTGCCCGAGTTGTAGAAGGACTCGATCAACGTGATGGAATCTGGGTTATCGACGAGATCCCACATTGGACCGTGGCCTCCCACGTAGAATATGCTGGCGAACTTTGCCGATCTCATGTCGGAAAGCTTCACTGTCTGAGACAGCGTCTTCTGTGCCGACGTATCCTGCTTAAACCGTGTCATCGCGGGAGTTTGATTCTCCGGCAAATCGCTCTTTGGATCGATCGGGGGCTGTCCTCCTTTGGGCGAAGCCAGCGCCAGTTCCACACCGGCGTCCCGGAAGACAAAGTACGGGGCCGCGAATTCCTCCAGCCAGAAGCCGGTCTTGCGACCGGTGTTGCCCAATTTATCGTGCGACGTTAGCACCATCAGTATTTTCATCTTCGTTCTCCAGTATTTCGGTATTGCGGTCGACTGCGAGCACTGTTCAGCGTTTGCTCGTACCGAGCAAATCGCGCACCGCGACGAAGGTGTAGAAACGAAAGACCGGGGTAAGACCGGTGCACACTGCTGTTCGTGGACCGACTCGGCGGGTCGACCCTCCGACACTGACTATCGTCAGATCTGTGATTGTAAGGCCCGCTTACTCGCGTAACCTCTTTGGACCGCTCACGTATGGATTGCCTCGCTCGTAGAAGCGCAGCCTGCGATCCACGTTGCGCGTCAAACCGATGCGCACACTCTTGCCGATGGCGTCCACTTGCCGCCGGCCCGTCGCGAGCAAGAGTGGACCGGCGGCGCACAGATCCAGACCGTCCTGCCGGAGATCGATCTGCATCGCCTGGGCCAGCCGGCCTGGCCCCCGGGCTAAATCGACCAGACCCGCCCCGCCGCGGAGACGTTGCATCCGATCGATTCCCTCCAGTGGTTCGAGCGCACGCAAGAGGACTCCCGCCCCGACTCCGACCGCCTCGCTCGTCACGTTCAGCATGAACGAGGTACCGTAGGAGAGGTATACGTAGGCATGTCCTGGCCCAAGGAATAGTGATGCATTGCGCCGCGTCTCTCCGCCAAATGCGTGCCCCGCGGAATCGCCGACCGGATAAGCCTCCGTCTCGACGATGCGCCCGCTGAACCTGCGATCATCGATTTCACGGACGACTACTTTGCCAATGAGGTAACGAGCCAACTCCACCGTGTCCACCGGAAGTTCTGTTCGACGGAGGCGCCGAAGACGCCAAGGGTCCATCGATTCGCCTGCGCGTGTCATCTACCTCTGCGCTACTGCGGAGCGCCGGCTTCGCCTGAAAGCGGTCGGAGTGCGCCGAGCATTGTAGGAATGAGTTCCGAAACAGTCGGGTGAATGTGGACGGCCCGTTGAATGACCGTGTACGGCGCCCGGGCATACATCACGTCAAGGATCGAGTGAATGGCCTCATCGCCACCAGTTCCAAGGATGGCAGCTCCCAGAATCTCGTGGGTTTGGGCATCCACCATGATCTTCATAAAGCCCTGCGTCTCGCCCTTCTCAACGGCGCGAAGAACCTCCGTCATAGGCCGCCGGCCAATCAACGCGCGGCGGCCGCCTTTGCGGACTTCCGCCTCTGTCAGGCCCGCACGGCCGAGCGGAGGATCAATGTACAGAGCATAAGCGGTAATGCGGTCGCTGACTTTGCGCGGGTCATTGTCCAGAAGATTCGCCCCGACGATTTCGGCATCGTTGAAGGCCGTGTGCGTGAATGCGCCTCTTCCATTGCAATCCCCTAACGCCCAGATTCCCGGGACGCTGGTGCGCAGATGGTCATCAACGACAATGTACCCGCGTTTATCGACGGCAACGCCTGCCTCGGTGAGACCGAGGTCATCGGTATTTGGACGGCGTCCCACCGCCAGCAGGACGTGTGACCCAGTCACCTCGGGATCGCCAGTGACGCAGTCAACCTTCGCGAGGATGTCCTGGCCGCGCCTCGAAAAGCCAATACATGTTGCATTCACCCGAATTTTGATGCCCTCGCGCTCGAGGATCCCCCGGACGGCGGTAGACACATCCTCATCCTCGTGCTGCGCCAGGTGCGGCGCTGTCTCAATAATGGTCACTTCACTCCCGAACCTACGGTACATTTGGGCGAATTCCAGGCCGATGTAGCCGCCGCCTATGATGATCAAGTGACGCGGAAGAAAGTCGACGTCCATGATAGAGCTGTTGGTAAGGTATGGGACCTCTTCGATACCGGGTATCTGAGGCGCAACTGCGCGACCGCCCACGTTGATGAATACCCGCTCCGCCGTAAGCCTGTCCGCGCCGACGCTTACCTCTGTCGGCGTCTCGAAGCGGCCGTGTCCCTGATACACGGTGCAGTTTGTCATGCCTCTCAGCCAGCTCTCGACGCCGGTTCTCGACTGCCCCGAAATCGCGTCCCTCCTCGACTTGACGAGCTTCATGTCGACGCTCGCTGAGCCAATGTTGACGACTCCGAAATCGGCTGCGCGGCGAACCATGTGGGCCGCGTACGCGCTTGCGACCATCGTCTTCGTGGGTGTGCAGCCCGTGTTGACACACGTTCCGCCGAACAATTTGCGCTCAATGATCGCGACTTTCATTCCCGCGCCTGCCAGGCGCTGCGCCAGGAAAGGACCAGCCTGACCGGTTCCGATGACGATCGCGTCGTAGGTCTTGGTCATTGAACTCCGTTGTTCGGTGTGTTGGCTTCCCCACGGCAGAGGCTCAACAAGATCGCGCCGCCGCTTCCGATGGCGCCTGCTAACCGCGGGTAAGTGCGGCAGCACGTGCGGGGCCACCGGACCGGCAAGGTCCTGGGCACGGAACTTGCGGCAAGAGAGTCCGCTGAAGTGCCGGCTGACGAATCTCCGACTCGGTATTCTGCCGATTGTCAATCGAGGCTCGATCTCGAAATGCGACTGGCAGGCGGGTCGTGTACGAACTGGTACATTTGCGGTCCCCGCGTCGGGCAGATGGCTTTGCCGGCGTTTCGCTCAATGAGTGCCCGGCGAACGCGCCTTTTCACCCTTGTTCCATCCATGGAAGGCCGATAAGTCGCCCGCGTTCCACGCCTCGCGGAGTCCGGGTGTTCTCAGATCCCAGTCGGGGCGGATCTGGCTCGTCACGTCGCGCAGGTCATGCCAGAGGTCGGCGATAGAAGGGCGCCCCCAGAACCAATAGCCGTTATAGATACTATGAAGGATGAGTCCCGGCTTGAGAACGAGTGTATGCGGAATCATCGGGTTATGCTCCGGGTCGGTATATTCCGCGATGTCGAGGTCCGTCTGAACGATTCTGTCGGGGTCTGAGAGGAAGGTCCACTGGGCGCCCACCGACGCACGGAACTCCTGCAGAGTGTGGTGGTCATCGGTGGAGATCGTGGCAATCTGCGTGTATGCCACAGCGATTTTCGGATAGAATGCGGCAAGCTCCAGATGCTGCTGGTGTTCCTTCGGGCAGTAATGGCCGCGCGCCAGCGTCAGAATCAGGGGATCGTCGCCCTGGATCTCGCTGAGTCTGCGCGGTGTGCCCGTGTGATCGGGCAACTGATAGTCAGGAAAAACGTTTCCGGGTACGAGGTCATAGCGCATGATTGGATTCCTCCCACTGATGCATTTGGGTTGTAGCTCTAAGACGTTCAAGCGCACGCTCCGTGCCATTGCCCAGACCCCGAAAACGGGCGCCCCAGCCGGTGATTCTCCATTGCCAGACGCCATCCGCACGATACTCGACCGCCTGGAAACATCCGGGCCCTCCGTTCTGCCGGAAGCGCTGAGAGTCTCTTACGGCGGCGATCTGCGGTTCCCACCATGCGGCTCCAGACGGCCCTATGTGATCGGTAACTTCGCCAGCACGGTTGATGGCGTAGTTAGCTACGAAATCGCCGGCCAATCCGGCGGTGGCGACATCAGCGGTTTCGACGAGTCGGACCGCTTCATTATGGGCCTGCTTCGGGCATCGGCAGACGCCGTCATGGTGGGATCCAATACACTTCACCAGACCGCTCCTGCGCATCTGTTTGTCGCCGATTCCGTTTTTCCGGGAGCCCGCGGCCTTTATTTGCGCTACCGGCGCGAGGTTTTGAAAAAGACGGCTCCTCCGCTTCAAGTGGTAGTAACTGGAAGCGGCAGAGTGGATCTCACAAGGGCCATATTCCAGACACCCGGGATAAGAACATTGATCGTCACCACCCAAGTGGGTAGCGATCGCCTCGCGGCGAGCGGGGCACGGTCGCTCGTCTCGACGGAAGTTCGGCCGCTCGAAGGTCCCATCGTTGCGCCGGCTGACATTTTGGAACTTCTGCGCGCTGAGTTTGGCGTATCGCTCCTTCTGCATGAAGGCGGCCCTACCCTGTTCGGCAGATTCGTGGCGTACGGCTGCGTCGACGAACTTTTCCTCACACTAGCCCCTCAACTGGCTGGCCGAAGTATGCAGTCACTACGTCCGGGATTGATCGCCGGTACAGAGTTTGTCCCCGAAACGGCGCCCTGGCTGGAGATCCTCAGTGTGAAGGGGCGCGGGAGCCACTTGTACCTGCGTTATGGCGCTGCACAGCAAAGACAGCCACCGGGAGCAGCGGCTGGTTAGCGCCGCCAGTCTCGGGTATCGACCTTGAGTGATTTCTTGGCAGACGATGGTAAACTATCGACAAGCCTCGCACGCGCGGGCGAGTGCGGACCTTCAAAGGAGCGACATTCCGCGCATCCGGCTAGGATGACGTCCAGATGAAGCCAAATCCGACTAGCGCACCGGAAGCGGGAGGCGGCTTGCGGCCCGTTGCGCAGCCGGTGGCCGCGCCGCTCACGCGCACCGCAATCTTCCTGGTCGCGGCGCTAAACCCAGGCTTCGACAATCGCGCGACCCTGCGGTCGTTCTTCGGAGACCTTGCCGCGCTGGTGCGCGCGGTGGAATTTCGCGACATTGAAGGGGGCCTCTCCTGCGTCGTGGCCTTCGGGTCCGATGCCTGGGACCGGCTGTTTGGACCGCCGCGGCCGGCGGAACTGCATGTGTTCCGGGAGGTTCGCGCAGGGGCTCGTCATGCGGTTTCCACGCCGGGCGACTTGCTATTCCACATCCGCGCGCAGCGTATGGATCTGTGCTTCGAACTTGCGATGCAGATCATGGCGCGTCTCGGAGATGCTGTTTCGCCGGTAGACGAAGTGCATGGTTTCCGTTACTTTGACGACCGTGATCTGATGGGTTTCGTCGACGGGACGGAGAATCCGAGGGGCCAGGCAGTGATCGATGCCGTGATCGTCGGCGACGAGGACGCCGCGTTCGCCGGCGGAAGCTACGTCATCGTGCAGAAATATCTCCACGATCTTGACGGATGGAATGCGCTCAGCACGGAGGCGCAGGAGCGAATCATCGGCCGCACGAAGCTGTCGGACATTGAATTGGACGATTCCATCAAGCCAACGTCAGCGCACAACGCTCTAACAACGATCGTCGAGGACGGGAAAGAGGTCAAGATCCTGCGCGACAACATGCCATTCGGCCGGGCCGCGCACGGTGAATTCGGCACCTATTTCATCGGCTACAGCCGTTCGCCCCATCCGATCGAACAGATGCTCGAAAACATGTTCGTTGGCCGGCCGCCCGGCAACTACGACCGGCTGCTCGATTTCAGCCGCGCCGTCACTGGAAACCTGTTTTTTGCTCCGTCCGTTGCATTTCTGGAAACCATAGCTGAGGACCAGCCCGCCGCAGTTGCTGCGCCTGTTGTAGAGCCAGCGACGGTCCAGGCCTCGCGATCCATCTCGCGGCAGGGCGATGGTTCGCTAGGCATTGGTTCCCTCAAAGGAGAAATTCCACATGAATAATCTGCACCGCGAGCTAGCTCCCATCTCCGACGCCGCGTGGGCTCAGATTGAAGAGGAAACAGCTCGCACGTTCAAACGTTACCTCGCCGGACGGCGTGTGGTCGACGTGCGGGGACCGGCAGGTACTCTTCTCTCCGCGGTCGGCACTGGCCATCTGCGTCCCATTGCAGGTCTGAGGGACGGCATTCTCGCCAGACAGCGCGAGGTAAGGGCTCTGGTGGAGTTGCGTTTTCCTTTTGATCTCGATCGTCTGGCGATCGACGACGTCGAACGCGGCGCCAACGACTCGGATTGGCAACCAGCCAAGGACGCAGCGCGCCAGATCGCCTTTGCTGAGGACATCGCGGTTTTTGAGGGCTATACGGCAGCCGGTATCGTAGGAATTCGTCAAGGGACAAGCAATCCGAAGATGGCCCTTCCGGCCGACGTCCGCCAGTACCCGGATGCCATTGCTCAAGCTTTGAGCCAATTGAGGCTCGCCGGCGTCAATGGCCCGTATGCTGTTCTGCTTGGAGCCGAGGCCTATACCGCACTCGCTGAAACCAGCGATCATGGTTATCCGGTGCTGGAGCACGTCAAGCGCCTCGTCGACGACAAAATCATTTGCGCGCCCGCTATAGACGGAGCGTTTGCACTCACTACGCGTGGCGGTGACTTCGAGCTGCACATCGGCCAGGACGTCTCCATCGGCTACCTGAGCCACACAGATGACGCCGTCCGGCTCTATTTGCAGGAGACCTTCACGTTCCTGCTGCTCACATCGGAGGCATCTGTCGCGCTCACTCCGTCTGCAAAAGCAGAGAGGACTTGACCGGGATCATGCGTCCATCCGTTCGACCCACTGAGCGCGCCATGCGGGAGCCGCGAATGGATCCGCGAAGTACTGTGTTTCCCGCGCGACCTTGTTGTCCCTGAGCTCCATTAGGCTCACCGTGTAGGACGGCTTGCGGTCATATGTGATGATCAATTCGGTGATCCAAAGATTGCCACCGCCAATGATTCGCCGGACCGCAAACTGCTTTTTGTTCGGCTGACTGGCGCGTTGGCTCTGTATGTTGCGTCGGCCGCGGGTTCGCTCGCCTGACTGCGGGTATTCCAGCACTGCGTCCTCGTGATAGATGCGGTGCTCCGTTTCAGAATCGCCGGCATCGGACGCCGCCCAATGCCGGCCCAGCGCCGCACGGATCTCTTGATCGCGCACTTCAGAATACTGCTCCTTTGTTTGTCGATCGTTCATCTTGAGCCGTTTCAAGCCACCAGCAAGATCTTCCCGCTGCCACCCTTTTCTGCCGCTGCTTGAGCCTCGGCCGCTTCACTGAGTGGCAGGGCCTGGCTAATCGGGATTGCTAGCTTGTCATCTCGCACTGCCTCGGCCATGAACTGGAGCGTCTTCCTATCGAACTTCGAAAATACTGACACACCTTAGATGGGTACTTCGCGGCGTTCTGATGAGCGAATGTCCTTACCGTAGGATTTGGCAAGTGGTCCTCCCCTTGCGGTCATCGTCTTGCGTGTGTGTTCGGCGACTGCTTATCGTTCCAGCAAAACTGCTTGCACCACGACTGCCGCAATCGAGTGGCCGTCGCCAAGTATCTGAAAACCCGTCCTTCCGCCCCCCGGGTCCATACTCACATGTCCGCAATCTGAGTCGATGGTTCGACGGAACTGCCTCGAGGGTGAGAGAGACGGCCGTTGGTGAGACAGACCCGCGAACGTAAGGTTTCCGTACGCCTGACGATTCAAGACCTCGCTTAATCGAGGCCGGTCCAACGAAGAAATCTGGGCTGATTGGGTGACCGCCGGAGGACAACGAAGTGTTCTCCAGGCCCAGTTGCCATTCGCGCGGACAGAAGCCCCGGCCGCAGCCGTCTCAGTGGTAATAGGCCCGTTCCAATTCCAAATCGCCCAGCGCGCTCCGCGAGCGTTTCCGGCGGCGGCCAGCGTAGTGCGCCTCGGCGCCGCAGGCACAGGGGAAATGCGGGCCGGCAGTCGGACGCGTCCCGATTCAGCCAGTGCTCCAAGAAGCTTCCAGCCAGGGACAGCACCGGCCGGCGAACCGCCATTTCCAGTGCTTCCAGATCCAGATCTTGGACGGCTTGGCGGCCAGCAGAGTCTCCGCTTCAATATTTGGTCCCGCCCAGAGACTGGGGGGCAATCTCGGTATTTCCGCTCCTGGAGTGGAGTCAACCCCTCGGCTGAGACACGGAAACCAGGAGGTTACCATTCGCTGGCACGGACTCGCGAAAAGATGAGCGCGGCCCGCAAGAAAGGTAAGTGGATCGGCGGCCACCCGGCCTCGGGTACAACATCTACACGCGTGCCCGCCCTCTCGTGGTGAATCCTGAAGAGGCGCACCAGGTCCTAGGGACTGGACCGTCGCGGCCGTGCAACTCGCTCGAAATCAAGTTGCGCGACCACGCCGACGCGCTGGCTGAAACGCTGCCGGCTGCGCTGGCCGACAGAAGGGCGGCGGCGATCGCTGCCATGAACGCCGTCTGCCTGGAGATCGCCGAGGATGAAGCGGAGCGTTGCCGGGACGTGAGTGCGACGACGGCGCAGCAGACGGCGCGGCCTGTCGCGGTTGCATTTGGGGGCGGCAGGTGTAGCTTCGAAGCGCGCCTTGTGGCAGCAGCCCGGAGCCTTCAATGGGGTCGCAATCGGCAGGTTCACGGCCGGGCTTCTTGAAGGTGCGCTGTGCTCACGAAACTCGGGACCCACGAGGGCGCTTCCGGCTTGGCGGTGGCGCGGCTCGCCGGCGCGGCGCCGGTTTGCGGCCCCCGCAGTTGATCGCTGTAAAAGTTCTTGAGCGCAAATAGCGCGAGGTCGAATCGGTCGTTGGCGCCCAGCTTTTGGAAGAGCCGGGAAAGGTAGACCTTTACAGTTCCTTCGGTGATTCCCAGCGAGTAGGCGATTTCCTTGTTCTTCAGGCCCTGCGCGAGAAGGCCGATGAGTTGGCGCTCGCGCAGGGTCAGGGCGACCCGCTTGGCGCAGAGGAGCTGGTCGGTGAGGGACTTTTCAAGCCAAAGTTCGCCCGCGGCCACGCTCTCCAAGCAGCGGACCTGGATCTCGGCGGGCAGATTCTTGCGCAGGACGCCGCGGACACCCAGGCCGATAGCCTGAGAGGCGGACTCGGCGGAGATCGCATCTACCCAGAGCACCATGGGAACGCCGCCGAACATGGATGTGAGCCGGTGCAATTCCGCAAATCCAAGTTCCGGGTTGACATCCAGCAGGACCACGCTCGGCCGTTCCGCTACGAGGCTCTCGATCAGGAGAGGCACTGAGGGCGCCGACGAGCAGACGAAGCCGCCGGCTTGTTGCAGGATTGTTTGGAGGCCAGCCGTGAGGATGGGTTGGGGGGAGTAGAAGAGGAGGCGCGTGGGCGCGGCGTTCGGCTCGTCGGTTCTTGTTAGCATCACGGAGAGACTCAGGGCAACTCAATGGCCAAACCGGAAGCCGAGGTTCGGAGCACGCTCCAGGGTCGGCGACACAGCATCTTCGAGAGAGAATTTCCCTGTCCAGATTACGCACTTGTGCTCATAGAACGGACGCTGGTTCACGCGAGAATTCCGCCGGGCGTTATCATAAGAATCTCGTAGCGGGCGCCGAGCTTTACAATGGACAAGGCGATCAAGATTGTCGCGATCGACGACGATCCCAGTATCTTGTCGGTGGTGAGGGCATGCCTCGCCGATGACGAAACGGAAGTGCTGACTTCCAACGATCCGGAAGCCGGTTGGGACTTGGTGCGGCGAACGCGCCCCGACATCGCGATTATAGACCTGATGATGCCCGGTACTAACGGTATGGTTCTGCTTGAGCGAATCGTCGAGTGGAACCCGACCACCGACGTGGTGCTCCTCACCGGAGAATACCGGCCGGAGTTCGCGGTGCAGGCGATTCAGAAGGGCGCTTCCGACTACATAACAAAGCCTGTCGATATTGCGCTATTACGCCAACGGATCGGCAGGCTGGCGGCAGCCGCTCGCGCCCGACTGCGCGGCCTGGAACTAGAAGACGCGCTACTCACGACGTCCTGCCTGAGCGCGATGGTTGGCCGGAGCCCAGAAATGCTCGGAGTGCTTTCGCGCCTGCAGCGAATCGCGCCCCACTACCGGGCGGCGCTTATTACCGGGGAGACCGGAACCGGAAAGGAACTGGCGGCGCGCGCCCTGCATACCCTGAGTCCGGTGGCCGCGCACGCGTTTGTGGTGTGCAATTGCGCGGCGGTGGCGGAGACTCTGTTCGAGAGCGAGATGTTCGGGCACGTCAGGGGAGCCTTCACAGGCGCAATACAGGACCGGATCGGATTATTCGAAGCGGCTAACGGCGGCACGATTTTTCTGGACGAAATCGGTGAAGTGCCGCAGGCGTTGCAAAGCAAGCTCCTGCGGGTGCTGCAAAACCATGAAGTGCAACGCGTGGGATCGCCCGCCGTGCGGCAGATCGATGTGCGCGTCATCGGGGCGACGAACCGCGACCTGCGCGCGATGGTCGCAAAGGGCCAGTTTCGCGAAGACCTGTACTACCGGCTGTCCATGGTGCAGGTTCAGTTGCCGCGGCTAACTGACCGGCGCGAGGACCTGCCGCTGCTGATCCGTCATTTCCTGCAGAAGTACACGCAGCAGTTCGGCAAGAACATCCGAGGGCTGACACAGCGGGCGAATTTATTGCTGACGCGGCACGACTGGCCCGGAAATGTGCGCGAATTGGAGAACGTCATCGGACACGCATGCATGATGGCGGTCGGTAACGACATTGACGTGGGGGATCTTCCGGAGGACCTCCAGGACAGCAAGCGACGCCAGGACAGAGCAGGCCCGCAACCGCTGCTGACGCTCGCCGAGATGGAGCGCAGACATACGCTGTCGGTGCTGGTGCGCGTAGGCGGCAACAAGCAGGAAGCCGCCGCAGTGCTGGGAATCAGCCGAACGACGCTCTACCGGATTCTGAACGAGCCCGTTACGGGAATCGCGGACAAAGAGTAGCGGACGGGCGCTCGCAGGCTTTCAGGTAGCCGTACCAGGAGAACCGAGTTAACTTCGGTGAACCGGGTAGCCCAAATCTGGACACTAATTCGGAATCTGAACGCGAGTTAACTTCGGTAAACCGGCAGCCTCCCTTAACCGATTGAAAACGACCCCCATTTTCCACAGTCATTTGGCATGAACTTTGCTTTTGGGGCAGCATGCGCAGATTGGCTTCCGTTCCCCGAACGAATCGTGACAATGCCGATGGTGGTTGCCCCGCAGTCGCGCCCTTCCGGGCGAGCGAGCAAAAGCCGGTTTGGCTGGCAGTTCTGGTAGCGGCGCAGTGCGCTGCGCAGGGACCCGGATCCCAGCAGTCGATCGATTGGTCGTTCGATGGCGAGCAGGCCTATTACACGAACGCATCGAGCGATCCCGTGGTCATCGTTCCGATGGAAGCGCGACTGGAGCCCGGACAGACCCTGTCCGTGACCTGGGAACGCGGAGAGACAGCTTACAGCTTGCGGCGAGCTGCCTGAGCAAACGAAAGAAACTCAAGACTCGAACCCTTCCCCCAATGCCTAACATACTGCATCTCAAGCTCATGGAACTGCCGGCGGACTTCGAGGATGCCGACATTTTTCACGGTTTTGAAGCGATGGAAACCAGCGACCTGGCGGAAGCGCGATCCGTCATAGCCGAGCAAGCGCCTTCCTGCGCCCTCATCTTCGGCCAGATGCCGGACATGGGGTGGATCGAGCTGCTGGAGTTCGTCCAGCACTGCGACGCGACGCTGCCGGTGGTGTTCTGGGACCCGGAAATGAGGGCTACGGACGCGGTGCGTCTGGTGCGCGCGGGAGCCTTCCATTGTGCGGGATACCGCGATTCGCTCGATTCCGTGCGGGAGCACCTCTGCAGCGCGGCCGAAGAAAAGCGCGAGCAGGACCGGCGGCGCCAGCGCAACACGGAGTGCAACGAGCCATGGAGGAAGTTCCTGGTGGGACGGAGCCGCGCCATGGAGACCGTGGTGGAGACCATCCGGCTGATCGGCGCACGGAGATGCACGGTTCTGATTGGCGGCGAGACCGGCACCGGGAAGGAAATGGCGGCGCGCGCGCTGCATATGGCGAGCCCCAGGGCGCAGTATCCGTTCGTGGCGGTCAACTGCAACGCGCTGCCGGAGAACCTCCTGGAGGCGGAGCTGTTCGGACATACGAAGGGCGCGTTCACAGGCGCTCAGAACGCCCGAATCGGACGCTTCGAGCAGGCCCACCGCGGGACGATTTTTCTCGACGAAATCGGCGACATGCCGTTGGACCTTCAGGCGAAGCTGTTGCGCGTGCTCCAGGAGCGCGAAGTGCAGAGGCTCGGAAGCTCGGAATCGATCAAGCTCGATGTCAGGGTGATTGCGGCGACGAACGTCGATCTGCCCGGGAGAATCAAAGAGGGCAAGTTCCGGCAAGACCTGTACTACCGCTTGAACGTAGTGCCGCTGCAGATGCCGGCGCTGCGCCAGCGCACGGACGACATTGCGCGGCTCGTGGCCCATTTCCTCGAGAAGGTCTGCCGAGCGGAAGAGATACCGGTGAAGCGTGTCACCGCGGAGACATTGCGGCGCCTCGAAACCAACCCCTGGCCCGGCAATGTGCGGCAGTTGGAGAACGCCGTGGAAATGGCCGTGGCCATGAGCGGCGAACGTGAGACGCTGTACCCGTCCGATTTCGGGTTCACACAGCGCGAGGAATGCAACGTGATTCCGTTCGACATAGGAGTGCCCCTCGCCGAAGTCGGAAACATCGACTTCAACACGGCGGTGGCGCGGTTTGAGCGGAGCATGCTGGAGCGCGCGCTGGCAAAGACAACCGGCAACAAGACGGCTGCGGCGGAACTGCTCGGATTGAAGCGCACGACGCTCATCATGAAGCTACAGGCAATCTCGACGGCAGCGTAGGGGCATCTGTCAGCCGATCAGCTTTCAGCTTGACCGGTAACAGGCAGACTGGTTTTTGCAGGGCTTCGCCTGCGAGAGGCTATGCCGGTCTATGCGCGGCTTCGCCCAGAAGCTAAACCGGCCCCACGATCGACGGGTACTCACGCGCCCGTCTTTGTGGGTTGGGGCAGTGGTGCCGGAGTGGTCACGGCTGGCGCAGGCCCGTCCCACTTTCAGTTGCAGACTAGAGCGGCGATGGCAGGGGCAATGCGCGAGAGCGGGGCGACACGGTCCGCAGCCCCGAGGCGGATGGCCTCGCGTGGCATGCCGAAGACAACGCAGCTTGCTTCATCCTGGGCGATGGTTTTGGCTCCGGCCCGCTTCATGCGCAACATTCCCTGGGCGCCGTCCGAACCCATGCCCGTTAGAATTACGCCCACGGCGCGCGAACCGGCGGCTTCAGCCACCGAGCTGAACATCACATCCACAGAAGGCCGCTGGTAGCAGACCGGCGGGCCGTCCTTCACCTGCACGCGGTAGCCGGCGTCGCCGTCACGCAGCACCATATGGAAATTGCCGGGCGCCACCAGAGCGCGGCCGGGCACGACGGCATCGCCGTCGGCCGCCTCCTTGACCTGCATGGCGCAGATCTGGTTCAGGCGATCGGCGAAGGCGCGCGAGAACACGGGCGGTATGTGCTGAGTGATGACGATGGGAGGGCAGTCGCAAGGAAGCCGGGTGAGCACTTCCTGGATGGCTTCGGTGCCGCCCGTGGACGCGCCAATGGCTATAATCGCGCCGGGACGGAAGGCGCGGAACGGAACCGGCTCCAGGTTCTTCAGGGCCGCGGGCGCGGTTTCTTGCGGCGTACGGCGCAACCGTGCGACCGCGGCGGCGCGAATCTTGGCAGCCAGATTCGTCTTCAACTCCCCTACGGAATACGGCCCGCCCGGCTTGGCCAGCACCTCGACGGCGCCTATCCGCAGCGCATCAAGCGTGGCTTGGCAGGAAGCCTGTCCGAGAGAGCTGATCACGATGACCGGCATCGGGTGGTGGCGCATGACCTTTGTCAGGAACGTCAGCCCGTCCATGCGCGGCATCTCGATATCGAGCGTGAGCACGTCGGGCTCGAGCGATAGGATTTTGTCGCGGGCGATGTACGGGTCCGGCGCCGTTCCCACCACCTCGAGATCGGGTTCGCCGGAGATCGCGTCGGTAAGGATTTTGCGCACGATCGCAGAATCGTCAACCACCAGGACCTTGATTTTGCGGCCTTCGGTCATTGGGGTCACTCCAGATCCAACCAGAGGGAGAGGAATCCTTCTTCGAGTTCGTATGCGCCCCAGGCGGCGGGGTTTTTGGGCGGCGCAAAATCCGAAGGATCGACCACGGGCTGCGAAAGCTCGAAGCGCGACTCGGTCTCAAAGCGGCTCACCACGAAGCCGCAGAGCATGTTGGCGAGTTCGCACACCACTTCGCCGATTTGCAGTTCGGTGAGCGACTCCTCCTCTTCCCCCAGAAAGCTCGCGGCGATCTTGCGCGGGGCATCGCGCAAGAGCCGCACGCCAAATCTCCCGGACGGATCGCCACGGAAGGCGAGCGAGGCGGAGACGGAAGGGCAGTCCGGGAGAGCGGCCGGATCGGTCTCTCCCAGGACGCAGGTGAAGAACATGTTTTCGAGCACTTCCGCTACGGCGCCGGCAAGCGCCGCGGCCAAATCGCTAACCGGCATGATCCACCCCCAGAACCTTCTCGATCTCTTCGCGCAGCGTTTCCGGCAGGAACGGCTTGGCGACGTAGCCTCTGGCGCCGAGCGTCAGCATTTGCCGCACGCGGCCCTCGGTGCGGTCGGTGGAAACCACTACGACCGGTATGGAGCATAGGGCATCGTCATCCTTCAGGCGCTGGACGAACTGCTCTCCATCCATGGTGGGCATGTTGATGTCGGTCAGCACGACATCCACCCATTCGTCCCGGAGCACATTCAGCGCCTCCTGGCCGTTGCCGGCCTGGAGGCAAGCTCCTATGCCGAGGCCGGACAGGTCAAGCACGCGGCGCACGAACGAGCGCATGGCTGGTGAATCGTCGACGATCAAAACGTTGTACGCCATCTAGCAACTCCTTTCGGGCAGCATAGCGGGGGCGAGAAGTTCCTGCTCTTTCTCTCCGGCGCCGCGGAGGGACACGCGGCCACTTGCGACCTCCAGGCGGATGGTGCGAGAGGCGAGGCCGCCGACGTCCTCGGCGCGCACCATGACGCCGGCTTTCCAAAAGATCTTCCGCATGGCGAGGTAGTTTCGCTTGCCGATGTTGAAGATGCCGCCGGGGTCCATCATTTGCGCCCCGCCGGCCGCGGTAACCACGAGCCTACGCTTCTCCGCGCCCATTTCGTAAGCGCTATGGAAGAGCAGCGGGATTCCCGTATCGGCGAACATGAACGGGTTGCGTTGCGCCTTTTCGCGATCGAGGCCGGACTCCGGCAGCATGAAATGCAGCAGGCCGCCGACAGCCGCCACGGGGTCGTGAATGGTCACCGCGATGCACGAGCCGAGGGCGTATGTCACCAGCACGCTTTGGGCATCGTTGCTGACGCGGCAATCGCCCACGCCGACCACGAGCGGGCTCATCGCGCCGCCCCTTGCCGGCCGGCGCCGGGCTGCGCCGCGTCAGGCTTCTGGTAAACGGCGGGCCGAACGTACCGCAGCGGGTGCGCGACGCCGTTCAGGCTTTCGGCGTGTCCGATGAGCAGATAACCACCGGGCTCCAGGCAAGCGGCCAGGCGGTTCACGAGATCCTGTTGCGTGGCTTTATCGAAGTAGATCATGACATTCCGGCAGAAGATGACCGGGAAGGCGCCCATATGAGAGAAGGGATCCATCAAGTTCAGGCGACGGAACTCCACCGCGGAACGCAATTCGGGTTTCACCTGGTAGGAGTTCGAAAAACGGCCCGCGCCGCGCAGGACATAACGGCGTAGCTGGTGTACGGGGATGCCTTCGAACCGGTCGGCGCCATAGATGCCGCGACCGGCGGCGGCGAGGACGCGGGTTGAAATATCAGTCGCCAGGATGCGCACTCGCGAGAAATCCTGGCCGAGCTCGTCCAGAAGACTGAATGCGATGGAGTAGGGTTCTTCGCCGGTGGAACAGGCAGCGCTCCAGATGGAGATCCGCCCGCGGCCACGAAGGCTTGGCAGCACGGTCCCGCGCAAGAATTCGAAATGCGCGGCCTCACGGAAGAAGCTGGTGTGATTGGTGGTGAGCGCGTCCACCAGGGAGATGAGCGCCTCGCCCGTCGGATCCTCGATGACGTGGCGGTAATACTCCTGGTAGGACCCGAGATTCATCTCGCGGATCTTTTTGCCGAGGCGCGCTGAAACGAGGGTTTGCTTGCCGTCGCGGAGGTCCAGGCCGAAGTGATCGTAGGCCAGGCGGCGGATCTGGTCGAACTCGCGCGCGGACAGAGGCCGGATGTCCGGAGCCGTCTGGGCCGCTTCACTCACGAGTGACTCCCCGGAAGACGCCGTCCATGTCGAGAATCAAGCCGACGCGGCCATCGCCCAGGATGGCGCCTCCGGCGATGCCGGCGATGTTCTTTAAAGTCTCGCCCAGGCTCTTGATGACGACCTCTTGTTTGCCGACGAGGTCGTCGACGAGCAGGCAGAAGAGACGACCTTCGCATTCGGCTACTACGAGCAGGCCCTCGCACGGATCTTCGGTACGCGGCCGGACGCCGAAGCGCCGGTAGAGGCGTACCACCGGCAACAGGCGGCCGCGCACCTGCGCCATCTCGTCGCGCCCGCGCACAGTGGAAATCGTCTCGCGCGTAGGTCGGAACATCTCGCGGACGGCGAAAATCGGAACGATGTAGCGCTCGCTGCCCACGACGACCACAAGCCCTTCGATGATGGCGAGCGTGAGGGGCAGCTTGAGAAAGAACGTCGTGCCAACGCCGGGTTCCGACTGGATGTCGATGCGGCCGCGCAGCTTCTGGACGTGTTTGCGGACCACGTCCATGCCGACGCCGCGGCCGGAGATATCGGTGACTTGCTCGGCGGTAGAGAAGCCGGGCTCAAAAATCAGGCGGAAGGCTTCGTTTTCGCCGAGCTGCGCGCCCTCTTCGACCAGGCCGTTTTGGCGGGCTTTCTTGAGGATCTTCTCGCGATTCAGGCCGCGGCCATCGTCCGAGATTTCAACGACAATCTGGCCGCCCTGGTGGTAGGCCGCAAGGCGCAGCCGCGCGGTGGGATTCTTGCCGGCGGCGACGCGCGCCTCAGGCCGTTCAATGCCGTGGTCGATGGCGTTGCGCACCATGTGCATCAGCGGGTCGGCCAGTTCTTCGGCGATGGTCTTATCGAGCTCCGTGTCTTCGCCCTTGGTTTCCAGCTCGACCTGCTTGCCGGCCTTGCGCGAGAGATCGCGGACCAGACGCGCGGTCCTTTGAAAGAGCTGGCCGATGGGCAGCATGCGCATGCCCATGGCGGTGCGCTGCACCTCGCCGGTGATACGCGCCAACTGCGACAAGTCGCCTTGCAACCGCGGGTCCTGGAGCGTAGCGAGGCCGGGGTTATGACGAATGAGCGATTGCGCGATCACCATCTCTCCGACCATGTCCATGAGGTAATCGAGCTTGCCGGTTTCAACGCGAACCGAAACGGCGTCGGCGGTCTTGGCGGCGGTCTCGTTTGGCGGAGTAGCGGGCGCGGGAGGTGCGGGGGCGGGAATTTCAGCCGGATTGGCGGCCGGCGCAATCTGCGCCTTGGGCGCGGCGGCTGAAACGGATGGCGCGGGCTTTTCCGGTATGGCGGCGGTCTTGGCTTCCGCGGCGGGGGCGGCCGGCGCACCTTCGCCGGACATCACGGCGCGAATGCGAGCGATGAGCCTGTGCGGATCGGCGGCCGCCGGCGCGGCGTTTCCCGCCATGCAGGCCTCCACACCCGCGATCGCCTGCTTGAGGAAGTCGGCGTTCTCCAGAACGACATCGACGACGGCCGGCGTGATGGCGAGCTTGGAATTGCGCGCCTGGTCGAGCAGCGTCTCCACTTCGTGGGCTACTTCCTGGATGTCGGGGAACTCGAGGAACCCGGCGAGTCCCTTGATGGTGTGGAAACCGCGAAAGACCGAGTGCACCGCTTCCATATCGTTGGGATTCTGCTCGAGGAGCAGCATGCGGCTCTCGATGGAAGCGAGGTGTTCGCGCGATTCCAGAACGAAATCGCCAACAAGCTCGGGATCCTGCCCCAGCGGGAGCGGCGCGGCGGGCGCCGTCTGAGGCTGCGCCTGGGGCCGCGCGTGCGCTTCATTCTCGAGGGCCCGGCTAAGGCGGGCGATCTGTGCGGTCACGGTCGCGGGGGAAGCGGCGTTGGGCGCGCCATTGGAGAGAGTTCCGGCGATCTCGGCGGCGACGCGCGCCGTTTCGGCGTAGCCGCAGCCCCCGGCATGTTCGCTCAACCGGATAAGAGCCGCGACGAAATTGGCGCCGGGCCCATCAAGAACCAGGCGCGTGGACAGCTCGTCGATGCTTTCCTGAAGTTCGACTCGCGATTGATCTAGAGCTTCCGGCATGGCACTCTCTATGGCTCCGTTCAGCGCCTGGTCGCGTAGGGATCGATTCCCAACTTGACCCAGTTCACGGCGGCCTGCCGCCAGTCGGGCTCGCTCGAAGCATCGAGGTATCGCTCGAACGCATCGATGCCGGACTCCTTGGCGAGCCGTCGGAACTGCGCGGTGACGACAGTGTTGTCCAGCACGACGGCGGAGCGCTGCATACCGGATTGTTTGTAGAGTTTCTGCCCGGCGATCATGGTCGCCTGGGCGTCGGGCATGAGGGGGGCCAGCTTGCGCATGTCCACGATCACGCCAAAGGGGGGCTTCGCGTCCGCGAGATGATGCTCGGACTCATGGAGCCATTGCTGCATTTCCGGCAGTGCAATAAAACCTCCAAATGTCAAGACGAAGCCGGAGCTACGCTTCTCGATACTGTACATGAGAGTTCCTTTCCGACGGTGGGAGCAGGGTATCGCCGCCGCCGACCATGGCGGTTATGCGGGCAACGGAATTCTGGAGCGACTCCGACTGGGCGTCCAGCTCTTCGGCGGCCGAGGCGCATTCCTCGGCGCTGGCGGCGGCCCTCTGGGTGACCTGCTCGATCTGCGAAATGGCCTTGCCGATCTGTTCGATCCCGCGGACCTGTTCCTGGCTGCCCTGGCTGACCTGGTCGACGAGGGAGGTGACCTTAGCGGATTCTTCGGTGATCCCGCGGATGACATCCGCCATCCGGTCCATCTTGGCCTTCCCGTCGCCGGCGCTGGCGATGGACTCCTCAATGAGGGCCGCTGTCTCGCGGGCCGCTTGCGCGCAGCGCTGCGCCAGGTTGCGAACCTCGTCGGCGACTACCGCGAAACCCATTCCCGCTTCGCCGGCGCGCGCGGCCTCCACGGCAGCGTTGAGCGCGAGGATGTTGGTCTGAAAGGCGATCTCGTCAATAGTCTTGATGATCCTGGAAATCTTGTCGCTGGACGCCGCAATGGCGCCCATGGCGGTTACGAGATCCTCGAGGGAGCGATTCGCATCCGCGAACTTGCGCTGCGAGCGCGACATGAGATCGGAGGCCGAGCGGGACTTTTCGCTATTCCTGCGGGCCATGGAATTGACTTGCTCGCTCGAAGCCGAGGTCTGCTCGAGAGCGGCCGCCTGTTCCGATGCGCCTTGGGCGAGCGACTGGCTTGATGCGGAAACCTGCGAAGCCGCGTTGGGCAGTTGTGCGGCGGTCTGGGTGAGATCAGCCGCTGCCTGATGCAGCCGCCGTACGGTCCGGCGCACAATCCACAATACGGCGCCGGCGACGACCAGGCCCAATCCAACCACCCCTAGAGCGCTCCACTGACTGCGGGAGACGGTGCGAGTCGCCCGGGCGTTGGACAGTTCAAGCGCGTTGCGCTGGCTCTGATGGAGACTATCCAACAATTTGTCAATGTCCTCCATGAGGGGGAACATGCGATCACGCAGGAGCGCGTGGGCGTCATCGAACCGGTCGCGGCCCACCAGTTCGTTGTACTGGCTGAACATCGGAACGTAATCGCGAACGCCAGATTCGACCTTGGCAAGAGCATCCCGATCGGCATCGCTTTGCGGGAGCGCGCGCATCTTGGAGGATGTGGCAATAACGTCCGCCGCTATGGAGCCGAGTTCGCTCTCCGCCGTTTCACGGCTCTCGGCTATGTGGCACATGGAACACTCGTCCGCGGCGCCGACCTTGGAGTTCGGCCTGGCCAGGTGAGCCATGACGAAGTTGAACTGGTTTGTGGCCGCATATGACTTCAAGTTTCGAAACCCGGTCCGCAGCTCGCCGACGAAATCGGTTCCGCGAGCGGTGACGTTGACCGTCGCGTCGAGTTCACGGCCTATGCCGCCGATAGCAGTACGGGCCGTGTATCCGAGGCCCAGGAGAAGGGCGATGATCACCGCAAAGCCCAATGTGACCTGCGTCCCTATTGTCGTTTGCTTCTTCATGGGGTTGTGCGCCGGTTCCGGAGTTGGCGTCTTGCGCCGAATCTCCGGGGCAGGCGTCCGATGGACTAGAACTCCTTGAAATCGTCGTCGAGCGGCAGCGCGCTCTTGCCAGCCTGCAGGCCCGCGAGCACATTCGCGGCGGCGTGCCCGTTGTGACCGTTGGAGGGCTTGTGCACCGCCGCGGGTCGCATGGCCGCAAGACCGGCCGAGGGTTCGCGGTGGGCCCGCGACGCATCGATGGCGGCCCGGCGGGTCTCCAACTGACGCCGGCGGGGAGAGGTCCGTCCGGTGGAGGCGGAATCGCCGCCTACCATCGCCGTGAGACGGTCGACGATGTCCTTGAGGGTTTCCGACTGCGCCGTGAGTTCCTCGGCGGCGGAAGCGCTTTCCTCGGCGTTGGCCGCTGTCTTCTGCGTGACCTGCTCCATCTGCGCGATAGCTTTGCCGATCTGCTCGATGCCGCGGGCCTGCTCCTGGCTGCCAAGATTCACTTCGTCCACAAGCGTCTTCACCTGGGCGGATTCTTCAGTGATCGCCTTGATGGCTACGGCCACCTGGTCCACCTTGGTCTTGCCGTCGTTGGACTTCGCGATGGATTCTTCGATCAGCGCCGCCGTGTCCTGGGCCGCCTGGGCGCAGCGCTGCGCCAAGTTGCGGACTTCGTCCGCTACCACCGCGAAACCCATGCCCGCTTCACCGGCCCGCGCCGCTTCCACCGCCGCGTTCAGCGCCAGAATGTTGGTCTGGAAGGCGATTTCGTCGATGGTTTTGATAATCTTCGAGATCTTGTCGCTGGAAGCCTTGATCTCGCTCATGGCGACAATCATCTGCTGCAGCGATCGATTGGTCTCCTCGAACCTCTTCTGCGATTGCGCAACCAGGCCCGCGGCCCCGCGAGAATTTTCCGCGTTCTTGCGGGACATGGAGTTGATCTCCTCGCTGGAAGCGGAGGTTTCTTCGAGGGAAGCCGCCTGCTCGGAAGACCCTTGCGCCAGTGACTGGCTGGAGGAGGAAACCTGCGACGCCGCGCCGGCCACTTGCTCGGCGCCTTCGGAGAGATCGGTGGCCACCCGCCCCAGCGTTATGTTGGTACTTCGCACGACCAGGTGGACGGCCACCGCGCAGACCAGTGAGATCAGCGCGACCAGCGTGGCGATCCAAAGGCTGGCCTCTTCCCTGGGCCTGGCATCGTCTCGCGACTTAACAAGAGCCGCCGCCACGGCTTTGGAGTATTCTCCCGCCTGCGCGACCAGCCGCTCGCCGGCGGGAGTGATCTGATCGGCCAGGGTCTTTTGGGCGGCGTCGTACTCTTGTTTGTCCAGAGCCTGGATCATCTCGGCGTGGAAGCCGCTCCAGGCTTGGGCTGTTTCGACCATTCCGGCCACCACGCCGCTGCTGGAATCGGCCCCTAGCAATGGCTTAAGCTCGTTAAAGTAAGAGCCTAGCCGCCCCATCGTTTCAGTGGAGAGGCGCCTGTAATTCTGCGACCCCTGCTGGTCCTGTGACATAAGCCGGAAGATAATGCCGTTCTCCAGCCGCAGCAGATCGGCGGCTGAATATTGGATACTTCCAGCCAGCGCAACCTTCCGCGTGTCCCGTTCGGTAACGGAATCGAGCGTGGCTCTCAGCCCACGGATGGCCAGGACTGACACCCCGCCCAACACCAGCGCGCATGCCGACAGCGCCAGGAACCCGATCCTCAATCTGGTAGTCACACTCATCTTGCGGTACATGGCACACCCCCTTGCCTCGGTTCGACGGACTATTTGACGCTCAGTTTCTTCACGCCCATTGGAATGGCGCTGGCGCTGACGTATGCTATCGCGCCCTTGCTCATGGACACGAACGCGATCACCGCCGCGTCCGATTCCAAGGCCTTCGGCGCGTTGGCTTTTCCGGTGAACACCAGTTCTTTATAGGCGTCCTGGAGTTCGGCTTCGCTCTTGCCCAGGCACTCCTTCAGGAAGGCCTGGTGGGCCGTTCCGCCCTTTTGCAGTACGGGAGCGACGTGAACGGCGCCGAGCGAGGTCTTGGATAACAGAAAGATGCCGCTCAGGTCGCTGGCTGAAATCTCGTCGGCAGCAACGTCCTTGCTGGCGATGATTTGGAAATCCGCGGCGGGAAGCGCCGCAGGCATACAGACTGCCAAAAGCGCGCCGACACACAGTAGGTTGAGAATTTGCTTTTTCATGAATCGATCTCCTTGGCGAGTGGCGCCGGCTATCCGGCCCGGAACGGCACTCGATGAAATGGCTTTGTGAAAGCTCATGACGTTCTCCTTTCCCTGTCCCTAGATGTTGAACCCCAGCCGGATCGCAAACAGAGTCGTGTTCGGCTTCAAGCCCTGCGGGTTATCCGAGACATAGAAGCCGTGTGCGGAAATCGGGCTGCCCACACCGCTCATAAAGTGTCCTTCGACTTTGAAATCGCAATGCTTCCAAAAATCGAAGCGCGCCGTCATGACCTGATCGTCGATGTGGCTGTCGGCTCCAGCCAGGAGGCCTGGCACGGCGTTGGCTCTGAACTGGAAGCGCGAGTTGTAGGTCCCCAACTGGAACCACTTATTGAAGCGGTACGCCGCGGATGCGAAGTACGACTGGTAGTCGCCAACGCGCACGGTCTGAAGCGGGCCGAACGCTAAAGGGGTGTTCCGAAACTCCGGCCGGTATTCCGCCGCAAGAGTCAGTCCGCGATGGCGATACTCCCCATAACCGGCATACTGCTTGCTGCCCATGTCGGCCGACCCAGGGAGCAGGGCCTTCCCGACCGCTAGATCGGCTGTAATAGGCATGTCGCTCCACATGTACGACGTTCCTACCCGCAACCCCTTGAGGGGGGTGCTCCAGCGGACGTCGTACCCGGCTTCAATGCCGCTATAGTTTAGGTTGTTGAACCCGGAATCCTCCAAGCCGTAGGTGAACCCGCCTCGCGGGTCTACCGGCTTGGTCCCGCCGTAGCCCTGGTAGCTTAGCGAGCCGGCTTTGCCCAGGGCGATCGTGCCGTAGATATCCCCGCCAGTGTGCGCGATCGTCACCGAGCGAAGGTCCGACGGGTACACCGATTGCGGCAGCAGCACCCAGGGGTAGAGAAACTCCATATCCTGCGTGTCGTTGTATAGGCCCAGCGGGGTCTTCACCTTGCCGCCGCGAAAACCAAGCCAATCCCGGACCTTATAGTCCGCGTAAGCCCAGTCCAAAGTGGGTACGCCGCCGCCCAGACGCCCGATATCACGGACGTACACCTGCGCGCCGACGTGCAACTTGTCGGTGAGGTTGGTGGCGACATTAAACGCGCCTTCGAAGTCCTGGAACGTGCCGGTTCCGGACTGAGTGGTAAGGAAGTTGTTCCCGTCCGACTTCATGTAGCCTTCGGCCAGAAAGCCGTGCATGACGACGTCATGCCCGGCGACGCTGAAGTCGGCGAGTTGCGCATGCAAGCCGGGAAGCGCGGCCAGAGCCAGGGCGAGCAGCCCGAATTGAGAATACCGTTTCATTTAGCAGAACTCCTCTTTTCGTTGTGAACCAGGAGACAGCACAACCGCCAGATCCCGTAGGCCGCAACCGGCCTTCGCAGGCTGTTTGCTTCTTTCAAGAGCGATCACCCGATCGCGCGCCGATCTCAGAACTCCTTAAAGTCCTCGTCCAGCGGTAATGCGTTCCTGTTCGCCTGGAAACCCGCCAGCGCGACCTCGGCGGCGTGTCCATTGGAGGGCTTGCGCGCCACGCCCGTCCGTAGGGAGAGAAGGCCGGAAACAGGCTCCCGTTGGGCGAGTGGGGCAGACGCGGCCGGACGGCGGGGCGCCGCAGGCCTGCGGCCGGCGTTCCCCTGGCTGTCTCCGCCGGATTCGCGGCCGCCTACCATCGCGTTGAGACGTTCGACGACGTCCTTCAGCGTCTCCGACTGCGCTGTCAATTCCTCGGCCGCGGAAGCGCTTTCCTCGGCGTTGGCCGCGGTCTTCTGCGTGACCTGCTCCATCTGCGCGATGGCTTTGCCGATCTGCTCGATGCCCCGAGCCTGCTCCTGGCTGCCGAGATTCACCTCGTCCACCAGCGTCTTCACCTGGGCGGATTCCTCGGTGATCGTCTGCATGGCTACAGCGACCTGGTCCACCTTGGTCTTGCCATCGTTTGACTTGGCGATGGACTCCTCGATGAGCGAGGCGGTGTCCTTGGCGGCCTGCGCGCAGCGCTGGGCCAAGTTGCGAACCTCGTCGGCTACCACGGCGAAACCCATGCCAGCCTCGCCGGCGCGGGCGGCTTCCACCGCCGCGTTGAGGGCCAGGATGTTGGTCTGGAAGGCGATTTCGTCGATGGTCTTGATGATCTTGGAGATCTTGTCGCTGGAACCCTTGATCTCGCTCATGGCGACCACCATCTGTTCGAGAGAGCGATTCGTCTCTACGAACTTCTGCTGCGACTGCGAAACCAGGTCCGCGGCGCCCCTGGAGTTCTCGGCGTTCTTGCGCGACATGGAGTTGATCTCCTCGCTCGACGCGGAAGTTTCCTCGAGTGAAGCGGCCTGCTCAGAAGATCCCTGCGCCAGCGACTGGCTGGAGGAGGAGACCTGCGAGGCCGCGCTGGCCACCTGCTCGGCGCCTTCGGAAAGTTCGGCGATGGCTCGCGTGAGCGCACCGTTGACGCTGCGAACGATGACGAAAGCCAAAAGGGCGCCGGCTACCACGCTGAACAGCAGCAGGCCCCAGCTCAACAGGCGAGTCTGGTTCACGGCCTTCGTGGTGGCGTCGGCATTGTCGTCGCCGTTCTTCCGGTTCCAGTCGATGAGCGCCTTGATGGCGGCCTTGAACTGCGCGTGGGCCGGGTCGGCCACGGCCATGTAACTGTCGACGGCCTCCTTATTCTTGCCAGCGGTACTGAGCGGCAGAGCTTGGGCCAAGCCTTCGAGGTAGCGCTCATACGGCGCCTTAATCGCGGCGAAGAGCTGCCGGTCCTCGGGCTTGCTGATGGTCTTTTCATAAGCGGTGAGGGTGTCTTGTATCCTCTGTTTCAGTTGTTCGTTGGCCGTCTCGACCTTCGCCTTATCCGCCTTGTCGGAGTTGGCCATGTGCTTCCAGAAGTTACCGCGGAGTTCCCAGACCTCGGAATCGAGCGCGCCGATCTGCTGAACGCCGGGCAGCGAGTCGACTACGATCGCTTGAAAGTTGGTTTGGATGCCGCCAACCTCGTAAATGACGACGGCGCCGAGCACCACCGTGAACAGGACTAGCGCTGCGCAGGCCGCGCTGAATTTCTGAGCGACTGTCATAGACTTCATTGAATCGTTCTCCATTGAACTTTCTCGCGGGATTGTCACCGCATCATGGCGCTGAGCCCGTGCAGTTCCTGGCTGCTCAACACCTGATCGATGTCCAGCAGAATCTTTACCTTTCCTTTTACCTTGGCCATGCCGAAAATGTAGGGAGTCTCGACCCCCTCACCGAAATCCGGAGTGTCCTCGATGTCGCCGGCAACCAGGTTCAGCACCTCGGCGACGCCGTCGACCACGATCCCCATCAACGTGGAAACGGAGCCGGTCTGCGCCTGAACCACGATGACGCAGGTGCGCTGTGTGTACTCGGCTTCCGGCAAGCCGAACTTGAGGCGGAGGTCCACGACGGGGATGACCTTCCCGCGCAAATTGATTACTCCTTTGACATGAACCGGCGTTTGCGGCACGGCAGTGATGTCCTGAATGCCCATGATTTCCCGGACCTTCAGGACCCGGATGCCGAACTCTTCGCGACCGAGCTCGAAGACCAGGTATTTTCCGGCCCGCTCATCCACGGAGGCGGTTCGACTTTTGTCTGTCTGCGCTATGACTTGAGACGGCATGTTTTCTCCTGTCGGCCGCCTGGCCCAAGGGCCCCGGCCATGTCAAGAATCTTATCGGCGGGGAATCGGGCGGGTCTGTCAGGATAAGCCTGATCCGCCCCGCCGCCGGCGCGATGCTTCTCCGGCGATTGACGCGCCTCATGCGATCTGCGTCGACTGGCAACGCGGAGCCAGCATGAAGCGGGTCGCATCTGCGGGAGCAACTGTATGGCCAATTGCCCGAGTATGCGTTTCAGAATCGAGGCCGGAGTGGAGAGAGGTGAGTAGGGTGTTACGTGAAGGAAAGCGCGCAATCCGACTACGGCTTGTTGAAGATGGATGGGAGGATGAACAGTCGTCTGCTGCGCTGGGGGCAGAAGGGGGAACTTGACTTGCCGGACTAAGCCGTCAACGAATAAAGAGCCGTTGACGGCCGACTGCGCGTCAACCGCCTGACGGCGGTTTCCTGACAGCTTCTCCGCGCGCCGGGCCATCGGATTTCTCCGTGAAGCGCTGCGGAGAGGGCTGGCCAAACTGCTAACGTTCCAGGCTGGGGACCGCGCCGGGCAGCGAGTAGCGCAGATTGAGAAACGCCGTGGCGTCGTGGGCGGCCTTCGGCGCACCGGCCGCGACGTACCAGGGGTCGCGGTTGTAATAGGCCAACTGCAGCATGAACTGCAGCGCGCCATACCGCGGGTTCTTCCAGAAGGTCCGGACCATGCCGAGCGTACCTTCCTGAATGTTGCGGTTCTGGGAGTTGGGCGCGCCGGCGTAGCCGTAACCGGCGAGCTTTCCGGCACCGTCGATCACCGAGCTGCGGCCGAAGTAGGCGTCGCCATAATAGGCGTAAAAGAGAGTGTTCGGTCCGGTGCCGGCTTCCAGTCCGGAGACAGTGGCGGCATTGTGAATGGCCGCGATGCTGCCATCGCCGCGCACCACGAGATCGGGGCCGGTCCCAAACAGATACCGGCCGCCGCCCTGGCCATAGAAGTTATTGGAGACGATGTGCAAGCCCTGCGTGAGCGCGAAGTTCAGGTTCAGCGCGACATTGGCGCCCGGCGCGGCGAACTTGTCACCATTGACCGGATTGTAGACCTTGAACTCACGGTAGAGGCCGGCCAGTTCGATGTGCTGGGCCAGGCCGCCCACCCTGGGATCGAAGGCCAACTTGCCGATGACGTCAGGTGCGACGTTGGGCGTGGCGAAGGTTTGCGTTCCGGAGTTCAACTGGCTGGCGTAATTGGCCGCGATGTTGGAGTTGGAGGGGAAGGTGATCACTCCGCCGCCACCCGAACCACCGATGTACTGTTCGGACTCCTCGGCCGAAATCGCGGCCGCAAGCGTGTTCGTGGCGTGGTAGACCATGCGGAACTGCGGCAGGCGTCCCCAGGCGAGGCCGACGTTGTAATTGGTGTCTATGTCTTGCGTATAGAAGATGTCGGCGGGAAGCGGTGAAATGCCCTTGCGTCCCGGCGTAATGAGACTCCAGGACTGGCCGGCGAGGATCTCCCATTTGTTCTTCCGCACATCCACCCAGTAGAGCCGCATGCGGAAGGTGTTGCTGTTGCTGCTGACGGCGACGTTGCCGCCGTTATTGCCCAGAAAGTCCGATTCCCAATACGCGATGACGTGGGCGTCTTTCACGATGGCGTCTATGCGGGCGCCGATGCGTGAGTTCTGAGGACTCTCGCGCAGCTCGGTCAGGCGAGCCGTAGGAGTCGAATTGAATGGAATCGAGCCGAAATTGGTTCCGGGGCCCGAGCCGGCATCGGCCGAGCGGAAGACCGCGGTAAAGTCCATGAACCCGAGCGGCATAACGAACGCGTCGCCGACCCTAAACTGAAGGGGGGAAGGCTCGGGTGGCGCGGAGGCTTGACTCCATGCCAGTCCCGCAGCTAGCGTGAAGAGCGAAGCAATTCTTTTGGCGTTTCTATCCATTGTTCAAATGCCCTTATCTGTGTTCTAGAGGAAGCCACTCTTTCAGGCCGGACTGAGGCCCTCCAACACCGGCGCGGCACCGGGCGGTGAACGCGAGTCTCTTCGGCTCAGAGTTCCTTCAAGTCCTCTAACGGGTGCAACTGTGTAGCCAAACGGCTGGAGGACTTGTCGGGAAAGCAAGGCTGGCGAAGGCTAGGCAGGTCGAGGGTGATGCAGGCGAATTGGAGCAGACGGAGGAGAATCCAGGCTTGACGGGCTAAGCGGCCAACAACTCGGAGCCGTGGAGGGAGTGGCGCCCGTCAAACTTGTGACGGTCGGCGTCTTCCTGACAGCGGATGCAGTACTTGGCCCATGGCACGGCTTCGAGGCGTTTAGGCTTGATCTCCTCGTCGCAGTTCATGCAGATTCCGTAAGAGCCGTCTTCAATGCGCGCGAGGGCGGCGCTCACGTTGCGGAGGAGGACGGAGTCGCGGTCGAGGTTCCAGACGGCGATCTCACGTTCGCGCGCCTGCTGCACCTCATCAAGCGTGTCGGGCGGTCTTTCAATGGCGATGCCGTCCCAGTTCCTCAAGGCAGCGGAGAGCTCGTTCTGGCGGCCTTCCAGTATCCGCTTATGCGTGTTCAGTAATACGTCGTTCATCGCTGTTCTTCTTACGGGCTGGTGCGGAATTCAAGCAGACCCGCTTCGATCCCAAAACGGACCAGGTCAGCCCTGCCCGCGGCGCCGAGCTTCGCGCTCACGCGGCGGCGGTAGGTCTCCACACTCTTAACGCTCAAATTGAACCTCGTGGCAATTTCCTTATTCGTATAGCCCAGGAGCAGAAGACTGAGCGCTTCCCTTTCGCGCGGACTCAGAGCCTTCAACCGAGACGACGCTCCCACGGACCGGTCAAATGGAGCGGGCGTCTCCTGATCGGGGACCGCGTACCGCGACACATGAGCGTGCGCATCCCGGTTCGCCACGGCGCGGATGGCATCAATGACTTCGGAACCGCTCACGCGTTTCGCGACGTAGCCCGCCGCGCCGCCGCGGAACGCGTTGCGCACATGCGCGGCGTCGCCGTGCATGGAAAGAACCAGGACTCTGGTGTCCGGCGCGACATCCACAATTTTGCTGATCGCCCCGATGCCGTCGCTTTCGGGCGGGCCGATTTCCATCACTACGACCGAGGGACGGTGCGTCCGGGCCTCGGCGACGGCTGTGGCGGCGTCACCGGCCACGGCGGTGACTTCCATATCGGGCTGACAGCCGATCAGAGACCTCAGGCCGTCACGGAGGACCGCATGTTCGTCGAAGAGTTGTACGGCGATCTTTCGCATGATCAGCGAGCGCTCACCCGGTTCAAGTGGCAATCCACATGCCAATCTTATTCGCGACCTTTCTCTGCGACGTTTTCGCCGGCAGCGCCGTCTTCGGGCGCGGAGAGACCGCTCAGGACTGCGCGGATTTTTCCGGCGAGCTGATGCGGGCTGAATGGTTTCTGGATGAAATGGGCGGCGCCGTCAAGAGCGCCCTGCTTCGCGACGGCGTTCTCAGTGTAGCCGGACATGAACAACACCTTCGTCTCGGGTCTCTTTTTCGCGAGTTGCGCGACGAACTCTCGGCCGCTGATACGCGGCATGACGACGTCGGTGACTACCAGATGGAGGGGTTCCCTTTCGCGCTCGCAGATTTCCAGTGCCTCCGCGCCGTTGGATGCGGGAATCACGCGGTAGCCGTACGATTCGATGGCCGCAACCGCGAAATTACGAACTTCGGCCTGGTCCTCCACAACCAGAACCGTTTCGTTTCCTCTCAGCCCGTGGACCTCTGCGGGAGCTTCCTCCTCAGCCCGGCCGGACAGTAGGGGCAGATAGATCTTGAAGCTGGTCCCATTGTCGACCTCGCTATAAACGCTGATGTAGCCGCCACTCTGCGCGACGATGCCGTGCACCATGGACAACCCGAGGCCCGTGCCGTGTCCGGCCGCCTTGGTGGTAAAGAAAGGCTCGAATATCCGACGCCTGGTTGCATCATCGAAGCCGCAGCCTGTATCCGTTACCGCCAACATGGCATAGCGGCCCGGTCGCGCATTGGGTTCGAACTCGGAACTGCCGGCGCTACGCTCGACAATGGCGGTTTCTATGAGCAGCCTGCCGCCGTCGGGCATGGCGTCCCGGGCGTTCACAGCCAGATTCATGACCACTTGTTCCAATTGGTGCGGATCGGCTTGCAGCGTGGGATCGACGGCGCTGAGCGCCAGACGAACCTCGATATCCTCGCCCACCAAGCGGCGGAGCATGGACTGCATTTCCTTGACGATGACATTGAGATCGAGCACGCGCGGCTGCAGGATCTGCTTGCGGCTGAAAGCGAGCAACTGCCGGGTGAGGCCCGCGGCGCGCTCTCCCGCCTTGAGGATCTCTTCCAGGCGCGGCCGCAGTGGATCACAGGCTTCGAGATCCGCCAACGCCAACTGACTGTATCCGTTGATCACCGTCAGGAGATTGTTGAAATCGTGAGCGACACCGCCGGCCAGGCGCCCGATGCACTCCATCTTCTGCGCCTGCACGAGCTGGGCCTGGAGCTCGGCCTCGCGCGTCATGTCGAGTTTGACGGCGATGTAGTTCACGATGCGGCCCGCTCCATCCCGGACGGGCGAGATGCTAGCCTCCTCTTCATAGAGGCTGCCGTCTTTGCGCTTGTTCCGAATCCGGCCGCGCCAGACTTCGCCGCTTGTCAGCGCGCCCCACATGCGCGCGTAAAAGGCATGATTGTGCTCTCCACTCCTCAGGAGGCGCGGGTTCCTGCCGAGCGCCTCCTGAACCGTATAGCCGCTGGTGGTTTCGAAGGCTGGATTGGCGTAAACAATGTTGCCGGCCGTGTCCGTGATGACGATGGTTTCGACAGCCTGCTCAATGGCCCCCGCCAGCCGCGCGAGTTCATCCACGGCTTGCTTACCCTCGGTCACATCGCGAATCGAAGCGATGACCGCGCGAACGTGTGGATTGTCCAGCAGGTTCTTCACGGCCGTTTCCACCCAGCGCCAACTGCCACTCTTGTGGAGGAGCCTGTGATGGACGGTGACAGCCGTTTCGGGATGTTCCAGTGCCCGCGCCCAAGCTTCGCGAACCATCTTCAGGTCGTCCGGATGCACCTTCTGGAACGCGTTTTGTCCCAGGCGGTCCTCGGTGGCGTATCCGTTGATCGCCGAGAATGACGGGCTGCGATACAGGATTCGACCCTCCGAATCCAGAAACTCAACGCCTTCGTGGCTATTCTCGATGACGGCGCGGAATTTCGCTTCGCTTTCGCGAAGCGCGTCTTCAGCCTGCTTGCGGGCCGTGATGTCGGCAAGCGAAAGAAGCACCGTGGACCAGGAATTTTCAGACCCTGGCGCGAGCGTGACTTCGGCGTAACAGGTTAACTGGTTGCCGATATGGCTCGGCACCGTAATCTCGTGCCGGAAGAACGCTTCTCCTCTATAGAGCGTCAAGAATCCCTTCCGGAAGACATCGAGGGCGCTCCCCCTGAGCGGGGCCGACCACTGACTGAGTAGCGCAGTTTTATCGGTGGTTTGACAAAGTTCCAACGTTGCCCGGTTGACGTCGAGCATCCGGACCTGGCTTATGCACCACAAGATCTCTTCGGGATGGGCCTGAAGATGGGCTTCCAGATCGGTTACGCCGGCGGCGGCGAGGCCATCCAGATAGCGCTTGATCGCGGAGAAGTCGCCTTCCCAAAGGGATACGGGGGCCCCGTCGAAGAGCAACCGGAAGCGCCGCTCGCTCTCTCGCAACTTTACCTCCGAGAGGATGCGCTCCGTCAGATCGATGGATGTGGAGACAGCGCACCGCCGGCCGCCGAGCCGAATCACCTCGACGGCGACGAGGAGTGTCCGCAATTCTCCATCCTTGCGCCGGAAAGTCAGCTCACGATTCCGGAGGACGCCCGCTTCGAGAAGACGGCCTAGACCGTCAGCGAGTACCTGAGGATCCACGAAAATGCCGAGATCGTCCAGCGTGCGCCCGACGACTTCCTCGCGCCGGTAGCCGGACGTGATCTCGAAGGCGTTGTTCACGTCGATGAAACGGGCGCCATCTTCCAGATCGATCAGGCTGGCGGAGGCCGGGCTCAAGCGGAACGCGGTGGCGAATTTCTCCTCCGATTCCCGCAACTGCTCCTCAACGCGCCGGCGTTCGGTAATGTCTTCCAGGAAGCCGTCGTACCAAAGCGTCTTTCCATGCGAATTCGAGACCTTGCGGGCGCTCAAGGACACCCATATCGGCGCACCATCCTTGCGTTTGTGCCGGCATTCGAAGCCGCGCACGAAGCCCCGCTCCTCAATCAGTTGAATAAAGCGCGCCCGTTCCTCCGGGTCCATCCAGACTTGCCGGCCCGCATCGCTGACCGCAGCCACCATCTCTTCGCCGGAGTTGTAGCCCATGATGCGCGCCAGCGCGGGGTTCACGGCAAGAGGTTTGCCCTTCGGCGTGGTACGGTACACGCCCTCGATGGCGCCTTCGAAGATCTCGCGATATTGCCTCTCCGCTTCACGCCGCGCTTCTTTGGCGATCTTGCCCGAAGTGATGTCGGTGTGCGCGCCGACGAAGCGCAGCGCCTTTCCATCGGGGCCGCGACTTACCGCCGTTCCGCGGGCGCGCACCCACATCCACTCGCCGCTCTTGGTCTTCAGGCGGTACTCAGACTCGTAGTGGGGCGACTCGCCACGAAGATGAGCGTTTAGGGCCGCAAGCGTGGGCGCCTGGTCCTCCGGGTGGATGCGGTCCTCCCATTCCGACGTGGACCTGCCGATCTCGCTCTCTTCGTAGCCCAGCATCTCTTTCCAGCGGCGGGAGTAGAAGACCTCGTCGGTCTCGGCGTTCCAATCCCAGATGCCGTCGCGCGCGCCTTCCACGGCCAGTTCCCAGCGTTCCATGCTGGCGCGCAGTGCGCGATCCGAGGACGTCTGGAGGGACACCTCGGTGAAGGTAGCTACCACGCCAGTTACCTTTTCTTTGCGGAGGGTGGCCTGAGTGTTGGCCGAGACCCAGGTTATGGAGAGGTCCGGCTTCCGAATGCCTATGATGACGCCGGAGAGCGGTCTGCCGGTCCACAGAGTAACCATTGCGGGATGCATTTCGCCCGGCAACGCGGACCCGTTTTCACAAATGATACGAAGCGGAAGGTCTGCCCAGGCGAGACCGGTCATGCGGCTCTCTGGAACTCCCAGGATCCGCTCGGCACTCTGGTTGCAACCCTCAATACAGCCGCGCGCGTCGTGAAACACGACTCCCTCCGCTACGGCCGAGAACATCGCTGTGAGTTTTTCCTTATTCACGCGCATGGAATCGGTGTGTAAATCCGATTCTGCGCTGAAGACGGCAGCCTGCCAATCCGTTGTTTTTCGGGTACCGTGAATGGAAACTACCGGCGTGGGCCGCGGATGCCCGCCCGCTCGAGGGAGTGGCCAGGCGCTGAAAACTCAGGCGCAGTATGGGGCGACGGGCCCTCTGGACCGGGAGGTGGGGACTGGCAATCCGTAATTTTACGGATCGGCGCGCCGTGGATTACAGGCTCTGAGCGCAGGTGACCAATAGTCTGCGTGGAATTCCAGAGAATGGCGCTGGTAATGCTGCCGGATGGAGCGCTGGCGGCGCAGCTGGGCTGGTAATTCTACGGAGTCGTGAGCGCCGCCCGTAGTATTACGGATAGCGCTTTGCGATCGAGCCCGGTCTAATTGGTGCATGGGCAGTTCCCAGAGCCAGGATCCCGCGGCAACCGGGGTCCCGGCGACCACTAATCGTCGGCGGCTCCGCCTCGTGCTGGCCGACGATCACCAAGAGATTCTCGATGAGCTTCGGAGCCTCTTGCTTCAGGAGTTTGAAATCGTGGGGGTGGTCGGCGACGGCGCCGCCTTAGTCACTGCGGCCCGCCGACTGAAACCCGACGTTGTGATTTCCGACGTCCAAATGCCGCGGATGCGAGGCATTGACGCGTGCGCTCAAATCCTGCGCGACGGTTGCTGCGGCACGGCGGTTCTGCTCACCATGCACAACAATCCCTATTACGTGGAGGAGGCGCTGAAAGCAGGCATACGCGGTTACGTGCTGAAGGTGGACGCCAGCGACGAACTGATTCCGGCGATCCACGTTGCGCGATCCGGCCGGGAGTATTTCTCGTGCGGGGTTCTCACAGGGCACCGGAAGTAAGGCGCTATCATAGACTTAACCGACGCCTGGGGGGCGGGTTATGCCGAAGACACGGGTTCTGCTGGCGGAAGACCACACACTTGTCGCAGAGGGGCTTCAGTCACTGTTACGGGACAGCTTCGACCTGCTCGGGGTGGCGGCGGACGGCCGGGCTTTGGTGGAAGCGGTTGAGCGGCTTCACCCGGACGTAGTGGTAACCGATATTTCGATGCCGCTGCTGAACGGCCTGGATGCAATCCGGCAGATCCTCGCCAAGAATCCGAAGACCAAGATCGTAGTGCTCACCATGCATCGTGATACGCACCTGGCGGCGGAAGCATTCCGCGCCGGGGCCTCGGGCTACCTGCTCAAGGTATGCCCCGCCGAAGAGCTGATTGGGGCGATTCGCGAGGTGGCGCAAGGGAAGGGCTACGTCACTACGCTGCTCGCCAAGGATCTCATCACACTGCTGATGGAGGCCGGTAGCTTGCCTCGCGCCGAGTCTTCTCCGCTGACTCCGCGGCAGCGCGAGGTCCTGCAGTTGATCGCCGAAGGCCGAACTATGAAGGAAGTCGCCACGGTGCTGAACATCTCGCCCCGAACCGCCGAGTCGCACAAGTATGAGATCACGCGGGCCCTCGGCGTGCGGACGACCGCGGACCTGGTCCAATACGCCGTCAAGGCGAAGCTTGTAGCGGAATGAGGGTCCGGCGCAAGAGCGGAAGAGCGGAAGACCATTCGAAAGGCCGCGGCCGGATTTTGATCGTTCTGCTGACGGTGGTATCGCTGGCGATGGCGGCGGCCGGCTGGTGGTATTACAGGGATCAGAAGCGCGAGACCGAAGATGAGGCTTTCCGCGAGCTTATCGCCGTAGCGCGAGGCAAGACCGACCAGATCGCGAATTGGCGCCGGGAACGGATTGACGATGGCCGCGTGATCGTGGCCTCGCCTGCCCTTCCGCTAGCGTCACGGGTCCTCGCGAGCCGCATTCCGGCCGAGCCAGACCGGGACGCGCTTCTGAAGCTCATGCGAAGCCTGACGCGCGAGTTTCTGTATTCGGACGTGGCCCTTGTCCATCGGGATGGTTCGGTAGCCATCCATCTGAACCTTGACAAGACAGACCAAGCCGATATCTGGAAAGCCAAGCGCGCCGAGTTGGCCGGCGCCGCGATCCTGGCAGATGACGTTGTGCTTTCCGACCTTGATGCAAGCACCCGCGATGGCCGCCCGCTGATGGCTCTGGTGGCGCCGGTGGGCAATCTGGGCGCATTCATCTTGTCTATAGATCCGGCGCGGTTCGTCTATCCCTATCTGGGCTTGTGGCCGGGGTCCAGGAAAACAGCGCAATCCGTGCTGGTGGAGCGCGTGGGCGACCGGGTCAGATACCTGAGCGCGGAGCCGGACGCACCGCGGGATGTGTTGTTCGCAACGCCGAAGCTCAGGGTGAAGCTGCCATCGAACGAAGTCTTGGCCGAGGGTTGGCAATTCGCCAGGGTGGATGTGTACGGCGTGCCGTGGCTCAACGTGGTCCGAAGCGTTCCCAACTCGCCGTGGTTCCTGCTGTGCCAGATCCACCAGGCGGAAGTGGACGCTACCGCGGACCGCCTGGGGCTCGAGATGGCGGCGGTCACCTTGCTGATCGCGCTGGCGAACGGGCTGAGCGTGAGTTTGATTTGGCGAGGGCATCGCGAGCGGCTGCACCGGGAACAGCAAGAAGTGCTGTACGCGGTGTCAAACGATACGCCGGCGTATTTGTGGATGACCTCGCCGGACTCGGACACTTCTTTCATTAACGTACCGTTCCGGAAGTTTCTGGGTCTTGATGAGCGCGCTCCGGCGAAGACTTGGGCTGAGGCGGTGCATCCGGACGACGCCGCGTACAGACTACATTCGTTAAAGCAAGCCATGGAGGCTCGGCGTCCGCATCTGAACGAGTTTCGCGTCCGCCGGTTCGACGGTCAGTACCGCAACGTGATGAGCGAAGGCGCGCCGCGCTTTTCGCCGAGCGGCGAGTTTCTCGGATACGCCGGATCGTTGATCGATATTACGGCGCGTAAACGAGCGGAAGAAGGCCTGCGCCTCGCCAATGTCTCGCTCGCCCGCGAACTGGAAGAGCGCACACAAAAGGAACAAGAGATCCTCACCCTGAGCACGCGCCTGATTGGCGTGCAGGAGGAGGAGCGGAAACGCCTGGCGCGGGAACTTCATGACGACTTGAACCAGCGGATTGCGGCCTTGAGCATCGCCACTGGCAATCTCAAGCGGCACATTCCCGAGCAGTATGAGGAGGCGCGGGCCCAGAGCGACCGGATCCAGCGGAACCTGGTTCTGCTGGCCGAACTGGTCCGCCGGATTTCCCATGAGTTGCACACGGCGGTGCTGCAATACTCGGGCTTGGGCGAGGCTCTACGGGGGTACTGCGAAGAGATGACGAATCTGCGCATCTCTCTGCGGATTGAAGGCGCCTTGGATGAGGTTTCGCCTTCGGCGGGCTTGTGCATCTACCGGATCGCGCAGGAAGCGCTTCAGAACGTGGTCAAGCACGCAGGAGTGGACGCTGCCACGGTGGAGTTGGTCCGCGAGGCGGGCCGCTTGCGTTTCCGGGTATCGGATGCGGGCGTGGGCATGAAGGCCGGTGCGTCTGAGAAGAGTACCGGACTGGGGCTGGTCAGCATCGCCGAGCGTGCGCGGTTGGCGGGAGGAAGCGCGCGCTTCGAGAGCCAGCCCGGCGAAGGAACCACCGTCATCGTGGACATTCCGGATGGCGTGGAGACGGGCGGCGAGACCGAGGGGTCCCGCGCCGCGCCGGCCACGGACGAAGAGTACGTTTAAGGGACGCGCCGGGCCTATTGAATCACGGCGACCAGTCGGTTCCCTTCGGTTTCGAGAGCGGCCTGGAACTTCGGGACGCCGTTCACGACGATAGACGCAGGGCCCTCCAGCACGGCCCCACCCTGCAATAGGTCTCCGGGCGCAAGGCTCAGGAAATCACGGAGCGAAATGGTTTCTCCGGCCAATTCGCAATCGACGGTTACCTGCAATTGCCGGGAGAGGTTCCGCTTGATGGCCATCTCGATCGCCGGGTTCGCGGACTTGTGAACCGTCCATTGCTGGTCGAACCGCTGCCCGATCATCTTCAGGGTGATTGAGGGGATGGCGACATTGATCATTCCGGCGCTATCGCCAATCCGCAGCTCTATGGCGATGGCTACCACGGCTTCGGTGGGAGCGAACCGGCCCGACAACTGCGGCCGAGTCTCCACGGAGTTGATGGCGAAGTCCATTTCCACCACGGGCTTCCAGGTCTCACGAAGATCGTGGGCAAGGATTTGGAAGAAACCTTCGATCAGCTCCTGCTCCACTTCCGTCATCTCACGGTTCAGCTCGGCTACGACCTTTTCATTACTGCCCAGCACCAGCTCCAGAATGGGCGCAATCAGAGAGGGGTTGACTTCGATCAGCGAGTGGCCTTCGTACGGCTGCATGCCGAAATAAGCCATGCAGGTGGGAGAGGTCAGCGCCTCCGCGAAATCCGTGTAGGGCAGTTGCTCCACGCTGATGAGGCTGCCAGACACAAACGAGCGGAGATAGGCGGAAAGGCTGGAGCTGAGCGTCCGGACGAAGGTCTCGTGGAGGTGGTGAATCGCGCCGATTTGGGATTTCGGGATGCGGTCCAGACGGCGGAAATCAAACGGAACCGCGGCATCCGGGCCCTTCTCTTTCGTGCCGGCCGACTGGAAGAAGCTGTCGATTTCCTGCTGGCTCAACTGGTGCTTGATCACGATATCTCCAGGACGCTGCCGCTCACTTCGGGGACCTTATCTTGATTCCGTAATTGCCGCCGACGACCACGACTTGTCCTCGGCCGATGCAGTGGTCGCCGACCAGGATGTCGGCATCGTCGTTCACGGTCCGGTCCAGTTCGATGGCCGAGCCCACATTCAGCTTAAAGATCTCGCCGAGCGGAAGGCTGGCGCGTCCGAGAACCACGCGCGCCCGCAGGCGGAGCATCCCCGCCGCGCGAACGGCTTCGGTGGGCGGCCGAACCGCCGGGTCGGGGGATCCCGCGGGTGCAGGCGTTGCAGACTCCGCGGATTCGGATGCGCGGAGGCTTGGGTCGAGTTCTTGCAACTTCTCGGCGAAGCCCCGGTCCACCCGCGAGACACCTTCGAATGGGCCATCGCCAGCGTTAAGCGTGAAGGCGTACGCGATGGACGGGCCGGTTCCAGGCTCCATTCCGGCGATCGCATCGCCGCCTGTCACCGGGGCGCCGAGATGTGTCGCGAGCTTTTGTGCCAACGCGCTGGCGGCTTGCGCGAACAGGTCGCGGCAAGTGGCCTGAACATCGTTCTCGCTGGGATCGTCCACGCCCAGCGCTACGAGCGTTAATTTGCCCAGTGCCGTCCAGGATTCGTCCGCCGCGCCGACCCAAAGGAAGGGTTGCGGGACGAGGCTCAGCTTCTGGCCCCACCACCGTCGATTTTCCGAGGCAGGGGTTTCACCCGCGAAAGGCCGGAACGTCAGCGTGGGCCGGCTTGCCGTCATCGACTCGATGACAGAGGCGAGCGCGTCGCCCCAGAGGTTCAGCGCAGACTCGGCCGCGCGGACCGGGCCGGGAGGCGTCACGACGTTGGAGCGGTCGGATTCAGGCACTGTTCAAGTCCATCCAGTTTGGTAATGCGGAGCGCCAGCGAGTCTTCTATGACCACAACCTCCGCTAGCGCAAAGCGGATATCGCCTACATAAACTTCGAGTGTTTCTCCGGCGGCCCGTTGCAAGGGGATCACGACGCCGGGCTCGATGGCGGCGATTTCAGAGAGATCCATCAGCCGCTCGCCCAAGCGGGCTTCGATGGCCACCGGGACATCGCGAAAGTCATCGATATGGTCTGGAGCGGTGTATGGAACCGGACTCACGCGAGCAGTCACCCATCTTGCTCTAGCACGCGGGAGGCCGCACGCGACCCCTCGATATACTCCGAAATGCGTTGACGAAACGTCAAGGCGCTGACGTCTTCGAAATCCCAGTCGGCGCTCGTCAAGGCGTTGACGGCGGAGGAGGAGCCGGCAAGATTCCAAGCGCGGCGGATTCAGCATTAGCCATGTATATTGCCCCGTCCCGTTACGGAGGCCGGCGTGCACTTAGCGACCGGCATGGCCACCATGACCGCCCCGCTAGCCGCCCCGCCCCCGATGCCGGCGTTGCCGCCGCCTGACACGAAACGCTCCCATGTGCGGGGCGTCAGGAAAGCGGCGATCCTGATGACCGTCCTTGACGACGAAGGATGTGCGGCCGTGCTGCGCCTCCTGAACGAGGACCAGGTGCATGATGTAACACGGGAGATCACCCGGCTTAATGAGGTATCGGATGAAGAGCGGCAGGTGGTGCTGAACGACTTTATGCTGGCGCAATCGGCCGGAGGCGCGCTGCACTCGGGCGGAATCGAGTACGCCACCAACGTGCTCATGGCGGCGTTCGGCCCGGAGGCGGGCAAACGGATCGTGAGCCGCGTGATGAAGTCTCTGGGCCTGGAAGTGGTGAACATGGACTCGCTGCAACGGGCGGACCCGCAAGCGCTTGCCCGGGTGGTCCACGGCGAGCATCCGCAAACCATTGCCCTGATCCTGTCGCATGTGGGGCCTTCGCACGCCGCCAAGCTGCTATCGTCGCTTCCCGCCCAAACGAGGGCTGAAGTGGCGCGGCGCATGGCGTCCCTCGACCAGATCTCGCCGGAGGTAGTGAACAAGATCGCCAAGACGGTCAGCTCGAAGCTCAGGCTGTTGGGCGAAACCAGCCTGGAGACCTACGGAGGAGTTCGGGCCGTCGCCGATGTTCTCAACCGCGTGGACGCCAAGACCGGCGAGGAAATCCTGGAACATATCGCTTCCAAGGAACCCACGCTGGGACAGGCCATCCGGAACCTGATGTTCGTCTTCGAGGATCTGCTGAACGCCGAGGAGCAGGCCATCAGAACGTTGACGGGAAAACTGGACCGCAAAACGCTGGTCACTGCGCTCAAAGGGGCAGCGCCGGCGCTTCGGGATCTCTTCACGAAAGCGATGTCCGCCCGCGCCGCCCAGATGCTGGGGGAGGACATGGAGGCGCTGGGACCCGTGAGGCTGCGGAACGTGGAGGAGGCGCAGCAGGCAATTATCGCCTTGGCGCGGCAGATGGAAGCGGCCGGCGAACTCAGCCTGAAGCCCAGTAGCGGCGACAGATTTGTAGTCTAACTAAGTGGTTCCCGCTCCGAAGAGGAGTGTAGGAATCACAAATGAGCGAACCACCGAGCTTACTGATTGTCGACGATTCGACGGCAATACGGAAAATCCTGATCCGGATCCTAGGTCAGGCCGGCATTGCGCTGGGGCCGGTGCACGAAGCTGGCGACGGCTCCGAAGCGCTGAAGGTTCTGGAGGGCAACGCCGTGTCGATGGTGTTATCCGACATCAATATGCCCAACATGGACGGCATCGAACTACTGCGCTCGCTGCGGGCTTCTGAACGTTGGAAGGAATTGCCCGTGGTTCTCATCACCACCGAGGGCGCACAGGCACGGGTCCAGGAAGCGGTCGAGCTGGGTGCGACGTCCTACATCCGAAAGCCGTTCAACGCCGACCAGTTGCGCGACAGGCTCACTACTTTACTAGCGAGATAACCATGACCACGACCGCGCCTATGCTCTTGAGCGAAATGAACCTAGTGGATATGCTGTCTTCCGCCACGCGGGATTTGTTCGACTCCATGCTCGGACTCGATGTGCCTCTCTCGATCCAACCCGAGGAGGAGACGGGGGGAGCTTTCGATGGGGTCCTCTCACTGGTCGGGTTGACGGGGCAGGTGATTGGAACAGGCGCACTGCGTTGCTCCGGGGCTACAGCCTGCGATCTCGCCACCCGTTTCCTGATGACCCCCTACGAGCGGGTGAACGACGAGGTTCTAGATTCCGTCGGCGAGATCACAAATATGATCGTGGGAGGATTCAAGACGCTTCTGGAGGGCGCGTTGGGGCGTCTTCAGATGAGCGTTCCCAACGTGATCCACGGAAGGGACCTGACCACGACGCATCCAAGGGCGGACATCGGCATCGCCGCGAGGTGCGCCTACTCGGGCGGCGAATTCCGGCTTGCCGTGGGCCTCTCGGCGAACCCTAACAACGGGGACACCGCGGTCTAGCTTAGTCGGCCGCTTCAGAAGTTCACTAACGTATTCTTGGGAGGGTTCAGCCCGGGGTGCTGAGCTTGACCAGGAGTTCGTCGAGGTCCTGGCGGTTGAACTTCCATTCGAAGGGCTGAGCGGTATTCGCCCTATGGTATTGAAAATCCAGCAGGCGCTCGGCGACAGCGTTGAGATCGGGAAAATTGTTTGGTGTCAGAGCCTTCCGCTGGACGATCGAGAAGTAGATTTCAATCTGGTTGAGCCAACTGGCATGAACCTCCGCGTGCACGAGCGTCAGGCGTGGGTAGAGATTCCGTAGACGCTCGGCGGCACTGGCTCCCCGATGCGCCGAGCAGTTGTCAACGATCCAGAAGACGCGAAGGTCCAGCTGCGGTGATACCACGGCCGAATCGCGTCCTCATGCAGCCAGCGCCATAGCGTGCTGCCGCTGACAGACAAAAGCGCTTCCGCCAAACAGAGACGACTTCACGGCGAGTGTCCAGACACGCGGCGATCTCGTCGTTGGGCATGCCTTCGGCTGCGTAGAGAATCATCTTGGCGCGCTGGACCTGAAAATACGGCAACGTATATTTCCCCGCAGGGCGTCTCGACTCGGCTTCCTCCGCGGAGGAGAGGGTAATCGTGAAAGGGCTCGATCTTGGCATGATTGGCGCCTCACCGCAACGATGCCACGACAAAGGCTCAATTTCAACGCCAACTATACGTTAGGGTATTTAGGAAATTCTGCGCTAAGCTAGCCAGGGCTAGCCAGGGCGACGCGAGCGCGCCTCATCCGGCGGCAGAACCGGGCCACTTCGCGAGGAACGATTCGGCCGCCAGAGTCTCCAATTCGCGTTCCTGCGCTTGCAGGTGTTCCGCAAGCCGCCGTTCGCGCAGTTTCTCGATGAGCGTCAGTTTGCGGCGCGCGGCTTTAGCTCTGGCCTGCTGCTGGTTTACGGCCTCTCGGCGCTGCGCGCGCTCCCGTTCCAGACGAGCGGCGGTTTGCTCCGCGCCAAGCCGGTACCGGCCAAGGGCTGCGACGTCCGACCCGTTGACGGACGACCGGAGCAGCATTTCGCGATCGACGGCATAACGCTCCGCCTCGAGGCGCGCGATGCGGCCCATGGCTTCGTCCAGCAGCGCTATGCAACTTGCCAGCCGGGATTCCTCGATCTCGCACTGCTGGCGATACCAATCGAGCGCTCTGGCGAGGCGAAATCGGAAAGCGGCCATGGACGTCAGAAGCTCTTGGCGATGGAAATTAATTGGGCCAGGCTCCGCTCAAACGCCGCATCGGCGGAAGTATCCTGGCGAAGAAAGGCCGCGATTTCGGGCTGGACTCGAATGGCCGCGTCGAGCTGCGGGTTCGCGCCGGAGACGTAGGCGCCGAGTTCGAGCAAGTCCTTGGCTTCTTCATAGATTGTGATGGCCTCGCGCACCTTGCGCACCGCGGAGGCGTGCTCCGGAGAAGTCAGCTCCGTGAAGAGACGGCTGATGGAGCCTCGGACGTCGATGGGGGGATAATGCCCGCTTGACGCCAGGCGGCGGGAAAGGACGATGTGGCCGTCCAGGATGGATCGGACCGAATCGCAGATCGGCTCGTTCAGATCGTCACCCTCCACCAACACGGTGAAGTATGCGGTGATGGATCCCTTCTGGAAGTTCCCGGCTCGCTCCATAACGCGCGGCAGCAGGTTGAAAACGGAAGGCGTGTAGCCCTTCTGGCTGGGCGGTTCGCCCGCAGCCAGGCCGATTTCGCGCTGCGCCATTGCGAGACGCGTCACCGAGTCCATGATTAGCAGAACGCTGGCGCCCTGGTCGCGAAAGTACTCGGCTACCGCGAGCGCCACAAAGCAGGCCCGCACGCGAAGGGGAGCCGGACGGTCGGAGGTGGCGCACACGACGACCGAGCGCTTCCTGCCTTCAGGCCCGAGGCGCCGCTCCAAGAAGTCGCGGACCTCGCGGTTGCGCTCTCCGATGAGCGCGATTACCGTAACGTCGGCGGAATTGCCGCGAGCCATGGCCCCCAGAAGCGTGCTCTTTCCGACGCCGCTGCCGCCGAATATGCCCATGCGTTGTCCCGCACCGCAGGGAATCATCGTATCGATGGCGCGGATGCCTGTGACGATCGGAGTCGCGATGTGTTCGCGATCGAGCGGACTGCCCGGCGACCCATACAGGCTGTACTGAGCGGCGGGACGGAAGCGCGGCAGGTGGTCGATGGGGCGGCCGAATCCGTCCAGTACGCGGCCCACAAGACCCTGACCCACGGCGACCCGCGCCTCGCCCTGCCGGGCAAAGACGCGATCATGAGGCTGGATGCCGTCGAGCTCTTCGAGCGGCATCGAGAGCACGTGGCCGTCTCGAAAGCCCACCACCTGCGCCCGCACGCGGCGGCCCTTGGAGGTGACGATTTCGCAGAAATCGCCTACGGCCGCCAGGGGCCCTTTCGAAGCCACCAGCAAACCCGAGATTCCGGCCACTTCGCCCGTCCAGGGCAGCAACTCCGCGTTGCGCACGCGACCGAGGAATGGAGCGAAATCGACTTGTTGGGGCGCCGTCACGCGCGGCTCCCGAGTTCATCCGCCAACGACCGTTCGATTTCTGAGACCTGAGTCTCCACGGAAGCGTCCAGCGCGCCTCCGGCGGCCTCAAAGAGCGCGCCGCCCTCGGTGAGCGTGGGATCGGCAAGAACGGCGACCCCCTGTAAACGTCCGGCTTGTTCCATGCACGCCTTGAGCAGCGTCTCCTGGGCGGGGTGCACGCGGACGCGGTAGATTTCGCGACCGGCGAGTTTCTCCAGGGCCGCTTTCACCAGACCTTCCGTCACCGAAGGATCGGCCGCCAGTTCGCGCCGCACGATGCGTTTGGCGATCTCCACTGCTAACTGCACGGCTCCGCTTTCGGCGCCGCGTAGAACCATCGCGCGAGTTTGCGCGACTTCGGAAACGGCCGCGCCAAGCTTCTCCACCACGGCTTGTGTTTGGGCTTCAAGGCGTTCGCGGGCCGCTCTTTCTCCCGCGCTATGCCCGGCGTCATAAGCGCGTTCTGTCTCTCTCTGCGCGCGGACGGCCGCTTCCGCGAGATCCGCGCGGAGTTGCGCCACCTCCACGGGAGAAACGGTTGTCCGCACCGGATGTCGCCCGCCATGGGCGCGCGCGGGACGATTCACAGGGATGGCGTTTGGAGAGTCCTTCAGGCACTTACAGAGCATGGCCGATTAGCTCCGAGGCTCCTGAATCCACATGCGGACCACGGTAGCCGTAGCGGCCGGATTCGTGCGCGCGATCTCACGCGCGCTTTCCACCAGTACGGCTCTTTCGTCCTTCGGACGCGCGACTTTAGGGGGGGGGATCCGTCCGCCCTCGGCCTCCGGCGAAACAAGCGGAAGGGACGCGCCTTCGGGCGCCGGGAGCGCCTCGGGAGCGCTAGCCACCTGGACCGACGGCTTTCGCCCCATCGCGGCGACCACGCGAGCCAGGACAAACAACACCACCAAGCCGAGCGCACCCGCCACCCAATACGCGCGGTATTTGCTCAAGTACTTGAGCCAGGGCGGACCGGGAGCGGCGGCCGGTGGGGGAGGAGATTTAACGGAATCCGGCGGCGCGGCGTTCAAGCTCGACTCGAAGGGCAGAGTCTCCACGATAAGCTGGTCGCCGCGATCGACGCTGAGCCCCGTGACTCCCGCCACCAGGTCTTTAATAGTTTGCAGTATCTCCGGCGAGGGCGGCGTGAGCACCCGCTGTTTCTGTGCGCCGGATCCCTCCCAATGCGCCTTCTGATCCACCAGGACCGCCAGCGACATGCGCCGTATCACCCCCTGGGGGATCTTCGTATGCCGGACCACGCGGCTGGTTTCATAGGTGGTGTTCTCCGTGCGATGCGAAGTCCCGCTTCCCGCTTTCGCGACGGGCGCCGGCGGAGCGGGCAGGTTGGAAGCCGTGCCCGGAACTCCGCCGGCCGAATCGCGCTCGCTTGTGTCTTCGGTTTTTTGGGAGCTCGCAATCACGGACTTGGCGGGATCGAGGACCTCTTCCTGCTGATCTCCGCTGGTGAGGTCGCAATCCACGGAAGCGGCCGCGCGAAAGCCATCGGCGCCCAGGAGCGGCTCGAGCGTCTGGTTGATCTTGGTCACAAGGCTATGCTCGAGCTCCTGCCGGAATTCGAGCGACTGCGCCGCGGCCTCGTCGTCGCCGGTGCCCTCCGGCCGGGCGCGATTCAAGAGGCGGCCATCCATATCGACGACGGAAACCGCTCCCGGCACGAGCCCTGGTACGGCGCTGGCCACCAGGTTTGTGACGGCCAGGACATTCTGTTGGGAGATCTGCGCGGAGGGACGCAGCTTTACGATCACGCTGGCCTTGGCCGGCTGCTGTTCGTCGAGGAAGACAGATTCCTTGGGGAGCGTGAGATGCACGCGCGCCTGCTCTACTTCGGCCAAACTCATTACGGACCGCTCCAGTTCGCCTTCGAGCGCCCGCTGGTAGTTGATATGTTCCACGAAATCCGTCTGGCCGAAGTCGGTCTTGTCGAACAGCTCGAAGCCGATGCGGCCGCTCTTCGGCAGACCCGCGGCGGCCAACGCGAGCCTCGATTCGCCCAGTTTGGCGGAAGGAACGGAGACCGAGCCGCCGGTGTCGTCAAGCCGATACTCGACGCCGGACTCCTTCAGCTTCTGCACCACGGTAGCGGCGTCTCCCGGGGTCATGGATGTATAGAGCTGTCGAAAGTCGCTTTCGCGCCTCACGTGCGCCATGCCGAGAACGCCCGCGCCCACCGCCACGGCGACAAGCGCGGTGGAGACGCGTTGCTTGATTGAGAGTCCGTTGAATACCGTAGCAATAGAGTTCATGGGGTCGTTGCGTTACATCTGCATCTTCATGATTTCCTGATAGGCGTCCACCACTTTGTTGCGCACCTGCAATCCGAGCTCGAACGCCAGTTCGGCTCTCTGCGTGGCCAGGACGGTGGTATGCAACTCCTCGTTTTGGCCCGTCAGGAACTGCTGCACGGCCGTCGAAGCGTCGCTTTGGAGCGATTGGATTCCGTTGATGGCGCCGGTCAGAATGCTTTGGAATTCGCCCGGCTGCGAGGCGGCCGGCGACGCTATGGTCGGAATTGAGACGGGCGAAATGCCGGAGATTGGCGTAGTCATGGTTTCCTATTTGAGCAGGTCGATGGATTTCTGAATCATGTCCTTCACCGCCGACATGGCGGCAATGTTGGCCTGGTATGACCGGTTGGCGCCCACCAGGTCCACCATGTCTTCAGCAGGGTTCACCTTGGGCACGGAAACGTAGCCCTCAGCGTCGGCGTCGGGATGGCCGGGCATATAGCGCTTCTCCGGCGCGCTCATGTCCACGGAGACGCCGGCCACTTTGACGCCGGTCAGTTGCTCGCCGCCTAATTGCGCGCTGAGCTCACTGCTGAAAGCGGACCCTACCGCGTCACTCGTGAATATGGCGTCCTTGCGGCGATACGGCCCACCCTCCGGGGTGCGTGTGGTCTCGGAATTGGCGATGTTCTCTACCAGGAGCGCGGCGCGGGTGCGCTGGGCGGACATGCCGGAAGCGCTTACGGAAAGGGCAGCGAAGAGACTCATCAGCTCTTGCCTCCGTTGATGGCTTCCTTGACCTGGTTAAGAGAGGAATGCATCAAGCTGGAAGCCACGCTGAAGCGTAGGGCGTTTTCGGCGAGCATGCGGGCCTCCCGGTCCAGGTCGACATTGTTGCCGTCGTTGCGCACCGGCAGGCCAGCGACTTCTATTTGTTGCGGCGTTCCGCCGTCCAGCGCCGCCTGGAAACTAGACTGGAAATCGAGGTCCTGGGTCTTGTAACCGGGCGTGTCGGCATTGGCGATGTTGGAAGCGACCAGCTTCTGCCGCATGCTGACGACGTCCATGTATCGTTCGAGACTTGCGGTGAGCGCATCGAGCATTGCACGGAAACAATTGCAAGCCGGGCGCCAGACGGGCTAAAGATCCATCCTCAGCTAATGCGCGGGTTTGGAGGGATCGGGCGCGTCAAGGCCGTGACGGCGTCACCAGCCTGACGATCGCGCCTGAAACCGGTGGAGCCGCGGCCAAGCCGATGCCGCGCGATACCGGCAAACGCGGCGGAGGTTTGCGCGACGGGCGTCGAGCCGGGCCCTGGAGCTGTACGCCACCAGAGTCATCCATCCGAACAGGGCGCGGGTCTGCCGCTCGATTTGCGAAACGTCGCCAGGACACGGCGATCCAACAAGCAGCCGCTCCACTTCGGCGCCGTAGCGCGCCAGCAGCTCTCGCGTTTCCTCGAACGAGTCCGCGAGCAGCGCGCGGCGAATTGCGTTGTCCAGCCTTGTAAGCTCCGTGAAATGCGTCATCTTTAACTCCCCGATGGGTCGTTCGAAGTGCTGTTGGGGTCCACCATGGAGGCGAAGAGGCTGGTGAAGTAGCTCTTCTGGCTTTCCAGGGAGGCGATCATGGCGTCAGCCGACGACATCTGCTGGTCCAGCGTGCTTTGCAGGTTGGTCAATTTCTGATCCTCAGCGGTTATGTTGGTGTTCTGCTGCGTTATCTCGCTGCTCGTAGCGCTGATTTCATCGGTAAGGGATCCCGAGGTCGGATCGAGCGCGGAGTTGAGAGCGTTGTTCGCCGCCTGTAGAAACCCGCCGCCACTCACGCTTCCCAGAAAGTCCGAAACCGAGTCCACGCTATCCGCGGTGAAGGTGGAGGAGTCGAAGGAGAGGTTTCCCGTGCTGTCGAGGTTCACGCCCAGGGCGGCCAGCGAGGAGACGTTGCCGGATCCGGTGGCGTACAGGCTAATCTGGCTCAGCGTGTCGCGCAAGGTTCCGATGATGCTTTCTCCGCTCAAGGGACCCGCATTCTGCCCGACTTGCGCGTTCAGGTCGCTCACCACCGTGTTGTAGGCGGTCGTAAAACTGGAAAGAGCGTTGGCGACTGAGGTCAAGTCGCGTGACACCGTCACCGTGACAGGCTGGTCCGCCGGCGTCTGGGCGAGCAAGTTGATGGTCACGCCGGGCTCGAGCGTAACGGTTCGGGAATCCGTTTGAATACCCGTACCCACGCCGTTTACCGTATAGGTCGCCGCCCCACCTGTGTTCAGGGTGTCCAGGAGATCTTTCGAGCCGTCATTGAGCTGGATGGAGACCGGGCCGAGGCTGTCGGCGGTAACCACCAGCGAATAATTCGGCGACGAAGAGCTGCCCTGGTTAACGAGGGATGCCTGCACGGGCGCGCCGGAGTCGTTGACTGCTTCGGCCAGCGCGGTCAGGCCATCGCTCGATGGCTGGACATTGTACTGCGTTCCGCCAACGGTCAGAGTGTAGTTGGTGGATGAGCTGATGGAAGTTGTTGTTGGGTCGGAGACCGTGGGGAGCGAAGAGTCGCTCACGCTGGAGCTGTACGACCCGAGGTTGGAAACCGCGATCGTATAGGTGGCCGGCAAAGCGCCGCTGGCGGCGGACGCGCTTACCTCGGTTTCGTCCGATGAGGAAGCCGTGAACGATCCGGACCCCAAAGCCGTATCGACGCCCTGCAGGGCCGTTTGCAGCGAGGTGAAATCGCTGTCCAGGCCGCTCAACGCTGAAGACTGGCTTTGAAACGTCTGCAGTTGGCCCTGCATCTGTTGCAGCGGCATCTCCGCGATATTCATGTCGTTCGTAATCACCTGCTGCAACGACGTGGCGTAGCTGCTCGTACCCGTAAAGGTCGAAGGCGGAATTGCCGATGTTGATACCGTTCCCATACCCGACGCCTAATGCAAAAGAGGGGCCGAAGCATGCGCTCCGGCCCAATGGAGGTTAGACACGACGAGACTCTGAATTAGCTCTGGAGCAGTTTGAGCACGGCCTGCGGCATGGAGTTCGCCTGGGCCATGGCGGCGAGCGAAGCCTGCTGCAATACCTGCGCCTTCGTGAGGTTGGCCGCTTCCGTGGCGATGTCGGCGTCACGGATGGTGGATTCGGCGGCGGAGAAGTTCGTGATCTGCGAGTTGGCTAGGTTGGTGGCGTATTGCAGTGTGTTCTCGCCCGCGCCGACCGCGCCCTGAACCAGACCCAGGCTCTGGATCGCGTTGGTCACGGCGTTGATCGCGTTCAATGCGCCGCTGCCGCCGCCGGTCGCCGCCGTGTATGCGCCGGCTGTCGCGTTCACCAACGTGTTCGTCGAAAACGTGCTCGCGCTCTGCAGGCTGATCTTGTGAGCGGCCGATTGATCGAGAACCGCGGTCATGTCCGTAATGCCGCCGGCCTGGAGCTGTGAGTTGATCGAGGCCGTCGCGGCGGTGTCGCTCAGTCCGTCGGCGACCGACACGGCGACCGTCGTGCTGCCTTCCACCACGTTGAACGTGTTAGCGCCGCTGCCGGTAACGTAGGTGAGCTGCTGGTTGTTGAGGTCGGTGTTGATGCCGTGGTCGCCGGCGCCGGCCAGACCCGCTCCCGTGACGGAAATGCTGAATGCGCCCGAACTGCTGAGCGCCAGATGGCCGGTGGTGTCGAGGCTCGCGGAGATTCCATAGGCGCCCAAATCGCTGTTGAGTTCCGCCAACTGCGTGGTGGCGGTGTCGCCTGCCTTCCCCACGATGGAGAACGTCGAGGAGCCGGACGCGCTGTTGACCGTGAAGGATTCCGCGGAGCCGTTGGCGATGGTTCCATTGGCGACCGATCCGATGGTCACCGGGCTGGAAGCCGCCACGTTTGTGCCGGCCAGTCCGAGCGCGCCGGAATCCACCTTGCCCTGGCTCAGGTTCACATTGACCTGCGAGCCGGAGTTGGCGTTCTGGCCGCCGCCGACGAACACGTTCCAGTTGGTGGCATTGGTCGCGTCCGTGGAACTCAGCCCGATGTTGCTCGCCTGCCGGTCGATTTCTCCCAGCAGCGTCTGGTATTCGTTGTTCAGCGTCGCGCGGTTGCCCGTGAAGGTCGAGGAGGCCGATTCGGTCGCCAGCGTCTGCAGGCGGTCCAGAATCGTGGAGATGTTGCTCAAGCCGCCGTCCACAATCTGGAGGCTGCTGACGGCCTGGTTTGCGTTATTTACGCCTTGGGTCAACTCCGCCACGTTGCTGGAGTACTGGTTCGCAACCGCGAGACCGGCCGCGTCGTCGGCCGAAGAGTTGATCCGATATCCTGACGTAAGCTGTTCAATCGTTTTAGTCTCGAAGTCGCTGTTGGTATTGAAATTCTGGTTCGCGACCATCGATGCGTAGTTTGTCTGAATCGAAAGCATATCTAAACGTCCTGTTGTCGGGATACGTCTCAGGCATCGTGCCCAAGTTCGGGTTCTCCTTTCCTGCGGATGCCCGAGGTATCTGCCGTTCACTTGCTCATATCGCGGCGGTGCCGGCGTATTCTAGAGAATTTACAGCGCCGGCCGCGCTATGAGATTTGGGCAGGCATCCTACCTGCCCGGAGCCCTGCGATAACAACGGCCCCAGCCGCCAAGACCCTTGACGGGGACCCGACGCCCGAAACCGCGCTATCGCGATAACCCATGAACCAGCGATTGAACCGTCCGGCTATCCACGCCGCAAGCAGCCGTAAGGTTCTCGAAGCGCGTCAGGAGGACTTCCTTTCGCAAAATGACGCAAGACTGGTCCGCCTTGATGCCTAGCTTCACTTTCGACCCCGATATTTCGAGAACCTCGACTTCGACGTCCCCGCCGATGGTGAAGCTCTCGCCCGCCCGGCGGCGCATTATAAGCATGGAACCAGCTCCTCCACTGGAAAGAGCGGTTGCCGGTGGGAGTAGCCGGAGCCCGCGAGAATCGCCTGCATTCCGACCCGCGCCGGAAGATTGACAACAATGGGAGCCAACAAGTTGACGGTCGGACTCCGGCGCGATTCGTCGCTCGCGCAAACCACCGCCGCACAGAGGATGTCTTTGCCGATTTCGGGGTTGGCGCCCGCGGGGAGCCGCAGCGCGTCCAGTTCCTCCGGGCCGAGCGAAAGCCGGTAATCGGGATCGGCGACCAGAATCGGAAGCAGTAGAAAACAAAGGTCACGCTGGGATGCGTTCTGCATGAACAAGAGCGGGCTGACATCCGGGCGATCGAGGAATACCCACCGCCGCTCAGCTTCAAATCCCGGAAGACCCTCCGGAAACTCGAATGCGGAATCGGGCTGGTAATCCATGGGGCCGAAGTACTTGGTCTGAATCCGCGGCATCGAACATGGCGATATGCAATCGTGGGACCAACCGCCGGAGATTACTTGCCGGGAGGAGGCGGTCTCGCAGCTTGCGGCTCAGCCGCGTTGGGGTCCTTGAGAAGCGTCCGCTGGTTCAGGATCACGATATCGACGCGGCGGTTGTGCGCTCGGCCGTCGGAGGTTGCGTTGGATTCGACCGGGATGGTATCGGCGTAGCCAGCGACTGCCAGCCTTTCCTTCGGAATCTGGTAGCGCACCGAGAGCAATTCGAGCATGGCGATGCCGCGCGCCGCCGAAAGTTCCCAGTTGCTGCGGAACCGGGCGCTATGGATGGGGACAGCGTCGGTGTGCCCTTCCAGGCGGATGCTGTTTGGCAGTCCGTGGAGGGTTTGGCTGATTTTATCCAGCGTGGAATAGGTGGCCGGATCGATGGAATCGTCCCCGGAGGGGAAGAAGGCGGCCTGGCGCAAGCTCAATACCACCCCTCTGGGCTCCATATGGACGTCAACCTTGCCCGCCTTGATTTCGTCCTGGAGGGCTTGCATCAGGTAAGTCGCGGAGGGAAGCAACTCCGCGACTTCGGCTTCCTTCTCGTCCCGGGGCTGGGCCCCGCCCGGCCCTTTCAATAGCGCGTTGCCTTTGCCCTTGTCGTCCACCGTGCCGCCGAGGACCTCGCGGACCTTGGCGGGCACGCCGCCGTCCTTGATGGCCTGCTTGACGGCTTCGGATACGGCCGTGGCCTTTGCCTTGTCCGTGCGCGAAGACGCGAACATCACCACGAAGAAGGCGAACATCAGGGTGATGAAGTCCGCGTACGAGACGAGCCAGCGCTCGTGGTTCGGGTGATACTCGTGTTTTTTTTTGCGGGCCAAACTCAGTTCTCCACCGTGGCGGGCCGAGCCGGCGACTCCAGGGTGGGCTGGGCCGCCGCAGCCGGTTTTGCCACCCTTTGGGGGTGAGGCGAGCCCAGCAGGTATGCGTCCAGCTTGGTGCGTATGAGCTTAGGGTTAAGACCTTCCGCGATGGCCAGCACCCCTTCCAGCATTAGCGCCTGCGCCCGGTTCGCGGACCGGACCCTGGCCCGCAATTTCTCTCCGGCAGGCAGAAAGAACAGATTCGCCGAAGCGACTCCGTAGACGGTGGCCACGAACGCGGAGGCAATGCCGCGGCCTACCGCGTCGATGTCCGACAGGTTCTTCATGACCTGGATCAGGCCAAGAACCGCCCCAATGATTCCGATGGTCGGGGCATAGCCGCCAGCCGCATCGAATACCTTGGCCTCGGTGTCGCCTTGCTGTTCGCACAAATCCATCTCCAACTCCATAATGCTGCGGATCTGGTTGGTGTCGATGCCGTCTACCGCGAGACTGAGCGCCTTGCGCAGGAATGGATCGGCCGCGGCATCTGCCTCCTGCTCCAACGAGACAATGCCCTGCTTGCGGGCCTTGGTCGCATAGCCGATGATCTCTTCGAGGATCGCCGGCAGAGGCCGGGTAACGTCGAAAAGCAGCAGGCGGAGCTTCTTAACCGCCGAAAACAGTACAGACCCCGGAGACGAAAGAATCACGGCGCCGATGGTTCCCCCAAACACAATCAGCGCCGCGTTCACCTGCCTCACGTCGGCGAGCTTTCCGCCGTCGAGCATGAGGCCAGCAAGGATGCCGCCAAGCGCAAGTACCAGGCCGGCGGCAGATGCAAAGTCGGGGATCGGTCTCGTCCTGCCGGTTGTCTTATTCTCCGCCATCGGGTCCACCTGGAAGCGATCGTGAAGTCTGGCCCTGCGAGCCGGCCTTCTCCGCCGGAATCAGTATCGATCTACGGAAAGTCACGATCCGCGCGATTACTTCCTCGGGAGATTCCCGAACCATGATGCGCTCGCCGTTAGTCAAGCTGATCACAGTATCCGGCGTCGCCTCCACCTGTTCAATCAGGTCGGAGTTTAGTACGACTTCGGTATGATTGAGACGAGTGACGTGGATCATGGCCCAATACCTAAGAATCCATATCGCGGCCGGATGCGGCGTTTCGAGTCTTTCTGCATCGCCGCGAAGGATATCCCACTAGAGATTGCATTGCGCTTTCCGATATGTTTCAACGAATGCGCTTGTCGGACTACGATCCAGTGGATGCGGGATGCCTGGCCGGGGCTATCTTGCGCGCTTGGGTGACTGAAGACGTGAATCGTCTGCGGGCCGAATGGAGTAGGACCATGTCGTGCGTCGACTCCGAGGAGGGCGGTGTGGGTGCGGAGCACCGCTTGCTATTGCGGGCGATCGTAGCTCGTATGCGGCGATGCCGGAACTTGTTCGCCCAGAGGAACGAAGACCCGGGCCTCGACCTGTGCGTCGACCTGCTGGCCCATCTGGTGAGCTGCGAAACGCCCCTCTCGCGGGTGGCGTGAACCGCGGCGCGATCCCCGCCGCGCGGTTTTCGCCCGTTGGTCAGGCCAGATAGCTGAAGATATTCTTCATTTGCAATATGCCCGACTCCACCGACAACGCCGCTTGCTGCTGCGTCTGCTCGGAGGTGAGCTGCGCCGCCAAGGTGGGAATGTCCGCGTCGCGAAGCTGGCTGAGGTCCCCCTGCTCCTGCGTCTGGGTGCTCTGCGCCAGGTTCGTCGCGGCGGTCACGCGGTTCTCGGTCGCGCCGTAGAAGGCCAATTGCTGGTTCAGGTAAGCGTCGGCTGAGTTCAGCAGGCCGAGCGCGTTGGTGACGCCCGCCGAGTTGTTGGTTTGCAGCGCAGTCAGCAGCGAGTTCACGGCCACGAAGACATTCCCCGCGGCCGGACCGCCGCCGACGGCTTGTTCGTCGAAAATTTGCTGCGCGCCTTCGCCGGCCGGGATGGACGAGCCGGAGGAATCCACCACCTGTACGGTGGAGTTCGTATTCACCAGGTTCTGAACGCCCTCCGGCGCCGATACGTTCACCTCGTAAGCGGCCTGAGTGGCGTTATCTCCGCTAAAGATGTAGCGGCCGTTGACCTGGGTATTGCCGATATCCACGAGAGTCTGCAGAATGCCGGCGACCTGCTGCGCCAGCGCGCTCTGCTCTTCCGGCGTGGCCGTGCTGTTGGCGCCCTGGGTTCCCACGGAAATCGCGCTTTCCACCGCCTGCACGGCGGTCTGCAAAGCCGAATCCGCCGACCCCAAATCCGTCTGGAGCGTCGAGAGATTGGACTGCGCCTGTTGGTCCTGCCCGATCGAATTCTGGATCTGGAGAATCTCCTCGACGTCCGCCGGGGCGTCGGATGCCTGCTGGATTCGGTACCCGGAGCTGAGCTGCGCCTCCGTTTGCTGCATCTGCTGCTGATTGGCGTTGAGGATCGAAAGATAGCCTTGCGTAACTCCGCTGGTAATGGGAAACATGCGCGCTCCTCTATGCCGTCGTCGGCTGAATGATATCCAAGGTCGCCTGGGCCAGGGTATTCAAAACGGAGAGCACCTCGGCGCCGGCCTGATAGGCTTGCTGAAACTCCATCACCTGCGCCGCCTGGTCGTTGAGCGAGACTCCCGAAACCGAATCGCGCAGGCTGGTGGCCTGCGAGACCACTTGGGTCTGCGTGGTTTCGTTCGCCGACGCCGTGGAGTTCTCTTGCCCGATGTTGGACGCCATCTGGCCGTAGAACTGCGTGAAGCTGGCGCCGTCGATCGACGCGGCGCTGCCTAGGGCGGCCAGAGCGTTGGCGTTACCGTTCGCGTTGCCGGAAGCGTCCACCGGCGCAAGCTGGGCCGGCGTTATGGCCGCATTTACGGCCAGCGTGGCAGCTGCGTCCGTGGCGTCCGCGCTGCTGTAAGTGAACAACGCGATGCCGTTGGCTGCGCCCTCCTGCGTCGAAACAGTGCCGGACTCCAGAATGCCATTGACCGTGTCGGCCAAGGTCTGCGCCAACTGGTTCAGGCTGCCTTGCTGCTGCGCGTCTCCCAGGTATGAGGCGAGCGCGTGATTGCGCATATCGAGCAGTCCGCCGAGCTGGCCGGACGTAATTTGAGCCGTAACGTCGTTTCCGTTCGAATCGAGAATGTGAGCGGTAGGCGGCGAGTTGGGGTTGGCCGGAGGCGGCTGCGAATCGACGAAATCGCTCGCGCTCAGCGGGTTCGCCGTATCGCCCGTCACCAGCGGCGTCCCGCCGGAGAGCATCACCGACACCGTGCCGTCGCTCTGCGTAACGGCCGTGAAGTTGACCAGTTGCGAGAGACTTTGCAGGTTGCTGTAAAGCTGCGCGTCAGCCGCCGGGTCGGTCGCGCTATTGCCCATCTTCCGGACGTTGTACTGCTGGATTTCGCCGGCGATATTGTTGATGGCCGTGACGGTACAGCCAATCTGCGAGTCGACCTGCTGCGAGGTCTGACTGAGCGAGTTGGAGAGCTGCTGCATGTTGCTAGCTACGCCCTCGGCGCTCGATATCACGTTCTGTTGCGCCGTGGCGTCCGTGGGCGTCGTGCTCCACGCCGAGAAGGCCTGGAACAGGCCGGTGATCGCGGCGGGCAGGCCGCTGGTCCCATCGACGTTGAAGAAGCTCTGCAGAGACCCGGTGGTCTGAGCCTGCGCCGTGTACATGCCAAGCAGTTGCGTCGCGCTCTGGACGGAATCCTCGGCGTATGGATCGCGGGTATTGATCAGGCCTTGGGAGGTGACGCCCCCATCCAGTCCCCCGTTCGGCTCCAGGGCGAGCGGAACCAGATTCAGGCGTTGGCTGGCATAGCCCGGCGTATTCGCGTTGTTCACGTTGTTCTGAACAACGGACAGCGCCTGCTCGAAGACGTTAAGCGCCGAACTGGTTTGCGCTAATAGGCCGCTGAGACTCCCCATGGCTTACGCTGCTATGCCTCCGAAGTGCCCTCCGCGCGGGTCCGTAACCGGCTCGCCGTTGGCGCCGTAGGCCGGAGCCGCATCGCCCATGCGCAGCAATCGTCCGCGTTGGAAGGCCACGCATGCGTCCACGATTCCGGTCATGCGCGAAGCGTCGCGCATGAGTTCCGCGACCAGCCGCCCAGCTTCCCGCGCCGGGACCGGCCCTGTTTGGGCGGCCTCCTGAAACTCACGCAACGCGGCGCTTGCGGTTTCGATCATGGCGTTCGAGTTGCGGATCCGCGCCAGATCGCCGGCGTTCCACTGTTCGAGCGCACGGCGTACGGCCTCGCGGGCGCCGGCAAGCACGACGAGCGCTCGCGGCGGTTTCATTCCATTCCGCCTTGCGCGGAGGAAGCCAGCGCGTGCGCCACCAGCGCGCGGCTCAATCGCGATGCATCCACGTCGTAGTGCCCGCTGGCGTAGAGCGCGGCAAGCTGTTGGACTTTAGCCGACTGGCTGCCGGCGCCGGCGGCCAACTCATCCGCGATGCTGCCGGACAGCGGCGAAATGTCCACTTGGTCCCCGAACGTTGAGCCGGCGTTACCCGGGAAACCGGCGCGCGGGGTGGTGGTAGCGGAAACGGCCCCGGATCGGCTCAGATCCGAAGCGCCGGCGCCTTGCGCGCCTTCCTGTTGAATGCGGATATTCATGGTCTCTCCTGCGCCAACATGGCCGCCAGCGGTCCGTGTTGCACGCCCGATGCCAGAGCCGGCTTGAGAGTGTCGTTCAGCTTCACCAGCAGCCGGATCTCGTTCTGTGGAGTCCGCAGGGCCGCGGCGATGCTAGGCACGCTTTCACCGCGGGCATGCATGCGGAGAGCCTGGCTGCGCCGGGTCAGGTTGATGGAGTCGCCCCGGTTCGGCGCGGGTGGCGCGGGTTCCACTGCGCGCATGTCCTTCTTGAGTTCGCCGACCTCTCTGGCCAGGCTGTTCACGTCGTTTCGCGCCAACTCCGCCGCCTCCCTTGCCGTTTGCGAGTGGATCGCGATTTCGCGCTTGACGCTGATGAACAGAACCAGACTCGCGAGGAGCGCCAGTACGAGCACGCCCCATTGCGTGGCGGGGTTCGAAATCCAATGCAGGTCCATTCTTATTCCACCTTTCCAGCCCATCGGGAATCGCAGCCGTTTCGTCCCGGGCGGTTGCCGACTTCGAGGATGCGTATCGCGTAACTGCCCTGCACGGTGACAGCCTCCCCGCGAGCCACCACTTTACCGTTCACCAGCACGTCTACCGGCTCATCGGCGCGGCGGTCAAGTTCGACGACGGACCCGGCCCGTAAGCTCAGCGCGTTTTCGAGCAACATCTGCGTCCGGCCGAAACGCAGGGTGACGGGTAGCTCAATATCGAGCAGCGCCCCCATTCCCGAACTCTGGGCAATACCGCCTTCCGGCCCGCCGTCCGCGGCCCCGGTCCTCGCGATCATATGCGCCTCCCGGGCGTGAAAGGCCAGACCCTCTGCATGTGGGAACGCAATCGCAGGACGGCTTGCGTCCGCAACTGGCCGATCCGCGAGAAGTGGAGCCCCATCACCTCGCCGATTTCCTTCAGCGTGAGCTCCTCGTAGTAGTACAGGCTGAGCACCGTTCGCTCCGGCTTCGGCATGCGTTCGATGGATTGCGCGAGGGTCCGTTCGAGCTCGGAGCGCTCTAGAAGCGTCGACGGCCACTGGTCCTCGTTGTTCGAGATGAAGCGCAGGCGGTCGCCCGAGCTGCCGTCGCTGGGCGCGTATTCGAGCGGCTCCAGGTCAATGGACTGAATCTCGTTTAGCCAGCTCTGATACTCGGTAAGCGTGAGCTTGAGCAACTCGGCGATTTCTTCCTCGCCGGGCGCTCTGCCTAGCTGCTGCTCTGCGGTGTGGATCGCCTTTTCGATCTCCTTGCTTCTTTTCCGCGTCTCCCGCGGCGCCCAGTCCATCTCCCGCAGCGAATCCATGATCGCGCCGCGGATGCGATGTTCGGCGTACGTGTTCAACTGAACGTTAAGGGTCGGATCGAAGTTATCGATCGCTGCCATGAGGCCGATCACGCCTGCTGATACCAGGTCTTCGAGGCTGATATAGGCCGGCACGCGGTCGTGAATTCTTCGCGCAATGAGACGCACTTGCGGCAGATGGTCGAGTACGAGCGCGTTGCGCCGTGCGACCGCATCCTCATCCGCTGTGGTCCGATACCCTGTCCAAGCCGCCATGTTAGTTCTTCAGGCCACCGCCCGCAGCGGAACGGGCAATTGCTGTGCCAACGACTCCGCGATGGCGCGCTTTTCCGCCGGGCGAATATCTTCCGGAATCTCCTGCCCGTGGCTGAAAAACGAGAGCGGTATTCCCTGACGCGCAGCCGCGCAAAACACTGAGCCGTAAGAGCCGGTTTCATCCATGCGGGTGAACAGCAGCTTCCGCGGGCGGAATCGGGCGTAGGCCGCGGCCGCCTTTCGAAGCGCGTCCGTCCGTGCGGAGGCTGTCAAAACAAGATGCGTGTCAATATCCTGACGTTCCGCCAGGAAGCCGGCCAGGTCCGACCCAAGCTCGTCCAGAGCCGCCGCGCTGAAGCCAGGGGTGTCGACCAGAACGTGAACGTCCGGCGGGGCCGTATCGATCGCGCGAGCCAGAGCGGCGGCGCTCTCGACCGCCTGAAACGGCGCGCCCAGAATCGTGGCGAACGAGCGGAGTTGCTCGGCCCCTCCCACACGCTGCGCGTCGGCGGAGATGAGCAGCACCCGGCGGCCCTGCGCCAGCCCTTGAGTCACGGCGAGTTTCACGAGCGCGGTCGTCTTTCCGGATCCCGGCGGCCCGACCAAAGCCGCCACCCGCCCCATCTCCGGCTCCGCCTCGAAGCGGTGCTCCAGCTCCGCCACCACGTCTGAAATCTGGCTCAGGTCGTCCGCATCGGCTCGCCGGCGGAGCGGCGCAATCCCTCTCACGGAGCGCTTGCTCGCCCGCTGCCGCACGGCTTCGTCGATTTCAAGCGCCAGGTCCCCATCCACGTCGGCGGCCAGCAGCAGTTCCTCGACCCTGCCGCGCCGGCTATTCTGACCCTGGACTTGCGCGACGCGCTGAAGCAGCATCCGCGCTTCCTCCATCCAGTTCCGCAACTCGTCCGGCGCGGCCGGGGCCGGTTCGGGCGGCGGCGCTGCAGGACGGCGGTCCGCGCCAAACACAACTTCAAATGGTCCCAGGTGTTGCGCTTCAGGCGGCGCTTTGCGGCTTTGCAGCAGCAGCGCGTCATCGCCCAGTTCCTGGCGAGCCATCTCCATGGCTTCGCGAATGGACGTTCCGAAGAACGATTTGATGTGCATCGTCTGGTTCTGTACTGGCATGTCTATTGAACGACTCCAAGGGTGGTGATTTTGATTTCCATGGGCACTTCGTTATGCGAAATGAAAAACAGGTTTCGAAGCGACGGTTCAACCAACTGCCGCAGGAAGAAGCGCGACCCCGAGCTGGCGATGGCCACCACCGGCGTTTCCGGGCTGCCAATCCTCTGCGCGATGCGCTGCAGCAGATCGCGAATGGCCGGCGGGGATAGCGTCAGATGGCTGTTCTGCTCCCCGTGTTGCACGGCGGATTCTACCATTTGCTCCAGCGCCGGATCGAGCATGTATGCCGGAAGATCGCCCTGCGGGTTCAGGTGCGGCTTCACCACCGTTCGCCGCAGCGCCTGGCGGACGTATTCGGTGAGCAGCACGGAGTTGCGCGTCGTGACCGCCGCCTCGCCCAGAGCTTCCAGGATGGTAACTGAATCGCGAATCGAAATCCGCTCTCGCAGCAGGTTTTGCAGTACCCGCTGGACCGTTGAGAGCGGAATCAGCTTGGGAACCAGGTCTTCGACAACCTTCGGGTGGTCCGCCGCCGCGCGGTCCAGGCACCTCTTGGCGTCCTGGCGCGAGAACAACTCGCAGGCGTAACGGCGCACGATTTCGGCCAGGTGGGTGCCAAGCACGCTGACGGGGTCGACGACCGTGAAACCCGCGCGCCGGGCTTGTTCGGATTGCCCCGCGGGAAACCACCAGCCCGTCATCCCGAACGCGGGCTCCTTGGTGGGCCTTCCCCCGGCCGGCGCCTCGGATTTGCCCACGGGGATGGCCAACTCGCAGCCCGCGGGCATTTCGTAGCGCGCGATTTCGGCGTCTTTCAGGGAAATCGTGTACTCGTTCGGCCGCAGCCCTACGTTGTCCACCACGCGCACGGGCCCCAGCACGAAGCCAAGCTCGCTCGCAATCTGCCTCCGGATGCCGCCGATGCGCTTGATCAGCGGTGACTCCTGCCCGCCTCCTACATACTTGATCAGGCCCAGTCCCATCTCGATCGCCAGCGGCTCGACCTTCAAAAGAGCGTCTATGTTGTCTTTGGCGGCCAGGGGTTTGGCTTTCCCCTCCGCTTTTTCCGCGGCCTGCACCCGGTTCTTCATGCGCCAAGCGATGGCTCCAAGCGATCCGCCCATTGCAAGGAACGGAATCGTAGGCAGGCCCGGGAATGTCGCCAGCACGATGAGCACCCCGCTGGAGAGGAGCAGCGGCTGGTGATTACCGAACAGTTGCTTGGCGAAATCTCCGGCCAGGCGTTCATCGGATGTGGCCCGCGTAACGATCAGGCCGCCGGAAACCGATATCATCAGCGCCGGAATCACGGTTACCAGGCCATCGCCAATCGTCAACACCGTGTAGGTTTCGAGCGCCCGCCGGATATCCATTCCGTGCTGGAGCACGCCGATCAGGAATCCGGCCACAATGTTGATGCCGGTGATGATGATGGCGGCCACGGCATCGCGTTGCGTGAAGCGCGATGCGCCGTCCATGGCGCCGTAGAATTCGGCTTCACTCGCCAGTTGCTTGCGGCGCTTGCGGGCCTCGGTTTCGTCGATCAGGCCCGAACTCAGGTCCGAATCGATCGACATCTGCTTTCCGGGCAGCGCGTCCAGGGTGAAGCGCGCCGTTACTTCCGAAATGCGCACCGCGCCATGGTTGATCACCACGTACTGAATTGCAATAAGCACCAGGAAAATCACGGCGCCGATGATGTAATTGCCGCCCACCACGAAATTCCCGAACGCTTCGATCACATCGCCGGCGGCGGATGCGCCGGAGTTGCCGTTCATCAGAATGAGCCGCGTCGCCGAGATGTTCAGCGCCAGACGGAACAGGGTCAATAGCAACAAAGTGGTGGGAAAGATGTTGAACTCGGCCGGCTTGCGTATGTACATGGCGACCATCAGCACGATTACCGACATCATGATGTCTGTGACAATCAGGACGTCGAGGAGGAAGCCAGGGACGGGCGCGATCAGGGCGATCACGATGCCCAGCACCGCGATGGGAACGGCGAGCTCCTTCCAGTTGGACGCCACCAGTCCCGCCATGTGTTGCCATCCGCCGGGCGCGGAAATTGCTTTCGCCTGAGCCATTGTCGTTTCTCTAAGCAGCCCTTCTGCCATTCATGAGCTTGTAGATGTATGCAAGCACTTCCGCCACCGCGCGATAGAACTGCGCCGGGATCTCCTGACCCACCTCCGCCGATTTGTAAAGGGCCTGCGCGAGCGGTGGATTCTCGATCAACGGCACCTGGTTCTCAATCGCCCTCTGCCGGATGCGCAACGCCAGGTAGTTCTTGCCTTTCGCGACCACGCGGGGGGCTCCGGGCGACCCCAGGCTGTACTTGAGCGCCACCGCGAAATGCGTTGGGTTGACGATCACGGCCGTGGCCGTGGGAATCTCATGCATCATGCGCCGGCGGGCCATATCGCGCCGCAGTCGGCGGATGCGCTGCTTCATCAGGGGGCTGCCTTCCATCTCCTTGGCCTCGTCGCGGATGTCCTGCTTGCTCATCTTCAACTCGTTCGTGTATCGCCGCTGCTGGCGGACCAAGTCCACCGCTCCGAATATGACGAACACCACGGCGGCCTTCCAAAGCAGGGTATCGATGGAATCGCTAACCCTGGCCGCGCCCGCGGAGATGCTCTGCAAGGGCAGCGAGAGGTAGGTGTTGAGGTTGTCCCGGAGCAGCGCATAGACCGTAAAACCGAATACGGGAATCACGAAGGCGGCTTGAAACAAAGCCGGCAGATTCTGGCTGGGCAACTGGCGCAACCGCGCCAGCGGATCCAGCCGGCCCACATCCGGCGTGAGCTTCTTCAGGCTCATCCCGAAGCGGGTAACTCCAAGTTGAATCGCCAACGTCACCCCGGCGAGAATCGCGCCCAGCGCCGCGAAAGGCTCAAGCGTGCTCTTCGCCAGATTCAGTCCGAGCCTGACCAGATCGGACGGCTTGAGCGCCGCATCGAGGGCGACCTCGAAAACCCGCGTCATGGCGAAGCGGATGGACGCTTCCCAAACCGCGCCGCGCCAGTGGATTACCGCGACGAACGCGAGGAATTGCATGGCGCTTACGAAGACGCGCGCCGTGGGGAAATTGCCCTCTTCGCGGGCCTTGTGCAGGCGTCGCTGCGTCGGCTGCTCGGTGTTTTGCTGCTTATCCCCCATGCTTTAGCGCGCGATCAAGCCTTGCGCCGCCCGGAAGGTCGCCTCGAACGTTCCGCGAAACAAGGTTGGGAACAGCAGCGCGAGCCAGCCCAGCAGGACCAGCGCTACAATCATCTTTGCCGGGAATGCAATGGTCAGAAGGTGCAGTTGCGCGTTGATGCGCCCAAGCAAGGCCAGCGAAATATCGATCATCAGAAGCGCCGCCACGACCGGCAGCGCCAGCCGGATGCCCGTCGAGAATATGGTGGAGCCGGCCAGCAGTACGTGTTCCGCGGCGCCTTTGTTGAGAACGAAAGCGCCGGGCGGGCAGGTTTCCAGGCTGCGCGCGAAGACTCGGATTACCTCGCGATCGAGGCCCAGCGTGAAGAACATCAGGCCTGCCGCCGTCTGCGAGAGCACCCCCAACACGGTGGAATCCGCCTGCGTGGATGGGTCTATGGTGGATGCGAAGGCGTATCCGGCCTGCAAGCCCATCGTTTGCGCGCTCACGGCAAACGCTTCCGCGGCGAAGCTCACGGCAAGCCCGATCCCGACGCCCAGAGCGGCTTCAAGGGAGATCCAGTAAATGAACTGTCCGGTCGAAATCTCCGCCGTTACGAGCGGCCACTCCGCGAACAGCGCCAGCGTGATGGCCAGCGCCAGCGCCACGCGTGCGGGGCTGACCACAGCCGATACGCCGGGAATCGGAACGAACATGAACACGCCCGCGACGCGCACGAGCGTCAGCAGGAAGCCGAGTAGAAGCGGCGCTCCGATGTCGATTTCACCGTGCATAACGGGTCACGTCGCCGAACACGGAAACGGCATAGGCCGTCATCTTGTGGAGCATCCATGGCAGCGCCAGGAAGAACGCGCCGAGAAACGCCGCCAGGCGCGGAACTGTGTTGAATGCCGAGTCCTGGATGGACGTGACGATCTGTACCAGGCTCATCGCGATGCCGACCACGAATCCCACCAGCAGCAGCGGCGCCGCTAGCATCAGGGCCGTGGTCAGTGCGTCGCGTATAAGCTGAATCGCGGATTCGGGCGTCAAGAATAGAACCCTTTCATCAATGAGCCAATAAGGAGGTTCCACCCGTCGGCCAGCACGAATAGAAGGATCTTGAATGGCGCTGAGATCATTACCGGTGGCAACTGCATCATGCCGATGGAAACCGTGACCGACGCCACCACGAGGTCGATGATCAGAAACGGCATAAAGATCGCGGCGCCGATTTGGAATCCCGCCTTCAACTCGGAGAGGATGTAGGCTGGAATCAGTACCCGCAGATCCAATTCCGTCGCGTTATGCGGCTGGGGGGAACGGGTGAGTTCGAGGAAGAGCTTTACGTCCTTCTCGCGCGCGAATCGAGACAGAAACGCCTTTAACGGCTTGGCGCCGGCATCGAAGGCCTGTTCCGCGGTGATCGCGTTTTGCTGATAAGGCTCCCACCCCTGGTGGTAAATGTCCGAGGCGATCGGCCCAACCACAAGCATCGTCAGGAAGAGCGAGATGCCGGCGAGCGCCTGGTTCGACGGCGCGGTCTGCGTACCCATGGCCTGCCTCAGGAAGTGCAGCACGATGGAGATGCGCAGGAACGGGCTAACCACCATGAGTGCGGCAGGCAGCAGCGTCAGCAGCGTCATAAGGATGACGATCTGCATCGGCGCACTCATCGTATCGCCCTTGCCCAGTGTGATTCCCATCACAGGGGCAGACGCGGCGGCGCGCGCCGCAAAGGGCGTCAGCGCCAGAACAAGCGGCATGCGGCGGATCATCGGACGTCCCTCCGCTCCGCCTGGGCCAGGCTCTGGCCGCCGGTCTCCAGCACGGAGCACCCGCCGGGCGAAACCGCCACCAGGAGCGCGCGCTCGCCCACCCTCACCAGATGCAGCGAGTGATGCGCCGAGAGCGCCAGCCGCTCGATCGATTCCATCTGGCGCCCTTCCCCCCGCCGCATGCGCGCAATCTGAAACCTCGCCAGGCCCTTGCCACGCAACCAGAACAACAGCCCGCCCAATAACCCCAGTACCATCAGCGAAGCTCCAATTTGCCTTAGCGTTTCCATTTCCGCGTCGTTACTGGTGGATCAGGTTGATGGTGTCCTGCATGAGCTGGTCGGCTGTCGTGATCACGCGCGAGGCCGCCTGGTAGCTGTTCTGGTACGTCAACAGCTCGGTGAACTGTTGCGCCATATCTGTCGTGGACGCTTCCACGGCTCCGCCTAGAATCTGCCCCCGGCCGTTCGTCCCCGGCGCGCCCACCGCCGCTTGCGCGGTCGCCGAAGACACCTGATAATTCCCGTTTCCCACCTGCACCATCGTGCTCGGATTCGCCACCGAGGCGAGCGCAATCTGCCCCAGCGTCAGTTGTTGGCCGTTCGAATAGCTGGCCACCACCTGGCCGCCGTTTTCGATGCCCACCTGCGTCACTTGCCCGGCGCTGAATCCGTTTTGCTCGGGGCTGGACATGCCGGAGTCCTCATTCACCTGCCCGATCAGGCCGCTGCCGGACGCGTCGGTGAGGTTCCAGTTGATGTTCAGATCGTTCGCGCCGTCGGTCAGATTGGTGGCAGAGAGGGCGATGGGCGAGGGCGGACCAGTCAAGTTTCCGTTCTGATCGAACGTGACCGCTCCCGACGCCAGCGTCGTGTTCCCGGTTGTATCCGCCGCGGGGATCGTGACCGCGTAGTTCCAGTTGCCGGGGGCCTGCTCGGTGAACGTGGCCGTCAGAGTGTGCGCATTCCCCAGCGAATCGTAAACCTGAATGGGAGCGGCAAAAGTCGCCTGCGAGCTTCCCACCACCGCCGAGGAGTTGAGGTTCACGTTCATGCTCATCGTCGTGGTGGCCTGCGGCGCTAGCACCGAACCCGTCTGAATGGTCAGGTTGCTGACCGGGCCGTTGGGGTTGATGGTTCCGCCGTTCGCCAGCCATCCCTGTACGAAATCGCCATTCGAGGTAGTCAGGTTGCCGTTGGCGTCCCATTGGAAATCGCCCGCGCGCGTGTAAAGTGTGCTGCCTTGAGGGTTCTGCACCACAAAGAAGCCGTTCCCCTGAATCGCTGCGTCCGTTGGCCCGTTGGTGGTCGTGATGGCTCCCTGCGTGAACTGCTGCACGGTGGTGATCGGCCCTACGCCCTCGCCGATCTGGCTCGTGTTGCCGCCGACGCCCAGCGATTGCGAGATCAAATCGTTGAAGTTTACGCCGCTTGTCTTGAACCCCGTCGTGTTCATATTGGCGAGGTTGTCGCCCACGACGCTGAGCGCCGCCGAATTGGCCGTCAGCGCGGAGAGTGCGATAGAAAATGCCGAACCCATGTTTGTTGTCTCCTAAGAAATGGAATTTGTTGCGGCGGCGCCGCTGTTGTTGTTGCTGTTGCTCGTGCCGGAGCCGGCCGCGGATTGCGCCGCTGCGGCGCTCGTCGATGCGCTGGACATCTCGCTTTCGATATCCTGCCGGATGCCCACGACATTCTCCAGCTCGCTGAATTGCGCAAGCTGGGACACGAATTGCGTGCCGTCCTGCGGATTCAACGGATCCTGATTCTGTAGTTGCGCCACGAGAAGTTGTAGAAACATCTGCTCGGTGGGCGCCGCGCCTCCCAGCGCCGAAATGGAACTGCTCGAGCTCGAACTCGAACTGGAACTGCTCGAAAGTGGGTTAATTGCGGAAGCCATGCGAGTCTCCTGACGATCCGCCGCGTTTCAGGCTCTCTTCGAGGTCCTGAACCCAGCGGGGTTGATCCTGTTGGTTCTGGTTGCGGCGGCCGCTCTCTTGCTTCGAACCGCCAGATTGCGATTGGCCGTTTTCGGAGCCGCCCCCGCCGCGCGCGGCGGGGTCGCGCGTTTCCGAAGTGGCCTGCGGCGGCGCCGCCATGACGACCGCCGGACGCCACGTTTCTGCGCGGTACCCGCTCGTTTCCAGGCGGCCCGTTAATTCCGGAAGGCCCTGTCGCAGGCCGTGAGCCAAATCCGAGTCCGATGTGCGCACCGCGACATGGACTTCCCCGGCCCGTTGCGAAACCTGTACATCCACGTTCTGCGCTCCCGGCTGCGAGATGCGCATGACGATCTCATTCACGGGTGCGGCCGGTTTTGGGGCCGGTTCCGCAATCTGCGCTGGGGCTTCTGCTTGGGCCACTGGCGCGCTGCGCACCTGCGGCGGCGCGATGGGAGCGGCATCGCCGTTCTTCGCGTAAGCCGCGGCGGCATCCTGCGCGAGGTTTGGAGAGGCGTCGCGGCCCGTTTGCGCGCCCGAATCCTGGCTGCCGGCGTCCGCTGGCTGCTTCTTCGTTGAAGCCGCGGGCGGAGCCGCGCCGGCTTGCTCTGACCTTGTGGCGCTACCGGCGTCGCTCGGCTTGATCCGGGCGGCGAACGCAAGGTCGGGTGATCCCGGTTGCGATTCGCGCGGGGCCGACTGCGATATCTGCTTTCGGCCGCCCGCCTGACAACTGATTCGATCCGCGGTGTTCGGGCCGTCTGGGATCGGCGCGGCTGTCGCAGCGTTCACTGACGATTGCAGCGCTCCCTCAGCGGCTGTTCCACCATTCGTAGGCGCGGCCGAAATCGCGCCGGCATTCGCCTCTGAAATGAGGGGAAGCGAAGGGGAAGAGCATGCGGTTCCCGAGCCGCTCGCCGGTCCGGCTTCCGCGTTTGGTTCCGGTCCGCTCCGGCGCGTGGTGGACTTGCTGGGCGCGGGTGAAACTTGAGCCGGCGCCACGAACCACAGGCCCATGGCTGCTTGAGGCTCTCCGGTTTGAGAAGAAGCGACGGCGTTGCGTGCCGCTGCCTTGGCTGCGTGCCCCGGCGCCGGCGCAGCGTCCGCCGCGGCGCTTACGGTTGCGGCCGGATCGCCTGCGAGGCTAAGGAGTTGCGCGCCGAATCCGGCGCCTGCGCTGGCCTGCAAGAAGCGCGCGGCTGGAGGGACGGCCGCGGCGCCGACTGCCATCACCGAAGCTGAACCAACCGTCACGTACCGCCATTTTGCACATCAACCGCCGAAACGCGGCGCCCGTCTTTTCAATCCGATAGAGGCTCCCGCACGCTGTTTGAGGATTGACTGTCAAACTCTCTCGTCAACGAATTGACAAGTTAGAGCGCTTCTCAACGCTACATATCGCCGCGATTTTCCGATTCTCTAATGTTTCTATGGCACTCTCGATTTAGGCCGCCGAGTTGCATGAAGGTAACACGTGGATGCACTGACTATCGCCGCCGCCAGCGGCCTGCGTTCCCGGATGGAGTCGCTCGATCTCCTGGCCAATAACCTCGCCAACTCCGCCACCAGCGGATTCAAGCGCGATCAGGAGTCTTACAACCTGTATGCCTCCAATCTCGCCGACGATACCGTCGAAGGGAGCCAGGGTTTCACCCTCCCGGTGATTGAACGCCAGTGGACCGATTTCTCACAAGGGTCTCTACAGGTCACGGGCAACCCCACGGACGTTGCCATTTCCGGATCCGGCTTCCTTGCCGTTACCGGCCCATCCGGCCCTCTGTATACGCGAGGCGGCAGCCTCCAGCTTCTACCTTCCGGACAACTGGCGACTTCCGAAGGTTATCCGCTTCGCGATCCGAACGGCGCGGCCATCCAGGTGGCGGCCGGGAAGCCGTTTGAGATCTCCACCGGCGGGCAGGTCACGCAGGACGGACAAACTGTGGGGCAAATCGGCCTGGTCGGTTTCGGATCCACCGACGCTCTTCAAAAGGTGGGCGCCGACTGTTTCAGGAATACCGATACCAACAATCTTGCGTCGCCGGCCTCCGACGCCCAGTTGCAGCAGGGCAAGCTCGAAGCCTCCAATGTACCGGTCGCCGAATCCGCCATGCGGCTGGTCGGCGTAATGCGCCAGTTCGAAATGTTGCAGAAGGCCGTGGGCCTCAGCACGGAAATGGATTCGAAGTCCATCCAGGAGGTCGCGAGAGTTTGAATATGGAGAAGGACTCATGATCCGAGCGCTATATAGCGCTGCGAGCGGCATGGATGCCCAGCAGCTTAATGTCGACAATATCGCCAACAATCTGGCCAACGCAAACACGGCCGGCTACAAGATGCGCCGTGCCCAGTTCCAGGACCTGCTCTATCAGAACATGGTGCAACCCGGCGCTAACGCCGGACAGCAGACCACGGTGCCCACGGGTCTGCAGCTCGGCCTCGGCACGCGCGCCGCATCCAACGAAATCATCTTCACGCAAGGGAATTTCAGCGAGACCGGCAATCCCCTCGACGTGGTGATCCAGGGAAACGGCTTCTTTCAGGTGCGCATGCCCACCGGAACTCTGGCTTACACCCGTGACGGTTCCTTCCAGCTCGATAAGAACGGAACCCTGGTCACCGCCAACGGCAATCCCCTCGAGCCTCAGATCACACTGCCCGCTAACGCGCAGTCGGTGACCATCGCTACGGATGGCACGGTCAGCTACATCACTCCCGGGCAATCGGCCGCGCAGCAGGCGGGCCAGATCCAGATTGCCGGTTTTCAGAATCCAGCCGGGCTGAACAGCCTCGGGCAGAACCTCTATCAACCCACCGACGCCTCCGGCGACCCTACCGTCGCCGCGCCCGGCGGGCAGGAGGGCCTCGGAACGCTGATGCAGGGCTACACCGAACAATCGAACGTCAGCATCGTCGAGGAATTTATCAATTTGATCGCGGCACAGCGCGCCTACGAAGCGAATTCCAAGGTCGTCAAGGCCGCGGACGATATGTACCAACAGGTCAACAACCTACGCCAATGAAGCGCTTTGTTCTTGCAATCCTGTGTTGCCTTGCGCGATTCGCTCCCGCGCAGCAGGATTGCACGCAAGTCGACGGCCGCGAGATCCAAGGCAAAGACCTCGCGGCGGCTTTCGCGGCCTTCGACGCCCTGCCCAAGAACCTGCAACTGGGACCCATGCCCCTTCCGGGTTCGGTGCGCACCTTTCACCTCCCCGAGCTGCGCTCTTTGGCGCAAGCCTACGCGATTCGCCTTCCCGTGGAACGGGAAGCGTGCTTTGAATGGCCCATGGAAAGCCTCGACGCCATTCGCGTTTCCGAGGCCATGCGCACGGCTCTGGCCGGCCTCGACGCCCAGGTCGAAGTGCTGGAGGAAAGCGTGTATCGCGTCCCGCGCGGCGCGATCGATTTCCCGCGCGCCTCGCTCAGCAAGCCCGCATCTTCCGATCCGAATGCGCCCTCCCTGTGGCGCGGCGCGGTCGTGTATGGCGGCGGCCTGCGCTATGCGATCTGGGCCAAGGTCCGGGTTTCCGCCGCCTGCCACCGCGTCGTGGCGGCGCAGCCGCTCAAAGCTGGAGTGGCTATCTCCACCAATCAGCTTCGTATGGAAAGCACACAGGCCTTCCCGGATCCGGACCGTTGCCCGGAATCGCCCGCGGTTCTGGCGGGCTTATCGCCGGTGCGGCCCATTCCAGCCGGCGCGGAGGTCCGCCTGTCGTTGCTGGCGCTTCCTTACGATGTCGTTCGGGGGCAGGAAATCGAGGTCACGGTGAGCAGCGGCGCCGCGCGCCTGGCGCTCAAGGGGAAGGCCGAAACCAGCGGCAGAAACGGCGACCTGATCGCCGTCCGCAACCCCGTCAGCAACCGCACTTTTCAGGCGCGCGTCAACGGCAAGGCCAGCGCCGTTGTGGCCGCCGATCTTCCAGGAGGTTTTTAGAATGCGCATCGCGTGGTCGCTTGGCGCCGCGGCTCTGTTTCTGATCCCCGCGCACGCGGCTAAGAAACCGAAGGCTCCTGTGCTCAGCCCGCTCGACAAGTATTTGCAGGACGCCTTGAAGGAGTCCTCTGTTCCCGTTCAGCCCGCCCCCGGATCTCTCTGGTCGCCCACCTCGCAACTCACGAATGTCGGCGCCGATTTCAGAGCTGCCCGGGTCGACGATCTCGTGACCATCGTCGTCAGCGAGCAGGCCAGCGCCGTCGCCACCGGGCAGACCAAAACATCGAGAGCGTCCGCCGCCAGCAGCCAGGTCGCCGCGATCGCCGGTCCCAAGAGCCCGGGAGGCGCCGCCCAGAACTTGTTGAACCTAAACTCGAACCAGACTCTCGACGGGGAGGGAACCACAAGCCGGGGCGCCACTCTCACCGCCACCCTCAGTGCGCGAGTCACGCACGTGCTTCCCAACGGCTATCTCGTTCTCGAAGGCACTAAGAACGTACAGGTGAACTCGGAGCGCCAGGTGGTCACCGTGAGAGGAGTCATCCGTCCGGCCGATCTCTCCACGGGGAACATCATCTCCTCCAACCAGATCGCCCAGATGGAAATCAGGATCGACGGTAAGGGTGTCATCAACGATTCGGTCCGCCGCCCCAACATCCTCTATCGCATACTGCTCGGCATCTTGCCCTTCTAGGAGCGCAAATGAAAACGTTACTCCCGGTCTTCGCAATCTTCCTTTCTGCTTGGCAAGCGCCGGCCGAAATTCGCCTGAAGGAGCTTCTTTCCATCGAAGGCGTCCGGGACAACCAGTTGATGGGTTACGGCCTGGTGGTGGGCCTGGCCGGAAGCGGCGACCGCCGGCAGACGCTGTTCTCCGCCCAAAGCCTGACGAACCTCCTGGCGCGCATGGGGCTCACCGTGTCGCCCACCGCCATCCAGGTAAAGAACACCGCGGCGGTTATGATCACCGCAACTTTGCCGCCTTTCGCGCAGTCCGGAGCAAAGATCGATGTCACGGTCTCCGCTATCGGGGATGCCACCAGCCTGCAAGGCGGCATCCTCCTCATGACCGGCCTCCAAGGCCCGGACGGCCAAGTCTACGCCGTCGCTCAGGGAGCCATGGCGCTGGGCGGCTTCACGGTCTCCGCCAACGGCAGCTCCCAAACCGTGAATCATCCGACAGTCGGCCGGATCCCGAACGGCGCCATCGTCGAGCGCGGCGCTCCCTCGGCGGTCCTCGGCGACACGTTGCGTCTGCAACTGCAGCGCGCCGACTTCACCACCGCCACGCGGGTCGAACAAGCCCTAAACAAACGCTTCGGCATGGTGGCTCACGCCGAAAATGCCGCCTTGATCACCGTGACGCTCCCCGCCGAATACCGGAAAAATACGGCCGGGTTTGTTTCCGATATGGATGCGCTCACCATCGAGCCGGATCGCGATGCCCGCATCGTGGTAAATGAGCGCACCGGAACGATCGTCATGGGTAAGGACGTCCGCATCGTGCCGGTCGCCATCATGCAGGGCAACCTTACGGTGGAGATCAAGACGGTTTTCGATGTCTCGCAGCCTTTGGCCAAGGGCGGCGGCTCTCCTCTGGTTGTGCCGCAGACCGCCATCGCGGCCAAGCAGGAGCCCGCCAGGAATATCGTGCTGGATCAAGGAGCAACCGTGGAAGAACTGGTGCACGCGTTGACGGTGATCGGCTCCACCCCCCGAGACATTATCTCCATTCTCCAAAACCTGAAAGAGGCCGGCGCCCTGGACGCCGAGCTCAGCGTAATCTGAGGTCCGCTTATGATAGACCCTATCTCGGCAACGGCTCCACCAGCGCTCGCCGCGGCGCGTCCGAAAGACGACCCCGCCAAGGTCGCCGGCGCCGCCAAGCAGTTCGAAGCGCTGTTAATTGGCCAGATGATGAAGTCGATGCACGAGGCGGAGAGCGGTTGGCTCGGCGACAGCGAGGACGAGTCGGCTTCTTCCGCGATGGATTACGGACGCGAGATCTTCGCTCAAGCCATGGCGGCTAACGGAGGATTCGGGCTCGCGGCGATGGTCGCCAAAGGTTTGCAACCGCCGCCGTCCACCTAGGCGCTCCAACTATGCGCCATTTCCCTCGCTGGCTCCCCGAACATCGCGCCGCTCCAACCGGAGGTTGCCGCCGGATTTGGGCTCGCTGGCTCGGCTGCTATCGAGGCCGAGGGCCGGATGGCGCTCCATGCCTCGGTCAGAGTGGCCAGCAACGACTCGACTTCCGCCAGAGGCGCATCCTTCTGTTCGAAGTTCGCAGCCGTGAGTCTCGTGCCCATGTACCGGTACAGCCCGGCGAGATTCTTCGCGACCTGCTGTCCATTGGTCCGGTCGAGCACGCCGTCCAACTCGTTGATCGCGTCGATGGCGCGAGTAATGGAACGCGACCGAGCCGCGATTTCGCCGTTGGCAAGCTGGCGCCGCGCGTCTTTCACCATCTCCAGAGCATGCCGATAGACAATGTGAGTCAGCTCCAGGGGATCGGCCATGAGAACGTGCTCCTCGAGATAGCGGCTCTCCGTCATTATTGCCGGCCTCCACAGCGTGTTGCGCATGTCTTCATCGCTAAAACTCAGATCGGCTGCCGTCCAATCTATTTCGAGCGTTTTCGGATATGTATGTAGCAAACTCACCAAACCGGAGCCAGATCGCTCTCCCACCTGCCAAACTTGCCTGCCGGCTGCTGTTCTTGGTCTGCCTTGCGTCCGCGGCTTGGGCTCAGTCCGCCGCATCGGATGGCCACCGGCGAGCAGTCACGTTGATGCGTGAATCCGTGGCCCGGCAATTGGCATCCGTGCGTATGCAGCCCACCCTTCATGGCTCCGGCTTCTTCGCTTTCTCTCCGCCAGGCCCGGTATCGCTCTCGGCGCCGGCGCGCGCCGATTGCCCTCCGCTGCCGGAACGCGAGGTCGGTCTTCTGGTCCGCAATGCCGCCGCGAGTGAGGGGGTGGATTCCAACCTTCTTCGTTCGGTGATGAGACAGGAGTCCGGGTACCGTCCCTGCGCGATCTCCGCAAAAGGTGCTTTGGGGCTGATGCAGCTCTTGCCCTCCACGGCGGAGCAATTCGGCGCGCGCGACCCGTTCAATCCAGTGGAGAATGTCGAAGCCGGCGCCAGGTTCTTGAAGCAGCTCCTGGTTCGATACAATGGCGACCCGGCGCTGGCGCTTAGCGCTTATAACGCGGGTCCCACCGCCGTCGACCTTGCCCACGGCGTCCCGCCATTCAGCGAGACCATCGAGTACGTCGGCCGGATTCTCTCTCAGGCCCGGCCATAGGGAAAGCCTTACCCAGACACGCAGCAACTGGTCTGCGACGGTACTGGATCATGGAAACCTTGGGGGCCGTACGTGCGGAACGCATAGCTGCGCGCCCTTAGAACAGTCCCGCGCTGATCTGTCTTCAGGATCTTCCCTGGCATCACGAGTCTCAGTGGAATGACGTCCTGCAGCAGGAACGGCCAGGCGATGTGAAGCTCGGCGTCCACGCCATCGGGTACGGGAGCGTCCGCCGTGAAGCGGACGCCGCCGCGGCTGACGTCCGTCGTACGGCCGGTCCCGCACATCGTTCTGCCTTTTGATCGATACGAGAAGGTCAGATCGAGTCCCAGCTCGTGACGGCGATCGGCGCGGCGATTGCCGCGAATCTCTGCTAACTGCATATCTCTTTAGCATTGTCTCTTGGATTGGCCAGATTCCGACAGTAAGTGATGTACCAGTGTGGTACCGGTGGGTCGTTTTGGGCGCCAAATTGCACATGTTGCGCACGGGAAGTGGGAGTGCCCTTACGTCGTGCCACAACCGACAGTGCGAGTATTATTGATAGAAGATAATCCCGGCGACTTCGAGTTAGTCAGGGAAACACTTACAGAAGCCGATGGCGTGGTATTCGAAGTAGAATGGGCCGAGGCATTACTGCCCGGCCTTGACCGGCTTGCGCGCGGCGGCATCGATTTGGTTCTGCTGGACTTGTCTCTTCCGGACTGTCGCGGATTAGATGGCTTAGCCACGGTCCGCAATCATGCGCCGTCCATGCCTGTCGTACTCTTGACGGGCCTTGACAGCGATGCGACCGCGCTCCACGCCGTACAGACCGGTGCGCAGGATTACCTCGTCAAGGGAACGCTGCACGGCGCCGCGCTGGCGCGCGCGATACAACATGCCATCCTGCGGCAGAGAAGTCAGGCTGAGACGTTTCATGCCGAGTTGCGGGATGCGCGCGCGACGGTACTAGGCTTCGCCGGCGTAAAGGGCGGCGTTGGAACTACGACTCTCGCTTGTCACTTCGCGGCGGAACTCAAGCGCATCACCGGAGAGCGCACCCTTTTGATGGATCTCGATCTGGACGGCAATGCGATTGGCTTCCTGATGAATGTCGAGACGCCCTATACGGTGGCCGACGCCGCAGCCGATATCCTGAGATTGGACGAGCACCGCTGGGAAAAGTTCATGTCCAAAGCCGCCGGCGGCATCGACGTCCTGCAGTCCGGGCGTACGGCGTTTCCAGAAGACAAACGACCCAAAACGGAACGGATTCGTTTTGCCCTCCGCTTCGCCTCAAGTCTCTATCGCTGGATTGTCTTGGACTTGGGCCGCTGGAGCGCTTTTTCTGAGCACATCGCGCACGAAGTCAGCCGGGTCCATCTGGTAAGTACGTACGACGTCCTGGCTCTGAATGAGGCGCGGTCCATCGCCAGGGAATCGCTCGAAGCGGGATGCTCACCGGATTCTCTGTCGCTGGTGTTGAACCGGACGCCCACGGGGCCAGGGTTCTCCGGCCGCGACGTGGAAAAGCTGCTCGGCATTCCACTTGAAATCACGATTCCGGACTATCATGACCAGTTCGTCGATAGCATTCTTGACGGCAAGCGACTGGTCGCCAGCCGGGCATTTGGCAAGCGAATCTCTCAGTGGGTGGAGGCTGTCGCCAGCCCCGCCAAGGACTCGGCGTCGGCCCGCGTCCACCCGCCATTCTTAAGGAGGATACTCGGCAATGCCGTCGCTGGAGACTAACCCGGAGGCCGGGATGCCCGCGCCCCTCTCTGAGAAGGGCTTCTGCCAGTCCGAATCCGGCAGCCATCGTGCGGCGTGCATTGCTTCGGCGCTGCCCATCCCCACGCTCATTGTGGACTTTGAAGGGCGCATCGTTCGCGTAAATCGCGCTACGGCCGAGTTCCTAGGCTGTGCCGAGGCCGACGTGGAAGGCCGCCTCTATGGTGAGTTTTTTCCGCCAGAGGAACGCGCCGAGCGAGTAGGCGAGCTTCAAAGGCTTGTGCGCGGGGGCGGCTCCGCCTCCTACGAAGGCCAATTCGTCTGCAGCGACGGCTCGCTCCGCTGGCTCGGGTGGATCTCCGTGGTGATGCGCGCCGAGAAATTGATCTACTCGGTCGCGCGAGACATCACCGAACAAAGGCGCACTCAAGAGGACGCCCGCGCAAGCCGCGAGTGGCTCGTCTTCACTCTGGACGCAGCCGGGGTGGGCCTCACTTACAGCGAAGACGGTGAAACCCGCGCCACGGACTGGCAGTTCCGGCTTTACGGGCTCGATCCCGAACCGCGCTGGATCTCCGAGGAGCGCTGGCGAAGCCTGATCCATCCCGTCGACCGCGAGGCCGTAGAAACCGCGCGGCGTTCGGCCGCCCAAGCCGGCCAGCCGCACGATGTTCAGTTTCGGGTGATCTGGCCCGACGGCAGCCTGCATTGGCTGCAGTGCCGCGGGGCGGCGCTCCATAGCGGAGGTGCGACGCGGAACCTGGAAGTGACGGTCGACGTCACCGAGCGAAAGCGCGCCGAGACCGCCCTGGAGAAGTTCTTCGCGTTCTCATCCCGGCCGACCACCATCGTCGGCTTCGACGGATCGGTCAAGTATGCGAACCGCGCCGCGTTGCAATCGGTGGGCCTGGCCGCGGAAGAAGCCCGCGGGCTTCCGCTGTTGGGTTTTGTCCACCCGGAAGACCGGCTGGCCCTGCGCCAGGAAATGGAGAAGTTGATCGCCGGCGGCGGCGAAATGGAACTCGAATGCCGCACACTCAAGAAGGATGGCGTCCGCTGGTCGTCGGTCTCTGCCATGGCGCTTCCCGACGAGCAGTCGATCATCGTGGTTTCTCACGACATTACGGCCCGCAGGCTTGCGGAAACCGCGCGGCTCGATGCGGAGCGCCTTTTTCGCGCCCTCGCCGAGAACTCCAGGACCGGCATTTATGTGATCCGCGAGGATAAGATCGCTTACGTCAATCGGGCGTTGTGTTCGGGCGCGGGGTATTCTTGCGAAGAACTGATCGGCGCGGACCCGCTCCAGTTCATCGATCCGCGCGACCGCCCGGCGATCGGCGACGCCATAAGGCGCCGCCTGTCGGGTGAGCCTCAATCGACGTCGTACGAGTTTCGCACTCGCCGCAAGGACGGCGCGGTCCACTACATCGAGGTTTTTGCCGCCCCGGTGGAGATCGAAGGCCGTCCCGCCGTCATCGGCAACCTGTTGGATATCACCGGCCGCAAACGGGCCGAGGAGGAACTGCGGGAAGCCCAGCGGAAGTTCGCCGCTGCGTTTCGATCCAGCCCCTGCGCCACCACCCTCGCCGATCTCGACGACAGCTATCGCTATATGGACGCCAGCGACTCCCATGAATCGGTCACCGGGTATCGGCGCGAGGAAATCATAGGCCGCACAGCCCTCGAACTCGCCGCCTTCGCGGATCCCGTGGAGTTCGCGACAATCCAGGAGCGTCTCCTGAGCGAAGGAAACGTCCGCGATTTCGAGTTCCGCTTTCGCCGCAAGGATGGTCAAGTACGCAGAGGGCTTGTCTCGGCGGACTTGATTCTGCTCAAAGGCAGGAAATGCGTGATTTCCGCCACCCGCGATATTACCGGGCGCAAGGAGTCCGAAGCCGTGCTGGCCAAGGAGATGTTCCGGCGCCGGCTGGCCTTTGAGCGAAACAGAGATGGCATCGTCGTTGTGGACGGCGAGGGAAGAATCCGTGAAGTGAACCAGAGCTACTCCGGCATGATTGGATACGGCGTTGAGGAGCTGATCGGGATGCATATTTGGGAGATCGGCGAGCAATTCACGGCGGAATCGGTGGCGGAGGTTGTCCGGACAGTCAGGGAGGGAGCAGCCGTTCCCGCGCTTCTGGACGTTCGTCACAGGCGCAAAGACGGCGCCGTCATCGACGTCGAAGTCAGCCCTACGCATTATGAGATCGAGGGCGAAATATTCTTCTACTGCACAATTCGCGACATCACGGAGCGCAAGCGCGCGCATCAAGCGCTCCTTCAGAGCCAGGAGGAACTGGCCATTTACGCGGGCAAGTTGGCCCGCTCCAACGCGGAACTGGAGCGCTTCGCTTACGTGGCTTCGCACGACCTCCAGGAGCCGCTGCGCATGGTGGCCGGTTTTACGCGGCTGCTCGCCAAGCGGTATAGCGGCCGCCTGGACGAAACCGCAAACCGCTACATCGACTACGCCGAGGACGGCGCCAAGCGCATGCAGCATCTAATCGCCGATCTGCTGGCTTACTCGCGCGTCAACTGCAAGGATCTGGATCTGCGGCCGGTCGCTCTCGAGCCGCTGGTGCGAGGCGCCATGCGAAACCTCCAAGCCGCCATCGAGGAGAGCGGCGCCTCGATTACCGTGGAAGCCCTTCCTTCCCTTCCCGTGGAGCAGATGCATTTCACCCAGTTGTTCCAGAACCTGGTCGGCAACGCACTCAAGTTCCGGCGCCCCGGGGTGAGACCCGAAGTCCGAATCTCCGCCGTGGACAATGGCGCGGAATATGTTCTTTCTGTCGCCGACAACGGCATCGGAATCTGTCCGGAGTACCGCGAACGCGTCTTCCAGATCTTCCAGCGCCTCCATTCCCGGGCAGAGTACGCGGGAACAGGAATCGGCCTTGCGATCTGTAAGAAAGTAGTTGAACGCCACGGGGGCCGGATTTGGGTGGAGGCGGGCGCCGGCCATGGATCCATCTTCCGCTTCACGCTGCCCAGACCTTAGAAACGAAATCGAGGGACATTGAGATGAACAGATTATCGAGACCAGCCGAAATCCTGCTGGTAGAAGACAACCCGGGCGATGTCGAGCTCATTGCGGAAGCCCTCCGCGAAGGAGGAGTGCTGAACCACGTCAGCGTCGCAAGCGACGGCGAGCAGGCCACCAGATTCCTGGTTCGCGCCCCCGGTTTTGAAGACGCCCCCCGCCCCGATCTGATTCTGTTGGACTTGAACCTTCCCAAGAAGGACGGTTTCGAGTTATTGCGTGAAATCAAGGCTAGCCCGGAGCTAGGCCGCATTCCAGTATTGATTCTCACGAGCTCGCAGGCGGATCGCGACATACTCAAGAGCTATGAACTCTGCGCCAACTGCTTCATATCGAAGCCAGTGGAAGTAGACGAGTTCCTGGAGACGGTTCGTTCAATCGGCCAGTTCTGGCTCATGATCGTCAAACTCCCACTTGCCGATCCGTCCGCGCGGTCCAGATAGTCAGGCCGAAGAAAGATGCCCGGCCGTCGCTTCTGTTCGGCTCGTCATGCGCCGCGTGCGCCGCACGCGTGATGACTCGGCTGGGATCTAGCCAACCTCAGTTACTACTTAACGGCCAGCCTCGATTCACCGGCGCCCGATTCGCTACTTACTCGCATGAGGCAGACGTTTGGTTCTAATAGCTCCAGTACGATGCCGACATGTAGTTCATGTGTCACTCAAAACGCCTCCTTCGCTGGGCGCCGGTCGTCCTTTTGTGTCCGTCGCTGCTACCGCTTTCGGCCCAATCATTCTTGCCGATGCGCGGAATCCAACCTTCGATACTGGCCCCGCGCCCAGTGCGGCTGGCGCCGGCTTTGGAAATCAACCATCCGGCGCCGCACAAGAATCTTTGGATCGCCAGCCTGGTAGCGCTTGGCGCGGTGAATGTTCTCGATGTTGTCTCTTCGATGGGGCAGCGCGAGTTGAACCCCCTGCTCCAGAACTCCTCCGGAACGTTCGGGGGGCGCGGCATTGCAATCAAGGCGTCCGTTGTCGGCGGCGACATGATTCTGCAACGTCTCGTGGGATATCGCGACCCCGCTCACTTCTTGCGCCGATTCGCAATCGCGAACTTCATCAGCGCGGCCGGACTGGCCGGCGTTGTCTCTCACAACTTCGCCATTCGCCGGCAATGAATCGTACTCGCCTGCTCCGGCGTTGGGAACGTATCTGGTATAGCTAAGCGCGGAGGCCCGGACCGCGCCTGTCGGCCATCCTCGCGGCGCAAGCAATGCTCGGATACTCGACCGCGTGGGCTGGTTCGACCACTGTCGCTTTCTGTTATGAGCGCAACGGCGCGCTGCTCGATGCGTTCTTCACTCATGGCAAAGGGCGAGGGGATCGGTCTGCTGGGACCGAATTGCGCCGGGAAGACCGCCGCCATCAGGCTCATCGCGAGCGTTCTCGGAGGCGCGGCGCTAGAAGCGCCTCCGTGCTGAGCCTTGATTCTGCCCGGCTCCGTTGAGTATGAAGCGGCAGATCGGCTGCGTCCAGGAGAGTTCGTGGCTGTTTGAGAGCCTGACCGGGCCGGAGTTTCTCGAGCGATGCGGCCGCTGGCACGACATCGTCGAGGAGCAGGCTGCTTGTGCGCTCTACGCGGTCCTGAGCGACGATTTCGCTATCCGTTCTGACGAAGTCGATGGCGTGTTTGGACCTGCAAGTGGCCACAATAACGCGCGCCGCGTTCGGTTGCCTAAAAGTGGGTAGGCAGGAGAACCGCCGAGCAGACCACAAGCAGGACCCCAAGAACGAATACGAGGACCGCCCCGCCGAACCCCCGCGCACGGAACGCCCGGCCCAGGCGGCGCCGTCCGCGCAACATGCGCCGAGCCTGTAGCCGGCATTCCGCTTCCGCCGTTCGCTGGCGCTCTTCTTCGATGATCCTTGCTTTCTGCTCGTGTGGTAGTTCCATGGTGTCCGTTTCGTTCCAGTGAATCAAAGGGTGGCGTTCCCGTCCTGAAGTCCATATCGCCGATGAACGCCTGCGTTAGAGTGTGATTCCAAGTGGGCTGAAAATGATGAGAGGTCTGTCCGCGCCGGGGCGGACGTCGCTGGGCGCGGATTAGGGATCCCGCAACCCTCAGGCCCTTCGTTCGACCACCACGCGGCGCCTGTTCGAAGCGCGCGTAGCGCCCTCCCCGCGGGCATAAGCATGCGAGCGCGAGCATAATAATTGGGCCCCCCGCCGCTCTGCCGGCGTGCGGCGTTGGTCTACTTCTTCTTCTTGCGGCGGAAGATTTTCATCAACAAGGGAATTGCCATGACTCCCGTCGCCGCTTGGTAAACGGTTGCAGGTTCCATCGAGCGTCGCTCCTTTCGCGGGTCGTTTCTAAGTTTTGGTTGGGCCGAGTCCTTCAGCCGCTCAAGGGAGTCATATCGGTGGCGAAGCGAGGAGTTAGAGCAAAACTCCTTGAGTGAACCCAAAGCTGCGACGCCTAGTCAAGGGACGAAACACATTGTGTCTGGCTCGGCGCTAAGCCACTTCGAGCGATAACCGAATGGAATATCGAAGAGAGGCGCCTAACTCAACGGCCGGCCTCAACTCATCGGCGCCGTTTTCGCTACTTACTCGCATGAGGCAGACGTTTGGTTCTAATAGCTCCAGTACGATGCCGACATGTAGTTCATGTGTCACTCAAAACGCCTCCTTCGCTGGGCGCCGGTCGTCCTTTTGTGTCCGTCGCTGCTACCGCTTTCGGCCCAATCATTCTTGCCGATGCGCGGAATCCAACCTTCGATACTGGCCCCGCGCCCAGTGCGGCTGGCGCCGGCTTTGGAAATCAACCATCCGGCGCCGCACAAGAATCTTTGGATCGCCAGCCTGGTAGCGCTTGGCGCGGTGAATGTTCTCGATGTTGTCTCTTCGATGGGGCAGCGCGAGTTGAACCCCCTGCTCCAGAACTCCTCCGGAACGTTCGGGGGGCGCGGCATTGCAATCAAGGCGTCCGTTGTCGGCGGCGACATGATTCTGCAACGTCTCGTGGGATATCGCGACCCCGCTCACTTCTTGCGCCGATTCGCAATCGCGAACTTCATCAGCGCGGCCGGACTGGCCGGCGTTGTCTCTCACAACTTCGCCATTCGCCAGCAATGAAACCGGGAATTGCCCCGCTAGTTCGCGCTGGTTGCCCGCACCGGAGCGTGGTGATGGCGCGACTGGCCGGCTTGGTGGAGTTTTCGAAACGCGCTGCATCGGGGGACCGAGACCATCGTTGGGGGATCGCTTATGCAGCGGCGGTCCGTCGGATGAGCTTTTGAAGAGCGATTCCCATGCCTGTAACGGTCTTAATTGGCGCGACTGGCCTCGCGGTTCTCGTCTGGAGTAAGGTCCTGGTTCCGGTGGCGCGACTCTTGGAACTTTCAGAGGACTTGGGCGCGGCGTCCGCCCAGCGGCTCCATGATGTGGGCCCGGGGACTCCACATAGCTTCCGACTTGATGCGCCCAAGCATACCCACGATTCTATCGTCGTAACTCGCTGATACTACGGGACCGTCATTCTGTCACGGTCTTAGTAGAAAACGGAGTTTTGTCACGGTTTCGCCACGGACGTGAAGTGCCGGCTTGCATCGCTTCTGAAAAGTGATTTAGAATCATGTATGTACGGCATTGGGCGGTTAGCTCAGCTGGTTAGAGCGCCTGCCTTACAAGCAGGAGGTCCGCGGTTCAAGTCCGCGACCGCCCACCATTCCCGTTCCTCCTCAGGGGGCTGACGTTACCGATCCCCGTAGAAACCACAACCTCGAGCCCCGGTTTCAACAAGCCCTCGATGGCCTCACGGATGCTCTCCGTCGCTTCGCCCGGCCGATCCCGCCCTGCTCCCGTCCTCCCCCGCCCCAAGAACACCCCCCCAGAACGGCGCCTCACTTGCTCCCCACGCCAAGCGCTACACTATTGTTCCGGCGTGCATTGCCAGCTTCATGCCGGTAATTGTAGAAGATAGCGCCAGTTTCGCTTCCATAAATCCGTCAGACATGGGTGTAATCACGCTGTTCACGTGCGCCGCCTCGCCCCAGTCGAGGGTCTCCTTATGAGTTCCATCGCCATCCCCCCGCTTAGCCGCGCCATCCATTTCTACGAGGCGCCCATCGGCAAAAAGGCTGTCATGGCCGCCACGGGAATCGTCCTGCTCGGCTACGTCGTCGGTCACCTCCTCGGGAATCTACAAATCTACTCCGGCAATCCCGACCAGATCAATCGATATGCCGCATTTCTCCACAACCCGTCGAACGCCGTGGCCTTGTGGGGAATCCGCGCCGTCTTGCTCCTCTGCGTGGCGCTGCATATCGTCGCCGCCACTCAGCTCTGGCTGCAGAATCGCGCCGCGCGCCCCATCGGATATTACAAAAAGGACGATCTGCCCACCTCCTACGCCGCCCGCACCATGATCTGGAGCGGCCCCATCATCGCCGCGTTCGTCGTCTTCCACGTGCTCCACCTCACCGTGGGCGCCGTGACGCCGCTGGCCCCGGACCTCGCGGCCAATGCTCCCAATGTCCGCGCCAACGTCATCAATGGATTTCACGATTACCCGGCCATCGCGGCGTTCTACATTGTCGCCATGCTCCTTTTGTGCCTGCATCTGTACCATGGCGTTTGGAGCATGTTCCAATCCGCCGGCGTCAGCCACCCGCGCTACACGCCGTGGCTCAAGCGCCTGGCTGCCATCTGCGCCCTGGCCATCGCCATCGGAAATATTTCCATCCCCGTCGCCGCCCTGGCCGGCTGGCTGAAATAGAGGAAATGCCCAGCATGGAACTCGATTCGAAATGCCCCACTGGCCCGATCGAAACCCGATGGGACCGCCACCGCTTCCACCTCAAGCTGGTCAATCCGGCCAATAAGCGCAAACATACCGTCATCGTGGTGGGGACCGGACTCGCCGGCGGTTCCGCGGCCGCCAGTCTTGCCGAACTGGGCTACAACGTCAAGTGCTTCTGCTTCCAGGATTCGCCCCGCCGCGCGCACTCCATCGCCGCGCAAGGCGGCATCAACGCCGCTAAGAATTATCACAACGATGGCGACAGCGTCTACCGTCTCTTCTACGACACCGTGAAGGGCGGCGATTTCCGCGCGCGCGAATCGAACGTCTACCGCCTGGCCCAAATCAGCCTCAACATCATCGATCAGGCCGTCGCGCAGGGCGTGCCCTTCGCGCGCGAATACTCCGGTTACCTCGATAACCGCTCCTTCGGCGGCGCGCAGGTTTCCCGCACCTTCTACGCCCGCGGCCAGACCGGCCAGCAATTGCTCCTCGGCGCCTATCAGGCGCTCGAACGGCAGATCGCCGCCGGCCAGGTTGAGATGCACCCCCGCTCTGAGATGCTCGACCTCATCGTCATCGATGGCCAGGCCCGCGGCATTGTCACTCGCGACCTGCTCACCGGCAAGATCGAATCGCACCTCGCCGAAGCCGTGGTCTTGGGAACCGGCGGCTACGGCAACGCCTATTACCTTTCCACCAACGCCAAGGGATCGAACGCCACCGCCATCTGGCGCGCGCATAAGCATGGTGCCCTCTTCGCCAACCCCTGCTTCACGCAGATCCACCCTACCTGCATCCCCGTATCGGGCGAGTATCAGTCGAAGCTCACCCTCATGAGCGAGTCCCTACGCAACGACGGCCGCGTTTGGGTGCCCCTCAAGAAGGGCGACAAGCGCGCGCCCAGCCAGATTCCGGAGGCCGAGCGCGATTACTTCCTCGAACGCAAGTACCCCAGTTTCGGCAACCTCGTGCCCCGCGACGTGGCCTCCCGCAACGCCAAGCAGGTGTGCGACGAAGGCCGCGGCGTGGGCGAAACCGGCCTGGCCGTCTACCTCGATTTCCGCGAAGCCACCGGCCGCCTGGGTCAACCCGTAATCAAGGAGCGCTACGGCAACCTCTTCGACATGTACGAGCGCATCACCGGCGAAGACCCCTACCAGGTCCCCATGCGCATCTTCCCCGCCATTCACTACGTCATGGGCGGCCTCTGGGTCGATTACAACCTCATGTCCACCATCCCCGGCCTCTACGTCATCGGCGAAGCCAATTTCTCCGACCATGGCGCCAACCGCCTCGGCGCCAGCGCTCTCATGCAGGGTCTCGCGGACGGCTATTTCGTTCTGCCCAACACCATCAACGATTACATCGCCTCCCAGAAGCTGGAGAAAGTGGATTCCTCACACCCCGCCGTGCGCGACGCCGAATCCGGTGTCGCTGCCCTCACGAAAAAGCTCCTCGATATCCAGGGCACGCGCTCCGTGGATTCCTATCACCGCGAACTCGGCAAGCTCATGTGGGAGTATTGCGGCATGTCCCGCACCGCCGCCGGATTGAAACACGCCCTCGGCAAGATTCCCGAATTGCGCCAGCGTTTCTGGAAGGATGTGCGCGTGCTCGGCGCGGGCGAAGATCTGAACCAGTCCCTGGAGCGCGCCGGCCGCGTGGCCGATTTCCTGGAACTCGCGGAGTTGATCTGCATCGACGCCCTCGATCGCAACGAATCCTGCGGCGGCCATTTCCGCGAAGAATATCAGACCCCCGAAGGCGAGGCCGCCCGCGACGACCAGCGCTACGCCTACGTGGCCGCCTGGGAGTTCCGCGGCGTGGGCAGCCCGCCCGCGCTGCACACGGAGCCTCTCACTTTCGAATACGTGCATCCGGCGCAACGGAGCTATAAGTAATGCGAATCGTCCTCCATATCTGGCGTCAGCGCAATGCCGGCGAAAAGGGCCGCATGGTCCGTTACGAAGCGCCCAACGTCAACGCACACATGTCGTTCCTTGAGATGCTTGACGTCCTGAACGAAGACCTCGTCGCCAAGGGCGAAGAACCCATCGCCTTCGACCACGATTGCCGCGAGGGTATCTGCGGCTCCTGCGGCTCCATGGTGAACGGCGTCGCTCACGGCCCGTCCGCCGGAACCACCCTTTGCCAGCTTCACATGCGCAAGTTTCACGACGGCGATGAGATCTACGTCGAGCCCTGGCGCGCCCGCGCCTTCCCCGTTGTAAAGGACCTGGTAGTCGACCGCAGCGCGCTCGACCGCCTCATCGCCGCCGGCGGATTCATCTCCGTCGCCACCGGCAGCGCCCCCGATGGCAACGCCATCCTCGTCCCCAAGGAAGCCGCCGACGGCTCCATGGACGCGGCCGCCTGCATCGGCTGCGGCGCCTGTGTCGCCATGTGTCCCAACGCTTCGGCCTCCCTCTTCCTGGGCGCCAAGATCGCCCATCTCGGCATCCTGCCGCAGGGCCAGCCCGAGCGTGACTCGCGCGTGGTTGCCATGGTGGCCCAAGCCGCCGCCGAAGGCTTCGGCGCCTGTTCCAACGTGGGCGAATGCGAAGCCGTCTGCCCCAAGGAAATTAAGCTCGACGTCATCGCCCGCATGAACCGCGATTTCCTCCACGCCAAGTGGACCGCCCGTTAGTGGGGCGGGCCTCCTGGCCTGCCTTCTTGATCCTGCCCATTCCTGCCCGGAAGGCCGCGCAGCACGGCGAATACCTCACCCATGAGCAGGTCGGCCAGCGAATTCTCCCATCTGTGTTCATCTGTGTTCATCTGTGGCCAATACTTCTTCAAATCCCCCGCGCCCAGGAACGCCCCCTGCAGCCCGCCTAATAAATCCGGCAACCCCGTCGCCGTAGATGCGTCTATTTGAGAGAAGATAGGGAAGGTAAGGTATAACAAAATATGAACTCTCCTTCATTTTTGCGCCAGTCGGTTGCGGTGGCGCTTTCGCTCCTGTTGGCGCCGCTCGCGCCAGTCAGCCTCTTTGCTCAGGCGCCTCCGCCGCCCGGTGGCTATGTCCCGTACGACGCCATGCAGCTCGATCAAATGGTCGCGCCCGTCGCGCTCTATCCGGACGCCCTTGTCGCCCAGGTGCTCACCGCGGCCACCTTTGCCGGCCAGGTCAGCGATGCCGACAACTGGTTCCATCAGAACGGCGGAATGCCGCCCGATCAACTGGCCAACGCCGTCAACGGCATGCCCTGGGACCCCAGCGTGAAGGCTCTCACCGAGTTTCCGACCGTGCTCGACAACATGGCCCAAAACATCGGCTGGACCACGGCTCTTGGCAATGCCTATTACAATCAGCCCGGCGATGTGATGAACGCCGTGCAGGCCATGCGCTATCAGGCGCAACAGGCCGGCACGCTGCGCAACACTCCCCAGCAACGCGTGGTCTATGACGGCGGCCTGGTGGTCATTGAGCCGGTCAATCCGGCGCTGATCTATGTGCCTTACTACAATCCCTGGGTGGTGTACGGCGCGCCGATCGCGCCGTGGGGCGGTTATTATTGGGGCGCGCCGCGCGGCGTGATCATGGGGCCGGGCATCGCCATCGGCTTCGGCGCCGGCTTTGGCGTCGGTCTCTTTGCGCATTACGGATGGGGATATAGCGCCTGGGCCCCGAACTGGCGCGGCGGCGTGGTGGTCTACAACCACACCACTTATATTTCACGCAGCACCACGGTGGTCAATCAGGGCCGCTTCGGCGCCTACAATCGCGGCGTGTTCGAGCACCCCGGAAATGGCGTGCCGGCGGGCCAATTTCATCCCCCGGTGACCGGCCAATCGGCCGTCTTCGCCCACCCCGAAGCCGGTGGCGCTCCAGGCGGCTTCCGGCCCGCGCCTGCGGAAGCCAATCGTCCAGCCCCCGCGTACCGGCAGGAAAACGCGCAACCCTATCGCCCGCCGGCCGGCGCTGCACAGCCGGCGGCGCAACGGCCGAACCAGCCTGCTCCTAAAGCCGCGCCTAAACCCGCTCCCAAGCCGCCGGCTCACCAGGCCCCGAAGGAAGAGCATAAAGACAGATAGCGCGCGTACCGCCGCCGGTCTTTGCCGGCGGTGGTCTTTCCACTGGCGCACTCACTTCCCGCGAAAGATAGGGACAAGCTCGATGATCAGAATCACGATCACCAGCAACTCCAGAAAAAAACCGCGGGCTTCGCGGAATTCGTTGACCATGAACTCATAAAGTTCCCCCGCGATCCGCAGTTTCTGATCCACCAGGCTGCGGTAATCTCCCGCGCCCACCCTTACGGCAGCCATCCGATATGCGCGGGCGTAGAACATGTCGCTGAGGAACTTGATCGCGTTATCGGCGCGTTCCGTCAATTCCGTGATGTCCAGGCGGAGATGGTTCAGGCGCTCGGCGTCCCGGGCCATCCGCCAGCGTGACAACAGCCCGCCGCGCCGCTCCAGCGCGGCGTATGCATTCGTCAGCACGCCCGTTAGAATATCGTCGTACCGGCGGTATTCCAGAAGCTGCGTGTTGGCGTACTCCAGCAATTGGACCAGCGGCGCCGCTCCTTCCGCCGTATCGTAAACCACCGCCGCCAACCAGCCCACCACCAGCAAGTCGGACGGATAGTAGGAGAGGCTGCCGGCCAGTACCTCCTTCTGCTCCCCTTCGGAAAGAGCTTGCATCTCCCCGCGGATCACCTGGCTGATCTCCTGGCCATATTGGGCGATCAGTTGAGATCCCGTCAACGGGGCCACGCTCCCCTCGCGGACCTCCCTCAGATCCACCACATAGTACGCTTCGTCGAGCCATTGCGAATAGGGCTTGCGAATCGCGGATTCCACGCGGCTCAAACTCTCGCGCAGCCTCTTCAGTCCGTGCTGTTCCACCTCCCCTGCCTCAATCCAGCGGTTCGAGAGCGCGATCAGGCCCGGCCAGTCGCTTTCGAATGGCAGCTCGATTTCCAGGCTGACCACCCCGTAGTCGAAATACCGCAATCTGGCGTTGGCGGATTCGCCGGTCGATAACCGAATGGGGTCGCACCCTTCCAGCACCGGTGGCCGCTCGAAGCGCACGTATCCCGGCGCCGGCAATTTGAAGCCGGGCGAGCGCGCCGGGGGCTGTGAGCCAAGCAGCTTGCGCAACTCCCCGAAATCGAATTCTTCGGCAATGTCGTACAGCAGCAAGGCCCGTAGAGAGCCGCGGCAGGTAGCCACATTACCAGTGTAGTGCGGCAAGCAAATGCGCCGGCCGCTGCACTTCGAACCGAGCCGCGAACGTTAGAGAGCGGTCGACCCCAGCCCTTACTTCCGCCCCTTCACCATCCGCGCCGCCAGACGCATGGCCTGCTTCATGCTCCTCGGATCGGCCAAGCCCTTGCCCGCGATGTCGAACGCCGTCCCGTGGTCCACCGATGTCCGAATAATCGGAATCCCCAGCGTCACGTTGACCGTGCCCTCGAAATCCAGCAGCTTCATGGGGATGTGCCCCTGGTCGTGGTACATGGCCACCACCAGGTCATAAGCCCCGCGCCACGCCTGCAGGAAAACCGTATCGGCCGCGTGCGGACCGCTCGCCGCAATGCCCTTGGCGCGCGCGGCTGCAATGGCCGGCGCAATCGTGCTCTGCTCCTCGCTCCCGAACATGCCATGCTCGCCCGCATGTGGGTTCAATCCGCAGACCGCGATGCGCGGCTCCTCGAATCCCAACCGCCGCATGGCCTCGTGCCCCAGCTCAATCGTGCGGACGATGCGCTCCTCGCTCAGTTCGCACGCCCGCCGCAACGCCGTATGCGTGCTCACGTGGACCACCGCCAGCCGCTCGCACGCCAGCAGCATCCGCGATTCCCCCCCGCCGCACAGCCCCGCAATGTATTCCGTGTGCCCCGAAAACGGCCGCCCCGAGAGCGCCACCGCTTCTTTATTGATCGGCGCGGTCACCATGGCGTCGGCTTCCCCCCGCAGGCAAAGCTCCGTCGCCTCGCGCACGTACTCCAGAGCCGCCCGCCCGCAATTGGCCTGCAACCGTCCGAAAGTGAAGCCCTCCAGATCCCCCAGCGCCGGAACCGCATGGAGCGTAGCGTTATCAAGCGTCAACCCGGTCGACCGCCCGGCCATCTCAAGGATGCGTGCGTCCCCCGCCACCATCCATCGCGCCAGCGGCGCAATCTCCGGATCGGCCAGCGCGCTTAACACAATCTCAGGGCCGACCCCCGCCGGATCGCCCATAGTCAGAACAATGGTTGGTAAGCCGTCTATTGGGGGCATGTCAAGTCGTCCAGGATTTCAATCAGCGCGCTGGGTTTCCCGAACCCGCCGGATTTCGTCACGATGGGCAGGCCGTCGAACAACCCGCCCGAAATGAATCCCCGTGGGATTCCCGCCGCAATCTCGCGCTCGATCCGTATCTCGCGAACGCCCAATGCGCGGCAAACCAGCCACGCCGTGGCCCCGCCCGAAAGAACCAGCGGACCGCGCCAATCCCCGATCAGCCGCCGGATCCGCTCCGCCCCGATCCTCCCGTAAGCAACCCGCAGCGCCACATGCGTGCCGCCTTCGAGCGTCCGGGCGACGCACTCGGGCTGCACCGTTTCCGCGTCCACCGCGAGCACCCGCCGCCCCGCCGCCATCTCCCGCTGCTGTTCAACCGTAACCGCATGATCCGACCCGATGCAGAACAAAACGGCTGATGTGGGGCGGGCCGGGGTGCCCGCTGCATTTGCGGGCCCGTCTGCCTTCTTCTCGGTTTTCATGAATTTCGGTGGCACGCAGGGCCGCAACGACACGCCCCTCGGCGCCCACCCCCGCGCCAGCGCCCACGCCAGCCCCGCCGATCCCGCCCACAATACGCGCCTGGTGGAAGCCAGTCCCGCCACGGCAATGGCATCGAGATCGGCATCGCTAGCGGCATCGACCGAAATGAACCGCGTCCCCGCCGCCAACTCCGCCGCCACGCCTCCCGGCGAAACCTGCGCGCAGCCGCACAGCCCTTGTGCCCGCCAGTACGCCGCCAATTCGACCGGCTCGAACGCCGCGCCCGCCACTCGCAGCACGCCCGCTTCCACCATCCGCCCCATCGCCGGAAACGCCGGCGTCGCAATCGCACTTTCGCATCCGAACGCTTCCGCCGCCAAAGCGATCTCCGCGCCTGCGTTGCCGCGCAGCGTCGAATCGATCTTCTTAAAGATCAGGCCTGACCCCAAAAAGTCCGCCGCGCCCAGCCCCGCGTACACCGCGCCCAACTCCCCCGGCGCCAGATCCCGGCTTTCCGTGCTGATGGCCAGCGCCCCCGCCTCGCCGCCTTCCAGCCTGCCTTCGAGCGACACCACCGTGGCATGACCGCGCACCGCGAAAGGCGCCGCCGCATCGCAAGCCCCCGTAAGATCGTCCGCGATCAGCAGGATCACCCCGCCACCAGTCTTCGCGCCACGGCCACGGCCGCCGCGGCATTATCGCCGTAGCCGTCCGCCCCAATTTCATCGGCGTAGCGCTGCGTCACCGGCGCGCCGCCCACCATCACCTTGACCTGGCCCCGCAACCCCGCCGCCGTGAACGCCTCCACAGTACTCCGCATCGAGGGCATCGTCACCGTGAGCAGCGTTGACAGGCAGACCAGGTCGGCGTGGTGCGTCGACGCCGCTTCCACAAACACGTGCGGCGCCACATCCGCCCCCAGGTCGATGACCTCGAATCCGCCCCCCTCCAGCATCGCGCTCACAATGTTCTTGCCGATGTCGTGCAGGTCGCCTTTCACCGTGCCGATCACCACCCGGCCCGCAGGCTGCGCACCACTCGCCGCCAGCAGCGGGCGGATTGGCGCCAGCGCCGCCTTCATGGCCCGCGCCGCCAGCAGCAACTCCGGCACGAAGTAATCTTCGCATTCGAAGCGCCGGCCCACCTCGTCCATGGCGGGTACCATCTCCTGTTGCACCAGCTCGAGCGCGCCCCGCCCCTCCGCCAGCGCCCGGTTGGCCGCCGCGGCGGCCGCCGGCGCCTGCCCGTTCAAAATCGCATCGTAAAGTTCTGACATAATCTTCCCGATATCTTCCCGACACTCAAGTGTAATGTAGGGCGGACCTCCTGGTCTGCCTTCTTGTTTTTCTTCTTCCTTCCCCCATTGCGCTAGAATCTTCTTTCACGCCCCCATGAACACAAACAAGCAGGGTCTCTTCGTACGCGAAGACGGGAACAACCTCCTCTTCACATTTATTCTCGTCAGTTCGTTGTTCCTCCTTTGGGGAGTCTGCAACGGCATGATCGACGTCATGGACAAGCACTTCCAGGAGGAACTCAGCCTCAGCAAGTCCCAATCCGCCTGGGTCCAGTTCGCGCACTACCTCGGCTACTTCCTCATGTCCATGCCCGCCGGCTGGCTGGCCAGCAAGCTCGGCTACAAGGCCGGAATCATCGCCGGCCTGCTCATCGTCGCCCTCGGCGGCTTCTGGTTCATCCCCGCCACCCATATCAATGCCATGGTGCACGAAGGGCTGGTATCGCCCACCACCGCCTTCATCGCTTTCCTGGCCGGCGTTTGCGTCATCGCCACCGGCCTCACCTTCCTTGAAACCATCGCCAATCCTTACACCACCGTGCTCGGCGATCAGCGCTTCGCGGCCACGCGCATCAACCTCGCCCAATCCTGCAACGGCGTCGGCTGGATCTGCGGCCCCATCATCGGCGGCCTGTTCTTCTATTCCAAGGACGCCGCCGGCCGCAACACCGGCAGCGAAACGCTCTACATTCCCTATGTGACCGTCGCCTGCGTGGTCCTCGTCCTCGCCGCCGTCTTCTTCTTCGCCAAGGTCCCCGACATCAAAACCGAGGACGATTATCACCTGGACGATTCCGCGTCCGGCGCCTCCACCGGCTCCATCTGGGCCCATCCGCACTTCTCCCTCGCCGTCGCCGCCCAGTTCTTCTACGTCGCCGCCCAGGCCGGCCTGTTCAGCTTCTTCATCAATTACATGACCAAGGAGGTCCCCGCCATTCCGCCCTCCTGGAATGCCGGTATGACCAGCCTGGCCTCTCACTCCGGCTTCCTGCACGGCTGGCTCGGGGGATGGTTCGACGCGAACCAGGCGGGCGTCCTCTCCATCAGCGACAAAGGCGCTTCCAACCTCGCCTCCCTCGGCCTGGTGCTCTTCCTGACGGGCCGCTTCACCGGCGCCGCCATGCTCAGGAGAGTCGCCGCCCACAAGCTTCTGGGTTCGTACGCCCTCGCGAATGTTGCCATGACGTTCCTGGTTTTCCTCAAGCTCGGCTGGCTCTCCGTCGCCTGCGTCTTCTTCAGCTATTTCTTCATGTCCATCATGTTCCCCACCATCTTCGCGCTCGGCATTTTCGGCCTCGGCGCCCGCGCCAAGAAAGCCTCCGCCTTCATCGTCATGGCGATCATGGGCGGCGCTCTACTGCCCAAGCTCATGGGCTACGTCGCCGACAAAACCGACATGTCCCGCGGCTTCATCGTCCCCATGTTCTGCTTCGCCTTCGTCGCCTTCTACGGCTTCAACTGGTCCCGCTTCAGCCGGGCCGAATCCCTAACCGGAGTCCGTGGCTCTGCCCACTAAAGTGTTGTGGTCTCCGCGTCGGGGCGCCCGCTGCACTTGCGGGCCCGTCTCCGCGTCAAGGCTTGGTCTGCTCCTCGCCCCTGCCGCGACCTGTGATATGCTGATATCCAAATCTATGAAGTGGCCCCTCATCCGGGCGCTCCTTCTTGCTGGGTTGGGCATGGCGTTCGCCTATGCCCAGAATGGGACCGCCTCCATCGTCATCGATTACCCGGCCAACGGGTCCATCTTTCCGCCCGACATGGCCGCCCCAACCTTCCTCTGGCGCGACCCCGCCCCCGCCGCCGTCTCCTGGCGCATCGACATAACGTTCGCCGATGGCTCCCCTGCCCTCCATCTCACCTCTAAAGGCGAGCGCATGAAAATCGGCGAGATCGACCAGCGCTGCGTCTCCACCACCAACAAGCTCCCCACCCTAACGCCGCAGCAGGCCGCCGCCCACACCTGGCTGCCCAGTCCCGCCGATTGGGCCGTCATCAAGAAGCAGTCCGTCGCCGGCCCCGCCACCATCGCCATCAGCGGCTACATCGCCGGGAATGCCGGCCAGCCGCTATCCCGCGGGCACATGCTCCTCAATACATCGGTCGACCCGGTCGGCGCGCCCATCTTCTACCGCGATGTCCCGCTCATGCCGTCCAAATCCGAGTCGGGCGTCATCAAACCACTCGACACCAATAAGGTCCCCCTCATCGCCTGGCGCCTCCGCGACGTCTCCCAAACCCAGAGCCGCGTGCTCCTCACGGACATGCATACTTGCGCCAACTGCCATTCCTTCGCGGACGATGGCAGCACTCTCGGCATGGACCTCGACGGCCCCGCCAACGACAAAAGCCTCTACGCCCTCACGCCCGTCAAGAAGGTAATGACCATCGCCAATGACAACGTGGTCTCCTGGGCCACCTTCCGCGAGCAGCTCGGCAGCCAGCTCCGCGTGGGCTTCATGTCCCGCGTCTCCCCCGATGGCCGCCGCGTCGTCACCACCATCAAGCCCCCCGGCGTCACCAGTGGCGCTCCCCTTTACTACGTTTCCAATTTCACGGACTACCGCTTCCTACAGGTCTTCTATCCCACCAGCGGCATCCTGGTCTGGTACGACCGCGCCGCCAAGAAGCTCCAGCCGCTGCCCGGCGCCGACAATCCGGCCCTCGTGCAGGCCAACGCCGTCTGGAGTCCCGATGGCAAGTACCTGGTCTTCGACCGCGCCCAGGCCAAGGACCCGCGCCCGCCCGATGGCAAGATGGCCGCCTACGCCAACGACCCCTTGGAAGTCCAGATTCAGTACGATCTGTACCGCATCCCCTTCAACGACGGTAAAGGCGGCAAGGCCGAGCCCATCCCCGGCGCCTCGCAAAACGGCATGAGCAATAGCTTCCCGAAGGTTTCCCCCGACGGAAAGTGGATCGTCTTCGTGCAGGCTAAGAACGGCCTGTTGATGCGCCCCGATAGCAAGCTCTACATCGTCCCGGCCGAGGGCGGGCAGGCGCGCCTCATGACCTGCAACACATCGCTGATGAACTCCTGGCACAGCTTCTCTCCCAACGGCCGCTGGCTGGTCTTCTCCTCCAAGAGCCGTTCGCCTTACACCCAGATGTTCCTCACCCACATCGACGCGGAAGGCCACGATTCGCCCGCCATTCTGATTGAGAACTCCACCGCCGCCAATCGCGCCGTCAACATTCCGGAGTTCGTGAACACCGCGCCGGACGGCATCGACCGCATCGATGTTCCGGCCGGAGATTTCTACCGCCAGTTCGACGTCGCCGCCGAGCTGACCCAGAAGGGCGACTACGCCGCCGCCATCGCCGAGTGGACCAAAGCCCTCGCCTTGAATGCCGACAATTCGCGCGCGCACAACGATTACGGCCTGAGCCTGGCCGGCGCGGGCCGCACCCAGGATGCCATCGCGCAATACCAGCAAGCCCTCGCGCTCCAGCCCGGCTACGCCGACGCCCACAACAATCTGGGCAATGCCCTCACCACCGCGGGCCGTCTGGACGATGCCATCGCGCAATACAAGCAGGCGCTCCAGCTCGATTCCTCTCTCGCCGATGCCCACAACAACCTCGGCGCCGCGCTAATGTCCCAAGGCAGCCTGCCCGATGCCATCGCTCAGTTCGAAGCCGCGCTCAAACTCCGCCCCGATTACCCGGAGGCCCACAACGATCTCGGCATCGCCCTCGCCTCCCAGAACCACCTCGACGAGGCCGTCGCCCACTATCGCAAAGCCATCGAGGGCAGCCACGATCCTACCTACGCCGCCGACGCCCACACCAATCTCGGCGCCGCGCTCGCCCGCCAGGGCAAGCTCGATGAAGCCATCGTCAATTTCAAGAAGGCCCTCGAATTGAACCCCCGCGGCGCCATGGCCGATGTCGATCTTGGCCGCGCCCTCATGTCCCAGAACAAGTTCGACGAAGCCATTCCGCATCTCGAAAAAGCCCTCGCCGCCGGTCTCGAGGCCGCCGACGTCCACAACGAACTGGGCGCGGCCCTGGCTGAGAAGGGCCGCTTGGACCAGGCCATCCCTCACTTTGAAAAGGCCGTCGCCATCAACCCCAACGACCCCGACTCCCACGCCAATCTCGCCCGCGCCTACGCCGACGAACAGCATCTCGACAAGGCCATTCCGGAATACCAAAAGGCGCTGGAGCTGAGTCCCAATTCCGCCGAGCTGCACACCCAGCTCGGCTATGCGCTGGCCAACGCGAACCGCGTCCCCGAAGCCATCCCCCATTTTGAACAGGCGCTGAAGATCGCCCCCACCCTGGTCGAGGCGCGCGACTATCTCGGTATGGCGTTGATGATGGGTGGACAGAAAACGCAGGCGCTAGCCCAATGGCGCCAGGGCCTCCGCCAGGCCCCCGACAATGTGCAACTGCTGAACGATACCGCCTGGGCGCTGGCCACTTGTTCCGATGCCGCTCTTCGCAACGGAACCGAAGCCGTCACCCTGGCCGAGCGCGCCGTCAAGCTCACATCCGAGAAGGAACCCGCGCTGCTCGGCACGCTTGCCGCGGCCTACGCCGAAACCGGCCAGTTCGATAAGGCCGTCCCATTGGAGCAGCGCGCCACCGACCTCGCCACCCAGCAAGGCAACGCGCCCCTGGCCGCCGCCCTGCGCGACCGCTTACCCGGCCTCCAGGCCAAGTCCCCGATTCGTCAGCCCTGACGCCCTACACCAGAATATTCTTGCAGAACTCCACGCACTTGGCGATCTCCGCCATCCGCGTTGACCCCTGCGGAACCGGGTATTCGAACTCGATCGCCGCCTGGAATTTCCACTTATCCTTCTGCATCAATTGCAGAACTTCCTTGATCGGCGTATCCCCCTGCCCGAACGGCACATTCGGTCCCATGTGCATCTTGCGGTCCTTCACATGGATGTGCGTGATACGGTCGTGATGCTTCTCCATGAACGGAATCGGCGAAATGCTGTTGCCCGCCACGAAGTGCCCAATGTCCAGGTTGATCCCGTTGTACTTCGCGTAGGTCATCGCCGTTTCCCAACTCTCCGGACGCCCGAATGCCTCCGGGCTGGTGATGTCCGTGTGGCCATGGTAGCCCACCATCATCTTGTGTTTATCCGCGAACGCGCCCAGCCACTTCGTTTTGCTCAGTGGAATCTCGCACGAAATCGCGTGCGCTCCCACCGTCTTCGCCAGCAGGAAGCAGTATTCCACTTCATCGTCCGACGCGTTTTGAATCCAATCGACCTTCACAATCTGGATCAATACGCCCGCATCCTCGTACTTCTTGCGGAACGTCTTGAACTGGTCCACCGTCCGCGAGAGACGCCATTTCTTCAGCGCCTCCGCTGCCGCGGTCTGCGCCGCCTGCTGCTCGGGAGTCGGCGGACCCCGCCGCGCTCCAGCCGGAGCAGCGGGCATCGCCGGCGCTCCCAGGAAAGATTCGACGGGCTGCGTCCGCAGCTCCACCGCGCTCAGTCCCAGTTGCACCGTATTATTGAGCGTCTCGTCCGCGCCCAGATTGTTATTGCCGTAACTGTACGGAGCGTTGATGCCCACCTGCACGCCGCCCCACAGCGAATTCGGTTTCGCCGCCAGCAGCCGCGCAGCCGGCCAAGCCGCCAAAGCCACCTTCCCAAAATCACGCCGCGTATAATTCATCTTCTTCATGTGGGGCGGGCCTCCTGGCCTGCCTTCTTCTGCTTTCTTTTTCAAAGCTTCAACTCCCACCCCTTGCGAAACACCGGCTTCACCCACTTATTCCCCTCGGCGCTGTTCGTGAATCTTACATTCTTGCTGTCCCACTCCAGCTTGCCGGGAACGCGGAACGCAATCGCCGCCAGCGCCAGCCATTCCGCATACGGCGCCGTAACGCTGAAGTCGGAGCACCCAGGGTCGCCCCCTTTGCAGGCGCGCACCCAATCCGCCATGTGCCCGGGCGACCGCGTCAGCACCTGCGGCGGCAGCGTGTAATCCTTCCACCGCGCCGCCGGCAGCAGCCACACTCCTTCGCCGCGTTCCACCGTCGCCATAATCCCCTTGGTCCCGATGAACACCGAACCGTTGCCGCTCAGGATGCCCGGCTTGGCTGGCTCGCCACGGCTCGTAATGAACACCTTGACGCCCGGTCCTCCAGCGCCCACCAACGGAGCCGCCGGCCGCGCCGGGGCCTGCGCCGCCGCTCTGCCTCCCGCCGCCGCGTTAGCCGCTACCATGGCGCCGAGCCGGCCGCCCCCGCCCGCCGTGGCCGCCGGCGCCGCCCCGCGCCCGCCCGCTCCCCTGCCCTTCTCCGAAGCCAGGTTATTCGACCGCGGCAAAATCGTCTCATTCTCCATGCCCGGCACGTGGTACGACGTCGGGTCCTCCGACCGCGACGAATCGTGATAGAACACCTTCACCGCTGGCATCTCGCCGCGCGACGGGAAGTCCAGGCGGATGATCGCCTTGTTCGGGAACGTGATGCTGCTCTGCCCTTCCTGGCTCACGCACTCCACGCTCGTCGGCGCCCCCAACATCAGCGCGAACTGGATCGGCCCCGCCGTATGCGTCGCCCAGTTGCCAATCTGCCCCGTCCCGTAATCGTAAAACCCCCGCCAGTTGTAAGGCACGTAATCGGTGCTGAACGGCCGCGGCGCCGACCCGCCCTGCCAAAGATCCCAATCGAGCGTCGCCGGAACCGGTTCCCCCGGCGGAAGCGCCTGCAATGCCGTCGGGTGCGTCCCCGGCGACGTCGAAAAGTGCGCCTCCGTCACATCGCCAATCTCGCCCGACCACACAATCTCCGCCGCCACCCGCATCGCCTCGTGCGAGAATCCCTGGTTGCCCATCTGCGTCGCGACTTTGTACTTCACCGCCGCATCCTGCAGCAGCCGCGCTTCCCACGGAGTCCTCGTCAGCGGTTTCTCCACATACACGTGCTTGCCGCGCTCCATGCAGGCCAGCGCCACCGTCGCGTGCATGAAGTCAGGAATCCCCATCGTGCACGCGTCGATGTTCTTGCCTTCCTTGTCCAGCATCACGCGGAAGTCTTTGTACTTCGTGACCTTCTCGAAGCGCTTGAAATTCTCCGCCGCGCGCGCCGAATCCACATCGCACATCGCCACGATGTTCTCGGTCCGCGCCGCGTCCACCAGGTCCGCGCCGCCCTGGCCGCCGCACCCGATGGATGCCACATTCAGCTTGTCGTAAAAAGGCTTGTACCCCAGTGCCCGCAGCGCCGGTACGCTGCCGTAACCGCCCGCGGGCACCGCCCCCGCTAGCAGGGCCCCGTAGAAGAAGTGACGTCTGGAAATACCGCTGTTGGATGGCATAATTCGGCTATCCCCCTAACCGCACATAGTAACTCCAAAAAGGGGACGGACGCATTTTCGCGGATCTCCCTACGAACCGCGCTTGACCACAAAATCCACGCCCCATGAGCCGTCTTCGAGACCCATGTTGAAGTGGATCTCGTCTCCCTGAACTTGCCCCTTGTAGACCAGCTTGATGGGGTCCCCTTGGTATTCGCTCATGATGGAGAACGTAACGCCTGTGCCTTGGATCTTCCCGTCTTTGATCTCGGCTACCCCGGCGGGCAGCCCCGTCACCGTGCCGGTAAGCGCTTCTCCGTTGGCCTTCAGATCGAAGCTCAGCGGAACCGGCGTGCCATTGAAGTCGAATTGCCCCTTCCACGCACCCGTCAAGTCGGCGCCCGCCGCCAGCCCCGCCAGCATCAACAAACAAACCGCAGTTCTCATGAAACCTCCCCGAAACGGTATTGTAACAAGTGGGGCGGACCGGGGCGCCCACGCAGTTCGTGGGCCCGTCTGCCTTCTTCTCTTGTGCCTTCTCCCATCGCCTTCTCTCTTCCGCCCCTCTTCGCTAGACTCACGCTAAACTCAAACCAATGCCCCTTCCCATCGCCCCCGCCGACGTCCTCGCAGCCGCCGAACGCATCCGCCCGCTCGCGCGCCGCACCCCTGTCATGACCTCCTCCGGCCTCGACGCCCAAGCCGCCACCCGCGTCTTCCTGAAATGTGAAAACTTCCAGCGCGGCGGCGCCTTCAAAATCCGCGGCGCATCGAACCTGATTCTCTCCCTGCCCGAAGCCGCCCTATCGCGCGGCGTGGTAGCCTTCTCCTCCGGCAATCACGCCCAGGCTACCGCCATCGCCGCCCGCCACGTCGGCGCCCAGGCCACCATCGTGATGCCCGAAGACGCGCCCCGCTCCAAGATGCAAGCCACCCGCGAGATGGGCGCCCGCGTCATCGCCTACAACCGCCTCACCGAAGACCGCGAGCAAATTGCGCGCGCCCTCGTCGAAGAGACCGGCGCCACCCTCGTCCCCCCCTACAACCACCCGCTCATCATGGCTGGCCAGGGCACCGCCGCCCTCGAGTTGCTCCAGGAAACCGGCCCGCTCGACGCCCTCGTCGTTCCCGTCGGCGGCGGCGGCCTCCTCGCCGGCTGCGCCACCATCGCCCGCGACCTCCATCCCGCCATCCGCATGTTCGGCGTCGAGCCGGAGACCGCCAACAAGACGTTCCTTTCACTCGCCGCCGGCCACCGCGTCACCGTCGCGCATTCCGAAACCATCGCCGACGGCCTCCGTCCCCCCTCCCCCGGCGAGCTGACCTTTCCCGTGATCCAGCGCCTCGTGGAAGCCGTCGTTCTGGTGACCGACGCCGAGCTGCGCGCCGCCGTCAAATTCCTTCTCCTGCGCCTGAAGATCCTGGTCGAACCCAGTGGCGCCGCTGCCGCCGCCGCCGTCCTCTTCCGCAAACTCCCCCCCAACATCGCCTCAATAGGCGTAGTCCTCTCCGGCGGCAACATCGACTTCGAAACCCTGGCGCAATATTAGGTGGGGCGGACCGGGGTGCCCACCGCCTCGGTGGGCCCGTCTGCCTTCTTCGGTTTGCCTTCTTGGGTCTGTCTCCTTGGGTCTGCCTTCTAGTCACCGCAACTTTCAAAAAACTAACTCCTTTCCTTCCCACCACATACCCCCTCTAGCATCTCAGACCCATCCTGCCCCCATGCCATTCTGGAATCGGAAGGATATTCAGAGAATCCCATGCAAAACTCACAACATTACGTTTCCCCAGAGCAATTCGCAGCCAATCGCGCCAACGCCGCCGGTTCCACCGGCCCCCGCACACCCGATGGCAAAGCCCGTTCTTCCCAGAACGCCCGCAAACACGGCTTTGCCGCAGCCGCCGCCTACACCATCCCCCGCCTCGAAGACATCGATGAAATCGCCGAGCTCAGAG
>CAYWHA010000008.1:0-135421 GCA_964457555.1 uncultured Solibacteraceae bacterium
CGTTGGCCGGTTTTCAGGTGATCATCGATGGCCGGTTTTGGGTGTTCACCAAGGGTGGTTGGCGGTCGGCAGCGCGAAGCGATAGCGCTGCGGCTTTCCGGCGGGGATGGCGGAGGGGCGCTCGAAGCTCTCGCGGTAGCGGCCCCGGAAGATGTCCATGGATACGGACAACTCATAGCCGCCCATTTCGGGCTGGCTGGGGACTTCGGCGGGAAAAACGTCGATCAGCTTTACCACCCAGTCGGCGTCCGTACCCGTGGTGGCCGCGAACAGGTCGGCGACAGGCGCGCCGCCGATGTGTACCGGCGCAGTGAGCGCGGGCGTCTGGTAAACCAGCACGTCGGTGCGGTCCTCCACTGCGCGCTGGTCGGAGACGAGCCACTGCTTCCAGCGATCGGAGTCTGAGAAGCGCACCGGGCGCGGCAGGTACGGAATGGGTTTGGCGGGGTCGGAAACGTAGCCGTCCGCGACGGCTCCAGACGCCGCCGGCTTGTCAAATCCCAACGCGAAACCCGCCTGCAAATAGAGCGGCTTCATGGGCGCGGCGCACCCTTCTTCGCACGCCGGCGGCCAGACCTTTGGACGATCCCACCGGTTCTCGCCGGTGTTATAGATGAGGACGGGCGGCGTCTCGGCCTTAGGCGCCCCATCCTTCAGATGCTGGTCGAAGAACGGCATCAACACATCGCGGCGGAATTGGAGGGCGGTGTCGCCCTCCCATTTCAAGGGCCCCAGGTTGTAACCGTCGTAGTTCACCTGGCTGTGCCGCCACGGACCCATCACGAGGTGGTTATGGCCGGCCTGCCCCTTGGCCTTGAGAGCCAGGTAGCAATGGATTGCGCCCCACATATCCTCCTGATCCCACAGGCCTTGAATCCACATGGTGGGCACTCGCGACGGGCGCTGCGCCACCAGCCGGTCGAGCGCCTGTCCCTGCCAGAAGGCGTCGTAAGCGGGGTGTTCCATCGTCTTCCGGACCCACGGGAGCTGGTCGAGGCCGTGTGCGCGGACGTAGTCTCCGGCCGAACCGGCGTCGCGGAATGTCTCGTAGTCGTCGAAGGCGCCGCGCGGAACGGCTTCGCCCGCGTCGCGTCTGGCGGTCTGTTGGGAAGCGTAGTCGAGATTGGTCTGGCGGAAGGCGCCGTAATGGAACCAGTCGTCACCCATCCAGCCGTCCACCATGGGACTTTCGGGCGCCGCCACTTTCAACGCGGGGTGCGGCTCCAACAATGCCATGACGACGGTGAATCCCTCGTAGGAAGAGCCGATCATGCCGACGCGGCCATTCGATTCCGGGATGTTCTTCACCAGCCAGTCGATGGCGTCGTAGGCGTCGGTGGAGTGGTCGACCGCCGTGGCGTTGAGCGGGCCGCGCACCGGGCGCGTCATCAAGTAGTCCCCCTCCGACCCATACTTGCCGCGCACGTCCTGGAACACGCGGATGTAGCCGCCGGCCACGAAGACCTCGTCCGCCTGCGGCAGCGCCGCCAGCATGTGCGGGCTGTTATTGCGGGCGGCGCGTTTGGAGGCGTCATAAGGCGTGCGGGTGAGCAGGATGGGGGCGTTCCTGGCGCCCTTGGGCAGCACGATCACGGTATGGAGCTTGACCCCATCGCGCATGGGGATCATCACCTCACGCTTGACGTAGTCGTAGCCTGCGAGGGGAACGGCGAACGCCTTGGGAATATCGCCGGCGGCGGGCTGCTGGCCGGACAGCGGCGGCCCGGCCGGGATGGTTACGAGAGCCGCCAGCAAGCCCGCGCCCAAGGCGAACGGCCAAGCCCGGCGCCAAAAACCGTGGATCTCCAGAAGAGCCATCTCACGATTTTAGCCCGCGCCGCCGAAACCTGACGCGGCAGCCCGGCGCGGCGGCCTGCCGGGTCCGTTCCGGCCGCCCAAATTTACTTTGACATCACAATAGTTTGGTATACAATATATTTGGGTTTTCACCGAATGAGGTCTTTCGCATGAAAAAACGAGCGATCGTTCTGGCGCTGATTGCGGTCATCGCAGCGGCTATCTGGTGGGCGCAGCGTCCGCGTCCGCAGACGCTGGCGCTGACCGGCACCGTGGATGGGAACGAAGTAGTGGTGGGCAGCAAGATCACCGGCCGCATTGAACGCCTGGCGGTGGACGACGGCCAATGGGTCAAGGCCGGCGACTTGATTGCAGTGCTCGATCAGGACGAGCTGCGCGCCGACCAGGGCGCGGCCGGGCACGCCACGGTCGAAGCCCGCGCCACCGCGCAGCAGTCGGCCGCTCAGACCGAACTACTGGAGAGTACGCTGCCGGCCAAGGTCCGCCAGGCGGAGGCGCAGACGGCGCAAAGCCAGGCGCAGTTACAGCAGGCGCAAGCGCAGGTGGCGCAATCGCAAGCCCAACTGCAGCAGGCGCAGGCGCAAGTGGGGCAAACCCAGGCGGCGGTGGCCAAGGCTCAGGACAACTTCAACCGCATCCGGCCTCTGGTGGAAAAGGACATCAACCCGCCGCAGGATCTGGTGACGGCGCAAACCGATCTGGATTCCGCCAAGGCCAACCAGCGCGCGGCCGAAGCCGGGGCCGAAGCGGTGCGGCGCGCGGTAGCGGCGGCTCAAGCGGGAGCCGAGGCCGCCCAGCGCGCGGTGGCGGCTGCGCAGGCCGCGCTGGCGGACGCGCAGCAGCAGGAAAAGCAAGTACCCGTGCAGCAGCGGCAAGCCGACGCCATGCGCGCGGCCGCGGAGCAGGCCGAGGCCAACGCCGCCGCAGCGGAAGCGCGCTTCGGCCAGACGCGGATTTTCGCTCCGGCCAGCGGGATTGTGACGCTGCGCGCGGCGCGGCAGGGCGAAGTGGTGAACCCCGGCAATCCGATCGTCACGCTATTCGACCTGAGCTCGACCTGGGTGGATGCGGACGTGGAGGAAACCTACGCGGACCTGATCGCGATGGGGCAGACTTTGCAGGTGCGCCTGCCCTCTGGCGCCATGACCTCAGGCCCGGTGATCTACAAAGCGGTGGAGGCCGATTTTGCGACGCAGCGCGATGTCAGCCGCACCAAGCGCGACATCAAGACGGTAGCCATACGGGTGCGCGTGGCGAATCCGCAGGGCAAGCTCCCGCTGGGTATGACCGCCTGGGTGATGCTGCCGGTACCGGCGCTGCCGCCGCGTCCGGCGGTCGAAAGCGTCAAGGACTAACCATGGAAGTCCAAGCGCAAGACGGCGTCGCGATCGACGTCAAAGGCATCAGCAAGCGCTTCGGCGCGCTTCTGGCGGTGGATGACGTCAGCTTCCAGGTGCGTAGCGGCGAGATCTTCGGCCTGCTGGGACCTAACGGAGCGGGGAAGAGCACGTTGATCCGCATGTTGACGACGCTGGTGCCACCCACGGGTGGAACGGCGGTGGTGGCCGGGTACGATATCGTTCGCGAGCCCAATGCGGTGCGCGCCGGCATTGGGGTGATCCCGCAGAACCTGACCAGCGACCCGGAGCTTACCTGCGCGGAGAATATCGGCATTCACGCACGGCTATACGGAATCACAGGCGCACGGCGGCGGCAGCGCACGGCGGAATTGCTCGAAGCCGTGAACCTCTCAGACCGCGCCGACGCGCTGGCGGCGACGCTATCGGGCGGCATGCGGCGGCGCCTGGAGATTGCGCGCGGCCTGGTACACGACCCGCAGATTCTGTTTTTGGACGAACCGACAACCGGCCTGGACCCGGTCTCGCGCATCTCGGTCTGGGAGATGATCACGCATCTGCGCGTTCAGCAGGGCCGCACGCTGTTTCTGACGACGCATTACATGGACGAGGCCGACCGGCTATGCGACCGCGTGGCCATCGTCGACAATGGGCGCATCGTGGCGCTGGACACGCCGGTGGCGCTCAAAGCCTCGGTGCCCGGCGCCAGCCGCATCGAGCTGCAATTCGACCCCGACCTGCCCCACGGCGCGGCCGACCTGGAGGCGCTGCCGGCGGTCAAATCGGTGCGCGCGCTGGGATCGGCCACCTATCGCGTCTCGAGCGACCGCGGCCCGGCGTCGGCGCAGGAACTGGTGGAGCTGGCGCGCGAACACAAGCTCGAACTGAAAAGCTTGTCGGTGGCGTCCACCAGTCTGGACGACGTGTTTCTGCATTACACGGGCCACGGAATCGCGGAGGCTGAAGCCGCGGCTCCCGCCGGCCAGAAGAAGAAAGGCGGACCCCGATGAAACGAGCTTTGGCCCTGGTGGAGCGCGACATGCGCAAGTTCCGCCGCAGCCCGGCTTTGCTGTTTTCCGCGCTGGTCATGCCGCTGCTGCAATTGATCATCCTGGGCAACGCCTTCGGCGGAAATATCAAGAACGTGGTCCTGGGGGTAGTGAACCTGGACCACGGACCGCAATCGGTGGATGTGCTGGAGCGCGTGCGCGCGGTGGGCGCCAATGCGCGCACCTTCCTGCCCACGGATTACGGCGACCAGGGCGTGGCTCTCGACGACCTGCGCAAGGGCGTGCTGGGCGGGGTCCTGATCATCCCACAGCATTATTCCCGCGACCTGCTGGAGCAGCACCAGCCGCACCTGGCGCTGATTACCGACAACACGGACCGCTCCGTGGCGGGCGCGGTGGGCGCGCAGATGTCCGACCTGGTAGCCTCCATCAACGCGCCGCAGGTTCCGCGCCGCGAACCGCAGCAGGCCGCGCTGGACGTAGTGGAAGTCTATCCCTACATCGACTACATGAAGTACTTGCTGCCCGGTTCGGTGGCGCTGGCAGTCTTCCTCACGGCGATGATTGGCGGCGGACTGCTTTTCATCGACGACAAAGCGCGCGGCCTGCACGAAGGCTACATGGTGACGCCCATCACCAAGTGGGAGATGATTCTGGGCTTCAACCTGTCGGGCGTGATCAAGGCGATGCTGGCAGGGGGGACCGTGCTGGTGCTGGGGTCCATGGTGGCGGGGGTCCCGAACTTTTTCCAGCCGGAGCGCCTGCTGGAGTTGGCGTTGATGATCTTTCTGACTTCCGTCGCGCTGATCGGCCTGATGTTTTTCATCATGGCGCGCATCAGCGACCCGCTGGTGCCGCGCGCCCTGTTCGGCGTGTTGAACACGCTGTTGTTTTTTCCGAGCGGCGCGATCTATCCGATAGCCGGCTTCCCGCGCTGGCTGCGGTGGCTGTCGAACTGCGATCCGTTCACTTACGCAGTCCACGGGGTGCGCACGGCGCTGCTCAAAAACGTCGGCATCGGGGCGATCAGCAACGATATCTTCGCGCTGGCGCTGACCTCCGCGTTGGTGTTGGCGGGCGCCACGCTGCTGTTCAGGCGGACTTTGTAGCCATGCCGCGCAAGGTTGACAAGACGGCTGCACCGGAGGCTCTGGCGCCGGGAGTGCCGGACGCGTCCGGGTTGTGGTTTTGCAACTGGCAGATCTCGCTTGAGGCGCGCCGGCGCCTGGACCGCGCCCTGGAGCCGCTCGAACTGCGCGCGCGCGAGTTCTGGCTGCTGGCCATGGCCGGCGCCGGGGACGTTCCGCAGAATGAGATCGCCGAACAGTTCGGCCTGGACCCCAGCTCCGTGGTGGCGCTGATCGACGGGGTGGAGCGCCGCGGCTTCCTGCGCCGCCAGCCCAACCCGCGTGACCGCCGCATGCACTGGGTGCAGCGCACGGAGGCCGGCGACCGTCTGTTCGCCCGGGCGCTGCCGCTGGCCCGGCGCGCCGAGGAGCAGCATCTGGAAGCGCTTTCGGCGGCTCAACAGCGACAGTTGCTGGCCGCCATGCGCCAATTGGTTCCGATTTCGAAACGAGAGAAGCCATGAAACATTTCGGCAGCGTTGTGCTTTTGACCGTCCTGGCAGGCGCGGGGAGCGGCTTTGCGCAGTCTCCTTCCGGCGGAACGTCCGCGCCAACTCCCGCTTCGGTGTTGCCGGCTTCGGGCCGCAACGCCCAGGGCGGATCGGTCGGCGCGGCCGAACAGGCCGTGGCGGGGACTACCACCAGCGTCAACACCCTGAACCCCAGCGTGCAGGTTTCGGGGCCCTACGGCGGCAGCGCGCGCAGCACTACGGCCATGCCTTTTTCGGGCAAGCTCTCATTAGAAGAGGCGCTCAAGCGCGGCCTGGCTTACAACCTGAGCGCGGTGGGAATGGCTCAGGCGGTGCGTCAAACCGGCGCGCAGGCGACGGTGGCCCGCAGCGCCCTGCTGCCCAACATCGGCGCCAATCTCAGCGAAACCGTGGAGCAAACCGATCTGGCCGCGCTGGGACTCCGCATCAACTCACCTTTTCCCGGCTTCCGCATTCCCACCATCGCCGGACCATTCAACTATTTCAACCTCCAGGCGAGTCTCAGCCAGACCGTGGCCAACATGACCCAGATCGATAACTACCGCGCCGCCAAGGCCACCGCCCGCGCCAGCCAGTACAGCCTGCAGGATGCGCGCGACCTGATTACCCTGGCGGTGGGCGGCGCTTACTTGCAGGTGCTGGCCGCGCAGGCCCGCATGGACTCGGCGCAATCCCAACTCGACACCGCCAATGCCGTCTTCCATGAATCGAGCGAGCAGCATGGAGAGGGCGTGCTGGGAAAGCTCAATGTGGACCAGAGCCAGGTAAGGACGCTCACCCAGCAACAGCAGATTATTACTCTGCGCAACGATCTGGCCAAACAGAAGATCAACCTGGCGCGGCTGACCGGCCTGCCGCCCAATGCCGACTATCAACTGACGGACAGCTTTCCGTTCAGCCCGGCGCCGGTGGAGAGCGCGGATGCGGCCGTGGCCCTGGCCATACAACAGCGCGCCGACCTGAAAGCCGCCCAATTGCAGGCCGAGGCAGCCGCGAAGGCCCTGGCGGCCGCGCGCGCCGAGCGCCTGCCCTCGCTTGCGCTCAGCGGAGACTACGGGGTGATCGGCATCAACCCGGCGCAGTCGCATGGGGTCTTCACGGTGACCGGCACGTTGAGCATTCCGGTGTGGCAAGGCGGGAAAGCCGCGGGCGACATCGCACAGGCCGAAGCGGTGCTGGCGCAGCGTCAGGCCGAGTTGGACGATACGCGGGGGTCGGTGGAATCCGAAGTCCGCCAGGCGTACCTCGATCTGGAGGCCGCCAGCAGCCAGGTAGAACTGGCGCGCAAGAATCTGCAAGTGGCCCAGGAGACCCTGGAGATGACCCGCGCGCGCATGGACGCCGGCGTGATCAACACGGTGGAAGTGGTGCAAGCGCAACAGACGGTCGCCAGCGCGCAACTGGACCTGATCGACAGCGTCTTCGCCCACAACTTGGGTAAGCTGAGTCTGGCGCGCGCGCTGGGCCACGCCAGCGAACAGATCCCCAGCCTGCTCAAGCCGCAATCCGGCGCGGTCACTCCTTGATCGAGGCGGCGTCGCACGACGGCTTCAATACGGGGTTGCAGCGGACATTCTCGCGATCGAAACGGACCGAATAACCGGAAGGGGCAGCCTCGGCGCTTGGATAGTCGGTGCTTAGGATCTGCGCTCCGCTGGCCATGGCGGCGTCGGGTTTACTGCGGTTGTTCGCGCGAACGCCATCCTGGCGGGGATCGGTCATGGTGCGAATCAGGTACCCTTTGCGAACGAGGCTGGGAATGAGATCGGGATGGGCCTGGGAATCGTTCACTTCGATGAACGCCGCATCCGGCGTTCCCGGTTGCGCGTTGGTGAACAGGACCCGGCCTTCGAGCGACGGATGGCCCTTGGTATAGAACACGCCGACCCGCTGCTGGTCCAGCAGGAAGACGACTTTGCCGCGCGCGCGATCGAGGGTGGGCCAGCCGGAAGTCAGCACGGCTTCTTCCAGGGTCTTGCGGCTGCCGCGAACATCATCGGGAACGATCATCTCCGACGGCTGGAAAACCGAGCGGATCTCGGCATCGAGCGCAGCAAAGGTCTCCGCTGTAAGCGGCTCGGGGGTGGTCATATAGTCCGCCGCGGGACGGTCGTCCTTGTCTTCCACCAGGATGAAGATTGGCAGATGCCCAGGGTGGGCCTTGGACCAGTCGCGAATGATGTTGAGGCAAGCGACGAAGGGCTGGCAGTTGCTGCGGAAATCGATATCCTGCACATGAAAGACCTTGAAGCCGGGCTTCTGCATGATTCCGTTGGGATCGAACGGCGGATCGGCGGGAAGTCCGGCCTTGGCGACGAGGCCCAGGCCCGCGGGATTGGCGTACAATCCGCCTTTGGAGTCGCCCCAGACATCCAACTCCAACTGCCGGACTCCCGCGTCCAACTGGGCCGTAAGGGGCGGATGCCGGTAGTCCAGAGAATAGGCTGTCCGGGGGTCTACCTTGCGGAGGTAGGCCATTTCGTTGGGGCCCATGCCTGCGTGATAGCTGTTGTGGGTGCCGACGATCTGAATCTCGTTTAGCCGGAGCGGCGCGCCGAGTTGGGCGGAGGCGCACGCGGTGAGGCAGAAAAGGAAACAAAGGCTGGTCTTGGGCATTCGTCTACCAGCCTACAGCAGCCGGAATGCAGGCATCTTGCAGACCTGCTACGGTTCCGTGACAATCCGGCGGCGGTCCACGCTAGTTCGCGGTCGGCGTCTTCTCGATGTGGTCGACTACAACCATCTCCACGGGAGCCTTACGCGTCTCCAGCTTCAGTCCGGCCTTTTCGATAGCCGTGAGTAGAGCTTCTCCGAAGGCATCGCCCGTTGACGGGGCGTCGGGGGCGACGCTTGTAACCCGCGCGCCCTCGGAAGGCCCGCCTCCCTTGCGCCCGGCTTGCGCGGCCTGCGGGCGATTTTCCGAGGCGAGATAATAGCCGCCCTTCAAGCCGGTCATATCCACTACAGGACGAGCGACATGCGGAGTCAGCACGTCCGCCAGTGCGGGCATGGTCAGCTTCAGGAATTCGAACTTCACTCCTCCGTTCGGTACTATGCCGCCCCGCATGGGGCCGTATTCTGCGTCCGCAATCACGAAGCCGCCGCCTTCCAAAATGCGGCCATCGCCTTGCGGCGTGGACAACGGGCTGCTGCCGGGGGCGTCGGGCACGGGAGCATCGGCATCGGCCGGGGACTCCTGGAGCTTCGATCCGTTCTTGCCCACGACCAAGGCGTAGACTGTCTGCTCCCTGGTGTCGCGGTGGACGGAGAGCTTGAATCGCTCGTTGAGCAGCGCCTGAAGCATTTCGGGAATCCGGTCTTTGGAGACGCCTTCGGGAATCTTCGCCGCGATATCGAACCTCTGCGTCCCGATCCAATCCGGCCCGGACAACTGGTTCGATTTGATGCGGTAGGCAGTCAACAGCAACGTGTGCAGCGAGGTGTAGCGGATATCCACGCGCGAGCCGACGACGGTCTGGCGCTCGCCCGAGGTGCAGGGAACGATGCAGAACATGGGTTCGGCGCCCGGGGTAACAGCGGCCTTCACCGAAGCGACCTCAAACGCGAGGGGCTGTGCGGACAGCGCTACTGCCATCGCCGAGGCGCCCATCACTAACAGCAAGATCGGCTTTCTCACCCGCCCCTTCCTTGTGGTTCGACCTCAAGTATATTCCCGAAGCGCGGTCAGTTCTCAGTAGGCGTTTTCTCGACGCGATCGATTGTCAGCAGGGGCAGGGTGAGCTTGCGCGGTTCGAGCTGCAACCCCCAGGTCTTGAGAACCTCGAATGTGTCGGGACCCGGGGGGGCCGCGTCAACTCGTGCGCGCATAGCATCGTCCATGCGCGCTCGCACCGCCGGAATTTCATTGAAGCTCATCAATAAATCGCCCCCAAGGAAGTCGTATTCCCCTTTCAAGCCTGTCTGGTCGATTACCGGGCGCTCCAACGCGCCAGTGAGCAATGGGGTGACGCTGGCGAAGGAACCGGGCGTGCCGGTGGTAATCGAAGCGGGGTCGAAGGCTGGTGGACGTTTCAGTTTCAGCCCGTCCTTCCCGACGATCAGTACATACACGGAAAACTCCTTCTGGTCGCGATGCAAGGCCAGCTTGAAGCGCTCCTCCAGCACGGTCTGGAGCATTTCGGGCGCCTGGTCCGGCGACGCTCCTTCGGGCAGTTTGGCGACAATGTCGAACCGCGCGGTAGGCAGCCAATTCGGTCCGGCGACTTGGAAGGTTTCCACACGGTAGGCGCGGCAGATGAGTTGCATCAACGACTGCCCGCCGAAATCCGCTATTGCGCCGTCTACTTTGACTCCAACGTGTATCTGGCCTGAGCGCATCGCTTCCATGGAAAATGGCGGAGAAGAATGGATGGAAACTACCTCGAAAGCAGGCCGCGGCTGGCTCCAAGCTATGGTTGCCGCGAAGACGGACCCGGCGATCAATAAGGAAATAGTTCGCTTCATAAACACCTCCTATTCCCGCGCCAGCCTGGCCGCGATGGCCTGCGCCAGGGCCATTAGCGCCTGCTCTGTCCGCTGCGTGTCTTGATAGGCCGTCAGGCGGACGAAGAAAGGGCCTTGGCGGAAGACCACGCTTTGGCCATAGCTCCTGCCGGCATCGCCGAGCGCCACGGGCCGGCTTCCGACGGACGGCTCGGATTCGAAGATCGACGCGGCGGCACGGGGCGCTTCCATCTGGTGAATGTCCGCCACCGCGTCGATGGCGTCCGCATAGCGGTAATTCGCCGTGAGAGTGCGGCGGACGCCGGCGCGCAGATACCGCTCGGCATCGCCATCCACGTATTTCCAGAGATTGGCGGCCTCGAATTCGCGCGTCTCGCCGGATTTGGCCCAGCCGGCAACGTCGCCGGTCGCCGGGAACCAGGGCGCGGGTTTGTCCGTTCGTCCGATCAGGATCTGGTTGGTCTTCGAGCGGCTTTCCCCGGCGCTGGTAACGTAGACGGCCGGGCGGTCTTTCACGGGGCACGCATACTCACACGCGCCGCAGCCGACGCAACGCCGCGGGTCGATATAGGGCTGCCGCACCTGCTTTCTGTTTCCGGCGGCATCGGTGATCTCCGCCGATTGCAGGTAGATGGCTTTGGGCGTGACCGGGCACCACTCCTCGCACACGATGCAGTCGGTGGCCATAGCCCAAGGCAGACAGCGGCCCCGGTCGTAGAAAGCCGTGCCGAGGCGGATGGGCGCGGTGTCCGGTGCGGGCGTTCCGATCCAGGCTTTCTCCCTGGCTGTAAACCTGAGGATGGCGCCGGTGGGGCAAACCTGGCCGCAGAGGGTGCAACCGGGTTCGCAATATCCCACGCGCGGCGCCAGAACGGGGGTCCAGATACCCTCCCAACCCGCTTCGGTCAGGGCGGGGTGCAGGGCATTATTGGGGCAGACCTTCATGCACTCGCCGCAGCGGATGCAGCGCGCCAGGAACGGACTCTCATCGAGCGCGGCCGGGGGCCGGATCAGGCGTTCGTGCGGTTCGGCGGCGAGGCCGGTATTGGCGCGCAACAGGGGAACTGCCGCCGCGCCAGCCGCCAACCCGGTCAGCACTTTGCGCCGCTGGAGGCCGGCTCCCTCCACGGTATGAGGGCAGGGATCCGCAGGGAAGAAGCGGAACCAAATCCCGCTTTCCGGACAATCGGCGACGCAGTTCATGCACAGATGGCATTCGGCTTTGTGCCACGGCGCGCCGGGGATGGGATCGTCCCCACCCTGGCAATGGAGCAGGCAGCGGTTGCAATCCTCGCAATGGGCCGGACGTTTCTCCAGGCCCAGGATGGACCAGCGTGAGGCCAGTCCCAACAGCGCTCCGAGCGGACATATCGCCCGGCACCAGAAGCGGGTAATCAGCAGATTGAGCGCCAGGATGGCGATGAAGAAGCACCCCAACGGGAAGGCTTGTCGGAAATGCGCTTGCTTGAAGCCGATGGGGAGGACGTCGAGGGCATAGTTGCAGGCGGGAAGAATCGAAAGGGCGAGGGAGCGCACGGCCAGCGCGATCGGATCGAGGATTCCGACCAGTGCGCGCCCCAGAAAAGCTGCCAGCAGCAAGGCGAAAAGCAGATAGTACTTCAAGGTTTGCCAGGATTTGTAACGGTTGGAGGCGATGCGTTGGCGGCCCATTTTTCTTTCCGACCGAACACTGGCGACCAAGTGATTCATGGTCCCGAACGGGCAAATCCAGCCGCAGAAGAAGCGTCCCAGGAAGAGGGTGGGAATGAGGATCGCCAGGCTCCACAGCAAGCCGCGATAGAGAGCGTGCGTGGCCAGCGCGTTGGCGATGGCAACTAACGGGTCGGTAACCAGAAAAGCGCGGGCCGGATACGGCAGGCGGACTTCGAGATCGCCGGGCGGAGACGAGCCGGGAAACTCCGTTTTGCAGAGGAGGACCAGGAAGAGTCCGAGAAAGAGGGTCTGCGACAGCCGGCGCAGCCTGGGCAGAGTCAACGCACTCCGGACAATCGAGCGGTTGCGCGCGGGTTGTATGCTACGGGGCCCGCGGGACAAGTTCTTAAACCGAGTATACACCTTGGCCGCGGGTCACTTAGTCTTGGCGGAGCCGATGGCGATCAGTTCCCGATGGATGCGGTTTAGGATCGCGGCGTCGAACTTCACCACTTTGCGGTCGTAGGTCATCAGGCCATTGATTTCGCTTTCGACATCGCTTGTCTGGGTGTAAACGGCGGCGGAGAGGCCGTTTGCGACCAGCGGTTTCATCTTGGCGATGAGGGCCTCATAGCCGGCTTCGAGACCGGCGCGGTCCGGGAACTGGCGGTATCCCCAACTGCGGTCCGCAATCCACAGGTGGCCCTCGATGGGCGTCGCCAGACCGCCGAACTCGCCCAGCACGCTGGCGCGCCCGGGAACCGGCGGATACATGTTCGGGCCAGGATACTCGTGCATATCCTTCATGTCGCCCTGGCCGCGATCTTCCCAGCCGCTCGGGGCATCCACAAGCCGCGAAGGGTCCCAGGACTTGACCAGCTTGAGAATGTCGTTGGTGGAGTGCTGGCCCCAACCTTCGTTGAAAGGAACCCACGCGATGACGCTCGGCGAATTGGCGAGGTTGCGGACCAGGGCCTGCAATTCGCGCTCATACACAGCCGCGTCTTCCGGGGCTAGCGTAACGTCTTCGGCTGCGCCTTTGCGGACGCCGCCGCCGCGGGCAGGCATGGCGCTGGGCATATCCTGCCAGACCATCAGGCCCAGCTTGTCGCACCAATAGTAGTAGCGCGCGGGCTCCACCTTCACGTGCTTCCGCATCATGTTGAAGCCGAGCTTCTTGAGCGTCGCGATATCGAACTGGATGGCCTCGTCGGTGGGTGCGGTGTAGAGACCGTCCGGCCACCAGCCCTGGTCGAGGGGGCCGATCATGAACTGCGGCTGATTGTTGAGGAACAGGCGGTCGATGCCGGCGCTGTCCTTGCGAACTTCGATCTTGCGCATGCCGAAGTAGCTCGAGACGCGATCGCCCGAACCGAGCGAGATGTCGAGGTCGTAAAGCGTGGGGGCGTCGGGCGACCAGGGCTTGACGTCGGACAGCGGCAGCACGGACGGCTGGTTGAGCTTGCCGGAAACCCGGCCGACCGTCTTGCCGCCGAGCCTGGCGATGGCGGTGAACGCGCCCTCGGACGCGGAGCGCACGGTCAAACGCAGGCTGCGCCCGTCCAGGTCGGGAGTCATGGAAAGCTCGGAGATGTACTGCTCGGGAACCGGCTCCAGCCACACGGTCCGCCAGATGCCGGATACGGCGGTGTACCAGATGCCGCTCGGATTGAGCATCTGCTTGCCGCGAGGCTGCCGGCCGGAGTCGCTGGGATCCCACACAGCCACCAAGATTTCCTGAGGCGCCGTCCCCTTCAGGGCATCGGTGATGTCGAAGGTGAACGGATCGTAACCGCCCTCGTGCTTACCGACGGATTTGCTGTTGACCCACACCTCAGCGCGCCAATCCACGGCCCCGAAATGCAGCAGCAGGCGCTTGCCTTTCAGATTTGGCGCCGTAAACGTACGGCGATACCAAAGCCGCTGTTGCGGGGTGAGCGGCCGTTTCACGCCCGACAGCGCGGATTCCACGGGGAATGGTACTAGAATGCGGCCGTCGTACGCCGCCGCGCTGGCCTCCTGTTGGGGCCGGATGGCATAATCCCAGAGTCCGTTGAGATTGGTCCAGTCCTTGCGCGCCATTTGCGGCCGCGGATACTCGGGCAGAGGGCGGTTGGGATCGACCAGCGATGTCCAAGGCGTGGTGAGCGGGTTGTCCGCCGGCTTCCAATCCGCCGCGCAGAGCGCGGGCAGCCAGAAGAGCGCGAGTGCGATGGCGAGTCTCATGGGGGCTACGGTTTCGCGGGCGTGATATCCGTCAGCGGCAGATCCCAGTGGGCCAGCAGAATCTCAAACCGCCGCTGCTCCTCGCGCTGGTAAGTCGCCTGGTCCGGCCAGAGCTGCTTGATGAAGCGATCCTCGTCGGGATTCGCGGTGGTGGCCAGCCCCGAGTTCTTGTAGCGGATGGTGACGCGATAATCCCAGCGGGCATCCTCGGTCATGTGGTTGGCGGGCGTCTCGATCTTCACCGAGAGGATACGGCCGCTCTGCGCCACCTTCTGAAGCAGCGGGTAGTGGTTCTTCAGGAAGAGCTGCAGGAACTCCTGCTGATGGCCCCACTGGACTTTGTAGTAATACTCCATGATGTAGGGCTGGTCGGCGCCCCCTTGGGGCGGGGCGCCCTGGGCCAGCAGGGCCTGGGCCGCGACGGAAAGCAACAGCGTAAGAAGCAGGTTTCTCATGGGTCCTCCAAAGAACCGGGTGAATTGGATTCTAACAGGGTGCGGAGCGCGGTGGGGAAGGCCAAGAAGGCAGGCGGGCCCACGAAGGCGGTGGGCGCTCCGGCCCGTCCTACCTAGCAATCTCGACGGCGAAGACGTGCGTGGGGCCGAGCATATTGGAGCGGAAGACGATCCATTTCATGTCGGGGGAAAAGGTGACGTTCGGCTCCAGCGTGTAGTTGTGCCTGGCGAGATTGACCAGGCGTTCGGACTTGAAATATCCGACGTCGACCAGGTCTTTCTTATCGCGGAACGAACTTCCCTTGACCATGACCGGGCGGAAAAGGTAGATCCACTGGCCGTTGCCCGGCGGGTTCAGAAGTTCGCCGTCCGGAGACCGCGCGGCCACGCTATTCGGGCCGCCCCCGTCGCCGGCGAACAACTTCCCGTCAGCCGAAACATTGAAATGCACCGACCATTCGTTCCTCTCCAGGTGATACCAGGTGCGATGTCCGGTGGCGATATCCACGCCCGCCAGCCAGAATACCGTGCTCTTGGGAGTCTGCAGGTCGTACCACACGCTCTTGCCGTCCGCGCTGAAGAATTCATGGCCCGCGATTTCCATGTTCATGGTCCGTTCGTGCATCAATCGCAGGCCCGAACCATCCGTGTGAATGGTCCAGATGCGGTCGTTATAGTGCCACGGTCCTTCATGGCAGAACATGATGAGGTGGGGATCGGTGGGCGACATCTGGAGGTGGTTGGTCCAATCGTTTTCGGTGTAGATTTTCCGAAACGCCCCGGTCTTGATGTCGATCGTGTAGAGCATTTTGGGCGTACCCGCCGCCCAGTTCGCCTCCAGGCTTCCGCCATCCCCGTTGGGGGGCGGCGTGCGAGGCACGGTTTTCCCATCGGGATCGGCCGCGATGCCTACCAGCGTGGTTTCATCGGCGCTGACGGCGATGGCGCCGCCGCGGCCCGCCTGGGGCGGAATCTTGGCGACCTCCTGGGTAGCATGCGTGTCCAGGTCGGTGGCGTAGATGGCGCCTTCCCTGGTGTAGTAAATCCGGCCGGTCTTATGGCCGGTCACCAGAATGTTCACGCGGCCTTCGACCACCTGCTCGATTTCGCGCGTAGCGAGATTAATGGTGGCGATGCCGTGTGGATTCGTAACCACCAGCTTCTTGCCGTCGGCGGAGTACGCATTCTGGTGGAAGTAGAGTGACTGCGTGCCGTCTTCGCGAGAAAGACGGATCACGCGATGGCCCGTGTCGGGATCGATCCATTCGGTTGGCAGCGCTGCCTGCGCGGACAGCAAGCGCACTCCGGCCAGGGTCAAGAATACGAGACTGCGCATTGAAGGCCCTCCTCAGCGAGCGGCAACAGCCAAATCATATAACAAATCAGTTTTTTGCGGGGTCAGCGGCGGCCGGCTCCGGCGGGAGAGCGGCGAACACCTGCATCATGGCGCCATGGGCCAGCACCACGGCGGGATCTCGCTGCATGGCTTCGTCGTAGCGCTTCGCGAAACCGGCGCCGGTTTCCGAGGGCGTGACCAGCGCGCGGGCGCGTGCAATCAACCGGCCGGCGTCCGCCAGGGTCGGAGGGTCGGCGAAGTCCAGGGTTTCATCGATCAGGACAATGAATTGCGAAAGCTCGCGCAGCCAAGTGAACCACGGGTCGTTGAGCACCAGGTTGAGGTATTCGCCGGTGCCCGCGATGCGCTTGACGTCGCGCTCATAGGCGGCGCGCTCGGAGTCGAGCAGGCCCAGGTGCAGCCGCATCAAACCGTTGCGGAGATCGGTCAATTGTTGGCGCGCGAGATCGGGCATAAGCCTATCGTAAACCAGGGACCGAGGGCGGAATCCACGGCCCATCCGGCTGGATCAGATATCTATGCGAACACCCGGCTTCGATCCCGGCCTGACCCAGCAGTTCACGGCGCCGTTCCGGCGGGTCATCAACAAAGACGGCAGCTTCAACGTGCACCGGCAGGGCGGAACGTGGCGCGACGTCCACCCGTACCTGCATCTGATCAACATGAGTTGGCCCGTATTTCTGGTCACACTTTTCGCGGGATACCTGGCGGCCAATACCATCTTCGCGGCGGCCTACTTCGCGCTCGATCCCGGCCAACTGCAGGGCGCGGACGCATCCACCGCCATGGGCCGGTTCCTCAACGATTTCTTCTTCAGTTCCCACACGCTGACCACGGTGGGCTACGGCAGCATCGCTCCCAAAGGGCTTGCGGCGCAGATTGTGTCTTCCCTGGAAGCGATGGTGGGCGTCCTGGGCTTCGCGGTGGCCACGGGTCTGTTGTTCGGGCGCGTATCGCGGCCCTCGGCGCGGATTGGCTTCAGCGAGAACATGGTGGTAGCGCCTTACCAGGACGGGACGAGCCTGCAATTCCGGGTGGTAAACCGGCGGTCCAATTCCCTGATGGAACTGGAGGCGCGGGTCATGCTCATGACGGTGGATATGGTCGAGGGCCAGGCAAAACGGAACTACACCTTATTGCGTCTGGAACGCGAACAGGTCCTGTTCTTTCCGCTGACGTGGACCATCGTGCACCCGATCGACTCCGAGAGTCCGCTGTGGGGCAAGACCGCCGAGGAACTCGCGCGCAAGCAGGCGGAGACGCTGATCATGATCAAAGCGTACGACGACACGTTCAGCCAGACCGTGCGCGCGCGGCATTCCTACCGTCACGACGAGATTGTCTGGGGCAGGAAATTCGCGCCGGCGTTCTTCGTTGACAATGAGGGGGACATGGTGGTGGAGCTGCGCAAGGTGGGCGAGCTGGCCTAGGTACAATAGTTGTGTGCCTCGCTTTCCGCTGCCGGCCGTGCTCGCGCTGGCGACCGTTGTTTCCGCGCAGACGGCCTTCCTCCCGCTGAGAGACATCCAGCCGGGGATGCGCGGAACCGGCAGGACCGTATTCTCCGGGAACCAGATCGACGAATTCCAGGTTGAAATCCTTGGTGTGCTGGACAACGCCGGGCCCAAGCAGTCGCTCATCCTGGCGCGGCTTTCCGGCGGCCCGCTGGAACATACCGGGGTCATGGAGGGCATGAGCGGCAGCCCCGTATATATCGGCGGGAAGCTGATAGGAGCGGTGGCCATGGCGTTTCCCTTCGCCAAGGATCCCATCGCCGGAATTCGCCCTATTGAGGACATGCTTCGCGTATCGGCGGCAAACCCGCCGGCGCAGCGCGCCACGCTGGGAGATAGGGACATCCTGCACCTGTTTCCCAAACCACTGCCTGCCATGGCCGGAGACGAGCGCATGGTGAATATCGCCACGCCGGTTTCTTTTAGCGGTTTCAGCCGGGAGACCATCGAGACCTTCGGGCCGCAACTGCGGGCGCTGGGATTGGAACCGCGCCAGGGGGTCGCGGGCGGCGGCAACGTCCCGCCCGGAATCGGAAATCCCGCCGACCTCAAACCCGGCTCCATGATCAGCGTCCAACTGATGTCCGGAGACCTGAGCGTGGGGGCCGACGGCACGTTGACCTACATCGATGGCAATCGCGTGTACGCCTTCGGGCACAGCTTTCTGGGGGTCGGCGCGACCGCCTTGCCGTTCGCGCGTTCCGAGGTGATCGCCTTGCTGCCCACCCTCAACACGTCCTTCAAACTTTCCTCCGCCAAGGAATGGATGGGCGGGATTACGCAGGACCGGGATACGGCGGTCTCCGGGGAATTGGGCAAGCTGCCGGACTTGACGCCAATGTCGATCTCCGTAACGCGCAACGGGCAGCCCATTGAGACCTACCACATGCGGATCGTGAACGACCCGCTGCTCTCGCCGCTGCTGATCCAAATGGCGGTATCCTCCGCGATCGAAGCCACGGAGCGCACCGTAGGCGCCGCCAGCGTAAGGATCAGCGGCGAGATCCAGTTTCAGAATGGGCTGGCGCCGGTGAAAATCTCAAGCATCGCCTCGGCGGACAACGGCTCCGCGGCGCAGTCCGCCATGGCCGCCGCCATGCCGGCCGCTTACGCCATGCAGAGCGGCTATGACGCGCTTGCGTTAAAACAAGTGGACCTCAACATCGAAACCTTCCCCCTGAAGCGGGAGTTGCAGATCGATGGCGTCACGGCATCGCGGCGGGAGGCCCACCCGGGCGATACCATCCGCATCGACGTCTCGCTGGTGGGGAATGACGGCCGGGAAATCACCCGCCAGGTGGCGTACCAGGCGCCCATCGGAGCGGAGCCCGGGACGATTTACTTCACCGTGGCGGACGCCGCCACCACGAACCTGGCGGATTTCCATCAGGTGCTGAGCTCTCCGGAGCGCACCGCCGGGCAGGTGATCGCCATGTTGAACGGCCTGCATCCGAACAATAAGGCCTACGTGCGCGTGTGGACCACCAGCCCGGCGTTCGATCTGGAAGGCGCCGACCTGCCGAATCCTCCGGCGTCGGTGGCGCTGATTCTGGGAGGATTGCAGACGACCACCGGCGGGATCGTGCAAACGCGCAATTCGAAGATCGCGGAGATGGAGATTGACGCCGGCGGCATGGCGGTCACCGGTTCGAAGACCATTCAGGTGGAAATCAAGGAATGATCTCTCTGCTAGAGAAGAAACTGGCGCTGGCGATGGCCCTGGCGCCCTTCGCATTAGCCAGCGGCACGGTTACCTGGGAGATGAACTCGTATGGCGATTTCATCCGCGGGCGTTTCAGCGGCATTTCGCTGGGCCGTGACGGGCGCGTGTCGCTGGCGCCCAAGGTGGACCCGGTATTCGCATCGGACCAGCCTGCCATCTGGAGCATCGCACGGGCCCCGGACGGAACGCTCTACGCGGCCACCGGCAACCGGGGCCGGGTTTACAAGATCGACGGCGGAGGCCAGTCCACGCTCCTGTGGACGGCGGAACAGCCCGAGGTCTTCGCCATCGCCGTAGACCGCCGGGGCGTGGTTTACGCCGGCACATCGCCCGACGGAGCCGTGTACCGGATCGAAAACGGCAAGGCTACGGAGTATTTCGCGCCGAAGTCGCGCTATATCTGGTCGCTGGCGGCGGGGCCGGACGGCGCGCTGTACGTGGGGACGGGCGACGAGGGCAAAATCTTCCGCGTGGATTCCGCCGGCAAGGGCGAGTTGTATTACGATACAGGCCAGTCGCACATTACCGGACTGGCGGTGGACACGCAGGGGCGGCTGTTGGCGGGCACCGAGCCGAACGGCATTCTGTACCGCATTTCCGCGAAGGACAAGGCATTCGTGCTCTACGATTCGGGGTTGCCCGAGATCCGCGCCATCGTTCCCATGCCGGACGGCTCGGTTTACGCGGCGGCTCTGGGCGGTTCGGTGGCGCGGCGCGCGCAAGCCGCGGGCCAGGCCGCGCAGAGCGTCAATCCGGCGGGCACGGTACCGACAGTCACCGCGACCGTCACGGTGGAAGCGCAGGGCAGCGAAATCAAACCTCCCGACGCCAGCAAGGCGCAAACCCGTGCGGCGCCGGTACCCGCCTCTCCGGCTCCGGCGCCGGCCACAGCGCTGCCAGAGGCCAGCGGCGCGGATAAGTCCGCGGTCTATCGAATTAACGCGGACAATACCGTCGAGACGCTGTGGAGTTCCAAGGAAGAGAATGCCTACGACCTCTTGCCCGAGCAGGACCGGATGTTGTTCGCCACAGACCAGAACGGCCGCATTTATGGCCTGGCGCCGGACCGCGGCGTGACCCTGATTACGGAAACCGGCGAGGGCGAGACGACGCGGTTGCTTTCCTCCGGGAATACGCTGCTGGCCGCCACCAGCGACATCGGACGGGTCTTCCGGCTGGGCGAATCGCCTGGCGGGGCGGGAGAGTTGGAAGCGCCGGTGCACGATGCCGGAGCGGTGGCGCGCTGGGGCAGCGTCACCTGGCGCGCTGTAACGCCCGCGGGGTGCTCGGTGGAGTTCCGCACGCGCAGCGGCAATTCGGCCACTCCGGACCGCACCTGGAGCGATTGGTCGGCTCCGCTGGCTGACCCGGCCGGCTCGCGCATTGCGAGCCCCAACGCACGCTACATCCAATGGAAAATGGCGATGGCCGGGAGCGGCGGCCGCACGCCCGTGGTGAACGATGTGACGGTCTCCTTCCTGCCGCAGAACTCGCCGCCGGTCGTAAGCAGCGTTACGGTATCCACGCAGCCCGCGCCGCTTGGGTCCGCCAAGCCATCTTCGGACACTTCTACCGTGACCGTCTCGGCCGGCGCGGAGGCCGGTTCGGGGCCGTCCACGCAGGTGTTATCGCGTGCAGCGGGTTCTCAGATCACGATTTCCTGGCAGGCCGAGGACCCGGATGGCGACCGCCTGGTCTACGACGTCTCTTTCCGCTGCGAAGACGAGACGCAGTGGATTCCGCTTAAGCGCGGCGTGCACGACAACTTCGCCTCCTTCGATGGCGACCTGTTCGCGGATGGGAAATACCTCTTCCGCGTGGTGGCGTCCGACCGCGAGGCCAACCCGCCTTCGAGCGCGCGCGAGGGGCAGTCGGTGAGCGCCGCGGTGCTGATCGACAACACGCCGCCGACCGCGACCCTGGGAGTGGTGCGGCGCGATGGCGCCACGGCGCACGTCGAATTCGAGGCGGCCGACGGGACTTCGCCGCTGCGGCATTGCGAATACTCCGTGGACGCCTCGGGGTGGGTCCCGATCATGCCGGCGGAGGGCATTGTCGATGGGCTGCGCGAGAAGTTCACGCTGGACTTGCGGAATCTCGCGCCGGGTGAGCACCTGTTGGTGATCCGGGTGGCAGATAGCGCCGGCAATACCGGCGTGGCGAAAGCCGTACTGCCATGACGGCGGCGCGGGCCGCACAGTAATGAGACCGAATCCGCTGACTTTCTGGTTTCTACTGCGGCGAGGCGTGGCGGCCGCTTTCGACGACAACTGTTTTGGCATCGCCAAAGGAGCCGCCTATTCGGGGCTGCTCTCCTTTTTCCCGATCCTGGCCTCGGCAGCTACCCTCCTGGTGCAGACGGGCGTACCGTTTGTTTCGGGGGCGCTCGAGAACTGGCTGTACCAGATTGTTCCTCCGGGCGCGGGGGACCTGGTGGTGCAGCAGTTCCGCGCCGCCGGCAAGCGCCCGGTGGGAATGCTGACGCTGGCCAGCCTGATCTCATTGTGGGCCGCTTCGAGCGTGATCAAGAGCCTGATAGAAGGCTTCCACGCGGCCTACCGCGTGCCGCGAAATCGAGGTTTCCTGCACGAGAGCGGCGTCGCCGCTTCGCTGGCCTTGGTCTCGGCCGTCCCGCTGGCAGCGGCTACGCTGCTCATCGTGTTCGGCAGCGTGGTGGACCGGGCGGTGATGGCGTGGATGAAAGTCGATCCGGCGTTAGATCCGTGGACCTGGGTCTGGCAATGGCTGAGCCATGTGGCGCGTTACGTCCTGGCGCTGGGGGCGTCCGTGTCCGTGGCCGCGTGTCTCCTGTATTTCGGACCTTACCGCCCGCGGCGCTGGCATTATGTCTGGCCGGGCGCGCTGCTGGCCGCGGCGTTGTGGCTGCTCACCACCATGGGTTTCGGGTGGTACGTACGGAACATGGCGCACTACAACGTGATCTACGGCTCGGTGGGCGCCGGCATCGCAATGCTGGTTTGGATGTATCTGCTGGCCGCAAGCGCGCTCATCGGCTGCGAGTTCAACGCGGCGTACGAGCGCGGCGACGCGCCGTGATTGTGGCTTCCATCACATGAACCGGAAATCTCCCCCTTGCAGTCTGCTCCCCCTCGCGCATACAATTCGCCCATCGACCCTCAGTAGCAGAGCTGAGGGCATGGAGGGGAACAATGGCCGCTCTGGGAAAAGCACTGGAGTTCGACGAAACGAAGCTCAACGCCTTCGTGCAGAAGGCAGTGATGGATATGGGCGCCGCCATGCACGCGACGCTCGTGGTAATCGGCGACAAGCTGGGACTCTACAAGGCGATGGCAGGCGCCGGGTGGTTGACGCCGGCGGAACTGGCGGCAAAGACCAGCACCGCCGAGCGGTACGTGCGCGAGTGGCTCAATGCCAACGCGGCGGGCGGATACGTTGCCTACGATCCGGCCGCCCAGAAGTACCAATTGCCGCCCGAACAGGCATTTGCGCTCACCGTTCAGGACATCCCTGGCGCGTTTCACATCATCTCATCGTGCTTCAAGGATGAACCGAAAATCACCAAGGCATTCCGCACCGGCGAGGGAGTTGGCTGGCACGAGCACGACGCCAACCTGTTCTTCGGCACCGAGCGGTTCTTTCGGCCCAACTATGAACAGAACCTGGTGAGCTCCTGGATTCCGGCGCTCGATGGCGTTCAGGAGAAACTGGCGGCGGGCGCGACGGTGGCCGATGTGGGCTGTGGCCATGGCGCCTCGACAATACTCATGGCTAAAGCGTTTCCGAAGTCGCGAATTTACGGGTTCGATTATCATAGCGGCTCCATTGAGTATGCGCGCCACGTGGCTGGGCGCGACGGGTTGCAGGACCAGGTCACGTTCGAAGTGGCAAGCGCGAAAAGCTATCCTGCAAATGGCGGCTACGACCTGGTCACGTTCTTCGATTGCCTTCACGACATGGGCGATCCGACCGGAGCGGCGCGTCACGTTTTGTCCACGTTGAAGCCGGGCGGAACGTGGATGATCGTCGAGCCGTTCGCCAACGACCGCCCTGAGGACAATCACAACCCCGTGGGTCGAGTCTACTATTCCGCTTCGACCATGATCTGCACGCCGGCATCGCTTGCGCAAGAGGTTGGGGCGGCGCTCGGCGCACAGGCGGGCGAGGAGCGCATCCGGGCCGTGGTCACGGCTGCCGGCTTTACCACGTTCCGCCGGGCGGCCGAGACGCCGTTCAACCTGGTATTTGAAGCCCGGCCGTGAGAGCGGCGCCGTGCGGGTCGGCCGGCGGCCGGGCATGTCCGGTCCTTATCAGCTACAATCGTTACGAGTGAGGAGCGCCGCTTTTATTTTCGTGGTTGCGTCCTTCGCGCGGGCCGCGGATACGCCTGCCACGCTGGTTTCGGGCGACGAAGCCGAGCCAATCCACAGCGCGGCGATCCGCCAGGAGGCCTGGACGCAGGACCCGGTCCGCCGGCTGCGCCTGGACGCCGAACGGTACTTGAAGGAAGGCCCCTGGACCGTCACGGCCGAGCGGCCGAAGGGGACGGACCTGGATCCGCACGAGTATTTTAGCGAGTCTCCTTTTTATTGGCCCGACGCCGCGAATCCCGCCGGCCCTTATCTGCGCCGCAGCGGGCAGGCGAACCCCTCGGTCTTCAGCGCCAATCGCACCGCGCTCGACTCCATGTGCGAGGCGGTTTTCACGCTCGGGACGGCGGCCTATCTGCTGGACGACGCGCGCTACGCGTCGCACGCCGCGCACTTGATTCAGAACTGGTTCATTTTGCCGAAGACGCGCATGGACCCGAACATGGAACATGCCGGAACCATGCCCGGGAGCCGGAGTGGAGCGGACCTCGCTCCAGGCGGCGTAGCCGAAGGCCGTCCGCTGATTCGCGCCATTCAAGGCATGGAGTTCCTGGCTAAGAGCGGGACGTGGGACCCCAAAGACGAGGCCGCGACGCGCAAGTGGTTCGAGGATTATCTGCGCTGGCTTACGCCGGCCGGCCCGGCCGCGACAATCCAGCGAGGCGACAATCCAATCTGGCGCGACGCGCTTGAAGCCGCGGCGGCCAGCTTCGCGGAAGATGCGGCAGCGGAGCACAGGGTCTTCGATTCCTATCGCGCCCCTGCCTTCCCCCGACCGGCGCGCGCCCCGGGCGTGGCCGCGCTGAACCCGCCGGCGCAATCGCTGGCCGCCAGTCTGGAGGCTCGCGCCATAATCTGCCGCATCGCGCAGTTGCACGGCGTGGACCTCTGGAGCAGGCCGGCCAGGAGCGGCGGCACGATAGCCGCGCCGGTCGATTCCCTGGAGGCCAGCCTGGCCGACCCGAAACAATGGAGCAAAGAACAGGCCGCCGGCTTTCAAAGCGACGGCGTCTACCTGATGGCGTTTGTGGGCATGGGATTGAACAAGCCGGATTACGTCGCGGAGTATCGAAAGCTGGAACGGCCCGAGAACGCGTGGATCGCGCTGGTCGATCTGCTGGTGGGGCGTTGGGAAGCCGCCGCGCATCAGACACGGCACTAATCGCGGCTGCGGCGGCGGCCCGGTTTTACTGTTTCGGCTTGTTGCCTTTGGACTCGCTCAGCCCGCTGAAGTATCTCGCTACAGCGTCGGAATAGCCCTGCGGCACGGGTTCGCCGCCTTGGCTGCGGACGCTGCCATCGGACTCGTCCACCTTGCGCCGAAGCTCCATCTCTACCTGTTCGATGCCGGTGAGCACGGCGGCATTGATGCGCTCGGATAGCAACGGTTCGTTGGCGTACGTGTTGGGGTCGAGGCGCGTCATGTCGCGGATCAGCGCGCCCACGTCGCGCGCTGTGTTGGGGTCGTCACGGTATTGCTGCTGGAGGTTGCGCAGGGTCTGCAGCGTGCCCTCGTACGTGCCTATCCAATTCGGGCCGACCGGCCCGGGTCCACCCCCGTAGCCGAAGCCGAAGGCAGTCCCGTTCGGACTGCCGTTCTGCCGTGGGCCGCCGAACTGGCCGCCATTCTGCCCGCCTTGGCCCGGCTGTCCACCACCGGCCTGCTGCCCGCCCTGTTGACCACCTTGGCCCTGCTGGCCGCCTTGACCCTGCTGGCCTTGCTGACCCTGCTGGCCTTGCTGACCCTGCTGGCCTTGCTGACCCTGTTGTCCTTGCTGACCCTGTTGTCCCTGCTGACCCTGTTGTCCTTGCTGACCCTGTTGTCTTTGCTGACCCTGCTGGCCTTGTTGTCCCTGTTGGCCTTGCTGGCCCTGCTGACCGCGCTGTCCTTGTTGGCCCTGTTGACCCGGCTGACCGCGCTGGCCGATTTGCTGCATCTGCTGCCGCAACTGTTCGAGCTGCGCCAGCGCCTGTTCCGCCGCTTTGCCGTCCTGGCCGGGCCGCCCCTGGTTGTCAGGCCCCAACGCGTGTTGGACGCCGCGCAAGCGGTCGCGCAGATCGGCGAGTCCCTGCGTCATGTTCAATTCGGAAAGAGCCGCATACGGCGCATTGCCGCTGCGAATGTACTGGGCGTTGCGCTCCATGTCGCGCGAGAGTTCCTCCTGCTGCTCCTCGGCCAGAGCCTCGCGCATCTTGGTGGATGCCTGAGGCTGGGTGGTCCGCATGTCGCGAACGGCATTCTGCATGGCCTGTTCGAGCTGCTTGAGATCCTGCGCTTCGGTTTCCTTGCGGTCGGCCAGCGGCCCGGCCTGCGCCGGAGAGAGGTATTCTCCACGTTCCTGGGAGGCGATGGCGCGCCGCAAATCCTGCTCGAACTTCTGCTGGGTTTGCACCAGGGCGTCGGCTTGATTGACCAGGCTGTCCACCTGGTTGCCGGACTGGGCGGTGCGCAGACTCTGGAGAGTCTGCTCGGCATCCTTGAGGCCGGCGGCCGCGCGGCGGGCTTCCGCTTCGTTAGCGGCCTGGCCGGGCTGCGGCGGGCGCATGTTCTGAATGGCCTGCTCCAGACCTCTGATGGTTTGTTCCAGTTGCTGCTGGCCGATGGAACCCGTCTGGCCCTGACGGCCTTGCTGCTGCCCCTGCTGTCCCTGCTGACCGCGCTGGCCCATCTGCGCTAACTGGCCCATCTGGCTTTGTTGGCCCTGCTGACCTTGTTGGCCCTGCTGTCCAGTCTGACCCTGTTGCCCTTGCTGCCCTTGCTGCCCTTGTTGTCCTTGCTGTCCTTGCTGTCCCTGCTGCCCTTGTTGTCCTTGTTGTCCTTGTTGTCCCTGTTGACCCTGTTGATTACGGCTCAACTGGCCGCTATCGTTGCGCGTCAACTGTTGCATCTGCTGCCGAAGCTGTTCCGCCTCGCGCCGCAGCAACTCCTGCTGCCAGCGTTGGTCCGGGGTAAGCTGTTGGCCCTGGCGCTGCTGGTCGGCCAGTTCCTGCTGCCGCTTAGCCAACTCCTCCAGTTTTTGCAGAGCCTCGTCGATGCTCTGCTGGCGCTGGTCGCTCGACTGCGCCTGCCGCGTATTCTCGTACTGATTCTTCTCGGTATCGAGCTCCAGGTCGAAGAGCCCCTGAAGGTCGCGCGTGGCGCTGTTCCCGCCACCGCCGCCTCCGCCGCCACCGCCTTGCCGGCCAAACGCTACCTCAATGTCGCGCCGGGTGGATTCGGCGCGCAGCAGGTATTGCAGCGCTTTCTGTTCCGGCGCCAGCGCGTCCTGCCAACTGCCGCCCTTCAGCTTATCGGCGGCCGGCCCCATGGCCGCGACGGCGTTGTTCATGGCGTCCACGAAGGTCTTGAAGGAATCGCCGGCGCTTTCGAGCTGGCGGGCTTGCATGCGCTCCGAGAGCGACTTGGCCTGATCGCGCAGCTTGGACTGAACCTGGGAGAGGAAGCCGGCATTCTCCACCGCATCCTTCCTGGCGCCGCCCGACCCTTTCAACTGGTTCCAGGTAGCGGTAATGATTTCCTTCTGACGATTGGAGATTTCGTCGTCGGCGTTTTGCTGGCCGCCACCGCCTCCGGCGTCGTCGCCGCCGCCTGCCTCCTGCGACTGCGAGTAATTTTTCTCGAACGGCTCGGCCTGGATGAAGAACATGTCGGTGTTGGCCGTGGTCCGCGCGCCGGTGGCCGTGGCGTAAAGGCTCACCAAGTCGCCGGGCTGCGCCTTGAGGTCCTCAAGCGCGATGGTCGCGGCGCCGGTGGAGGCTTTGGCGCCCTTGGCCTGAAGCATCGGGACCACCTTCTCCGGCCCGCCGTTGAAGGAGTAATGCAACTGGACGTCGCGCAGGCCGAAATCGTCCTTGGCCTGGACCGCGATAGCCACTTCTTCGATGGGCGACGCGCGAAAATCGCGACCGGGCCGCGTAATCTTTACCTCCGCCGGATTGTCCTTCTGCGCTTCAATGAAGTAATCTTCCGTGAGGCGCACGTCTTCGCCGCTTTCCACCGCGGCGACGTGATACATGCCGTCGCGCGCGATGGGGACGCTGGCGATCAATGTGTTATTCGGGCCGCTGCGCAGGGTCAGCTTCGATCCATCGTCGAGCAGCAAGGCTCCGCTGGCCAATGGTTTGTCGGTCTCGACGGTCACATCGGCGGAGGTTCCTTCCACGGCTCGCAGATCCCCGCCGGGATTCTCGGTCACATCCTTCATGCCGGTCCAAGACGGGTAATGATAGGTGACCTGAATGTGCTTGACCGAAGGCAAATCGACCACGTTCAGCTTGAAGGTCTTCGAATGAATCCCCCCGGCCTCCACGTAGTATTCCATGGATTCCGGAATGCCCGCGATCACGAACTGGTAATCGGAGCCGCCGGATTCCGCACCCATTTCGGCCTGTTCCCACTTCGATGAGCTGGCATACTTTCCAAAGAACCGCACGGTGGGCGCCGCAAAGCCCTTGAGGCGCGCATGAATGGTTTCATCGGCTCGTTTGCGCACGGTGTGATTGCCCGGCGTGACAGCGATGTCGTAAAACGGCGTCATGCTGGCCTTGGGCAGACCGCCCCAAAGCAGCGCCGTGCCATAGCCCAAAAAGCCGGGGCCAGACATGCCAAGCCAGATGAGCGCTCCCACGGCGAAAACGGCGGCGGAAGAGAGGCTGAAAATCCAGCCGGTTCGCGCCACGCCTTTCGGCTCGGCCGTGTCGGCAACCTTCAGGGTGTCGTCCGCCAGCAGCGAGAGGAACGGATCGCCGGGGTTCTGCTCCATGCGCTCGCTAAATGTCAGCAGGCGCTCTTCAAACTGTGGGTATTTGTGCTCGGCCGCGCGAGCCGCGCGCCGCCGGTTGAGGCGAATCACAGGGACAATCAGCGCCGCGGCCACCGCGAAGGCCAGCCCAAGGAAGAGGAGCACACGCGCTCCCAACACGCTCGAACTGGAGAAGGCGTAGTGGTTGACAGCCAGCACCGCCAGGACGGTCAGACCCAAGGCAGCCCCCGCCGCCACAGCCACGCCGCGCGTCAACGCGAGCCAACGAAGCCTGCGCTCTAGGGCGCCCAGATACTCGGATAACCGATCTAAAGGTTTCATGCCGCCTCTTTATCGACCGATAGATGCTTGTTCCCCAATAGCGATTCGGCGAACGCAAGCGCCAAAACCGCAATCATGACGTACCACCACAAGGACAAGTCCCGCTGGCCGGATTCGCTGGTTCCCCCTGCGCCGGAGGTCCCCTGTGCTGTATTTTCCCACAACGTGAGGGTCTCCTGAGGCGCCGGAGCCAGGTCGGACTCATGACGATCCGCGTTCACAGCCACCGTCTCAGGCCCGGTGGGCCGGTGAATTTCGTAGAAACCGGACTCGGTGAATTGAATATTCTCGGCGCTGGCGCCCTCCGCCAGGGATAGCGCGCTGACGCCGTGCGGATCGATCACGTCCACGGCGGCGCCCTTGGCCTTGGTGTCGCGCAATTCCGCGAAGGAACCCACCGTTACGCCCGCGGGTCCTGCGTCCAGACGGCCCAGGTATCGCGCCGTCTGCTCCACGAAGGGCACAAAGGACGCGTGCAGCGGAAAATCGTTGGCGATGTTGTCGAGCGTCGAAGTGAAAATCAGGATGCGCCCCTGGCCGACTTGCTGATCGAGCAGCAATGGCGTCTGGTCTGAGAGCCGCGCCACCACGCGCGCGTCGCCCGGCGCCACGCGAATCGCCTGGTAGAATTTGACGCCCTCCCAGCGATTGTCGTTGAGGATCGCCGGGTGCGACGAATCCAGCCAGGCCGCGGTTTGGAACTTGTCGCCTTCCCTGCCCGCGTAGCGCGTCTCTTCGAAACGAACGTCGGACACGGGCACATGCGTAATCGCGGCCGAATTGCGCCCCAGCGCGATCAGCAAGGAACCGCCCGAGCGGACATAGCCGCGCAGCTCATTTTCAAACGCGGCGGGCAGCGAGCCTGCGTCGGATAGAACCACAAACGCATAGCGCTCGGGCGACACGTTGGTCACCTGCTCGGGAGTCGCTGGATCGATCATGAAAGCGGTCTGCCCGGAAGCCTCCAGAGCCGACTTGAAATAGAGCAGCCCCTGCGAATTGTCGGCCTCGTGTACGAACAGCGCATGACGCGGCTCGACGCGCTCCGTCGAGAAATAGAAATGGTCGTCCTGCGGCAGCGTATCCGCCGCATCGATCCGCACCTCGCCCTTATTCTGGCCATGGGGGACGTCCAGGGAGAGAAACTCGGCCGTGGCGCGGCCGTTTTCCGGCACCGTCACCGTCTTCGATTCCACAACGCGGCCGTTCAGCGAGAGCGACACCACGCGGTCCGCCTTCTTCGTCCCAAAACCGGCGATGGTAGCCAGCACGCGCTGCTTCTTGGCGTCATACACCCGCCGCGGCGCGACCACGTTCTCAACGGTGAAGTTGGGGACCTGCTTGTCGACCGAATGCGGCGCCAGGCGGACGTCCTGGTTCAGGCGCAGATCGTTGAAATTGGGCGGCATGCCCGACTGCTGCATGTCGGAATAGAGTTGCACGGCGACGGGCAGCCGCAGCGATTGCGCGATAGAGCGCGCCGCGCGGGCCAACTCCGCGAATGAGGTGCGCGCGTCGGAAGGCTCAATCGCGTCCACTCCGGCGCTGAGAGCGGCATGGTCGTCGGTCAGCTCGCTCATGGCCTGCATACGCGCTCCGAATGCCATTACCTCGGCCCGCTGCCCCGGCCCCAACCTGCCGATAGCGGTTTTGGCCATCTGTTTGGCATGCGCCAGGCGGTCACCGGCCCGCATGCTCAGGGAATTGTCCACCGCCAGGATGGAAACCTCTCCGGCTCGGCTGGCCGGCAGCGCCTTCTGGTGAACGTAGGGCTTGGCGAATGCCAGCGCAATCAACGCCACCAGCGCGGTCCGCAGCGCGAACAGCACCAGATAGCGCAGCCGCTTGTGCTTGATGGAGCTTTGAATGTGCTGCTCGAAAAACATCAACGAGGCGAAGGGAAGCGGCGTGGAGCGGTGCTTTTTCAGCAGGTGCAGCCAGATGGGCAACCCCACGGCAGCCACGCCGGCCAGGAACCATGGCGCGAAAAAGCCCATCTACATCCTCCCCTGCCGGATGGAAAGGTACTCGCGCAGGCCTTCATCCAGGGGCCGCGAGGTGTCCATCAGAAAATAATCCATCCCCGCCGCTTTGGTCTGGTCCCGCAGCGATTCGATGTGCGAAGCGATCTTGTCCTTATACACGTGGCGGGCGTATTCCGGCGAGACCTCCATCGAGGAAGCCGCGTTCTCCATGTCCACCAGCAGCACCGGATCGCGAAACTTGGGTGCGATCTCCTGCGGGTCGAGGATCTGGAACAGAACCACCTCGTTGCCGCGTTGGCGCAGAGGCTCGACGGTAGCTACGATGATCTCCGGCTTCTCGTAGAAGTCCGAAAGCACCACCACGATGCCGCGCCTGTGCAAGTAGTTCTGAAAATGGAAAAAGGGCTTGGCGAAATCCGTGCGCGTGCCGGGCTCCGCCTTTTCGATGGCGTGCAGCAGCCGGAAGAGTTGCCCCTGGCGGGTCGTAGGCGCTACGTAGTTGACGACGTCTTCATCGAAGACGATCAGGCCAGCGGCATCCCGCTGAACATTGGCGAGGTAACACAGAGACGCGGCCACGTAGCGCGCGAAATCAAGCTTATGGACCGCCTGCGACCCGTACGCCATGGAAGCCGACGTATCGAGCAGCACCAGCAACTGCGAATTCGTCTCGCCGCGATAGCGTTTGAGGTAACAGCGGTCGGTCCGCGCGAAGACGTTCCAATCGACGTGCCGCAGATCGTCCCCCGGGGTGTAAGCCCGATACTCGGCGAACTCCTGCGAGAACCCGAAGTCAGGCGACCGGTGGAGGCCATTGACAAACCCGTCGACCACGGTCTTGGCCACCAGATCGAGCCCGGCAATGGACGCCAGCGTATCGGGATCGAGGAATCGTTGGAGCATTATGTCACCGCCGGCGTACGTGACGCGGGCACCTTTGACGCGGGTATCTTTGACGCGGAGACGGGCCCGCAAGGGCAGCGGGCGCCCCGACGCGGAGGAAGATCCAGAGGGGAATCAATTGAGCCTCGGCTCTGACACTCTTCTCTGCGTCTCTGCGTCTCCGCGTCAAGACTTGAAGGCATCGGGCCGGTGTAATGGTTGACGATTCGTTTCAGGTCCCTGGTGAGAACCGGCACATTGAAATTGATCGGCAAGCCCACACGCAGACCGGCAGCCTTGAGGTACGTCAACACCTGCGCGGAATAAATCGCCGGGGTATCCTCGGTGGCTTTGATTTCGACCACTATCGCGTCCTCGACCACCAGATCCATTCTGTACGCCAACTCCAACTCAATCCCCTTATAGTGAATCGGCAAATGCACCTGCCTCTCGAAGCGCAGGCTCAACTGGCCCAACTCATAGCACAGGCATTCCTCGTACGCCGATTCGAGAAGCCCCGGCCCCAAATGGCGGTGTACCTCAATCGCCGCGCCAATGATCTTGTCGGTCAATTGGTTCTCGGCAGGTCCCTCCGCGGCCTCGGGTTTCAACCTTGAATCGGTCCCCATTTGCGATCTCCGCGTCTCCGCGTCTCCGCGTCAAGATTAGTCCCTCGGCGCGGGCTTCCATTCGAGGACGCGCTTCAGGATGTCGTCCTGCTTCAGCCTGTCGGATTCGGCGTGGAAATTCAGCAGGATCCGGTGGCGCAGCACGGGGATGTACATGGCCCGGATATCCTCGTAGTTCACGCAGTAGCGGCCGTGCATCAGGGACCGGGCCTTGGCGGAAAGCACCAGAAACTGCGCGGCGCGAACGCTGGCGCCGTAGTTCACATACTTCTTGACGAAATCCGGGGAGCTGTCGTCGCCTGGCCGGCTCACGCGCACCATGTCCACCGCGTGGCGCGCTACGCTCTCTCCGATCGGCACCATGCGCACCAATTGCTGGAAATCCAGAATCTCCTGGGCGCTGGTCACGGCGCTGGCGCTGGCCACATGGGTCGTAGTGGTCAGGTCCACCACCTGCATCTCCTGGTCGGCGGTCAGATAGTCCAGGACGGTGTTGAACAGGAAGCGGTCGAGCTGCGCTTCGGGCAGCGGGTATGTGCCTTCGAGCTCGATGGGGTTCTGGGTCGCCAGCACGAAGAACGGCGGGTCGAGCTTGTAGCCCGTGCCACGCACGGTGCAGGAGAGTTCCTGCATGGCTTCGAGCAGCGCGCTCTGGGTCTTCGGCGGCGTCCGGTTGATTTCGTCGGCCAGCAGGATGTTGGCGAAAATCGGGCCCCTGATGAATGTCCAGGTTCGCCGGCCGTTGGCGGGATCTTCCTCAATGATGTCGGTGCCCGTGATGTCGCTGGGCATCAGGTCAGGCGTGAACTGGATCCGTTTGTAAACCAGCCCCAAGGTTTGCGCCATGGTGCGCACCAGCAGGGTCTTGGCGGTGCCGGGAAGGCCGGTGATCAGGCAGTGCCCTCCCACGAACAGGCCGATCATGATCTGTTCCAGCACCTCTTCCTGGCCTACGATGACGCGGCGCACCTGCGTCACAATTTCGGATTGCACCTGACGAAAACGCTCGATGCGCGCCTTCAGGACTTCAGGTTCTAGCTGCGTCACGGATGTTGACATGTCGATTCCATCTCTTCTGTTTGTTCTATTGTTTTGCGTTCAATTCCAGCAGGAGCTTCTGCGCGGGCCGGTAACTTGGCGCGGCCTCCAGCGCCGATACCAACTCGTCCTCCGCCTTGGAGGTCTGGTGGTCCAGGTAAAATGCCCGCGCCAATTGGTAGTGCGCGTCGGCCGGATCGATGGGGTTGTGCGCCACCACGGCGCCAAATTCGCGAATCGCCCCCGGCAAATTCCCCTGATCGATCCACAACGACCCAAGCATTTGATGCTGTTCGTTCACCAGGGGATAAATATAATTCAGGCGGTCCAGAATGGCGGCGGCTTCCTTCCCGTTGCCGGCTTCGGTGAGAAGCTTGCCCAACTGCACGATGGAATCGGGGGAACGTCCGCCGGCGTGAACGTAGCGCTCCAATTGATCGATGACCGCGGCTTTGTCGCCCTTCGCCAGGTACGCGGCCGCCAAAAACTCGTACACGCTGCCGGCTTCCACGTAATCCGGATAGAAGTCGCGAATCGCCAGGCCTTCCTTGATGACGCCGTCGTAATCCTTGGCTTTCGACATCTCGTTGACCTGCTGGATGCGCTTTTTCCAGTCGTCGAAATTATCTACGGTCTTCTTCGTGTCCGCTTCGACGGACGCAATGAATTGCTTGTCGAAATCCTCCGGCGCCATCTTGAGTTCTTTTCGAATCACCGCTGGAGTGTCCATGTCCGCGGCGTAATCGTGCAGCATGGCGAGGATGGTGTCCCACCCGAACTTGTCCGTGATGTAATCGCAGATGCGGCCGGCCTGAAAGTAACTCACGCCCACCTGAAGATCGCTCTTGGGATGGATAAAGCCGCGATCCAGCTCCGCGATGGGCAGCAGCGTCTTGTTCTTGATCGCCGCGATTTCCTCGGGGGCCAGGCGGTCGCCCCATTCCGGCGAAACCGCGGTCTCCTCATGCACCGCGATGCCTTCCGTGAACCAACGCGGCACGCGCGAGTTGGTCATGGTCAAGGTAAACACGTGGCTCATTTCGTGCCACAAGGTGGAGGCCCAGTGGAATTGGCCGGGCGGGCGGCCGGAGGGGCTGTCCATGGCGATGGTGTGCCCGAAGGTCACGCCTAGCGCGCCAAGTCCCGGAACTCCCAGCGTCCGGACCTCGAAATCCGTGTGGTTGGGATAGACTTCGATCTGAATGGGACCCTCGATCTGCGTCTTGTACTTCTTCTGGTAGGTGGCCAGGATGCGCTCCATTTCCGCTTGGAAATAGGGGTGTAGGAGGTCGGCCTCCTTCGGATCGAGCTTCACGATGACGTTGCCGGACTGGAAGGTCTTGAACTTCTTGAAGTAGTCGAGCAGCTTAAGCGAGTTGGTGGTATAGGAATCGCCGCGATAGCCGTTGTTGAAGCAGGTTTCGAGCTGCTGGTAGGCTTCGTCGTCCTGCCCCATGCGCATGAGGTTGACGCCGAGTTGGGAGCGCGCGCTGTCAAGGTTGGGTTCGAGCGCGATGGCCTTGCGGTAATATGCGATGCCGTCCTCGTAACGGCGGTTCATCACGAAGAAGTGGGCGACGGTTTCATAACCGCGCGCGTCGTGCGGATCCCAAGTGGTTTCCTTCTTGTCCGCCAGCAAATCGACGGCGTCCAGGACGGCTTTTGCCTGGATCGAATTGGCATCCATCCGGAGGGCTTTTTGGGCCTCTTCGGCGGCCTTCGTGTTCTCGTTATCCTCGAGCGCGAGGCGCGCCAGCAGTTCCTGGGCTTCGACCAGCTTTGGGTCTAAGCTCAGCGCCTTGCGCGCCAACTCCGCCGCATCCGCCCCGAAACCGTCGGCGGCCACCAACGCCGCGCCAAGGTACGCCGGCGCGGAATCCTTGTTCAAGCCGAGGGCTTCGCCAAAGAGGTCCGCGGCGTCCTTGATCTGACCGTAGTCGAGCATCAGGCGGCCCCAAGCCACTTTAACGGCAACATCCTTGGGGTCCTTCTGTTCGAGCGCCTTAAAGGCCTCGTTCGCGTCGGCGTAGCGGCGGGCTTTGCGCAGGGATTCCGCCTGCTCCAGAGTCTGACCCGGAAGCGCCGCCGCAAAGAGCATCGCGGCCGCGCCAAGCGCCACGAAGATCCTCACTTTTCGAGGGCCTCCTGAGTGGTGGCGAGTTGCAAAAGCAACTGCGTGAGCTGCTTCTTGTATTCGTCGGACGGTATGGCGGCTTTCTCGTATTTCAGCGTGTCTATAGCCTGTTCCAGCTCCTCTTTCTTATCGAGCAGCGCGCGTTTGGCGGGGTCGCGCGCAGCGGCGGCATTGGCCCCCAGACGCACCACCGTGAAGACGCCCGCCAGTTTCCCTTCACCATTTTCGGCGGATGGCGCCTTCTCGCCTTCGCCCTTGCCGGTGTCTTCCAGAACCGCGTGTTCGGTGGACAGGCGCTTCTGGGAATCGTAGGACTCGGCGGTCTTGCGCTGCGCGTAGTGAAACGCCTCCAGGGCCGAAACGCTTTCGTTCTTGTCGGTGTCCGCGGCCGGATCGCGCAGGGCCTCGGCCCAGTAACGCGCGAACACCGTGGCGTTCTTCTCCGTGCCGCTCTTGGTGGACGCGATGACGATGCGGTTGGCTTTCCGCAGCGCCTCAATCGATCCGCCGCTCGCACTGGTCGTGTTCACCACAAGCTGCCGCGTCGCCGGGATGCGGTCGAGCAGCCCGGCCAGTTCGGCTCCGGTGATATCCGCTCCGGGAATGTTGAACTTGTAATCGACTCCGTCGTAAGTGCCATGGCCGATCAGCGTCAAAACAAAGGCGTCCGCCGGCTTCACTTCGGCGGCAAGCTGGGTGAAGCGCGCGCGGATCTGCTCGCGCGTGGGCGCCACCATGGTCACCACGTTCGAATCGCCGCCCGCCTTTTTCAGGCTGCCATCGACATCCTCGGCCCACATCTTGAAGCGCTGATCGTAATCGGGCTCGCCGCCCAAGCCGGAGATGGTCACATAGAACGTGGCCGCCGGCGCCGCAAGAACAAACAGAAGAAATAGGAAGAGCACGCGTCCGATGTGGGGCGGGCCTCCTGGCCTGCCTTCTTGTTGGGACCGGAAAAAAGGCAGGTGGGCCCGCGAGAAGCGTGGGCGCCCCGGCCCGCCGCACTTGCACCGCTTCATACCACACCCCACTTCCGCCGCAGTAGCCACTCCGCGGCGCGGATCGCGATCAACAGCAGGAAGACCACGGGCAGATCCCAAAGGTCGCGCGTTTCACGCGTGGTGATGCCCGCCTCCGAATAGGAGATCTCCTTCGATAGCTTGGACGCTTCCGCCGGCGTATAGTAACGCCCGCCGGTCTGCTGCGAGAGCTTTTCGAGCAACTCGCGGTTCTGCGATGTATGGAAGTTCTCGGCCACGCCGTCCTCGCGGCGGAACGAGAGCACGTCGCTGCCCAATGGCTCCTGATCCCGTCCGGCGATGATTTCGGCCACATAGGAACCGGGCTTTTCCGCACTCCACTCGGTGGTGTAGACGCCCTCTTCCATGGGCTGCGGCGTCAACTGCACGGTTGCGCTCGAGCCATCCGGCGCCATAAATCGGGCCTGCACGTTGGCGTTCGTGACGGGCTTGTATTCCTTGTCGCGGACTTCCACGCGGATCGGCACGCGGGCGTCGTCCGCCAGCACGGATTTGGGCGTCGTGGCGGTCACCGGCCCCGGCGTGTCCGTCACCAGGTAGCGGAAAATCTGCTGCCAGAATGCCGGCTGAGTCTTATCCGCGTGGTCCGTCCACATTTTCCAACGCCAGCTCCCGCCGGTTGCGAAAAGGGCAGTGCGGCCATGCCCGAAATTCTCCGTAATCAGCAGCGGCGAGGGACGGTGGCCCGGTGGTACCACGTTCAGCAGCACCGTGGCGCCGGGCTTCGCGTCGCCGACTTCCTGGTAATTGGCAAGCTGCGGCATTTTCTTCCATCGTTCCACGTTGCGCGCCGGGTCGTCATCCAGCCGGCAGATGATGCTCTGAGCGCCAGCCGCAGTAAGTTCCTGGCCCGAAAAATCGCGGTGAAACGTTCCGTTGTTGGCGGGTAGAGCCACCGGCATGAGGTCCGCCAGCGGGGATTTCTGATAGCCGCCATCGGATAGCGATGCGCGCCCGCCCAGGAACAGGACGCCCCCACCGCGCCTGTCTACAAAGTCATGAATCAGCGTCTGTTGCGTGGCGGTGAAATAGCTGGCCTCCACCGTTCCAATAATCAACCCCTGGTACGCAAACAGATCCTCGGCCTTGGAAGGGAACCCGTCCTCCAGTTCCTTCTCGGTGGTGCCCTGACGGTAAATCTTGTTCTGCGTGGTGCGCAGCATGCTGGCGATTTCGATGTTCGGGTAATCGTCCAGCGCGCGGCGTATGAACTTATACTCCCAACGCGGCTCGCCCTCGATATAGAGGATGCGGGGCTTGGCTTTCTCCACATTGACCAGCCGCGTCACCTTGTTGTTGAGCGCGTTCTCCTCGCCCGCGATGGGGTCCACGCCGATCTCAAGCGTCTTTGTCCCAGCGGCCCCGCAATCGAACACCAGAGATTCGGTTTGCAACACGCCGTCCGGCTTCAGCTCGATCTCTTTAGCCACCAGCGCCTTGGCGCCATCGCGTATGCTGAGTCTGGCCTTTGCGCCCGATAGACCGTAGCTCTGAAGCGTCACCTCCGCCGTTAGCTTGGATTGCGGCAGCGCGCGCGCGGGCACGATCGCGTCGGCTACCTCCACATCGCGCTGCGGATGCTCGCGGCCAAAGCCGACGGTATGCACCGGAATGCGCTGGCGGCGAATGGCCGAGATGGTCTGGAGATCGATGCCGCCGGCGTTATCGGCGCCGTCGCTCAGCAGCACCACCGCGCCCAACGGCAGCGAAGACGATTCCGCAAGCAGGCTTTCCAGTGTGTCTCCGATGCGCGTAGCAGGCGCCGCCGCCGTGAGCTGGTTAGCGTCCTGGATCCGAGCGGGTTCCTTGCCAAACTCGTAGAGCCTGACTTGGAAGCGGTCCGCCAGCGAGGGCAGCAAGCTCTTGACTACCGTCGCGGCGGCAGCCTCGCGCGTTCCGGAGGTATCGGCAATACCCATAGTGCGGGAATTATCCACAAGCACCGCGATCACGTTCTGTTGGGGCTTGAGAGTCGCCACGCTGAGTGCCGGATGCCACAGCACGAACAGGAGCAGCGCCGCCATGGCGGTCTCCAGCAGCCAGATGGCAATGGGCCGCGCGCCGCTGAGCATGCCGTGATTGCGGTGAATGTGCCAGAAGAGCATGCCAGCGGCAACAAGAATACCGGCCGCCATCAGCCATAAGGGCCACGGCGTCAGAAACACGAAATGACCCTTCTGAAACAGGCCGATCGGGTATTTGAAGAGAATCTCGAACATGGGGTCCACGTCGGAAGCCGGTCCCGATCTATATATAGACGCGAGACCCGCACAGTTCAGTTACAGACATCGCCTCCCCGGCGCGCTCTCGAGTGGCGGCGCATGTCACTCAACTTTCCGCATTTGGACAGCATATCACGTATGCCGGATGCCTAAAGGAGGCGCTGGTACATGGCGGCGAAGTGCTCGATCGCGATCTGCTCGGCGCGTAAGCCCGCCTCTGGCCAGGCGTCCACCACGTGGTTTCCGTAAATCTCCGCCAGGTTGTTCCGGATGGTCTTGCGCTTGTGGCGAAAGCACTGACCCACGAAACGCACAAATCCTTCCCTATCCTCCACCGGAAGCGCTTGCGCACGCGGTTCCAGCACCACCACTGCGGAATCCACCTTGGGCGGCGGACGGAATGCCGCGGGCTTCACATCGAAGAGCCGGCGGACATCGGCGAACACGGCGGTCCGCACCGTCAGGTACCCGTAATCGCGCTCGCCCGGATGCGCCGCCAGCCGCGAAGCTACCTCTTTCTGAACCAGGAACACGGCGCGCGGCGGGGTAAGACGCGCCGTTTGGTCCAGTATCGGAGAAGTGATGTAGTAGGGAAGGTTGCCGGCAATCGCGGCGCGGCCGAAACGCGCCAGGTCGAGTCTCAGTACGTCCGCCTCGATAATCTCGATCCGCGGTTCACCCGCGAAGGCGGTCCGCAGGCAGTCGGCCAGGTATGGATCGATTTCCACCGCGACCACCCGTGCGGCCCGCTGCAACAACTTTCGGGTGAGGGCGCCGCGTCCGGGGCCAATCTCCACGACAAGATCTTCCGGCTCGGGACACGCGGCGGCGGCAATCCGGTCCAGTATCGATCCTTTGATCAGGAAATGTTGTCCGAGCTTGGGGCGCGGCACGCCGTTCGCCGTCAGCCGATCACGCTGACCTGGCTGAGACGGTATACCAGTTTGCCGCTGGTGGGCCGGCCAAACAGGGTGGCGGGATTGAAGCGCGAAAACAGAATCATCCCGCCCAATTCAGGCGTCATCGCGCCGCTGGTGACTGTGTAGTCGACCACCCGGCCGCGTTCGTCAATGGTCAATTCCACCACCGCATTACCGGCCCCGCCGGTGGCGCGCACATCGAGCGGGCTGGGACCGATGTAGCCCCAGGTCGCGAGCGGCACGTCATCGGAGCTCTGATTGGAAGCCAGTGCCGGTAACCACACGCCCACCAACAGCAAAGCGGAAATCACCCCACCGGCGATGGGAAGCGCCCTGGGCCGCATCATGTTGTCGAAACAAAGCCAAACCCAGGAGCCCCAATGCCGCATCAACGCGGAGAGGCTCGCGCGTCTCAGCCGCCGTTCCCGCTCATGCGAAGCCAGCACCCGCAGCCGGCCCGCCAGCGCTTCCGGTATGAGGGGATCATCCATTTCCAGCATGCTTCGGCGGAGTTGGTACGCGGACTGAAACCGGGCATTGCAGCTCCTGCAGGAATTCAGGTGCGTCAACGCCTTCTTTTGCTCCCTCGGAGTCATTCCGCCGTCGAGGAGCGACGAAACCATTTCTAGTGGATTTGCACAGCTCATAGCTTCACTCCGCCGTTGTAGGCGCCAAGCGCAGAAGGCGACTGCTTCGAAGGCTTCCCTCAAGTTCTTCCCGCAGGGACCCTCGACCCCGCAGAATCCGGGACTTTACGGTCCCAAGGGTGATACCCAAGACCTCCGCGATTTCCTCGTAACTCATGTCCGCAATGTCCCTTAAGACCACGGCCTCGCGGAAAATCGGATTGATTCGATCGAGCGCCGCTTCGATCATGACGTGTTGTTCGCGGTCGAACGCCACGTCGAACGGCGACCGGCTCCCGTCCGGAATCGTCTCCCTCCAGTCGCGGGTTTCCTCAGCGGCCAAGTCGGGTTCCGCCTCATGCCGCCGATGACGGAAAAACCAACGCCGCGCGTTGTGCGCTTCGTTGACCGTGATCCGGTAAACCCATGTTTTTAAACTACTTTGTCCGCGGAAGCTCCCGACGTTACGAAAAACCTTGAGAAAAACCTCCTGCACCACGTCCGCGGCTTCGGACGAGTCGCCCAAAAGGCGGAGCGCCAGCGCATAGACCGGCTGTTGAAACCTGCTCAACAACTCCTCATACGCCCATTCGGAGCCCTCACGGAGGGATTGCACCAACCGGAGGTCTGCGGCCTCCGCGACTTCCGCCGTCCGTTCGGGGCTTAAGTCCAAAATTGAAGCGGCCACTGGGAGCCTCACATTCAGCCTGACTTCAAATTAACAGAAAACTCCGACCCTTGCATACGTATAGACTCCGCCCCCGGTGGAAAGTTCCCAAATGGGAGCCGTCGCCAGCGCCAGCCGAGCGGATTCGGCCTATGGAGCGTGGCCCGCAAGGCGGTTTCTAAGGCTTCTACCTGATATCATGAAAATCTCCCGCATGATCGTCGAGGCCAACACCGTCCGGTTCGATTCCATCACGCTCGATAACGGCGCCACGCTGGGACCGGTGGACGTGGCTTATGAAACTTACGGCGCATTGAACGCCGCCAAGACCAACGCCATCCTGATCCTGCACGCCTGGACCGGCGACGCGCATGCGGCCGGCATCAGCCATGAAACCGGCAAGCCGGGCTGGTGGGACAACATGATCGGCCCCGGCAAGGCCTTCGACACCAACAAGTATTTCATGATCTGCTCGAACGTTCTGGGCGGTTGCAGCGGCACCACCGGGCCATCGTCGGTCAACCCGGTTACGGGCTGCCCCTACGCCCTGTCGTTCCCTGTGATCACCATCGGCGACATGGTGCGGCTGCAGAGGATGCTGGTCGACTGGTTCGGCATCGGCCGCCTGCTCTCGGTTTCGGGCGGCTCCATGGGCGGCATGCAGGCGCTCGAATGGGCGGCGGCTTATCCCGAACGCGTGGTCTCGGCCATCCCCATCGCCACCACCGCCTGCCATAGCGCGCAGCAGATCGCGTTTAACGAAGTCGGACGGCAGGCTGTCATGGCCGACCCGGACTGGAACCAGGGAGACTATTACGGCAAGCAGCCTCCCGCACGCGGGCTGGCGGTGGCGCGCATGGTGGGCCACATCACCTTCATGAGTGACGATTCCATGCGCGAGAAGTTCGGACGCCGGTTGCGCGGCAAAGAGAATTTCGGCTACGACTTCGAAGTGGATTTCGAAGTGGAGAGTTATCTGCGCTATCGCGGCAGCCAGTTCGTGAACCGCTTTGACGCCAACTCCTACCTCTACACCACCAAGGCCATGGACTATTTCGATCTGGCCAGCGGGCGCGGCACGCTGGCAGAAGCGTTCGCGCAGACGAGGGCGCGCTTCCTGGTAATCAGCTTCAGCTCGGACTGGCTCTACCCCGCCTACCAGTGCCGCGAGATTGCCAGCGCGTTGCGGGCGCTGAACCGCGATGTCGCCTACGTCGAACTCGAATCCAACTACGGCCACGATTCCTTCCTGGTGGACGTGGCTGAGCAGAGCGCGCTGGTGAGCGGATTCCTTGCCAGCACGTTCGAGAAAACTTCATGAGCGCCGACGCGCCGCGCAAACAGGCATTCGTTCGCGAGCTCTTGGGCCGCAGCGATTACGCCATCATCGGCGACATTGTGGAGCCGGGCACGAAAGTGCTGGACCTCGGATGCGGCGACGGCGAGCTGTTGGAATGGCTGGCGGAAAACAAGGGCGTCGAGGCGCGAGGGGTGGAGATTTCCGGGGAGAAAGTGCGGCGCGCCATCGCGCGCGGGGTCTCGGCATACCAGGGCGACATTGACAATGGGTTGGCGGATTACCCGGCGCAGGCGTTCGATTATGTCATCCTGAGCCAAACCCTCCAGGAGACGCGCCACCCGCGCCAGGTGCTGGCCGAAATGTTGCGGATAGGCCGCCGGGCCATCGTGGCGTTCCCTAATTTCGGGCACTGGCGCATGCGGCTTTCCATGCTGGCCAGCGGGCGGGCGCCGCGGACCAAGCTGTTTCCCTACCAATGGTACGAGTCCCCCAATATCCACTTCCTGACAGCGCTCAATTTCGAGGAACTGGCGGCCGTGGAGGGCCTGACGGTGGAGCGCCGCTACTTCCTGGCGGGCCGCCGCAAGGTGACTCTGCTGCCGAACCTGTTGGCCGAGGTAGCGGTATACCTGGTGCGCAGACCGTGAACAACCGCTCTCCCGCGTTCGCGGCTCGGCCACGTTCGCGGCTCCGGGCCTTGCGGCGCTCAATTGCAGGCCATCGATTCCAGGCTGCGGACTTTCGCCGAGAGCGTGGTTCGCTTGAGGCGGAGCATGTCGGCGGCGGCTTTCTTGTTGCCGCCGGTCTTGCGCAATGCCTGCCCTAGGATGCTCCGTTCAATCTCGGCCACCGTACTCGCGTAATCCAGCCCACTGTCGGGGACCGAGACGCGGGGCCCCTCCGGCGACGCCGCCATGTGGGGAGGCGCCGGGACCGGCCATGGGAAATCGGCCGCCGTCAGCAGCAGGCGGTCGCCGCTCAGCGCAACCGCCATTTCCACGGCGTTTTCGAGTTGGCGGACGTTGCCCGGCCAGGAGCGCCCGAGGAGCCGCTCGATGGCCTCTGGAGCTATCCTCTTAAGCGGTAGTTCCTCCGCCCGGCATACCTTGTCCACGAAATAGGCGGCCAGCGAAGGTATGTCCTCCTTCCGCTGGCGCAGAGGCGGCATGTGGATCGGCGCCACGTTGAGACGGTAATAGAGGTCCTCCCGGAATTTGCCCAGCGCAATTCCTTCCAGCAGATCGGAGTTGGCGGCCGCCACAATCCGTACGTCTGCTCTTAGAGTTTCCGAGCTGCCGAGCTTCTGGAATTCGCGCTCCTGGACCACGCGCAGGAGCTTCGGCTGAAGATCGAGGGGAAGTTCCCCGATTTCGTCCAAGAACAGGACCCCGCCGCGCGCCTGCTCGAAACGTCCAACCCGGTTTTGCAAAGCGCCCGTAAAAGCGCCCCGGACATGGCCAAACAACTCATCCTCCAGGAGGTTGCCAGGAAGAGCGCTGCAGTTCACGGCCACAAAAGGTCCACGTCCGCGCGGGCCGGCCAGGTGCAATGCCCGGGCGGCCATTTCTTTGCCGGAGCCGGTCTCGCCTGTAATCAATACCGTAGCCCGCCGGGCGCCGACCAGGCGGATCATGTGGCAGACGTCGCGCATGGGCTGGCTGTCGCCGATCAGGAAGCGCCGCCATTCCTCCCCGGGGGGTGATGGACACCGGGGGGCTTCGCCGATCCGCAGCGCGCGCCTGTCTTCCATGTTGGTTACCCGGATAATCGGCGGATGGCGAAAATACTTTAGCGGAAGGCGCAAAAAGGGTAAAGCGGGGCGCATAACCTGCCGATAAGACACCCAGCGGGTATTGCCGAACGTTATGAGAATCTCAAATAGCGATCTGACAGGCGCCGGCGCTGCGGAATCCGCCGCCGCCCAAGAGTTGCAAAAGACCGGCCGAGGGGAAAATGCCGGTTCCACTCCCCAAAGCGGCGCGCAAAGCGGGGACCGCGTGGAGTTCTCAGCCGGTTTGGGGCAATTGGCCCGGTCCATATCCACCTACGGCGCGGACCGCGCCGCCCAGGTGCGGCAACTGGCGGCGCTGTACCAAAGTGGCGGCTACCGGACCGATTCCGCAGCCACCAGCCGAGCCATGGTTTCGGACGCACTGAGCGCCGGACCCGACTAACGCTCAAGACCGGTGAAGGAGCGCGGGTATGGCAAAAGAGGACGGGAAAACGCTGGCTGACGTCCGGGCGGAGGTGCAACGGGCGTGCGACCTGCTGTGCGCTCCATCGCCGGCAGCGGTGGACCGCTGTACGGTAGCGATCGGCTCGGCGATCTCCCTCTTGGGGGAATGGCGGAAACGGTTTCAGGGACACGATCCGATAACCAATCGCATGACGGTCGAAGAGGCGCTTCGGCTAAGGGCGACGGTCCAGCGGGTTAGCCGGCTCCTCGAAGCCGCGGCGGCGTACCACGCTGGATGGCGCCAGGCGCTGGGGTCCCTTTGCGCCGGATACACAGCCTCCGGCGGCGCCGCCGCCGCCGCGCGGCCCGGACGCCTTTGCCTAAGGGGGTAGAGCCTAATGGCCAGCATTCAGTCCGCTCTGAACAACGCGGCCGCAGCGCTCGATGCGTTCAGCCAGGTCATGGACGTCACGGAGAACAACGTGACCAACGCATCCACCCCGGGTTATGCCAAACAGACGCAGACCCTGGAGCCTTTGTCGTTCGATTTGGCCGAGGGCGATATGGGCGGCGTCCGCGCCGGCCAGGTGGTCAGCGCGCGCGATCAGTACGCCGAGCAGACCGTGCGGAGCGCGCAAACCGCGCTCGGACAGTCGACGCAGGATGTCGCCAGTCTGACCAACGTGCAGTCGGTCTTCGACATTTCCGACGGTACGGGCCTGGCGAGCGACCTGAACACGCTGTTCTCCAATTTCTCCGCCTGGGCGCAGACTCCCACCAGCCCCACCGCGAGCCAAGCCGTGATTACGAGCGCGGGCAACGTTGCCCAGGACTTTAACGAAACCTATCAAGCCTTGACCACGGTCCAAGCCAGCGCCGGGACGCAACTGCGGACAACCGTGGGAGATATTAACCAACTGACGGCGCAACTCGCGGGTCTCAACTCACAGGCCGCCGAAGCGTCGGGGCCGAACGCGGGTTTGGACGCCCAGATCGACTCCACCCTGGAGCAGTTGTCTCAGTATGCCGGCATCACCGCCATGCCGCAGTCCGACGGCTCGTACAACGTGCTGCTCAATGGCCAGATTCCTTTGGTCCTGAACGGCGCTCAGTATCAATTGGGCTGCACACTCAATCCCGGTTCCCCACAGGCCGCAACCATCCTCTCCGGGGGCGCCGACGTGACCGCGCAAGTGGACGGAGGGCAACTGGGATCGCTGATCGACACATACAACACCGTGCTGCCTTCCTATCTCGGCGATTCGTCGCAGCAGGGGCAGTTGAATGCGATGGCGCAGCAACTCGCCGATAGTGTGAACGGCATCTTGAGCGCCGGGTCGCCCGGATTGGCGCTGTTCGACTACGACCCGACCAGCCCCAGCACGGTCGCCCAGACGCTTTCCGTGGATCCTTCCGCTACCACGGCTCAATTGACGGCATTGCCGGTTGGTACGCCGGCCTCACTCTCCGGCTTGGAGAGCGCCGCTCAGGAGGCGCTCGGCGGCTCCACATTCAGCGAGTACTACGGTCAGATGGCCTCAAGCGCCGGCGCGGCGCTGAGCACCGCCACAAACCGGCAGACCACGGAACAAGCCACGCTGGCCCAAGCCCAGAACTTGCGCCAACAGAGCTCGGGTGTTTCGCTCGACCAGGAGGCTATGACTATGATCCAATTCCAGAGCGCCTACGATGCCTGTTCGAAGATGGTCACAACGCTCGACCAGCTCAGCCAGGATGCCATCGACATGGTGCAGGTGTTCACTTAAAGGGCCATCATGATATCGAACCTCAGCGGACCCGCTCAGATCTTTCTCGCCAATGTGGATCAAATTCAGCAAAACCTCGCCGAGGCCAATCAGCAGGTGTCCTCAGGCTTGAAAATCTCAGTCCCCTCGGACGATCCCGACCAGATTGCCCCCCTGCTGCAGCTTCGCGCCGACCTGGCGCGGAATACTCAGATCCAGTCCAACCTGGTACTGGCTGACACCGATGCGACCAGCGCCGATAACGCCCTAAGCTCCGCCATTCAGCTCATGAATCAGGCGGAGACGCTCGGGACGCAAGCCATGGATACCGACCTGGACGCGAGCGATCGCGCTTCCATTGGGAGCCAGATTCAGTCGATCCAACAGCAAATGGTCGCCATCAGCAATACGCAAGTACAGGGCAGGTACATTTTCAGCGGCGACCAGGACCAAACCCCGGCCTACCAGATCAATACCGGGGAGGATCCCATCGGCAACGGCGTGACCCAAATCTCCTACTCCACGTCCACGCGGCAGGTGCAAGACTCCTCCGGAGGGTCCTTTGCAGTTTCTGAGACTGCGCAGGACATATTCGATGCCCGAAACGACGACAACACATGCGCCTCCGACAACGTCTTCGCCTCCTTGAACGCCTTGCAGCTTGCCTGTTCCAGCACCAGCGGGACCGATACCAGCGGCATTCAGGCGACCATATCCAATCTCCAGGCGGCTTCGGCGCAACTGAACTCGGCGCAGGGGTTTTACGGCAACGTCGAAGACCGCATTCAGGCCGCACAGACGTCCGCCAGCAGCCAGAATACGCAACTGCAAACGCAGGTTGGCTCCATGCAAGACGCCGACGTAGCTTCCGAAGCGCTCCAGTTGAGCCAGGACAACACGCAACTCAGCGCGGCCTTCCAGGCGCAAGCGCAAATGCCGACGAAAACCCTCTTCGATTACATGAGCTGAGCGGAGAACTGGGCGGGCGAGCAGGGCGGGCGAACTGGGCGCCTTGGGACAGATTCGTCTGTCCCCGCATCAGTCGAATAAATGAGGCACGAACTGGCTGAGGTTGGTCACGATCGGCGTGGCCGATTCGCGGATTCCCATGCCGGCCGCGACGTTGCCTTCTTCGTGCCCTACGGTCCACGCGCCCACCACGGGGTATTGGCCGTCGAAGCTCTTCAGCGGAGCCATGTCCTGATAGACAAAGCCTTCGGCGCCATACCCGCCTGGCGTTTCCAGATCCTCCCCGGGCTGGTGCAGGGTGATGTTCGCGCCCTCCCGCCCGAGCAGCGGCTTCCTGACCCATGAGAGCAGCAAACCTGGCCCGTCGAAGCTCGCCTCCAGCAGATACGGATGCCGCGGGTATAGTTTCCACAGAACCGGCAGTATCCCCTTATTGGAGAGCAGCATCTTCCACGGCGGCTCGATCCAAAGCGTACCGGCCGCACCCAGGTGCTTACCGAACTCCTCGCGCACCATCCACTCCCAGGGGTAAAGTTTGAACACCGCGCCCAGCGGCCGGTCCTCCGGCCCCAGAAAAGAGGTCCCGTTCCACCCAATTTCGTCGATGGGGAACGCGGCGGCCGTAAGCCCAGCCTGCTGAGCCGTGTCCTGAAGGTAGGTGACGGTCATGCCGTCCTCGGCATCGTCCATGGAACAGAAATCGATATGGCCCTCCGGCAGGTAAGGCGCAAGATCCTTCCACAGGGCCACCAGCCGCTCGTGGATGGAATTGAACTGGTCGCGATGGGGGAACGTGTCTTGCAGCCAGTACCACTGAACGATGGCGGCCTCCACCAGCGAGGTGGGCGTATCGGAATTGTACTCCAGGAGTTTCGGCGGGTTGGCGCCGTCATACGCCAGGTCGAAGCGCCCGTAAAGGGAAGGCGGCTCGGCTTCCCAGGAAGCTTCAATAAGCGGGACAGCCGTTTCCGGAATCGACAGTTGGGAGTACAACTTGTTATCGATAATGTGCTGAGCGGCCGCCAGCGTCATGGCTTCGAGCTCGTTGGCTGCGGCTTCTAGAGCGTCCACCTCCTTGGCGGTGAACTCGTAAAACGCGGATTCGTTCCAGTAGACCTGCTCTCCGGTGTGCCAGGTGAGCCCCTGCTCCTCCACCTTCCGCTGCCAATCCGCCCTCGGCTCCGCCGAAATCCTGCGCATTTACTCCCCCGCTCCGTGGCCCGCGCCGGTCTCTCCGAACCCGCCGCGCGTCACGGCCGGGTCGCCGGGATGGCCGTAGACCCGCCCCGGCTCGGCGGTCACCTGGCCGCCGCTATTCACGTAGCTTCGGTAGGAATCGTAGTAGTAGGGGTATGGGTAATGATAAAGCATCGGCTGCCACGAACCGTTCCAGTAGTAGCCCCCGTCGCTCACAGCTTGCTGGCACGCCTCCTGGTTGAACGTCGCCGGCCGGCAGGGATCCTGCCGCTGGCGGTTGCACGCGGCCATTCCGAGCGCCGCGACCAAGGTCAGGGTGACCTTAGACGATTTCTTCACAATGAGCTTCCATCCTAACTTACTACGCCAGGCGGAACGTGTTCGTTCCGTTCACAGATCCACGGTCCGCCGCTCGTCGGCGCTGCGCAGGGCGGCTTCGATGACCTTGAGACCGTCGCGGGCGTCCGATGGATCGACAGGCGGAGGGCCGCCGCCATGCAGGCAATCGGCCAAAGCCGCGTAATAAGCCTGCCAGGCGCCGGGCAGGGTTTCCACCTGGCGCCCGGTTCCATCCGCCAAATATAGCTCGCCGGGCCGAGCCGCTATATCGGCCGCCCATCCAGGATCGCCCGGCAGTTTCCCCGCCATGAGCGCCGCTTCCTGCGGGTCCATGCCGTAGGAAAAGTAGCTGCCCCGGTCCCCGTGGATGGCAAAGTGCGGTCCGGGCCGTGGAACCAGCATCGAGCTGTGCAAAATCGCCCGCATGCGGCCGTAATCGAGCGCCAGGTGAAAATAGTCGACGGCCCCTGCGCCCTCGCGCTGCAAGAGGATGTCGGCGTTCACGGCGCGCGGCATGCCGAAGAGTTGCAGCATCTGGTCGATCAGATGGGGCCCCAGATCGTAGAGAGTTCCGGAACCGGCCCCGGCCTGCTCCTTCCACCGGGCGACAACGGTGGGCCGGAAGCGGTCGTAGTGCGCCTCGTACGAGTACACCGTCCCCAGCCAGCCGGCGGCGATGCACTGCTTCACGGTGAGGAAGTCGCCATCCCAGCGGCGGTTGTGAAACGCGGTCAGGACGAGACCATTCGCCTGAGCGAGTGCCATCAACTCCTCGGCCTCGCCCACGGTGACCGCAATGGGCTTGTCCATCACGACATGTTTCCCGGCCAGCAGCGCGGCGCGGCCAATCTCGAAATGCGTTCCCGTGGGCGAGGACACAACCACCACGGGAATATCGGCGTCGGCCAGCAACTCCGCCACGCTCCCGAGCACGCGCACGCCCGGCATACGCTCGACCTCTGCCTTACGGCTGGTCACCACCGCATCCAGCCGCAGCCCCGGCGTGCGGCGGATCAGCGGCGCGTGAAAGACGGAGCCGCCGAAGCCATAACCGATCAGCCCAACAGGAATTTCGCGCATCACTCTTCTTTATAGCGCGGCGCCGTGCTGCTACCATCGAAGCTTGAACCCCGATCCACAGATTATTGTCTTGGATGCCGGCGGCCAGTATTGCCATTTGATCGCACGCAAAGTGCGTGATTTGGGCGTTTACGCCGAAGTCCGGGCGAGCGAGACTCCCGCCCATCAATTAGCGTCCGCGCGCGGCATCCTGATTTCCGGCGGCCCCAGCAGCGTGTACGATCCAGGCAGCCCCACCGTGGACCCGGCGATCTTCGCCTGCGGCGTTCCCGTGTTCGGCATCTGCTACGGCCACCAGCTTATGGCGCACCTGCTGGGCGGCGAGGTGCGCAAAGGCGAACGCGGCGAGTACGGCATGGCGACCCTCGAGATGGACCCGGTTTCCGATGCCCTATTCGAAGGACTGGGCGGCCGGCAACAGGTCTGGATGAGCCACCGCGACGCGGTAGACGGCCTGCCCGAGGGCTTTTCCACGGCCGGCCGCACCGCTACGTGCGCCATCGCCGCGATGGCCGCGCCCGGCAGGAAGCTTTACGCGGTGCAGTTTCACCCCGAGGTGGTCCACACGGAGCGGGGCAAGGAGTACCTGGCGAATTTCGTATTTCGCGTGTGCGGATGCCGGAAAGATTGGGACCCGAGCGGCCGTGCGCCCGCGCTGGAGCGGGAGATCCGGGACGCGGTGGGCGGCCGCAACGTCTTTTTCTTCGTGAGCGGCGGCGTGGATTCCAGCGTGGCGTTCGCTTTGTGTACGCGCGCCCTGGGGGAGGACAGGGTGCGCGGCGTCTACGTCGATACCGGGCTGATGCGGGAGGGTGAAAGCGAATTTGTGGGGCGTCTCGCCGGAGTGGCGGTGGAACCCGCCGCGGAGCAGTTTCTCAGTGCGCTCAGGGGCGTTACCGAACCGGAACGGAAGCGGCACATCATCGGCGAGGAATTCGTGCGCGTGCAGGAACGGATCATGGCCGAGCAGGGCCTCGCCGATGGTTGTTGGATCCTTGGCCAGGGGACCATCTACCCCGACACCATCGAATCCGGCGGCACGGCCAACGCCGCCCTGATCAAGACCCACCATAACCGCGTGGCGGGGATTCGGAAGCTGATCGAAGCCGGCCGCATCGTGGAGCCGCTGAAGTCGTTCTACAAGGACGAAGTGCGCCAGGTGGGGCGCGAACTGGGATTGCCCTCCGAACTGCTGGACCGCCATCCGTTTCCCGGGCCCGGACTGGCGATTCGTTGTCTCTGTTCGGAGGTCGACGCGCCGCTCCACGCCACGGCCGACGGGTATATCGTCCCGGTGAATTCCGTGGGAGTGCAGGGCGATTCGCGCAGCTACGCGCCCGTTCTAGCGATCGACGCCCTGGACCACGGTCGCGCCACAGCGCTGATCAACCGCCTGTCCGGGATCAACCGCGTCATCGGAAACGTGCGGACGCGCGTTCCCATCTCCCGGATGCAGGTGCGCGCCGCTTTTCTGACTCCCCAGCGCATCGCCCGGCTGCGCCGCGCCGACGCCGCGATTCGCGGGCTGTCTCAACACTCCGGTTTCGACCGGCGCGTCTGGCAATTCCCGGTGATCCTGATTCCCTTGGGCGCCAGCGCCGAATGCCCCGACTCGGTGGTATTGCGTCCCGTGGATTCCGTGGACGGAATGACTGCGCGGTCCGTCTCCATCGACGCGCCTTTACTTCAGGAAATGTGCGCGGAGTTGTTCCAGCAGGAAGGCATTGCGGGGGTTTTCCTGGATTTAACGCACAAACCGCCGGGCACCATTGAATGGGAGTAGCGCCGCTGGTAGAGACTGGCGGCGCTGGCGGATCTCACGAGAAGAACACCGCCGGCGGAAACCGGCGGCGGTACGTTGCCGGGACTACTGTTTCTTAGCCGCCGGGGGCGTGGCGGGCGGTTTGGCCGCCGGCGCAGCCGGGGCGGCGGGCGCACTCACCGCGCTGAGCGGATACTTCTCGTCGTACAACTTCACGATGTCGCTGGTAACATCCACACCCGAGGCCGCCCAAAGAACCGACGTCTGCTGGTTGCTCACGTCCAGAACCACCGCAAACCCATTGTCGGTCCCGTACTTCGCCAGGATCGTCATCATCTTGGTCCCCAGTTCCTGAAAGATTTTGCCCTGTTGGTCCTGGACTTCGGCCTGGGCGTCCTCCTGCGTGCGGGTGAAGGTCTTGGTATTGGCGTCGATGTCGGCCTGCAGCTTTTTCTGCGCGTCCAGACTCATGGTGGCCGATCCCTTGCGCAGCCTGTCGGTGTCCGCCTGAATGGTGGCCTGCAATTTGTCGAGGGCATCCTTCTTCGGCGTCACGACCGTCTTCTGGAATTCATCCATGGCCTTCTGGCCTTCTTTCGTGGCGACGATGGCCCCCTCCGCATTGATGATCCCGATCTTGGTGGGAGGGGGACCGGCGGCGGCCGGAGCGGGGGCGGGGGTCTGGGAATTCGCCAGCATGGCGAAGCCCAGGACCAAAGCGGGTAAAACGGCGAATTTCTTGTTCAAGCTGCAAACTCCTAAATGTGAGAATAACATCATGACTGGCTCCTGTGCTTAGAACGACTTGCCAATCGTGAAACGAAACAACGTCCGCTTCTCGAAAAACGGGATGGCCTCGCCGACATAGGTTGCCGCGTTCGTGAAACTCGCGTAATTGGGGAACAACGACCGGTCGGCCACGATGGGCGGCTGCAGGTACTCCCGCACGCACGACGGATTGTAAGCGAAGTACACGCGGAATGGCGCCTGGACCACCGGCAGCCTGATCGAAATCTCGAGACCGGTCGAAGCCCTCGGCCTTTGCGTCCCCGCGATGATCCTCACGTCGTCCGCGAAGCCGGCTTGGGGGAACTCCTGGTTCAGGCCCGCAATATGGGAGGCTTCGAGCGCGAGTTGGTGGCTCAGCAGGATCTTATCGACGCCGGCGTCGAAGAACGCTGAGAGCGTTACTACATTGGGTACGATCGGAATGCGGTATTCGAAACTCGAAATCACATGCGAGTCGCCCCCGGGCGTGATCAGTTGGTAGCTCGGGACCGTCTCGTAAACTCCCGCCTGCGAGACGACGCCATTGTTAATCACGGTCTGCGTGCGGTTGGTGCCGTTGGCGTTCAGCAGCGGGACCGATTGTGTGGTCGGAATAAACGCAATGGGCGTGATGCCCCAGTCCTGGAATCCGCGGATGTCCATCTCGCCGCCGATGAACGTGCGGGCGAACGGCGGCGCCACCCTTCCACCGTAGCCGCTGATCATCGAGCCCAGGACGTGGAACGCCAGAACCTGGTTCTTGCTGAACGGCGACGTATGGAAGTACTTGTACTCGACGGACGGACGGATCGTGTTGACGTTGCCGCCCAGAACTACGCCGGCGAAATCGGTCGAGAAGAAAAAGCTGTGGCCTCCGGTCGGAAAATACGGGTTGCTCACGGTGTTGTAGTTATACGACAGCGCGACGTGGCTGGTCTTGATCCCACTGAGCGAGTTGGGCCCGTTGATCCCCGCGAAATTGAGATACGTAAAATAATTCAACGCCGCCGTGGTTTGGGTGACGATGCTCGAAACGTCGTAGCCGTACGTGAGGCCGACCTGCGCGAAACTGCGCCGCAGGTGCGTGCTGAGGGAAGTGGTGAACCCCTTGCTGTTCTGGGTGTAATTCAACAGGTTCTGCGGTCCCAGGTTCTCATATAGCGGAATCAGGTTCTGTCCGGACAGGATCGATGCCTCGCGGGCCTGGTTGAAATTGAACCTCCGCAGGTACACGTTGAATCCCGTCTGGATGGGCTTGTCAAGGAGGTACGGCTCCGTGAATCCCAGACTGATCATTTGCTGCCGCGTACCAAGCTGCGCATCGAGCGAAAGCACCTCGCCCAGCCCCAGGAAGTTGTTGGTGGAGTAATTGAAGCCGACGAAGCTGCCCGCGAGGCCGGAAACGCCGCCGTTCAGTCCGATGGCATTCTTCCCGCGCTCCTGCACCTTGAGGGTAATGTCCACCGTATCCGAGTTCGGGACCCTGCTGACCTGGGTGGCGTCTTCCTCCTTCATCACCTGGAAATATCCGAGCTGGTTCAGGCGCATGATACTCAGGTTCCAGAGGTTCATATTGAACATGTCGCCCTCGTCCAGATACAACTCGCGGCGGATCACCTTATCGCGCGTGGATTGGTTCCCCTGGAAATCGATGCGCCGGATGAAGAATTGCTTGCCCTCGTCCGCTGTAATCGTCAGATCGACCTGGTTGGTATCCGGGATGAAATCGGGATTCGGATCGGGCGAGAAGTCGATATAGCCGTACGTGCCGTACAGCTTCCGCATCTCTTCCATGCCCTTCTTGAGCTTATCGGCCGAGAACACGTCGCCCGGCCCCATCTTGAACAGCGGCCGCATCAGGGCGTCGGGCGTTTTGAACAGGTTGACTCCCTGGAAATAGACGTTCCGCAGATGGTACTGCGGGCCTTCGTCCACATGAATGGTGATGTCGGCGTCGATGTGCGCCATGTTCATCATGACCAGCGGAAGGCGCCAGCCCGAACCGCCCCGCCGGACGATTGTGACGGACTCGTTCCCCACCTTAGCCTTAAAGAAGCCCTGGTTCAGGTAGCCCATCCGAATGCGTTCCGTGTCGTCTTCCAACTTGATGACGTCATAACTCCTGGCGAAGACGTTCGATAAGATCGGCGAATGGGGGATGCCGTAAGGCCTCAGGTCCGCCATCTGCCACACCACCCAGTCCCTCTTGAATGAGCGGTTGCCGATGACCGTAATGTTCCCCACCTTCACCGTGGGCCCTTCGTCGATTTGGAAAGTAACCTTCAAGGAGGCGGGCGGGACCTGCTCGACCACCGGATTCACCGAGGCATACTCATGACCGTGCTCGCCCAATAGCTCCTTCAGGACGATGGCGGCATGCTGGATCTTGTTCGGATCGTACTGCGACTCCACGGCCAGCCCGACCTTGCGTTCCTTGAAGCGGTCCAGGATGTCGGATACCGAAATCGATTTGATGCCTACGTAGTCGATGCTCCGGATGACGCGGCGCTCGATCACCACGAACCGGATGAGCAGGCCCGCATTCCCCGGCTCGGCTTCGATGCGAAGATCGTCGAAGCGCCCGCTATTCCACAACTGCATGAAATCGCGCCGCAAGATCTCTTCACTGTACAAGTCGCCGGCCTTGGTCTGGATGAGCGCCTTCGCCGTGTCCAGGGGCACGCGGCGCAAACCGCGGAATTCGACCGCCTCGATATACTGGCCCGCCTGCGCCGGAAGTTGGGGCGGCTTGGGCTGTTCCAGTTGCGGCTGGGCGGGAAGGCCTTGCTGAGACGGCTGCCCCGGCTGGGCCGGAGCAGTCTGCGGCGGAGTGGCCGGCTGGGCCGGCGGCTGCACCGGCGTCTCCCGCGGAACGTTCTCAAACGGGTTCCGTTGTTGTTGCGCGGGCGTGGGCTGGGCGGGCGGAGTCTGCGGACCGGGCGCGGGCTGGGCAGGCGGGGTCTGAGGAGCGGGCGCGCCCGCGGGGGCCGTCTGCGCGGCGATCTGAGGCGTCCACGCCGCCGCGAGGCAAACCGACATTGCGAGCACACGTACGCTCTGAAGCGCACTCATGCGAACACACCTTTCCATTCCGCTCCGTGAATCGGGAAAAACCCCTGGACGGTCACTGCCGCTTCGATACGGTAAGCCATTATTCTAGCGGATCTTCGGGGCGCGCAACAACGAGCGGTCCGGATCACAGGTGTGAAGGCCGCGCACATTCGCCGCCCCATCACTCCTCGACCCCGCCTCGCAATCGTTTCATGCGGCTCCCGAATCAGCAACTTGGGTTCCAGTCGCCCGGCCTCTCAGTCGAGCGCGATCGTAATCGCCCCGGCGACAATCAGGAGGCCGCCGATGCCTTTCCCCCAAGTCAGCCGCTCTCCCAGGAACAAAGCGCCGAAAACGATCACCAGGGCGACGCTCAGCTTGTCGATCGGCGCAACGCGTGATGCTGGACCCACCTGCAGAGCGTGAAAATAGCAAACCCAGGAGAGGCCAGTTGCCAAGCCGGAAAGAGCCAGGAACAGCCAGGACTTGCCCGACAAGGCCTCAAATCCCCCCGGCTGCCGGGTGGCGTAGGCAAGGAGCCATGTAAATGCCACGACGACGGAAGTCCTGACCGCCGTGGCGAGATTCGCATCCATTCCGGTGACGCCGACCTTCGCGAGGATTGCGGTGGCGGCAGCGAACAATGCGGAAAGCAGGGACCATGTCAGCCACGTCATGAAGCTCAACGTACCACGGCGGAGCGGCGCGGAAGGCGATTCCGACCCGTGGCGCGAGCCGCCAGGCTTGCAGAGTCGGCTGTCGAGCCGACTTTTCGAAGGCCGGGACGACCTGGGGGGCCCGCGAGCGTGTCCGCCCGCCACCCCGCGCCGGAAATCGGAGGGTCCGTCCCATCGGCCTCCGGAACTGGCCCGCCAATTTTCGGACGCTGCACTCGTGGGCTAACATGAGCTATCGACATCCGGAGGTCGACGATGCGAAATCGCTTTCTGGGTCTGATCGTCCTCTCGGCGTCTTGCGCCATTCCGGCCGCCGCCCAGTCCGCCAGGACCGCCGGCCAATGGGAGCCGTTCGAAGTCGAGATGACGGCTAAGGCCTCTTTCGGCAACGCCTACGTGGACGCTCTGCCGGAGGGCGGCAAACCGTATGTTTCGGTGACGTTCACCGGCGTTACCGGCGAGGCTCGCGGAATGCGGTATACGGCGGCGGGCTTCTGGGATGGCGGCCAGACCTGGAAAGCCCGCTTCGCGCCGCCGGCTTCAGGCGAGTGGTCCTACTCCGCGACGTCGAGCGACGCCGGCCTCAACGCCGTAAAGGGCAATTTCCAATGCGACGCATGGACCGCGGAACAGAAGGCTGCCAACCCCACGCGCCACGGCTTCATCCGCGTCGCCAAAGAGGGCCCCCGCGCTGGAAGATACTTCGAATACGCCGACGGGACGCCGTTGCTGTGGATCGCCGACACGTGGTGGGCGTGGGGTGGAAAGAACATCCCATTCGCCCGCTTTCAGCAGGTGGTGGACGGCAGGGCGCAGCAGGGCTTTACCGCGGGCCAGTTCTTTTTTGGCGCCAATAACGGCATTAATATGCTGGGCAGCGCCTACGACACCCCGGATTTCGACCAGATCCACCAAGCCGAGCGGATGGTGGCTTACGCTAACAGCAAGGGACTGACGGTCTGGATCCACCCCTGGTGGAGCGCCCGCAATCTCAACACCCAGGCCGGCCCCGAGAAGGTGCGCCGCTGGGCGCGCTACGTGGTCGAGCGCCTGGCCGCTTACAACGTGGTTTGGACGGTCGCCGGGGAATATAACATGTACGACTATGGCGGCATGGGCCTGCAATTCTGGAAGGATCTCGGCGCCTTGATGCGCACTGAGGACCCCTACCGGCACGTCATCGGCGTGCACAACACTCCGCCAGGCTGGTCCGGCGGGGATATGGGCGATTCGCAGCAGTGGTCCACGGGAGAAAAGTTGCACAATGAGCCGTGGCTCGATTTCAACCAAAGCCAGGCCGGCCATGGCAAGTGGAGAAACGAGCTGGTCCCCCGGATTGTGGCGGCCGATTACACGCGCGCGCGCCGGCCAAGCCTATCCTGGTAACCGAAACCTGGTACGAGTTCATCGTGGGCAGCGCGCCGGCCGAGGATATCCGCTTCGCCGCGTGGTCGGCGTTCCTATCCGGCGCGGCCGGCCACACCTACGGAGGCGGCCACCAGTGGTGGGCCTATATTCCGAACCCCGACCGCCCCGGCCCGCCTCGGCTGGGATCTTACCCCATCGATCCCGCGGATGTGGATACCATCCATTACCCCGGAGCCAATTCCATGGGGTTCATGGCGAAACTGCTGCAAGGCATGGAGTGGTGGAAGCTCGAACCGCATCCCGAGCTGGTTTCCGAATACGCCGCGAGGTATTGTTCCGCCGTCCCCGGCGAGGAGTATCTGGCCTACGCCCGCTGGGGAGGCACGCTGAAGCTCGACCTGCGGCCCTCCTCGCCAACCGACAAGTTCCGTTTCACCTGGACCGACCTGGTGAACCAGAAGGAAGGCGCCCACGGTGAGGTATCCGGCGGGGCCATACGGATTTTCGGAGCGCCGGACGATTACCCTGGCTCGCTCCAGTCCAAGGACTGGCTTCTGCGCGTGACGAAGGTTCGCTGAGGGCACATTTTCAAGGCGGGCAAGAGGCAGGCGAAAGCGCTTTCCCCACCGATTTTGGGCAAATGCCCAAATCGAACCCGTAACGTGCTGATTCCAGATGGCCCCACCTCTGGTTTTGGGCAAGACGCCCAAGATCGGCCGTTACAGGCTGGCGGAAACGATCTGCCGCAACTCGTCGGCGGTCAGGACGATGGGGTTGCCTTTCATGCTGCTGGCATGGGCGGCTTTGGCCACCAGATCCGGAATCTCAGCGTCGGCAACGCCATACTTGCGCAGGGGTGGAACCTCCAGCTTGCGGCACAGGGCCGCCACCCAGCGAACGCCATCTTCAGCGGCGGCATGAGGCCGGCCGGTGAGCAGGCGCGCGACCTCGTCATAGCGGCGGAGGGGCTCGCCGCCAGGGTCGCGGGCCCGCAGGGCCTGGACGTTCATTTCCATGACGTAGGGCAGCAGGGCCGCGCAGACTGCGCCGTGAGGGGCCGCGAACATCCCGCCAATAGGCGCCGCGAAACCGTGTACCGCCCCCAGTGCGGCGTTGGCCAGCGCCATGCCTCCCAACAGGCTCACCCACGCCATCTCCACGCGCGCCGGGCGGTCGCGTCCGTTTTCACAAACGCGCGGCAGGGCGGCGGCTGCGCGGCGAATGCCTTCCACGCAAACCAGGTCGGTCATCGGGTTAGCCCGCACGGAGACGTAGGGCTCGATGCATTGCGTGAGCGCGTCGAGACCGGTGGAGGCGGTGATGGAACGCGGCAGATCGAGCGTGAGTTCCGGATCGACCACCGCCAGGCGCGGCAGCATCCCGGGGCTGCGGAGACTGGCTTTGACGCGGTGCGCGGGCGAGGCCAGCACGGCGTTGCGCGTGACCTCGGAACCGGTTCCGGCGGTGGTGGGGATGGCGATGAACGGAACGGAGGAGCGCTCAATCGGCCGTCCCGCGCCGATCACCTCCAGGTAATCCAGCGGATCGCCGGGATTGGCGAGCATGGCGGCCAGCGCCTTGCCGGCGTCGATGGCGCTGCCGCCGCCCATGGCAATCGCCAAATCGCATTGTTCGCCGCGCGCGTATACCGTGCCGGCACGCACCAGTTCCACGGCAGGTTCGCCCGGGACGGCAAAAGGGACGCAGGAAACGCCGGCGGCTTCAAGAAGGGCGGCGAGGGGCGCCGCGCGTTCCCGCGAAACGCCGGTCACCAGCAAGGCGCGCCGGCCCATGGCGGCGGCAGCGGGCGCGGCCTCGCGCATCATGCCCTCGCCGAAAAGAATGCGCGCGGCAGTGGCGAATTCGAACCGCATGGACGCCTACCAGCCTTCGTCGGCGGGGTAGATGTTGGCGTAAATCGAGCGGGTGCGCGGCTCCGCCATCATGTCCAGAGCCACGGCGGCCCAGGCCTGGTAGTGCGCGGTGCCTTTATGCTGCGCGGGGGCTTCGGGGTTGCGATAGACTTCGACCAGCACGAAGCGCGTTGGGTCGTCCGCCTGCTGCAGGACGTCGAAACGCGCAACGCCAGGCTCTTGCACGCTGTTGCGGGCGTTTTCCACCGTGGCCCGCCGGAACTCCTCGACGCGCTCGGCTTTGACGTGAACGGAGACGTGAACGACGATCATAGGAGGTATTGTAGCCTGCGCGACTATAATTGCTCTATGGCGTCCACCATTGTGCATCGCGGATTGCGGCTGGCGGCGCCGCTGATGGCCGCGGTACTGTGCGCCGCCGCTCAGAATGCGAGCGCGCCCGCCAATCCGCCGCAGGCAGCGGACCGGCCGCCGGTGGGCGAATGGCAATCCATGTTCGACGGTAAGACGTTGACCGGCTGGAAGGAAACCGCGTTCGCGGCGCGTGGCAAGGTAAGCGTCCAGGACGGGAGCCTGATCCTAGGAACCGGGGCCATGACGGGCGTCAACTGGGTCTATTGGTTTCCCAAGTCCAATTACGAGGTCCGTTTCGAGGCGGTCCGCCTGGCCGGGTACGATTTCTTTGCGGGCCTTACGTTTCCGGTCGGGGGTTCGTTCCTCACCTGGATCAACGGCGGCTGGGGCGGCAACGTGGTGGGTCTCTCGAGCCTGGACGATAACGACGCGTCGGAGAACGAGACAGCCACGGTGGCGCAATTCGTGAATGGCCAGTGGTACTCGTTCCGCCTGCGGGTGACCGACGAGGTGGTGGAAGCCTGGATCGGCGAAGAACAAATCATCGGGGTGGAATTGGCGGGGCGGAAGCTGAGCCTCCGCCCGGGCGATATCGAGATGTCAGCCCCCTTCGGCTTTGCAACCTACTCCACCACTGGGGGATTGCGCAAGATCGAATACCGCCTCCTGGCGGCGCCGGCGGACGACGCGAAGCCATAGCGCCAGACGATGGCTGCCCCACCGGCGCGGGTCCAGGCCAGTTGCGATATTCTCAGGTAACAGGAGGTTGAACGATGCTACCGAGGAAATCGATCCCTGGTTCGTGTCTGGTTCTCGCGATGCTTACCGCGGCGGCGGCCGGCGCGCAGACCGATCAGCCGGCGCGCGTACCGGACGTGCCTTACGTGCCCACAACCGACGAAGCCGTTCAGGCGATGCTCAAGCTGGCCGACGTCAAGAAGACCGATATCGTTTACGACCTGGGCTGCGGAGACGGCCGCATCGTGATTGCCGCCGCCAAGCTATACGGCGCTCATGCTCTCGGAATCGACATCAACCCCGTGCGCATCGGCGAGGCCAAAGCGAACGCCAAGACGGCCGGCGTGGAAAACCTGGTCCGGTTCGAAGAGGGCGATCTGTTCACAGCCGATATTCACGAGGCCAGCGTGGTGACCCTGTTCCTGTTATCGAGCGTCAATCTGAAGCTCCGCCCCAAGCTGCTGCAGGATTTGAAGCCCGGTACGCGCATTGTCTCCAACACCTTCGATATGGGCGATTGGAAGGCCGACAAGGAAGTCATGGTCGGCAACCAGGACGACAACGCGTTCCTGAGCCGCCATTTGTACCTTTGGACGGTGCCGCCGCACGACCCGAAGTGACGCTTAGGACTCCACTCTCCAGCCTCCGCTTGCATAGCTCAAGATCCCCAGCGCCAGGCCCGCGCCGAACACGCCCCAGTGGAACGGATGCGGCATCCCGCCGGCCATGACGCGCCGGTATTCCATGAGGAACGATGCCAGGATCAGGGCGGCGCCGGACGCGATTCCAAGCCCGCGCACGCCACCGATCCGGACTCGCGCGCCGCTCGCGTCGCGCCACAAATGGTGTATGCCCGCCCCAACCATCGCGATCGACACCAGCGCGGGCGCCAGCACCGGACCGGTCCAAGGCGCCGGGATCAGAAATAGGATATCCCACGTGAATACCGACGCGGGCCAGCCCAAGAGCAACTTCAGAAAGACGTAAAAGGCGATATCCCATATCCCGAAGGCAACAGCAAACGCCGCAACCCACTGTCCGCCGGTCCCGGCGACGGCCAGCGCGACGGCGCCGAGCATCACAATTGTGGCCGCCTCTCGCACGATTTCGATAGCCAGCGTCTTCGACTGCACCGGCCCGGCCGCGCGGAGCTGTTCCAACGTCACCAGCGGAAAGAGTTGGCCGGCGGGACGGCCCGGATAGAACCGCTGCCGCGCAGGCTCATGCAGATCGCGCAGGTAGCTCACGACGGCGGCCTCGACATAGCCGAATGCCGAGCCGAACAGGAGAAGTGCGGCCAGCGTGCGGCGCAACGGGAACCGGCGGCCAGGGTCCATAGACAATCAGAGTACGGGCAAGATGCACCGCGCGCAAGCGATTTGCGGAGGCTCTGCCGGGTCGGGTATACTAAGTACTTGAACTAGAATGCCGAAGCGCACATTTCAACCAAACAACCGCCATCGGGCGAAGACGCATGGATTCCGCAGCCGCATGGAGACCAAGAATGGGCGTGCGGTGCTCGCGCGCCGCCGCGCCCGTGGGCGCAAGAAACTCACTGTCAGCTCCGAAAGGTAGTCTCCATCCCTGGTTTTCCTAAACGTGTTCGTCTGCTGCGGTCGAAGGATTTCCGAAGGGTCTACGACACCGGGGCTCGGTACGCCGGGCCTCTGTTCGCGGCATTCTGCGTCCGCGAGGCGCAGCCGGAAGGTCCTCGCATCGGATTTACAACGCCACGCGCGCTGGGCAAGGCGGTGGTACGGAATCGGGTCAGACGGCGGGTCCGCGAGGCCGTCCGCCTGCTCCTCGACCAGTTGAACCCACAGTGCTCCCTCGTCATCAATCCACGGCGCAAGGCGTTGAACGCTCCGGTAGCGGAGTTGCGCCGCGAAGTCGAGAAGCTGTTTCTGCGCTGCAATGGGTCATAATTGCTCCGCTTGGCTTCTACCAGCGTTTCGTCTCCCCCGCGCTGCCTTCCGCCTGCCGCTTTCATCCGACCTGTTCGGAGTATATGCGGGAGGCCGTGGAGCGGTACGGTGCGGCCAGGGGAATTTGGATGGGGTTGCAGCGCCTGGCGCGCTGCCATCCGTTTCATTCCGGCGGGTTCGACCCGGTACGGTAGGATGAAGAACGATTGGCCGGGAACAAGGCGGGCCTGGAGGCTCGTCTTACAGAACGAGATGGAAGAATGCAGGAAACGGTAGGAAGTGGCGGCGGCTCTGGACAACCGCCCAAAGAAATGTCCATGGAGATCCGGACCCTGCTGGCGGTTCTGCTGGCAGGCGCGGTGATGTTCCTGACGCCGTATCTGATTAAGTCTCCGCCGCCGGCCCCTACCAAGACCGCGCAGTCCGCTGCAACCGAAACGGTTCCCGCGGCGCCCACCGCGCCAATTCCCCAGGTTGCCCCGGCCGAAGAGGGCAAGGCAGCCGCCACGTCGCCGGCGACGGCCCAATACACGCTCCCGCCGTTGGTCATCGACACGCAATTCTTCACCATCCAGCTAAGCAATCAGGGCGCGACCGTGCGGAGCTGGAAGCTCAAGAAGTACAAGGGCAACGACGAAAAGACGCTGGACCTGGTGAACACGGCCGCGGGAATGGACTACCCGTTCTCGTTCTATATTCCCGGCCAGGATGCCACCACCAAGATCGTCAACTGGGCGTACTACCAGGCGGCGGAGGACCCCGACGGCCTGGGTGTCACCTACACATTCTCGAATGGCCATGTGGCTGCCAGGAAGACTTTCCGTTTCGAGAAGGACAGCTATATTTCGAAGGTCTCCGCCGAAGTGACTCTCAACGGCGCGCCGCTTCCGAACCTGATTGAGTGGCGCGGCGGCTTCGGCGATTTGGGACTGTCCGACGCCGCGGCCAACAGCCACGCGCTGTATTTCGACGTGCCGGACAACAAGCTCAACGAACCGCGGCCCACGGCGGCCAAGAGCGGGCCGATCTCCTCAACCGGCAACTACTCGTTCGCCGGTCTTGCCGACAGGTATTTCGCGGCTGTCTTCCTGCCTCCGCCAAACGTCGCCATACGGGAGACCACGTTTACCGACTACGTCCCGACAGCCCTTAGCACGACCGCCGCGCCCTACGCCGGCGTCGCGGTTTCCGACGGCGAACCGGAGAACACGTTCCAGCTCTTCGTAGGTCCCAAAGACTACGACATGCTCAGCCGCATCAACCCGAAACTCCAGCAGATGATCAATTTCGGGTGGATGGCGCTTCTGGCCAAGCCTTTGTTCCTGCTCACCAACTGGTTCAACGACGCATTCGTCCACAGTTTCGGCTGGTCCATCGTGGCGGTCACCGTCGCGTTGAACATGATGCTGTTCCCGGTCAAGCTCTCCAATATGAAGTCGATGCGGAAAATGCAGGCTCTGAAGCCGCAAATCGACGTCATCAACGCGAAGTACAAGAACGTCAGCCTCCGCGACCCTAAGAAAGCCGACCAGAACGCGGAAGTGATGGACCTCTACAAGAAAAACGGGGTGAATCCCATGGGCGGGTGCTTCCCCATGCTGTTGCAGATTCCGTTCTTCTTCGCGTTTTACACGGTGTTCCGGGTTTCGGTGGAAATGCGCGGCGCGAACTGGCTGTGGGTGAAGGACCTGTCCCAGGCGGAGCAACTCCCCATTCACATTCTGCCGATCATCATGATCGCCAGCCAGTTCATCATGCAGAAGATGACGCCTCAGCCGACCGGCGATCCCAGCCAGCAGAAGATGATGATGTTCATGCCGCTGATCTTCGGCTTCATGTTCTACAATTTCCCCAGCGGCCTGGTGTTATACTACTTGACCAGCAATCTGGTAAGCATGGGGCAGCAGTGGTTTTTCAACCAGACCTCGGTTGCGGACGATGCCGCCCGGTCGGTGGAACCCCCAAAGAAAAAGAACGTCAGGAAATAACGTGTGAGCGAGCGAAAATACACCGTTGCCACGATTGGCCCCCGTATCGATGATTTCTTACGGCCCACCCTCCGGAACGGGGGTTTTCATGTCACTTACAAGATGGACGACGTGGAGCCGGCGGAGGGCGACGTCGAGACCCCGGACGTCGCGCTGAAGTTCTCCGGTCCGGACGTCGATTTGCTGCTCTCCAATCGCGCCGAGCTTCTGCTGGCCCTGGAGCACGTCACCATGGAGATGCTGCGGATGCCGTCCGAGCATCACTCGCGGATTGCCTTCGACGCCAACGACTACCGGCTGCTCCGCATCGAGGAATTGCGGCTCAGCGCGCTGACGGCCGCAGAGAAAGTCAAGCGGACCGGCGAGCCTTTCCGTTTCAATCCCATGAACAGCCGCGAGCGCCGCGTGATTCACCTGGCCTTGCGCAACGAGCCCACCATCCGAAGCGAAAGCGGCGGGTCGGGTCCGGCCCGCCACGTGGTGGTCTATCCCGCCGGAATGGCCAGCCTGCCCGAACCGGCTTACGTTCCCGAAGCGCGCCGCCCTATGTCGCGCGGGCGCGGCCCGCGAAGATAGACCCGCGGCTTTGCCGCCGAATATGAAGGCCATTCGATTCGCCGCGTCATTGCTGATCGTGGCGGCGATCCTCGCGCTCTATCATCTTTGGATCGGGGTGAACAATACCACCGTCGCGTTGACGCTGCTGCTGGCCATCCTGGGAATCTCGGCGCGCTGGGGACTGGCTGAGGCCATCGCGGCCTCGGTGGCGGCCACGCTCGGTTTCAATATCTTCTTCCTGCCGCCCTACGGCCAACTGACCATCGCAGATCCGCAGAATTGGGTGGCGCTGGGGGCCTTCCTGGTGACGGCTGTGACAGCCAGCCAGCTTTCCGCGCACGCCCGGCGCAGGGCCGCCGATGCGGAAGCGCGGCGCCTGGAAATCGAGCGCCTGTATCTCCTGGTGCAGGCCATGATCCTGAGCGGCAACCCGCGCAAGACCATCCGAGAGTTCATCAACCGGGTGGTGCAGGTGTTCGGGTGCGGCGCGGCGGCCTTCTACTATGGGCCGGCCGATGAGGTCTTCCGCACCGGGCCGGAGAGCAAACCGGTGACTGACCACGACCTGCGCACAGCGGCGGAAATCGACGACCTGTCGCTCGACGCGGCGCACGCGACGGCGGTGGCGCCCGTCCGGTTGGGCATGCGGCCGCTGGGAAGCGTCGGGCTGGTCGGACCTCTGCCATCCGAACAGACCATTCGCGCGATTGTAAACCTGGCGGCCATCACCATCGAAAAGGCGCGCGCGCTCGAAGACGCAAGCCACTCGGAGGCCGCGCACCAAAGCGAAGTCTTGAAATCGGCGCTGCTCGATTCCCTGGCGCACGATATCAAGACGCCGCTCACCTCCATCAAAGCCGCGGTTACCGCCCTGCTGGGAGCGAGCGCGGCGGCCGACCGCGAGTTGCTCACCATTATCGACGAGGAAGCCGACCGCCTGAACAGCCTGGCGGCGGAAGTGGTGGCGATGGCGCGCATTGAAGCCGGCAAGCTGCACCTCGAGAAACGGCCCATCTCGGCGGCGGAGTTGATTTCTTCCGCCATGCTGGAACTGAACGCGGCGCTCAAGGGGCGGCCCATCGCGCTCCGCGTGCCGGAAGGTCTGCCGGCGGCAGAAGCCGACCCGGAGTTCATCGCGCAGGCGCTCAAACAGGTGATCGAGAATGCGCTGAAGTATTCGCCCGATGGATCGCCCATCACGCTCTCGGCCGGCGTGGAAGGTGAGAGAATTGTGATCGGAGTGGGGGACCGCGGTCCCGGAATCGAAGAGAACGAGCGTGCCCGCGTGTTCGACAAGTTCTTCCGCGGCCGGCGGCACCGTTTCGAAACCAAGGGGACCGGCATGGGTCTGGCGATCGCGAAGGGCATTGTGGAAGCGCACGGGGAACGCATTTGGGTGGAAAGCGAGCCGGGACAAGGCTCGGTCTTCTATTTTTCGCTTCCGGCGAGCAAAGGCGGCGGCGCTTGAGCCTGGGCAGAATCCTGGTAGTGGACGACGACCCGCAGATCCGCCGCGTGATGAAAGCCACGCTGGTAGGCCACAACTACGAGGTGATTGTGGCGCGCACCGGAGAGGAAGCGCGGGAGAAGGTCTCTTTGGAGATCCCCAGCCTGGTGCTGCTGGATATGAACATGCCGGGCATGGGGGGTCTCGAAACCTGCCGCGCCTTGCGGTCTGGGTCGGACATTCCGGTGATTATCATCTCGGTACGGAACACGGAGAAGGATAAGGTGGCGGCGCTCGATGCCGGGGCCGATGACTATGTGACGAAGCCCTTCGGCATGGAAGAGCTGCTGGCACGGATTCGCGCGGCGCTGCGGCGATCGCCTTCGGGACCGGATGGCGGCCCGCACACCTTTACGGCGCCGGGCCTGGAAATTGACTTTGAGGCCCGCCACGTTCGCGCGCAAGGCAAGGACGTGCGGCTCACGCCCAAGGAATTCGAGCTGCTGCGGTACCTGGTGGCGCACGCCGGCAAGCCGGTGCCGCACCGGGAGCTGCTGCAATCGGTGTGGGGTCCCGACTACGGCGACGAGCCGGAGTATTTGCGGGTCTTCGTGAATCAGGTGCGCAAGAAAATTGAGGCCGATCCGGCGAAGCCGAAGTATATTCTGACGGAGCCGTGGATCGGGTATCGGTTCGCGGGGCCGGGGTAAGGCCTCCTTTGCTAGGCTGAAGAGAAGGGACGCTCGATATGAGGGCGATGCAAGGGCTCGTCTGGCAGCCGTGGGTGAAACGCCTGGTCCTCGTAGCGGCGGTTCTGCCGGTGGCCGCGGTTCACGGATTGTTCGGCCAGCCGGAAGCGCATCCCGCGTTTGCCGTGGCGTCGATCAAGCAGAATCCTTCGAACTGGAATGAACGCACGCAACACCCGATGGGCGCCGGCTACCAACCGGGCGGGCGGCTGACCGCGACGAACGCGTCCTTGAAGCTCCTCATTCAATTTGCGTACGCGGACTACGACGACAGCCTGCTGGGCCACTCACTCCCCCTGCTGGCCTCCCAGGTGGTTGGAGGTCCGTCCTGGATGGATTCCGTCGGCTACGATATCGAGGCCAAACCGGAGATCCCCACCGATCCGAAGCACGCGTGGCTCATGCTGCAAACGCTTCTGGCCGACAGGTTCAAGCTGGCGCTCCACCGGGAAACGAGGGATCTCCCAATCTACGACTTGACGGCGGCAAAGGGCGGTCTCAAACTGCCGCCGCCGAAGGACGTAGAGTGCGTTTCTTTTCCGCCCGGCACGACGCCGCACTATGTTCCGGGGAAGGTGGACTGCGGCTACGTTCCCCTGGTCATGGAACCCACAGGCCTGCGAATGGAAGGAAGCAAGGTTCACATGGCGGACGTCATCAGGGAGCTCGCCATGGCGCTGGGCCGGCCGGTATTAGACCAGACCGGATTCACAGGCGAGTTCGATCTTCATCTGAGTTTCGTTCCAGACGACGCCCTGATGGGATTCCCTGGTTACGGAGGGCCGGACGATCCGGGCGGCGCCAGGCCTGCTTCCGACCGCAACCTCTTGAACATCTTCGCCGCGCTCGAGGAACAGCTTGGGCTGAAGCTTGAGCCGGCCAAGGGACCGGTCGAGGTACTGATGGTCGATCGTGCGGAGCGACCGGCCGCGAACTGAATTTCGCCGCCCTCCACTGATAGAATTGAGGCATGGCGACGTTACTGGAGAGGGCGTTGGAAAAAGTCGTCGCGCTGCCTCAAGATGAGCAGGATGCGATAGCGGAGCAGATCCTCGCGTCACTAGCAGACGAGGACGATTGGAAGACGCGCTTCGCCGAGAAACGCGATGTGATCCGGCGAATGGCGCGCGAGGCCCTCGCAGAAGACGAATGTGGTCAAACCCTGCCGCTCGACGACCTGATCGGCAGCCACGCCGAATACGACCGTCTGGTCTGACCGCCCTCTACCAATACCCGTCTTCCACCACGGTTTTCCTGCAACTCCTGCAGAAATCCGCGCCCTTTACGTCCAGGCGTTCCACGGCGTGGCTGGAGGCCATCACGCAGCGCCAGTCCATGCAGTGGCGGAGGCCGAAGGTGTGGCCCAGTTCGTGGGCGGCTTCCTTGATGAGCCGGTCAAGGAGCAGTTCTTCGCGGCGCGGCAGGCCGTAGAATTCCTCGTTCAGACGGGCGGTGGACACCACGGCGCAATTGCCGTCAAGCTGCGCCTCCCCGAACACAAAGGTCAGCACCGGAACATACAGGTCGCAGGCGGTGACGCCCAGGACGCGCGCATCGGGGTCGGCGGCGCGCTCCAGGCGCTGGATAATCGCGGTGGAGTGGTATTGATTCCGCCCGGCGTCGTGCGAGAACGACAGGTCGAACGTATCGGGCCGGATGCGGCACGGCGTGCGAAAGGTGCGCGCCAGCGCGGCGGCCACGTGTTCCAGCGTGCTCAGATCCGGCTCCGCGCCCGATCCGTTGCCGCCGGCTCCGTTGGCAAGCGGGATGAGATGAATCGGTTTCACCGCAATCCGTATCGGCGGAGCTTATTGTAAAGAGTGGTGCGGTCTATATCCAGCACGCGCGCCGCGCGAGAGAGGTTGCGCTGCGTCTCGCGCAGGATGCGTTCAATGTGGGCGCGCTCGATATCCTCCAGCGTTCTGCCGCCGGTGGGTACTTCCATCTGAAACTGGAAGGAGAAATCGGCCGGACGGATTTCCTGGCCGCGCCCCACCACCAGCGCGCGCTCGACGGCGTTTTCCAGTTCGCGCACATTGCCCGGCCAGTCGTGGCGCATCAGCACTTCGAGCGCCTCCGGGGCAAGTTGCGGCACGGGGCGGCTGGTAGCGGTGCAGAACTTGTTGAGGAAGTGGTTGACCAGCAGCGGGATGTCGTCGCGGCGGTCGCGCAGGGGCGGCAGGTCGATGCAGAAGACGTGCAGCCGGTAATACAAGTCCGGCCGGAAGGTCCCGGCCTTAACCAGCGCTTCGAGGTTCTTGTTGGTGGCCGCGATGCAGCGGAAATCCACCTTGACCGGCTGGTTGCCGCCGACGCGGACAATCTCCTTTTCCTGCAGTACGCGCAACAGGTCCGTCTGGGTCTTGAGGCTGATGTCGCTGATTTCGTCCAGGAAGACGCTGCCGCCGTCGGCGACCTCGAACTTGCCCTTTTTGCGGTACTGCGCGCCCGTGAAGGCGCCTTTCTCGTGGCCGAACAACTCGCTCTCAAGCAGGGTTTCGGTGAGCGCGCCGCAATGGATAGCCACCATCGGCATGTAGCGCCGCGGTCCGGCGGCGTGGATGGCGCGCGCCACCACTTCCTTGCCGGTTCCGCTTTCGCCGGTGATGAGCACGGTGGCCTCGGTGGGCGCCACCATTTCAATCAGCTCGACCACCTTCTTCATGGCAGGGCTCTTGCCGATCAACTCGGTCCAGGGGAAAACCTCCTGCAGGTTCTCGCGCAGGCGCACCACTTCGCGACGCGCCCGTTTGTGCTCAAGAGCGTTGGCCACCAGGTGGGACAGTTCATCGGGGTCCACCGGCTTGGTGATGTAATCGTAGGCGCCGTGCTTGAGCGCCTGCACGGCCGTATCGACGGACGCGTAGCCGGTCATGATGATGACGGTCAGCTCGGGATCGGCCTCGCGCAACCGCGACTGGAGCTCCATGCCGTCCATGCCCGGCATCTTGATATCGATGAGGGCGATGTCGAATTCCGTTTGCTGGATGGTCTCCAGGGCCTCGCGGGCGCCTCCTACCGGGCGCGCCGCATAGCCCTCGCTGGTGAACCACTTGCCGAGAGAGTCGCGCACCACCAACTCGTCGTCGACGATCAGAATTCTACCCTTGGTTCTTGCCGCCACCGGCGGTTCCGTTACAGTCGCCATAATTTCTCCTGTTACCTATCCCTTGCGGGCCGTCGAGACCGTCTGTCCAACCGCTCCGTCAGCGTCGCGGCTCGGAAGCGCGGCCGGCAGCGCCACGGTGAATTCGGTTCCGTCACCCGGCGCGGAGCGCACCGAAATCTCTCCGGCGTGCTGCTCCACGATGCTGTGCGCCACGGCCAGTCCGAGGCCTGTCCGGTTCTGGTCTTCTTTGGTCGTAAAAAAAGGATCGAAGATGCGCGGTAAGACGTCTTCCGGGATGCCGCCGCCCGTATCCTTGACCCGCACGGAGCACTGCTCGGAGCCGCCGTCGAATTGGGTGGATACCTCGATGCGGCCGCCCTTGGGCATGGCCTCCGCGGCATTCACCAGCAGCACCAGGACCACCTGCTGAACCTGGTTGCCGTCGCAGTGGGCGGGCGGAAGGTCCGCCGCCAGGTCTTCCTTCAACTCGATGCCCTGCATATCCAGCTTGTGTTTGACCAGCAGAATGGCGCGGCGCACGATGGCGTTCAGGTCGTTCGGTTCGCGATTGCTGGGCGCCTGGCGGGAGAAGGTGAGCAGATTCTTCACCAGGTCGCCGCAGCGTTTGCTCTCGCGTTCGATGGTCTCAAGCTGCTCGGCCAGGTCGTCGCGGCCGGCGAAGTCCTGCTTCTTCAGCCCGCGCGATACGAGCCGCGCGTAGGTCAAAATGCCGAACAGGGGGTTATTGATCTCATGCGCCACGGTGGCGGCCAGTTTCCCGATGGAGGCCATCTTTTCCGACCGAAGCAGGAACTTGTGAGCGCCCTCCAGTTCGGCGGTCTTGCGGCGCACCTGTTCTTCGATCTTGGCCTGCACGCCGGCAACCTGCTCGGTCATCCTGTTGAAGGATGCGGCCAAATCCCCGAGTTCGTCGTCCGAGCGGACGGGCAAGCGGTAGGCCATGTCGCCGCCGGCCACGCGATGCGTTCCGTCGATCAATGCCCTGACCGGCCGGTATACCACCACCCACATGAAAAGAACCGCCGAACCGCAGCCGAAGACGATTGCGCCCGCCAGGAACCAGGTGAGCGCGCGCTGATGCTGCTGTATCTGAGCGTCCACGCCGGCCAGGGAGAGGTGGGCGTCGATCACGCCGAGAACGCGCTGGCTGGCCTGATGTACGTGGCAGGCTGCGCTCGAACAATCCGGAGAGTTGTAGATGGCCCGCATTACGCCCAGCATGGGCTCGCCGTTTGCCGTGAATTCGCGGGCGCGGCCTCCGCTGGAGGGTTTTTCGAGCGGCGTCGATCCCGGATGGCACTGGATGCACCCCTCGGCGCTCTTGTCCACGACATGGCCTACTTCGCCGGACTGGGTGGAAAGGGTGATGCGGCCATCCTTATTGAAGAGGTCGATGCGCTGGATTCCCGGCTCGCTGCCCAAGTCCTGGACGATGTTGAGCAGGGCGTCGCGGTCGTTGTGCAACATCTGGTAGCGCGTGCTGCGCAGAATGACGTCGGTGATGCGCTCGGCGGATTGCTCCACCATATCCCGCGAATAGGAGCGCTCCATCCGCAGGTTGAGGAAGCCGAATAACGTGAAGAAAACCGCCGTCCCGGCGATTACGCAGATCGCCACCTTGGCGGCCAGGCCCAACCGGAGTTTCGAGAAGAAGTTCATCCGATGGCGACTGCGTCCGCCTCCGTTTCTCCCATTTCCTGGGGCGCCTGCTCCTCGGAGTGCGCTTCGAAAACGGGGAAGTAATGAGCCACGGCGCGGAAGATGGCGAAGCCCGCGCCCACGATGGAAAGCGTTATTGCCACCTCGCTCCAACGCGGAATATAGTGCGTGCCGGAGCCGGCTTCGAGGCCCGTGGTGCCGACATTGAGACGATTGGCGATGAGGCCGAAGAGCACCATCACGGCGCAAGCGTAGAGAGCTCCGGGCCGCATCCGCACCTTACGCTGGTAGAGCAGGACCGTAGGCACGAGCATGAGGCCGATTTCAAGCGCGAAGAGCCAGGTCTCGATGCGGTTTCGCAGCAACAGGCCGAAGACGCCGCGGTGGGCCAGATCGAGGAAGCGCACCCAGAGATACACGGACATGACCACCGCCAGGACGCGTCCCATGCTTGCCAGCAGCGGCAGTTCCAGCGCGCGTCCGAAGGCCCGGCTGCTATGCCAGGATTCGAAGATGGTCATGGCCAGTCCGGCTGCCACCGAGGAAATGAAGAACATCACGGGGAGCAGCGGCGAGTACCACAAGGGGTATTCCTTCTCCGGCACGATCAGGAACAAGGACCCGATAGAGCTCTGATGCAGGGTGGAGAGCAGCACGCCGAGGATCATCAGGGGGACCGAGATCTTGTGGATCCATGCGAGGGGCGTGTGAAGGCCGAATTTCTCAAAGACCGCGGGCAGGAACTCCAGGAACAGGACGGTGCTATACAGAGTGACGCACCAAGCTACCTCGAACATGACCGAGTGGGGGTTCCACATTACCAGGGGGTGCCATAAGCGGTCCGGGCGGCCCAGATCGTAGAGGAGTCCCACCACCACCAGGCTGTAGCCCAGGAAAGCGGTCAGAATGGCGGGCCGCAGGACGGGCCTATAGGTCTTGATATTGAAGATGTGGACCATGGCCACCAGCGTAAAACCGCCCGCCGCGAGGGCCACGCCGCACATGACGTCGAAGCCGATCCAGATTCCCCAAGGGAACTTGTCGCTAAGGTTGGTTGCGCCACCGAGACCATAGCGGACGCGCAAGTACGTGGCGTACATGCCAGTCAGCAAGATGGCCGCGAAGATCGCGCGCCAGACCGTGATTTTGGGTAACTTCCGCGTCATTTCCGCCGACCCTCCGCTTTGGCCACCTCGTCGCGCCGGTTGGTGATCCAATAGATGCCGCCCAACAGGACCGCTCCCGTGGAAACTACGTCGGGCAACAATTCGAGAACGCGCCAGGTGGTGTCCGGGAGCGGCTCCTGCGGCACGCCGGTGCGCAGGCCGATTTGGGCGAACGGCACGGCCGAAAGATATAGGACCGACGTGCCGCCTACCTCTTTAAGTCCGTAGATCTTCTGGTAATACTGGTTGGGATTATCCGCCAGGCGCTTTTGCGCTTCCAAAATCAGGGCGTCGCGGTCGCCGTTCTTGGTGGCGCCCGTGGGGCAAATCTCCGCGCAGGCGGTCAGTTTTCCTGCGCTCTGCCGCTCGAAGCATTCATTGCACTTGCGCATCCGGGGCAACTGGGCGTTCCACTCATAGGCGGGCACCTGAAACGGGCAGGCCTGCATACAGTAGCGGCAGCCCATGCATTTGTCGGCGTCGTAGGTGACCGGACCGAGCGTGGTTTTCTGCAACGCGCCTACAGGACACACCGAGACGCAGGCCGGCTGCAAGCAGTTCATACACAGACGCCGGCAGAACTTGTCGCCGTGCGTCTCGATGGCGGTGAGTTTGTGGGCGGATATGGTCTCCTCGGCGGCTATTTTGTCGTCGTAAGGGAGGCCCCAGCGTTCCGCGCAAGCTCCTTCGCAAGCCTTGCAACCGATGCAGAGGGTGCTGTCGTACAGTATGGCTTTAGACATATAGGGACCCTCAACTCTCTTTTTAGCATGAATACGACACAAAAGTGTAGTAAATCTTTACAGGCGCCGGCTATGCGGTGAGGAGGAAATCACCGGTAACGGCTTTCCAGTCAGTATCCGGCAGAGCCGCCAGGAGGTCGTCAGCGGGGCGTCCGCCGTCCGCCGCCACGGCGCCGGCAAGCATGGGTTGATGGGAGTAGAGGCGCTCTACGGCTTCCCGCATCCATTCGCGAACCAAACCATCGGGGACCATATTGCGGGTGGTGGTCTCTTCGTCGGGCACATGGACGGCGAGCATCCAGCCTTTGCCGTAGGGGTCTTGCCTGAGGAGACTGGGATTGTTGAGAACCTCCGTATTGATTTCCAGCACTTCGCCCTCGGTAGGAGATACCATTTCGGCCTTTTGGCCGTTTCGATAGAAGGACATGACTTTCTGCCCCTGCCGGATCCACTGACCCAGTTTGGGAAGTTCGATCTTCTCCACCTTACCTACCAGGGCGGCGGCAAACTCGTCGGCGCCGACGCGTACTACATTCTTGCGCTCGCGGACCAGCCAGCTATGGCCAGGGTGATAGGAAACGCGCTCAGGGGTAAGGAAGCCATCGACATAGTCTCCGCCCAACGGGGCCGGGGCTGTCTGAGGCGCCGCCACGGGAACGGTGGCCATTGCTTTGCGCCGGTTCAGGAAGTAATCGAGAACGATGAAACTCAGGAAGAACGCTAATACCAGGATGACCGTCATTGTTTTGTACCAACCTTTCGCTCTCTCTTAGGGCACGGGAAGTGCCAAATATCGGCGTTTTTAGCCTTTTTATCTGTTGTATATTCATGCACATAGATACCGCCTCTCATACTTGGCCGTGACGATGTAGAAAAATACAACAGTACGCATGTAGAGAAACGCCAGGGGATGATACAAAGCATTGGAGTTAAGGTCCGTGTAGTAAAATCCGACCAGAGTGTCGGGAATTACGGCGTTTTCTTGGCGTCCACGCCAACGAGGCTTTGTGCGTACCCACGCAACACGTAGACGTGGGATTCATTTGGCGCCAGAGCGATTGCCCGATCGAAATCCTCCAGTGCTGCATCCGGGGAGCCGCGCTGGAGGTACAGCTCACCGCGATATTGAAGTGCCTGCCACAAGCGGGGGCTCAGGCGAATAGCCTCAGTGAGAAGGGCGATTGCCTCGCCCGCTCGCCCGGAGGCGGCGAGGTGGATGGCTGCGTCCAGCAAAGCGGCGGGGTCCGGCGCCACCCTGAAACGCCGGCCTCGGATATAGAGATACGCCGCCAGGATGGCGCAGAGGCACGATAATAAGGTTGCGTCCTGGAACTCCCAGGCGCCGAGGAAGAGTTTGCCCGCTAGCGGCAAGCTGGCGAAGAGGAGCGCCAGCGCCAATGCCGTCCGGCTCCATCGGACTGACTGGGAAGCAGCAGCCGCCGGCAGGCGTCCCTCCGATTCTCTCCGATGCGCCGGCATGCCTTCACAATAACGCTTTCCCTGATGCGCCGCGCCGTGAAACGTGTTTTAATCGAAGTGAACCAAAAACACCAGAACGCCGCAGGCGCATTCCGCGTCCGCGGTTTCATAATTAAGGAGATTTCATGATCCGCAGAGTATTTATTGCCGCGGTTCTGACCGCGCTTCTCGCCTCGCTGGGTTACGCACAACGCGGCGGAGGCGGCGGCGGCGGGATGGGCGGCGGCGGCGGCGCAAGAGGCGGCGGCGGCCAGATGGGCCGCGGCTTCCAGCAGTTCGACAAGTCTGAAGCCATCGCCAATGAGTTCAAGCTCACGCCGGAGCAGAAAACGGCGGTGGACGCTATTATGGACCAGGCGCAGACGCAGGCCAACCCGCTCCTTCCGCAGATTGTCGCTGCGAGGAAGGCTCTCCTCGGAATGGCGTCGGAGGGCAGGAACACCGACGAACCGACCAAGCAACTTGCGTCGCTGAACGCGAAGATGTTGGGCGTCGAAGCGGATGCGTTCACCAAGGCGGTTGCCGTTTTGGACGCCAAGCAGAAGGCGAAGGCCCAGCGACTGTTTGAGATGATGGCCGATATGTTCCTGGCGCAAGGCGGCTGGCATAAGAGTAAGTGACCGGGCGTCCGCCCGAAAGGAGATTTTTATGTACGGAAGATTATTATTGATTGGCGCTTTGGCCGCGGGATTCGCGTTCGCCCAAGAGCCGGCAGGTGGCGTCACGATGGCCCCAACTCCTCCCGGTAATGGCAGCGTTGGCAACGGCGGCTTGACCGGCGGCGGTGGCGCCTCGACAGCCATACCCACGCCGCTCGACAGGATGACCGAGGCGTGCAGCCTCTCCAAGGACCAGAAGAAGCAGTTCAGCGCGATTCTCGACGCTGACAGTAAGGCCGCGGCGCCATTGCGCAAGCAGATCCCGCTAACTCGCGAGCAGGTGGGAGCGGCGGCCCTGGCCGGCAAGAGCCCGGAAGAGATCAAGAAACTTGAGGAAGCCAGCGGCCAACAGACGGCGGAGATGACGCAGATCGAGATGAAGGCGTTCGGCGAGTTGTACGCGAAACTCGACCCGGCTCAGCAAAAGGTGGGTGCCCAGAAGCTCTATAACCTGCTGACCGGCATGTTCATGAAAAAGAACTGGAACGACGCGGGAGTTACCTTCTGAAGCGCTGGGACTGATCCGCGCCACGGGTGCGATCCACCCGCGATCAGGCCGAAAAGCTTCGTTGCTCTCAGCCGCCGGCTAAACCAGACGGGAAGGGCGACCTCGAACGAGGTGGCCTCGTCGCCGTTTTGGCCGGCGGCCGATAGCGTTAATTACTTCCCCAGGCGCGACGGCATGTCGGCCAGCACGTAGCCCATGACCGCCATGGCGGCAACGCTCTTGCGGAAGTCCTCAGGGTTCACCTTGTCCAGCGTATCCGCTTCGGTGTGGTGCCAGTCGAAATAGTGTGTCCCGGCCGCGTGTTCGGCAAGGCCCGGCACGCCGGCCGTCATCAACGGGCGGATATCTTCGCCGCCTCCTTGAACGTCGATCCCGCCGGCGCCGATCGGATCGAGAAGCCTGCCGATCTGACCCAGCAAGGCCATGTCGGCGGCGCCTGTGACGGCTGCCCCAAAGCCCTTCGGCGTTTCGGCCCCACCATCCATTTCGATCGCCGCGACTTGGTTTGCCAACTGGTCCCCGACCCAGGCCAGGTATGCGTCGCCGCCGCGGCTCCCGTTCTCTTCGTTGACCCAGAAAGCCACGCGAATCGTGCGCCGCGGCTGGAGGTCCAGCTTTTTCATGAGGGACAACGCCTCAAGGCTTGCCATGATCGCCGCGCCATCGTCCTGCGCGCCCTGGCCGACATCCCAGGAATCGATGTGGCCGCCCATGACCACAACCTCCTCGGGGTGCTCGCGGCCGGGAATCTCGCCGATCACATCGCCGCTATCGGCGTCAGGTTCCATGTGCGCCTGCATTTCGAGATGCACTTTGACGGGGACGCCGCCGGCTGAAAGGCGCGCGATCATCATGGCGTCCTCCGGGGAAACCGCGGCGGCCGGGATCTGCGGCTGGGCGGGGTCGTAACGCAGCGTGCCGGTGTGGGGAATCTCCATGGCCAGCGGGGTCACGGAGCGGACCAGCGCCGCCACGGCTCCGAGCGCCGCCGCTTGCGACGGGCCGCTCGACCGGTAGGGCACGGTGGCGCCATAACCCTGGTAGCCCTCGTTAAAGAGGACCATCTTGCCGCGCACCTTCTCCGCGCCGAGTTTGGCCAACTCGTCGAACGTGGTCACCGTGACCACGTCAGCCGTGATTCCTCCCGGCGGCGTGCCGATGCTCATGCCCAGGCCCAGCATGTGCAGCGGCTTCTCCTCAGGCTGGACCATGCGCGCCGATTCGGCGCCGCGCACCCAGTGCGGCACCTTGACCGGAATGACGCGGACGTTCGCCAGCCCGGCCGCTCTCATCTGTTCGGCCGACCAGGCGATGGCGCGCTCGAGCGAAGGCGACCCACTCAACCGGTTGCCGATGCGGTAACAGAGATAAGCCAGGCGGTCGTAGCCTTCGGTATCGGCAAGCGCGGCGGAGATGAGCTTATTGGCGGTTGCGCGGTACTGTTCCGTGAGGTTCGGGGCATCGGCCGCGGCGACGGGCGCGGCAGCCAGAAGCGCGAGGGCAAGAGCTTCGAAAAATCGCATGGATGAAACCCACTATCGCACGATCCGGGCGGCTACCAGAAGTAGGTAGCCAGGACGCGCGGAGGGCCGGGCTTACCCTGATTTTCATGGTGACGACCGCCTGAACGTTCTTGGCGCGCCAGTACCTGGGAGCCTGCCGGTTGATGGCTTCCATGTATTCGGGGCTGCTCAGGAAATCGCCGGCGGCGAGCAGGCGGGCGGTTTTCGGACGCCTGGCTGGCGAGGCCGGCAGCTCAGTGGACGGGACCTCCGCTAGCGGTCGCATGAGCCGGAATTCGGACCCTGGCGGCAGATCGATTCTCAACTCAGTCTCCCGCCCCGCCTCATGGTAGTACTGAGCGAGCCGCTTCCGAAGTTCACCGGCGGAAACACGCACTACGGGGTCCACATTGGTGTCGTAATCGATCTCCCGTCCGAATTCGTGGACGCCTACGGTGCGCTCCTTCAGGTGAGCCGAGCGACCCTCCAGGGTTTCCTCCACCAGGTAGCGCAGGAAACCCGAGTGGCGCTTGCTCGTGCGGAAGGAAGCGCTCGCCAAGACCCGATCCGATTGTTCGCGAACGGCCGTCGGATCCGCCGGGGAGGCGGATTGGTGAGATCCGTTAGGCGCAGCCGTGGGCTGCATCTTCTGTCTTGAAATGAACGGCTTAAGTATATCATTTAGGACCGTAAGATACCCGTATGCTACGGGCACGGACTCGGGACATGAAGCTCGGGCTACTGTTCCATACTTGCGCGGCGTAAGACATAGCAGTATTCTTATCGTTCTCAGAGACCCGTGGGCCCCGGCATGTCCGGTCCCCCGGGGGTCCAATTCGGGCGCAGCGCAAGAAAGGACTTACCACCATGTCGCAGAGCGGCATTTCGAGACGTTACTTTTTCTATGGCTCCCTTTTGGCCGGGGCCGTTCGAAGCGTGCCCTCGCTGAAGGCAATGGGCTACAAATCGCCCAACGAGAAACTGAATATCGCCGGGATCGGCGCGGGCGGCCAGCCCTTCAGCGATCTGAGCGATGCCGAAGCCGGCGTGGAAAACGTCGTCGCGCTGACGGACGTCGATTGGCTGCGCGGACAGCAGGGGTTCACTAAGTGGCCCAAGGCCGTGAAGTACAAGGACTTCCGCCAGATGCTCGACAAATCGGGCAAAGATATCGATGCCGTGGTCATCGGCACCGCCGACCACATGCACGCCACCTGCGCGATGGCCTGCATGCAATCGGGCAAGCACGTCTATGTGGAAAAACCACTGACGCGGACGGCTTGGGAAGCGCGGCTGCTGGCTCAGGCGGCGGAGAAGTACAAAGTCGCCACCCAGATGGGAAATCAGGGCTATTCCCACGACGCCACACGCGTGGCGTGCGAGATCCTCTGGTCGGGCGAGATCGGCGACGTAACGGAGGTTCACGCCTGGAACGGCAGGCCGTCATGGCCGCAGGAAATGACCAAAGTTCCGCCTCCCACGCCTGTCCCCGACACGTTGAGCTGGGACCTGTGGCTGGGCGGCGCGGAGTTCCGTCCCTACACCGCGGGAGACCAGGAGTACCTGGATTTCGTGCTCGCGCGTAGCGGGCGGGGCGGCGCACCGAGTGGCGCACCGGGTGGCGCGGGCGGTCGGGCCGGCGCCGCGGGCGCGCCAGGCGCGCCAGGCGGAGCGCCGGGAATGCCGGGCGGTCCCGCTGGAGCTGGCGGGTTCCCAGGCGGCGGGCGCGGTACGCCGGAAGGTCCCGGCGGACAGGAATACGGCTTCTACCTGCCGTTCAACTGGCGGGGGTTCTACGATTTCGGCAGCAGCCTGATCGGCGACTGGGGCATTCACATCCTCGGCCCCGCCAACTGGGGACTGATGCTGCATCCCAAGTACCTGCTCAGCGTGGAGTGCGTCACAAAGGACACTTTGCCGCCTTTCACGTTCCCCGACGAGTTGAAGTTCCGGTTCGAATTTGCCGCGCGCAACGGCATGCCTCCGGTAACGGTCTACTGGTATCACCACAATGGCGGCGATGCTTACATTCCGCCAGGGATGACGGCCGAGCAAGCGCGTAAGATCCAGGGAACGGGCCCGCAGGTTGGCCCCGCTCAAGGGCAGGGCGGGTTCTTCATGGGCGGCGGCGGCGCTCCGGGTGCTGCGGGCGGCCGGGCGGCGGCTCCTGGCGCTCCCGCGGGCGCCCCGGGCGCGCCGGGTGGAGCGGCTGGCGCTCCGGGCGCGGCGGCTGCCGGACGAGGCGGCGGTCGAGGGCCGCAGGGCAGCGGTTATAACTGCATCTTCGTCGGCTCGAAGGGCTACATGGGTACCAGCGGGCGTGGCGAAGGCGTCGGTCTGCTTCCCGGTTCGCGCTGGGCGGACTATAAGCTCCCCAATGCTTATCTGCCGCGCGCTCCCGGCGCCAGCACGGGCGACAACCATCGCGCGCATTGCCACGATTGGGTCAACGCCTGCAAAGGCGGAGATCCGGCGGACTCGAACTTCAGCATTGCCGGTCCGTACACCGAATGGCTCATCCTGGGCGCCGCCGCCGTCCACGCGGACGGCAAGTTGCTGTGGGACAATGCAAAGGGCGAGTTCAGCAACAACAAGGAAGTCAATAAGTGGGTGAAGCCCACCTTCCGCAAGGGCTGGGAGATCAAGCTCTAGGTTTCGCCTGGAGGAATAAGGAAAGCAAATGATCTACACAAGAAGAGACATCGGGAGGATCGCGTTGGCAGCGGGCGCCGCTTCGAGGTTAATGGGCGCCGCGAAGCCGAATTCCAAGATCCACGGAGTTCAAATCGGCACGATCACCTATAGCTTTCGGTCCATGCCGGATCAGAGCGGCGAAGCGACGCTGAAGTACTGCGTCGATTCGGGCATCAGCGCCATCGAGCTGATGGGCGAACCGTTGAACGCCTATATCCGGAAAGAGGGCAAGTGGGATTCGAGTCCCGCGGCAGCCGCGGCAACGGCGGCGGGCATCGGCGGACGCGGCGGACGAGGCGGTGGCGGCGGCGGTCGCGGTCCGCAGCCGACCTGGGCGCCGGTAGCGGGCATGAAGACCGGTCTTGGTAACAACCAGCCTGCCGGACAATGGAACGGACAGGCGTGTCCCGTGGCTGCGGCGCGCGGGGCTGGCGCAGGCCGCGGACCGGCTGGCGCGGGCGCACCGGGCGCCCAGGCGGCGGGCGGAGCGCCTCCCGCCGGCGGAGCGCCCGGCGGCGGCATGCCTGGCGCGGGCGGCGGACGTGGACGCGGCGCGCAGACGCCGGAGCAGAAGGCCGCGGCGGACGCCGAGCGCAAGTGGCGCCTGGCGCTGCCGATGAGCATCTTCAAGAATTTCCGCAAGATGTACAACGACGCCGGCGTGAGCATCTACGCGGTGAAGGACTTGCGTCAGGATACCGACGAGGATCTCGATTACACGTTCAAGGTGGCCCAAACGCTCGGGGCAACCCATGTGACTTTGGAACTGCCAACCGGCGACAACGCCGGGCCCCAACTCAAGAAGCTGGGCGACTGGGCCATGAAATACAAGATGTTCACCGCCTACCACTCGCACCTGCAGGGGAGCATGACTGCCTTCGACGAGTGCTTCGCGGCCTCGCCAGGCAACCGGTCGAACGTGGACTTGGGCCACTTTACCGCGGCCAACGACGGCGAGACGGCGCTCGCATTCCTGAACAAGTTCCACGATAAGATCGCCAGCTTCCACCTGAAGGACCGCACCACGCGGGCGCACTGCGAGCTGAACCTGATGTGGGGCTATGGCGAGACGCCGATCAAAGAGATTCTCCAAACGGTCGAAAAGAACAAGTGGACCATGCCGGCCGCGATTGAGCAGGAATACGACATTCCCGAAGGCTCGGACGCCGTGAAGGAAGTGATCAGGTGCCTGGATTTCTGCCGTAAGGCTCTGGCTTAGGGCGTTTTAACCACCATCTAACCTTTACCCCACGGCGCGCATCCGCCGTGGGGGAGCGTGCCGAATCGCACACAATCCGTTTGACACGCCGGCCCATCTTGCCCAACGATAGGGCAGATCGTCCCGGCAGAGGGGTTCGTGTGTTCATTCACGGAGCATCGGGGGGGGGGGAACGCCGCGCTGGTGGTGGATGACGAGGCCTCGGTCCGCGAGACAGTCGGATCCATCTTGTCCGAGGTGGGCTTCCGCGTCGTCGAGAGCGAGGACGGCCACCACGCCTTGTCGGTCCTGCAATCGCCGCCCTGCTTCGATCTGCTGGTCACCGAGACGCAACCGCCGGGGGTCGATGGAGCGGCGTTGGCTGAACAATTCATGTTGAAATGTCCGCTGGCTCGAAGCGTCCTGCTCTCGGGGGACGGGGACACATCGGCGATTAACGTTGAGAGCAACGGAGCGTGGGTGGTGATCCCCAAGCGGCAATTGGCGGACGTGTTCCTTGCCGCGATCAGACACCTCGGATTGGGGCACCCGCGGCGCGTGATTTTGCTGGTGGACGACGAAGCGGTTGTGCGGAAGTTCGTAGGCATCGTGTTGAGAAAGGCTGGATACGCGGTCATCGACGCGAGCGATGGGGAAGAGGGTCTGGAACTCTTCCGGGCGTATCGCGACGCGATCGATCTGGTGGTCTCCGACCTCAAGATGCCCCGCATGACGGGACCGGAACTTGCGGAACATGTCCGGCGCGAACGGCCGGGCACCCGCGTGCTGTTAATGTCCGGCTACGCTTCCGGCATGCTCCGCGAGTATGCAGCCAGCCCGAATTTCCTCCAGAAGCCGTTCGTACCGGGAAAACTGACCGAGAAAGTCGCGGAGCTAATGAACCGAACGGGGCAGGACGGAATCACGGCGGAAATGTAACTCTCGGACCTTAAGGGGCTCGGACGTGTCCGACCCCTACTTCTGGAGAAGGAAGTGGCCGACGAACATCGCGTCGATGCCGGATGAGTAGAAGCTGCGGACGGCGTCGCGCGGGGTGCAGACCAGCGGTTCGCCGAACAGGTTGAACGAGGTGTTGTAGAGCACCGGAAGGCCAGTAGCTTTGCCTGCGGCGTGCAGGAGCGTCCAGTAGAGCGGGTTTTCCTCGCGGTCCACGGTGTGCACGCGCGCCAAATCGTCAGCCAGAATCGCGGCGGCGAACTTTTCGCGATGCTCCGGACGAACGCGGCCCACGGTGGAAAGGTAGCGCGCGTTGGGGCCGACCTCAAAATATTGCGCGGCCAGCTCTGCCGGAACCGAGGCGGCGAATTTGCGGAACGGCTCGCGGTGCTTGATGAAGGCGTTCAGGTTCTCCGTGGAATAAGGGTCGAGCGGAGAAGCCAGGATGCTGCGGTTACCCAGCGCGCGCGCGCCAAATTCCATGCGGCCATGCATCCAGGCGACAATCTTGTTGTCGCTCAACTGCGCCACGGCCGCGGAGGTCACTTCATCGTCGGTAAGCAGGTAATGGAAGCGCAGCTTGCAGTTTTCCAGTACCTTCTTGATTTCGCCGGCCGCGTAGGCGGGGCCCAGGCAGAGCGTTCGCAACGCGACGCGCCGGGTCTGGCGGCCCACGCCGTGCCAGGCCTCGAGCGCCGCGCCGATCGACGCGCCGGCATTGCCGGAGACAGGCTGCACGAAGACGTTCTCGAACCCCGAGTGATTTTCCAGGGCGGAGACCAGCAATGCGTTGAGGCCCAGGCCGCCGGCCAGGCACAGGTTGCGGCCACGGCCCGCCATGCGGACCACCGCCGCTTCCATCGCCTTTTGGACGCCCGCGGCCACATGCGCGCCTAGAGCCGCGGGGATCGGTTCGCCGTCCTTCAGTCCGAGCCGTTCGTAAAATCGCGGGCCGAAGCCGCCGTTCTTCAGGCGCTCGGTGCTGAAGAAGGAACGGTCGGGCCGCGGTCCGTCGTCGGAGGGATTCAGAATTTCAAGAAAGAGATCCAGGTAGCGGGCGTCGCCGCGGACCGACAGCCACTGGACCTTGTGCTCATCGGCGTTGGCGTCCATGCCCAGCAGTTCCGTAACCCGCCCGTAGATATCGCCGAGCGAATCCGGAAAGTACAACTCGCGCTCAAGCGTTATGCGCGTACCGGCCGCCTGCCAGCGCGCGCCGCTGCACAGGTCGCCGGAGCGGTCGAGCGTCAGGACCGTGGCCTCCTCGAAGGGCGAAGGGTAATAGGCCGAGGCGGCGTGCGCCAGGTGGTGCGCCAACATCACGATGCGGCTGTTGGGGAAGTGCGCGCGCAGCTTCAAGTGAAAATCGGATTCCGGAATGGGGCGCACCACCGCGACCATGTCCACCTGCTCCGGGCGGGCGCCGGCCAAACCAAGGCAAGTCTCAATGGAGTGCGCCGGCATCTCGCCGCGGACGCGCCATTGGGCGCTGCGGCGCACGAGTTTCGATTCTTCCACGGCGGCGATGATCTCGCCGTCCTTCAAGACTGCGCTGGCGGCGTCGCCCTGGATGCCGGAGATTCCGAGAATGATCATAGGTTCAAATCTTGACGCGGAGACGCAGAGACGCGGAGAAGAACATTGAATTGGGATCGGGGCACCGCTCGCGCGTGTGCTCTTCCCGGAGTTCGGGCGCAGAGTAGTGTGCTCCGCCTATAGGACATAAGGGTTTTCTCCGCGTCTCTGCGTCGGGGCGCCCGCTGCCTTTGCGGGCCCGTCAAGGATTGTCTTCACTTGCCCTTCTCGCGCTTCTCGATTTTGGCCCACGCGTCCCGCAGCGCTACCGTCCGGTTGAAAACCAGTTTGCCGGGCGCGGAATCCAGGTCGGCGCAGAAGTAGCCGAGGCGCTCGAACTGATAGCGGCTGCCGGGCGTGGCTTCGGCCAGCGACGGCTCTAACTTGCAGGCCGTGAGGGTGTCTAGCGACGCCGGGTTGAGATTGGCTGTGAAGTCCTCGCCCTCGGCCGTTTCGTTGGGATTCTCCTTGGAGAACAGGTTGTCGTAGAGCCGCACCTCGGCGTCGATGGCGTGAGCGGCCGAGACCCAGTGAATGGTCGATTTGACTTTGCGGCCATCGGGCGGCGCGTTGCCGCCGCGCGTGGCGGGGTCGTGCGTGCAATGCACTTCCACCACCTCGCCCCGGTCGTTTTTCACCACGCTGGTGCAGGTCACGAAGTAGCCGTAGCGCAAGCGGACTTCACGCCCGGGGGAGAGCCGGAAATATTGCTTGGGCGGGTTCTCGCGAAAATCGTCCTGTTCGATATAGAGCACGCGCGAAAACGGAACCTTGCGCGATCCGGCGCCGGGATCCTCGGGGTTGTTGACGGCTTCCATCTCCTCGACGGCGCCTTCGGGGTAGCTGTCAATCACGACGCGCAGCGGGCGCAGCACCGCCATGACGCGCGCCGCGCTCTTATTCAAATCTTCACGAACATAGTGTTCCAACATGGACAATTCCACCGTCCCGTTGGTCTTCGAAACGCCCACATTGGCGCAGAAGTTGCGGATGGCCTCCGGCGTATAGCCGCGGCGGCGAATGCCCGAAAGCGTCGGCATGCGAGGGTCGTCCCAACCCTTCACGCGGCCGGTTTCCACCAGCGTCAGCAGCTTGCGCTTGCTGAGCAAAGTGTAAGTCAGGTTGAGGCGGTCGAACTCGATCTGCTGCGGATGATAGATGCCCAACTGCTCGACATACCAGTCGTAGAGCGGCCGGTGATCTTCGAATTCGAGCGTGCAGATGGAGTGGGTAATGCGCTCGATGGAATCGCACTGGCCGTGCGCGAAATCGTACATCGGGTAGATGCACCACGCATTGCCGGTGCGGTGGTGTTCGGCGCGCAGGATGCGATACATGATCGGATCGCGCAGGTTCAGGTTCGCCGCGGCCATGTCGATCTTGGCTCGCAGGGTGCGTGCGCCGTCCGGAAATTCGCCCGCGCGCATGCGCTCGAACAGATCCAGATTCTCTTCGACGGAGCGGTTGCGGTAAGGGCTTTCCTTGCCGGGTTCGGTCAGCGTGCCGCGGTACGCGCGGACTTCCTCGGCGGTCAGGTCGCAGACGTAAGCTTTGCCGGCTTCGATCAACTGCACGGCCCATTCGTATATCTGGCCGAAATAGTCGGACGCGTAGAAGAGGCGGTCCTCCCAATCGAAACCGAGCCAGCGGACATTCGCCATGATGGAATCGACGTACTCGGTTTCCTCTTTGCTGGGGTTGGTGTCGTCGAAGCGAAGATTGGTCTTCCCGCCAAACTCGGCCGCCAGTCCGAAATTAAGGCAAATCGATTTCGCATGGCCGATGTGCAGGTATCCATTGGGCTCGGGGGGAAAGCGCGTCTGCACACGCCCGCCGTATTTGCCGGTCTTCAGATCCTCCAGAATGATGTCGCGGACGAAGTTCGAAGGAGCGGCCGGGGTCGAGGCGCCCTCTGGGCCGGGCGGGGTTGGATGGGACGAATTCATCATGATTTCAGCTTTTCGATGGCTTGGCCGATGCGCGCCAGGCTGGTTTCCTTGCCCAGCGCCTCCAGGGTTCCGAATAGCGGCGGCGCGGTCTTGCGGCCGCAAACGGCTACGCGGATGGGCTGGAACAACTGGCCGGTCTTGATGCCGATCCGTTTGGCCGCATCGCGCAGGGCGGCCTCGATCGAATCGTGGGTAAACTCGATGGCGGGCAGAGTGTCCCACGCGCATTCCAATGCCCGCAACGCCATGGCCGCATCGCCCTTTTGCGGGATCAGTTCGGCGCTGTCGTAGGGCGCCAGTTCGGCGGCGAAGAAGAAGTCGCCCACCGTGAGCACGTCGCGCAGCAGTCCGATGCGTTCGCGGACAAGCGGCGCGATTTGGGCCATCTTCCATGGCTCGATATCAAAACCGGCCTGGCGCACCACCGGCAGCAGGCGCCCGGCAAGCTCCTCGACCGGCATCGCGCGGATCATTTCGGCGTTGAGCCAGACCGCCTTCGGATCGAACGGATCATCCTCCTTGAAGTTCACCACAGCGTTTTGCCGGTGGATGCCTTCGAGTGAGAACAAATCGATCAGCTCCTGCCGGGTCAGCAACTCGCGGTCCTCCTTGGGCGACCAGCCCACCAGGCACAGGAAGTTCACGAAGGCATGCGGCAGGAAGCCGGCGTCGCGATATGTGGTCACGCTCACCACTGGCCCGTGGCGGCGCTTGGACAGCTTGGCGCCATCGGGCGCCACCAGCAGCGGCAGGTGCGCGAAGTGTGGCGGAGCCACGCCGGCCGCTTCGAAAATCAGCACATGCTTGAAGGTGTTGGTAATGTGATCCTGGCCGCGTATGATGTGGCTGATGCGCAGATCGGCGTCGTCGGCGCAGGATGCCATGTGGTAGGTGGGCATGCCGTCGCCGCGCAGCAGCGCGAAATCCTCTATGTCGGCCGTGGATTTGGACTGCTCGCCATAGACGGCGTCGGTGAAACAAATATGCCGTTCGGCGTCGCGCGGCACCCGAAAGCGGAGCGCGAAGGGCTCCCCGGCGGCGGCGCGACGGTCGCTTTCCTGGCGCGACATTTCGCGCATTTCCGAATGGAAGAGCCAGGTTTCCGCGGCGCCGGACTTGTCGCTGTCGCCGGCGTGAGCTGGAACGAAGTCCCGGTATGCCAAACCTTTTTGGAAAATCGCTTCGGCCATGGCGCGGTGCAGGCCCAGGCGTTCGGATTGCTTGTACTCTTCGTCCCAGGGGAGGTCGAGCCAGCGCAGCCCATCGAAAATGGAGACCAGCGAGGCGTCGGTGTTGCGCTCCACGTCCGTATCGTCAATGCGCAGGATGACGGTCCCGCCGTTGTGGCGGGCATAGAGCCAGTTGAAGATGAAGGTGCGTGCACTCCCGATGTGCAAAAAGCCCGTGGGAGAAGGGGCAAAACGGACTCGGAGCATGGAAATGTCAGTATAACAACCTCACGGTAAGCCCTGCTCCGGCGGCGGCGGGCGGGCTACTCTGTTAGGAAGGCATTTATGAAACCTGGATTGCCAGAGAAGCTCCGCGCCTGGTGGTCGCACAAGCAGGCGCTCGATGGGCGGCTTGAGGGCGCCTTGGCCGCCGACGTCCTTTCCGAAACCGGTTGGGCGCGCTCGGTGGGCGGCGTCGGTCCCTATCTCACGCTGTTTTCGCGCGCGGGAACGTCGCGCGAAGCCGTGGACGCTGCCGCCGCCGAACTCGCCATTCACGAACTGCCCGCCGCGCGAGGCTGCACCTATGTGGTCCCCGCCGCCGATTTCGCTCTGGCGCTACAGGCGGGCGCCGGCTTTTCCACCGACCTCAAGACCGCCTTCCAACTCGGCGTCACCGAAAAAGAAGTCGCCAGGTTGTGCGAGGCGGTGGTGACCGCGCTTGGCAAAGGGCCGCTCGAACCGGAGGAGATTCGCGAATCGGCCGGCCCGGCGGTGCTCAGCCTGGGCGAGGAGGGAAAGCGGAAAGGCCTGACCACCACGCTCCCGCTGGCGCTCGGCAAGTTGCAGACCGAAGGCGAGATCCGCCGCGTCGCGCTGAACGGGCGGTTCGACCGGCAGCGCTATCGCTACGCGTTATGGCGCCCCAATCCGCTGGCAAAATCCAGACTCTCCGCCGAAGAAGCCGCCACCGGGCTGGCGCGGCGCTTTTTCGCTTGGACCGGTCCGGCGACCGTCGCTGAGTTTCAATGGTTCTCCGGGCTGAACGGCAAGCCGGCAAAAGCCGCTATCGAACCGCTGAAACTTGCGCCATTCGATGACGGTCGCCTGATGTTCGCCGCGGATCTGGAGAAACTGGAGTCGTTCCAACCTCCCCGGCAGGCGCAATACCGGCTGGTCGGCAGCATCGACGGCATCAGCCTGCTACGCCGCAATCTGACGAGCATCGTCGAGCCGGCGGATATGGAGCGCATGGTCACGCGTGAGGGCTGCGGCGTGCTGATGGACCTGCCGAGCCATGCGATTTTGGATCGCGGCAGAGTGGTGGGGATCTGGGAATACGATCCGGCGAGCGAGCACGTCGTCTGGCTGCCGTTCATCGCCAGAAACAAGGAGTTGGAGAAAACCGTCGCCCGGACCGAAGAGTACATCCGGCTGCAGCTTGGAGACGCGCGAAGTTTCAGCCTGGACAGTCCCAAGAGCCGCGCTCCGCGCATCGAGGCGCTGCGCAAAGCGGGGGGGCGGTGAGGAGACGAAACTGCCCCGTGGCGAGCACGCCATCGTGGACGTCGTAAAGCTGCGCGACTACTGCTTGAATCCGCTGCACTCGCGTGGGCGCCACAAGGCCCGTGTTTTCGTGTCGGCTCTCGGACTGACGCGTGCGGACGCGGACTTCCTGCGCGAGGAGTTGCTCCGTGCGGCTTGCGACGCGGATGCAGTCGCGGGTGACGTCGACCAGTTTGGCGAGCGGTACATTGTCGATTTCGTCCTCGCCCGGGACGTTCGCCGGGCGACGGTTCGGAGCACCTGGATCGTTCGTCGGGGCGAACGGTTTCCGCGGCTTACGAGTTGTTATGTATTATTGAATTGAGGCGTCTAGTGGATCGGATCGAGTTGCTGTCGGTGGTTGCTCTCGCCGAAGACATGATTGAGAAAGGGCTGGTTCGAGGGCAAGTCGGCACGGTGGTGGAGAACCTGGCGCCTGGGGTGTATGAAGTCGAGTTCATCGACGACTCTGGCCGGACCTACGCATCAACCTCGGTGCGCGCCAATCAGTTGATGCGCCTGCACCACGAGCCGAGCCATCGGGCTGCTTGAGCTTCCCGCCCGGCTGATCACGATGGTCTCCTTCGTATGGCGGCTGAGGTACCAGCAGGGCGTGTACCCCAATTGCGGGAACAGCGAGCGCACGCAGGTCTGGGTATAGGAATCGCCCAGCGAGTACTCGATGCGCCCGTTCTTCAGCCGCACAGCATAGGAAGTCTGAATCTCTACGGTCCCCAAGGTCTGCCGGTTGCCGGGGATGCAATAGCGCGCCGAAAAATAGTCGCCGCCATATAAAGCGGCGAACGCCAACACGGCGATTAAAGGCACGCGTAGAATCGGTTTCACATGGAATATTCTAACGGAGGGATCATTCCGGGACGCCGAGGCTCTTCAGCGCAGCCTTGGCGGATGCGTTTCCGGCGGCGGCCGCCTTGGTGTACCACTCGATCGCCTGGCTGCGGTCCTGGGTAACTCCAAGCCCGCCTTCAAACAGGACGCCGATGTTGTACATCGCCGCGGCGTTGCCGTCCCGGGCCGCTTTCTGATACCAGCTCATAGCCTGGTCGTAATCCACCGCGACGCCGAGCCCTTGCTCGTACAACACGCCAATGGCATTGGCGGAGACGCTATCCCCCGCGTCGGCGGCCCTCTTGAACCAACTCATCGCCTCGATATCGTTCACGGGCACACCCAGCCCGTCGCGGTACAACACGCCGACGTTGAACATCGCCTCGGAATTGCCGAGAGCCGCGGATTTGCGGAACCAGTTCATGGCCTCGCTGTAGCTCTTCGGCTCGCCCAGCCCCTGAAAGTACATCAGGCCGATATTGCACATGGCCTGACTGTTGCCGGCATCGGCAGCGTGGCCGAACCAGGCCTTGGACGCCTCCAGGTCCACGTCCACGCCACGGCCCGTTCCATACATCACGCCAAGGTACATCATGGCGTCCACGACGCCAATGGCAGCGGCCTGATGGAAAACTTCCAGGGCAACGGCATTGTTTCCGCCCGCGTAGGCCTCCACTCCGCGCACCATTAAGGCTTTGGCAGCGTTCACGCTTTCGGGCTGGGCCGGCGGAGCGGGGGATTGGGCGTTGGCCGGCGTCCCGAAGAGCAAACCGGTGGCGACTGTGACGGCCCAAAGAAATCCTGGCGGTCTCAAGCGGCCGTGGGTGACGGCGAAACCCATGATATTCGTGACGTTCCACGCCCGCGCCGGGTTGCGGGACCTGGCGTGCCCGTTGGTGGTCCGCCCGGTCGCCCGTCTAACGGCCGCACAGGTACCTGGGATCCGGTCGGATGGCGAAGCCTTCGCTGTCATGCACCGGGCTGCAGATTGCGTTCCATGGCGCAAATTCAATTTCGCTGGGGTACCCCTTCTGCACCGGTAGGTCGCCGAACTTCGTTTTCGCGATTTGAGAACCGGCAGGGGTCAGTTGCGCCACGGCGGCGCCGGTCTTGTCTTTGACCCAGACCTGAATTTCTCCGGGGTGGTCCGGCGCCCCGGCCAACGGATCTTGTGAGAGGTCCGGCACCACCAGCCTAAACTTACCATCCGCCGAAAATTCCGCCACGTCCCCAACCGGGAAACTGGTCGCAAGGGTATCGTCCAATCCCAGGAACGGCTGAGCCCAGCGAGCAACGTACCTGGCCTGCAACGTCACTTCGCCCGCGGGCGGCGCGCCATGGTAACGCAGCCGGTCGGTTCGGTCCAGCGCGCCATGCATCTCGATAGTCCCTAGAGGCTGGCAGATGAAAGCATAGCGCGGGTTCTCCGACGCCGAGAGGGGAAGGTCCAGCGTTCGCATGGCGCAGCCCGGAGCATGAAGGACCGCCTTGATTCCAGTCGCGAGACGGCCGTACCGTGTCGTGGCGACAACGTATGAAGTGACGCCCGTGCGCGGCGCAACCCAACTGCTAAAGTCAACCCCAGTCAGGGCATAGCGGACGAAAAAGTCCTCGGATCGCATTCCAGGCGGGAGTTGGATCCCGATGTAATGCGAGGGGACGGCCGGCGCCGGGCTTTGAGCGGAACCATAGACCGCCAACAGAGCCAGTTGCAAGAAGAATCCAGGCGCCCGGCGGTCCATGGCTAACATCATAGCGCCTGCCCCACCTCCCCGGATTTGATGCCGGCCCCCAATCTGTAGTAGACTTAGTCTTTACTCCAGTGGTCCCGACGCACTTGGTGTGTTCCGGCTCCCCATCGAGGATTACATGTACGCGATAGTTGAAACTGGCGGAAAACAGTACCGGGTGGCTCCGGGCGACGTGATCCGCGTCGAAAAGCTGGCCGGCGATACCGGCTCGGAAGTCATACTGCCCGTGAAGGCGGCCTTCAAGGATGGAGGCGAACTGGTTGCGGGCGGCGGCACGGTGAAGGCTACCATCGTAGGCGATGGACGGGGCGATAAGATCGTGGTCTTCAAGTTCAAGCGGAAAAAGCAGTACAAGAAGACCATTGGGCACCGCCAATCCTTCACGGAAGTGAAGGTTGGCGAAATTGAGGCATAGGTGAGGCATGGCTCATAAAAAAGGACAGGGCACTTCCAGGAACGGGCGCGACTCCTGCGCGCAGCGCCTCGGCGTGAAGGTCTTCGGCGGCCAGTTGGTCCCCGGCGGTTCCATCATCGTGCGGCAGCGCGGCACCAAGATCAAGCCCGGCCTGAACGTCGGCTGGGGCAAGGACGACACGCTGTTTGCGAAGGTCACCGGCGTGGTGGAGTTCCGCGACCGCGGCCGGATGGGCAAGTTTGTCAATATCCAGGCATCGGCGTAATTGCGTGTAGGGGCCGGACTTGTCCGGTCCGGCGCGACCTTTCCACGAGGCCGCCGGCTTCGACCCAGGCCGGCGGCTTTTCTATGTTCATCGACGAAGCTCGAATCCTGGTGAAAGCCGGCGACGGCGGCAACGGTTGCCTGGCCTTCCGCAGGGAGAAGTATGTGCCGCGGGGCGGACCGAGCGGGGGCGATGGCGGGCGCGGCGGCGACGTGATCCTGGTGGCGGACGAGCACCAGAACACCCTGCTCAAATTCCGTTTCAATCCGGAGCATAAGGCCGGGCGCGGCCGCCACGGCGAAGGCAGCAACCGGACCGGCGCGGAAGGGGAGACCATCGAAGTCGCGACACCCGTCGGCACGGTGGTTTACGACGAAGCCACCGGCGAGCGTCTCTACGATTTCACCAAGCCGGGCGAGCGCTTCACCGTGGCGACCGGCGGCCGCGGAGGCAAGGGCAACGCGCGCTACGCCACCGCTACCCACCAGGCCCCCACGGAACACCAACCCGGCTTTCCCGGCGAGGAAAAGCGGCTGCGGCTGGAGTTGAAGCTCCTGGCGGACGTCGGCCTCGTGGGATTCCCGAACGCCGGCAAGTCCACCCTCATTTCGCGCATCTCCGCGGCGCATCCGAAGATTGCGGATTACCCGTTTACCACTCTCGAGCCGAGCCTCGGCGTGGTCCAACTGGACGGCTTTCGCAGCTTCGTGGTGGCCGATATTCCGGGTCTAATCGAAGGCGCGCATCTGGGCCATGGACTCGGAATCCAGTTCCTCCGGCACGTCGAGCGCACGCGTTTGCTGGCGCACCTGGTGGACGTCTCTGAAGCCACCGGACGCGACCCGGTCAGCGATTTCGAGATTGTGATGCGGGAACTGGCCAGCTTCAGCGAGGAGCTCGCGCGCAAGCCCATGCTGGTGGTGGCCACCAAGATCGATGCCGCTCAGGACGCCGCGCGGGTCACGGCCCTGCGCGAAATGGCCGCATCGCGCGGCCTCGCGTTCTTCGAAATCTCGAGCGTCACGGGAAAAGGCATCGAGGAATTGAAGCGGGCGATCGCGGAGAGAGTCCTGGCGTAGGGGTATTGCGTGCCGTAGCACGGCCCTCGGCCGCCTAAACAGGCTGCTGAAAAACGCTCTCTCTGGATGCGATTTGGGCAAAATGCCCAAATCCGCGCTCGTAACGCGCTGATTCTAAATGGCGCGCCCTTTTGATTTTGGGCAAATGCCCAAAATCGACCGGTTCATGCGCCCTTTTCAGCAGCCAGTTACGTCCAGGACCACCCTTTGCGGAACGTGGGCTTCAGGAACTCGTTGGCCGCCTTATTATTCGTGATTTCCATCTTGGCGGCATCCCATTCGAGCGGGCCATCGACGCGCAGCGAGAGGCACGCCATATCGATCCACTCGGTGAAGGGCGCGGCTTCGTTGAAATTCGAGGCCGCCGGCTCACCGCCTTTGCAGGCCCGGACAAAGTCGCTGTAAGTTTCCGGATGCCGGACCATCACTTGAGGCGGCAAGACGTAGTCGTCCATCCTCTTCGCCGGGATCAGGCGTGGACCGCCGCCGTATTCGCCGGTGGTCATGTAGCCCTTCGTGCCGATGTAGAGAACGCCGCTATTGGCCGGAGTGTTGTAGGGCGCAATCCGCTGCTCCAAGGCCCTGTTATAGTCGTCCGCGCCGGCGGCCGCATTCACGCCGCCCCTGGCAACCGGCGCCGCACCTGCAGCTCCCGTGGCGCCTGCGCCGCGTCCCGCTCCACCCGCGCCTCTGCCGGCGCCCGCGCCTCTGCCCGCGCCGCCGGTATAGCCGCCCGGGTTGCGAGGCGGATCGCCCAGCTTTTCGTCCTTCGGAATATCCGCCGGCCAGAATTCCGCCGGCAGTCCCTGAGTCACGCCGTCGTGCCAGTAGAGCGTCAGCGCGGGGAAAGTCCCAAGGGCCGGGAAGTTGAACTTGATGATGGAACTCTTGGGGTAGGTGAGGGAGTTCTTGCCTTCCTGCTTAATGCACTCCACCTTAGTGGGAGCGCGCTTGCTCAGCAATAACGCCATGTTCGGCGCCCCAAGCACGTGGCACGCCATGTCGCCCAGCGCGCCGCAGCCGAAATCGAACCAGCCCCGCCATTGGAACGGCAAGTAGTCCGTGCTGAACGGGCGCGGCCTGGAGATGCCAATCCACATATCCCAATCGAGCCCCGCGGGGAGCGGCTCGCCCTTCGGTTCTTCGGTGATGGCCTGCTGCCAGACCGGCCGGTTGGTCCAGGCATGCGCCTCGGTCACATCGCCGATGACGCCGGACCAGATCATCTCCGAGCAGACGCGCGGGCCTTCCTGGCAGTATCCCTGATTGCCCATCTGGCTGGCGACCTTGTACTTCACCGCCGCTTCCTTCAGTTGGCGCGCTTCCCATACGCAGCGCGTCATGGGCTTTTGAACATAGACGTGCTTGCCGCGCTCCATCGACCACATGGCCATGGTGCCGTGCATGAAATCGGGCACGGCGATCAGCACCGCGTCGATGTTCTTTTCCTCTTTGTCGAGCATCTTCCGGAAGTCGGTGTACTTGGGCGCCTTCTCGAAGGTCCGAAAATTCTCGGCCGCCCGCAACGGATCCGGATCGCAGAGCGCCACGATGTTCTCTTGCATGCGCGAAAACGCGCTGATTCCGGCGCCCGCCTGCCCGCCGGCGCCGATCGAAGCGATGTTCAGCTTTTCGTTAGGCGATTTGTAATTCACCTGCGCCAGCGAGGGCACGCTGCCGAATCCGCCTGCCGGAACCGCGCCGGCCAGCAGGCTGCCGCAAAAGAAGTGTCGTCGTGAGAACCGCCAATCCGCCATGCAAGGTATTATACTCCCTTTCTCAACGCCGTTTGCTTCGCCATGCGACGCCTGTTAGCCTGATGGATGGTGGTTGTCCCGTATGACGTCGTCGCGTGGGATGGGCTGTCTGTGGTTGGTGTGCGCGCTGGCGCCGGCGCTTGCTCTGGCGCAGACGCAGGACGAGAATTATCAGCGGTATCAGGATGGACAGGCCTCCCTCGATCGTCTGCAATGGCAAAAGGCCCTGAATAGCTTCCAAAGCATGTCCGCCGGGAACGCCCAGGCGGAGGGTGCGCTGTATTGGAAGGCGTTCGCTCTCTATAAGCTCGGACAGAAAAAGGAAGCGCTCGCCGCGGTCGCCGAATTGCGCAAGACGTTTCCCGAAAGCGGCTGGCTGCCGGATGCGGAAACGCTGGCGGCCGCCATTCAGCAGAACGCGGGAGAGGGCGCCGCAACCAAAAAGGAGCCCACCGCGGAAGAGCGTCAGCGCGCCCTCGAGGAGCGCGTGCACGAAGATCCGGGACACGCGTTGGCCATCCTGCGCGCGGCCGCCTTTGGGATGGACCTGCCAGGAGTCCGGCTAAAGGCGCTCTACTTCCTGAGCCGGGATAATTCTCAGGAAGCGCGCGAAATCGAGATCCAGGTAGCGCGTGGCGCCACCAATCCAGCCCTGCAAAGCTATGCCATCAGCCTGCTTGGCAAGACCGATCCGCAGGCCATCTTCAACCTGTATCAGCCGGCCGACAAGAGCGTTAAGAGTTTCATCCTGGCGGTGCTGAAAACCAATCGCGAAACCGATCGCCTGATGAAAATTGCCGCCGCCGAAACTTCCGACGACTTGCGGTATCAGGCTCTCACCGCGCTGGTCGAAGTGGGAAGCGAAGCCCAGGTGAAGCAAGCGCTCCAAGCTGAGAAGGCGGAGGACGTGAAGATGCTGGTCGAGACCCATCTCGCCAGTTTGCACAAATGGGTTGATGAGCAACTCGTGGCGTTGCGGACGGCGAAAGATCCACAAGAGCGCCGCGTCGGCGCCATCGGCCTGACCCGCGGCGGCGACGAATCCACCGACCGCGCGCTGATTGCGGCGTACTCCGCCGAGAAAGATCCGGAAGTGAAAGGGGCGATTGTGTTCGCCCTCTCGGAGCGGAAGGACTTTTCCGCCCTGAAGACGATGGAAAGGAGCGAGACGAACGCGGGACTCAAGCTTAGAATCGGCATGGCGCTCGAAAACGTTCCCACCAAGTAGTCGCGGATGGTTATTCGGGAGGCGGCGAAGCTTGGGCCGGCGCCTGCCAGCGGGCGGCATACAACGGGTAGCGCGCCAGCAGCGCGCCATAAAGGACATGGCCGAGGATAGTCGGGCTTTCGATGTGAAGCAGGGTCACCAGCGGCGCGACGGATCTCCAAATCAAGCGAAATGAAAGCCAATACCAGCACACGCCGAACAGGACGCCGGCAAGCGTCAGCCGGAGCCGGGGCAGCCGGTTCCCGAGGGCGGCGGCGAACGCTCCCCCAAGGAGGCTGTACAGCAGAAGGTAGAGCGCCAGACCCGAGAACGTGGTGGCTGCCAAGCCGCTGCGGATTGCGTCTCCGCCGTAAAATACGCTGGCCATGAGGTTTTCCGACGTCCAAAAACTGCGGTGTGCGAAAACAGCGGTTGCTCCCATCCAGGCTAGAAAGCACAGCACTGCTAACATGCCGGCTTCCAGGCCGGCCAGAAACATAATAAGGAAGGGGTGGGGAGAGCGGGTCCCTGTGGCAGGCTCCATCCACTTCAGCCTATACTGACGACAAGACTAAAGGCAAAGACAAATTCATGCGACGTGTCGCGATTACGGGAATCGGCGCCATCAGCCCCAATGGAATTGGGCGTGAGCGCTTTTGGAAAGCTACGCGGGAAGGAGCGAGCGGCGTTCGCCGGATTACTCGCTTCGACCCATCTGGATTCATCGTGCAGGTGGCGGGCGAAATTCCCGGCGAGTTCGATGAAACTGCCTACGTGAACGTGAAGGACCGCCCTCACGTTTCGCGAGCGGCCCCCCTGGCGGTGGCCAGCGTCGCCGAGGCGCTGGCGGACGCGGGCATTGACCATACAGCCATGACGCGCGACGAACTGCGCGCAATTGGGGTGATCGTAGGTTCCGGGGGCGGAAGCCAGGATTTCACCGAAGAGCAATACCGCCTCTTCTATACCGGTCATCAAAAGCAGTGCAGCGTGTATACCATCCCCACCAGCACCATCGGCACGCTGGCCAGCGAAGTCTCCATGCGCTTCGGATTCCGCGGACTCAGCCATATCGTCTCCACCGGCTGCACCTCTTCCACCGACGCCCTCGGCTACGCGTTTCGGAATATCAAGTTTGGCGTCATGGACACCATGGTCGCGGGTGGCGTGGATTCCCCCATCGCGCCCCTCATCCTGCGCGGCTTCCAGTTGATGCGCATCATGAGCACCCGCTGGAACCAGGAGCCGTCCCGCGCTTCACGCCCGTTTTCGCGCGATCGCGATGGATTCGTCATCGCCGAAGGCGCGTGGTTCTTCGTCCTCGAGGAGATGGAGCAGGCCCGCCGCCGCGGCGTGCATATCTACGGCGAAATCGCCGGCTACGGCTCCACCTGCGAAGCCTTCCACCGTGTGCGCCTCGAGGAGTGCGGCGAAGAACCCGCGCGCGCCATGGGCTTAGCAATGGCGGAGGCCGGCATTCCACCTACGGAAGTGCAATACATCAGCTATCATGGCACCTCCACGGAATTGAACGACCGCATCGAAACGCGCGCCGTCAAGCTGGCTTTCGATGGCTACGCGGAAAAGTTGGCGGGTTCCGCGCTGAAGAGCCTGATCGGCCATCCGCAGGGGGCCTGCGGCGCGGCCAGTGTGGCAGCCACCTTGCTTTCCATGCGCGATAACTTCGTGCATCCCACCATCAACGTGGACGAACCCGACCCGGAGTGCGATTTGGATTACGTGCCCGGAGTGGGCCGAAAACTTCAGATCGAACACGCCGTGGCGAACTGCATCGCCTTTGGAAGCAAGAACTCGGCGCTGGTCCTCGGCAGGGTGTAAGAAACTGTACCGATAAGACCGGCGGGCGCTCGGAGGATAACGCCCGCCGGCCCGGTCCGCGCGGAGAAACCGCGTTCCCGCGCGCGACCACTCGCGTAAACCCTACACTGTATAGGACGCGCCAAACACCCTAAAAGGTTGCAAGCGGCGCGGTACACTAGATCCACAAGGAAACGCTATGACTCGAGTGGCTTGTTGTCTTCTTGCCGCGGCCGCCGCATACGCCGCTACCCCCATTTACCATTCCACTTTCGATAAGCCGAATCAAGGCTTTACCGTGGTGCGCGGCTCGGCCGCCGTGGATGCCGCCGTAACCCACGACAACCAAAAGTCCCTGCGCGTGGAGGCTGGAACTCAGCCCGACGCCGCCATTCGTTTCGCCGCGGTCCAGCTCACCATCGGCCGGCAGTATGAGATCGCCGGCTGGGTGCGCACCGAGGGCCTGGAAGTCCGCGACCTGGACCGCTCTCCCATCGCCGGCGGCGCCACCCTCGCCATGGCTTCCATGCCGTTCGATATGCACTCCGCATCCGTCGCGGGCACTCAGCCGTGGACCCGCATCACGCTGAGTTTCGTCGCCAGCCGCGCCGAAGACCAGATCCTTCTCACGGTCGGCGCCGGCGGCTCCTTCCATGGCAAGGCATGGTTCGAAGGCGTGAGCCTGGATGAGGCTCCCCCTGGCGACAAGTGGCCCATTCGCGAAGCGGTACAGACGTTCGGCCCGGCCTATCGCTACCCGGCTGCCGGATGGATTTATCTCCACATCGAAGGCGCTCCCTACGAACGCGGCTATCAGCACGGCCATCTCATGGCCCGCGAGATTCCCGAATATATGGATCGGTGCGCGTCCGATCTCGGCTCGGCCAGCGAGTGGAACAGCTACCGCACCACCGCCAATGCGCTCTTCCTCCGCGGTTTCGACCAGGAGATCCTGGAAGAGATGCGAGGCATCGCCGACGGCGCTTCCGACGCAGGCGCCCGATGGCAGGGCCGCCGCATAGACCTGCTCGACGTCGTGGTGGCCAACGTCGAAGTCGAAATGGGCGAGTTGCGCTCCGCAGTCTCCGTGACCCCCACCGGTCTCGAAAACTTCACCTTCGATAAGCCCGCGTATCTCGATACCCGCACCTCCGTTCTCGACCATTGCAGCGCCTTCGCCGCCACCGGGCCCGCCACGCGCGATGGCAAGATGATCGTCGGCCACACAACCTGGTGGCCGGAGACCCTTGCCGAACAGACCAACGTGATGCTCGATATCCAGCCCGACAAGGGGCATCGCGTGCTCCTGCAGAGCTATCCCGGCGGCATCGAGAGCGGCACGGATTGGTATCAGAACGACGCGGGCATGGTCCTCACCGAGACCACCATCCGCCAGACGCCCTTCAACGCGCAGGGGACACCGGTTGCCTTCCGCGCCCGCCAGGCCATTCAATACGGCGGCAATATCGACGAGGTCGTGCAATATCTCGGCGCCCGCAACAACGGCCTGTATACCAATGAGTGGTTAATCGGCGACGCCAAGAACAATGAGATCGCCATGTACGAACTCGGCACCAGCCACACCAGGCTGTGGCGCAGCTCGAAAAACGAGTGGTTCGGCGATACCCCCGGCTTTTACTGGGGCGACAACAACGCCAAGGATTTGGCCGTGCGCCTGGAGGACTATCCCGACCCGCACGGCGCGCCCGAGTTCATCCCCTACGTCCCCGCCATCCGCGACCTGGCCTGGAAGGATCTCTACACCCAATACCATGGCCGGATTGACGAGCAGTTCGCGTTCACCGCGTTTCGCACCGCCCCCCTTGTGAGCGCCAGCGCCATGGATGCCAAGGTGGTCACCACTGACATGGCCTCGCGCCTCATGGTCTGGGCCGCCTTCGGCAAACCCAACCAGCGGGAATGGACGCCCGGCAACTCCGGCTACGCGAAGAACGATGGCCTGTATCCCTCCGGCTACTATCTGTTCAATGCCGCGGAACATGGCTTGTCGTTGCCCGAGGAGCCGGCCGCCACCGCTCGCGTGTCTTTTCCGCCGGCCGCGAGTCCGGTCGATAGTGACCGTTTATGGAAGGGCTGGCTGCTTCCCGCTTCGCCGGCCGACACCTGGTTCGTGGCCGGTTCCGCGGCCTACCGCCAGATGCTCCAATCGGGTGACGTGGCGCGCGCCATGGCGGCCCGCCGCGCCGCCTATCGCGGCCTCAGACTTGGCCCGGAGAACGATTCCACCAGGGTCCAACTGGAGAGCGCCAAAGGCGTTTTGTTCCTCGACGCGCTACGCCTGAAATTGGGTGACGACGCGTTCCTGAAGCTGATGTCCGATTACTTCACGGCCAACGCCACCAAGACCGTCACCGCGCAGTCGTTCCTCGATCGGGCGGGGACCGCGTTCGATTTCCCCGAGCCCGGCGACGGCCCGGCCTACCTCACCAGTGACATCGGCCGCCGCCTGGCAACCGCCGCAATCGTATACGGCACCCTCCGGGACGCCGGCGCCAACCGCTACGCGGCCGAGCAGATGCAAAGCCGTTTCCTCGACCAGTTCGAAAGCAAGGCGCCTGTTTACAAGGATTTCGAAGCGTCCCCCGAACTTCTGCAACACCGCGACGTGGTCTTCATCGGCCGTCCCGAGTCCAATTCCGCGCTGGCCGCCTGGGCCGAGAAGTTGGGGATCGAATATCAAGGCGCCGCCTTCCGGATCGATGGCGAATGGCACGCCTCGGAGCGTGAAGCGCTCCTGCTGGCCGCCCGGAATCCGCTCGACGCCTCGCACATGGTCTTGGTGGTCGCCGGCAACGACGCTCTCCGCACCGTCAAGGCCACGCGCGCGGAAGCTCCCTCCGAGTACGTGATTTATAACGAAGGCGCCCCGCCCGCCGCCGGATTCATCGGCATGGGAACGGCCAGCGCCAGGCCCGCTGCCGGGCGGCGCAGGCAGTAAGTGGGGCGGGCCGGGGCACCCACTGCCTTTGTGGGTCCGCCTGCGTTCTTCTTCACCGCAGCCTTGCGGGAATGATCGCCGTGACGCGACGCGAATCCCGGCCGCGCCCCTCGCATGACGCCTCGGTGGCGAGGCGAGTACATTCGTGGGAAAGTCTCCGGGACGCCCTCGGCAAAGAGAACGTTCACAAATCGTTACGGCGCTTGACCTCGTCCCATGTCGTGAAGCGCCCCTCGCGGAAACCGCGCTCGCCGCGCTCCCGTTGGGCGAGTAATGCGTCCCGGTGGTCTTCTTCGCACCCCGCTACAAAAGCTTCAATGCTCTCGTGGGCGCGCAGGAGATCGCCTAGAGCCTTTCCCAAGTCGCCCTGATAGTCCTGGGCTAGCCCCGAGAGTATCCGGTCACTCTCCTCGTCCAGATCGATCTGCCGACTGGCCATATAACAAGCATAGCAGGCGGTTACGGAGTACACCGGGCCGCCTCGCGCCTACTCCAGGGGCGTGAGTTTCATATTCCGGAAGGCCACTTCGAACCCTTCCGCTTCGAGGCCGATGTACCCGCGCCGCAGCGCGATCCCGTGCACCTCACTCACCACCATGCCGTTCACGTCGAGCGTCACCGTGTCGCCTTGCACCCGGACGATGAAGTGGTTCCATTCGCCTGCCGGCTTCACCCTGTTCTCCTTCATCTGGTTGCGCAGGTTGAAGCTCTTGATTGCGCCATCGACCAGGTTTGTACCGAACAAATATGCCCCCGCCAGGCCCGTCTGCGCCTGTACCCATAGTTCGCCCCAACTCGACAGGCGGATGCCGACGCCGCTGTTGTAGCGCTTCTCATCCGGCGTCCGCGGCGCAAACCGCCAATCGAGTTCCAGGATGTAATCGCCGAGTTCCTGGTCCATTCGCAGCCATTCGTGCCCGCCCTGCCCACTGCAGATCAGCGCATTCTGCTCCTTATCCACCCGCCATTGCATGGTGGGTTTGAGACCGTCGGTGGCCGGGATGGCCACGCGCGTCCAGCCCTTCAGCGACTCGTCGGGCATCAGGTCAATCGTCTTGGCAGGCTGCGCCGCGGCCGCCGCCGCGCCCAGCACGCACAGAATCGATAATCGATACATGAGACCAGTGTCCCAGGCGTGAAGGCCTGACACAAGCGCAAGTGGGGCGGGCCTCCTGGCCTGCCTTCTTCGTCTTTGTCTTCAAATCCCGTCGGCTCGGCCGCCTGACCGCCTCTTCCGCGTCGCTCATCCCTCACCCCTCCTCATCCGCCGGAATCTCGAAATCCACCAGATCGCTCTGGAACCCGCGGGTTTTCCAGGCGCCGAACGCAATCCCGGCCGCCATCCAGATACTGCCGGCGATTTGCGCCGTCCGGCTCAGGCTCAGCCACAACAGCAGGCAGACCGCAAACCCCAGCACCGGCGGAATCAGGTTCCTCAGCTTTTTCTCCTCGGCGCGCACGTAATATCGCACGAAGGCCGCCGCGTTGACGCCCATGAAGGCAATCAGCGCTCCGAAATTCAGCATTTCCGCCCCCAGGGCGTAGCTGATCGTGAAGGCCCCCGCCAGGCTCACGGCGCCCACGAAGATCACGTTGTTGCGCGGAATCCGCCTCTTGGGATCGACGGCGCCGAAGAACGATTTCGGCAGCGCATTGCTTCGTCCCATGCCGAACAGCAGACGCGCCGCACCCAGTTGCGCCCCCATGCCGGAACCGAAATTCGCCACCACCAGGGTGGCCCCGACAATCGCAAACAGCGGCGGCCACATCCTCCCGGCTACGTGAGTGATGGCGGTGGCCTCATCCGGGAACGGCTGCGACGCCGGCCATACCAGTTGCGCGGCGTACACCTCCATCGCCGAGAGAATTCCGATCGTTACGCAGGTCAGCACCGTCGCCAGAAGAATGTTGCGCCGCGGGTTCTCCGCCTCTTCCGATAAGGTGGAGATCCCATCGAACCCGATATATGTCAGAACGGCGATGGAGGTGCCCCCAAGCACGCCGCCTGCCGTGAACGTGGCGGGGTCGTAAAATGGCCGCGTGAAGAACCCCGCTCCGCCGTGCGGGTGTCCGAAAATGTACCGCGCCGCGCACGCAAAGAAAATCGCGATCACCACTCCCATGGCCGCCGCCAGCCCGGTGTTCATCCTCGCCGAGGTCTTGATCCCCTGGATGTTCAGGCCCGTGAATAACAAGGCGATCAGAATCGCCCAGCCCGCGTAAGGCACTGCCGGAGCGAATACATGCGCCTGCTGGCTCACCCAGACAATGCAGATGATCGGGTTGAGCATGTAGTCCATCGTCATGCTCCACCCCGTGATATAGCCCAGCGCGGGATTGATCTCCTGGCCGACGTACGTGAATGCCGACCCGGCGCTGGGGTACGCGCGCGCCATCTTCCCATAGCTGATCGCGGTGAACAGCATGGCCACCATGGCGATCAGAATGGTGGTGACGACGTGCCCCCTGCCGCGATCGCTAAGCACGCCGAACACCGACATCGGCGCCACCGGCTGAATCACGATGACCCCGTAAAGAATCAAGTCCCACAATCCGAGCGTGCGGCGAAGCCGGTTTCGGTCTGAAGAGTTCGGCACGAACCATCCATTGTACGGTGGGGCGGGCCGGGGCGCCCGCGCCTTTCGCGAGCCCGTCTGCCTTCTTCTTCCACCGGGCTCGAATTCGAACGCGCTCCCCGATCCCGATCGGGTATGATGTTTGATTGACCGCAATGCGGCAGACCCGGACCGACACATAGCCTCATGCAAAGCCTCGAACTGCTTCTCCGGGGCGCCGCGGCTGGCGTGGCCATCGCGGCGCCAGTGGGCCCGGTGAACGTGCTGTGTATTTCGCGCACGCTTTCCAATGGGCCGCGGGCCGGCCTCGTTTCCGGCCTGGGCGCTGCCACCGGCGATACTTTTTTCGGCGCCATAGCGGGTTTCAGCATCAGCGCCATCATCGGCCCCCTGATTCGCAACGAGTTCTGGATCCGCCTGGTGGGCGGCATCCTGCTGATCGGCATTGGCGTCTACTACTACTTCAAGCGGCCGGCCGCACTAAAGCGGGAACCGGAGGAATCGGCGCACTCCGAATATGTGACGGCGATGCTTCTGAACCTGACCAACCCCACCATTGTCTTGTCTTTTCTGGCCGTCTTGGCTGGGTTGGGACTGAGCCGCCACAGGGAGTGGTGGCTGACGCTGCTGGTGGTAGCGGGCATTTTCCTGGGCGCCATGATGTGGTGGGGCTTGCTGGCGCTCCTGGCGAACCGCTTTCGCGAACGCTTCAACCAGCGCGCCATGCTCTGGATGAACCGCATTGCGGGTTTCGCCATCGGCGGGTTCGGCGCCGCCACCATCGCCTTGGCTGCCCTTTCCGTCGCCCGGCAAGGCCCCCCCGGCCTGCCGCATTAGATTAGCGCTCCCGGTAACAGAACACCGCGGCCGGCTTGCGCCGCTCGGCCTCGTCTTGGCTCCAAAGCAATGTCGAGGGCGAACGGCCGGCCGCCAGATGAACGGCCTCCTGGGCGATGTAAGGCACGCGAGGAAAGCATCGCACCCAAATAGGACCATCGGTTTCGCGAGCCAGCTTGATGAGTTGCTCCGTTGGCTCGGCGCGCGCCAGGAATTGCGCCCGTTTTCGGGTCCACAGATACCCGGCATTACTCAACAGTACGACCACTGCTACCACGGCCGCGGCGCGCGGGAACTTCCCCGCCCCAAGCGCGCCGGACGCCAGATGCGCCAGGACAAGCCCAACCAGCAGCGCCAGCCCGAAGCTGGCCAGGTAGCTTTGGCGGCTGGGAATCTGGCGGGAGTAGGTCAGGAAACTGTACGGAACCAGCGCGATCCCAATCCACGCGAGCGCCAGCCCGGCTTCCTTCCTCAGGCTGCGCATCCGGAAGCACGCCATTGCCGCCAGGGCAACCCATCCCCAAATCCAAAGCACCCGCGCAATTCCGTACGGCCAGGTGAACCAGAACGGCGCGCCCAGAGAGAAGCTGCCGTCCGTGAACCGAAAGGATGACCCGCGCGACGCCGCCACCGACGCAATCGCCAAGGCGGCGAGCGCCAAATGCGGCCACAGACGCAAGAGCGAGGGTTTCCATCCCCGCGGGCTGGCCAGCAGAAACAGCGGCAGCCAGATTGCCGCCGATTCCTTCGATAGCAGCGCCAGCGCGAACAGTATCGCCGACGCCGCCTGCCAGTACCGGCGGCTTCCGGGGCGGCAGGCCAGCAGCCAGAGCGCCAGCGACGCCGCGCCGAAGAGGAACATGTAAAGTTCGTTGATGGCCGAAAACCACATCACCGCTTCCTGATGCCCTTCCGCCACCGCGAAGAAGCCCGCCGCCCAGAAAGCCGCCGCCTGCATGCGCGGCCACAGGCTCGCGATGGCATACGCAAGCCAGACGCTGACCACGTGCAGGAGCAGGCTGAACAAATGATAGGGCCACGAAGTTGTGTGGAAGAGCCGCCAGAGCGGCCACATAGTCCAATAACTGGTCGCCCGCAGGCGGAAGACCGGGTTCTCAAGCAGGATGGGCAAAGAAGCCGCCGGCCCGTAGGTGTGGGCCTCCCAGAGGTTCGGGTAATCGTCCTCAATCAAGGGGATGGAAAGGGAAGGACCGTACGCCAGTACACAGAGCCCGGCCAGGAGCAAGAGCCTGATTGCCAACCATCCGCGAGAGGATTTCACAGAAACCTGGAACTCCAGTATGAAACAGTTCATCGGATGGATGGGGGGAACTATGCCCAAAAAGGACGTGATTGCAATAGTGGGCGCGACCGGCGCACAAGGCGGCGGATTGGCGCGGGCCATCCTGCACGACCCGAAGTCGCGTTTTGCCGTGCGCGCTCTGACGCGCCATGTGCAGTCTCCGGCCGCCATGCAACTGGCCAAGCTCGGCGCGGAAGTGGTTGCGGCCGACGTGGATGACCAGGAGAGCCTGAAGCGGGCTTTCGACGGGGCCTATGGAGCCTTTTGCGTCACCTTCTTCTGGGCCCACTTTTCGCCCGAGAAGGAAATGGCCGAAGCGGCCGCCATGGCCCATGCGGCGCACGACGCCGGCCTGCGGCACGTGATCTGGTCCAGTCTGGAAGACACCCGGAAACTCGTTCCCCTGAGCGACCCCCGCATGCCCACCCTCATGGGCAAGTACAAGGTCCCGCACTTCGATGCCAAGGGCGCGTCCGACGATGTGTTTCGCGCGGCCGTGCCCACCACGGTGCTGCTGACGTCCTTCTACTGGGATAACTTTGTCCGCCTCGGCATGGGGCCCAGGCGCGGCGCGGATGGCCAGCTTGCCATCACCCTGCCGATGGGCAATGCCAGGCTCCCGGGCATCGCCGCCGAGGATATAGGCCGCTGCGCGTATGGAATCTTCGAGCACGGCGAGCTGAGCGGTAAGACCGTAGGCATCGCCGGCGAGTTTCTCACTGGCGCCCAAATGGCCTCCGAGTTCACCCAAGCGCTGGGCCAGCCGGTACGCTACAACGACGTGCCGCCCGAGGTTTACCGCGGGTTCGGCTTCCCCGGCGCGGAAGATCTCGGCAACATGTTCCAGTACAAGCGCGATTTCGAGGCGCAGTTCTGCGGCGCCCGCGACCTGGCGCTCTCCCGCCAGCTGAACCCGGCCCTCCAGACCTTCAGCCTCTGGCTGGCCGCCAACAAAGACCGCATTCCGATCGAATCGTCCGCCGCCGGCGCGTAACTTTGACGCGGAGACGCGGAGACGCAGAGAAAACCCTGAAAGGGAAAAGGGAACGTAATCTCCGCTGCGCGAACTTCGGAAAGGGGCCCGGTCCCGACCCGCACGCCGGACCCTTAAACGGTTTTCTCCGCGTCTCCGCGTCAAAGCTCCAACTCCCAAGTGCTATAATGGTCTCGTTTCATCCCGAAAGCCGAGGTACGCCCACATGTTCCTTAGCGTCAAAGAGATGGAGCGGCGGAAGATTTCCTTCGAGGAGGTCTTCCCACCGGGGCAGATCGATTTTTCGGGTGAGGATTTGGAACAGGGTTCCGCGTTGCGCGTGGCCGGTTCCGCGGAGCTGCTGCCGCTGTCGGAGGGCGAGCTTCGAATTCAGGGTAGGTATTCGGTGGAAATGACGTCGCAGTGCGACCGCTGTCTGGGCCGCGCGCGTTTTCCGCTGGATGCCACGTTCGATTTGTATTACCGTCCCAATTCGGAAGCCGTCTCCGAGGACGAGGTCGAGATCGACGCGGGTGAAGCGGAAATCGGGTTTTACCAGGGTGAGGGCATCGAACTGGAGGAGATCCTCCTGGAACAAGTGCTCTTGGCCCTGCCCATGCAGCGGGTGTGCAGCGGACTTTGCAAGGGGATTTGCCCGGTTTGCGGCGGTAACCGGAACGAGACCACGTGCGATTGCACGGTCGGAAAGGCCGACGATCGCTGGGGAGCGCTCCGCAATTTGGAAACCGAGTAAGCAGGAGTTGCAGCCCGCGCTAGACAGAAGATTTGTTGAGGTAGAGATATGCCGAATCCCAAACGTAGACACTCCCAGCAGCGAACCGCCACCCGGCGGGCTCACGATGCGCTGAAGACCCCTGGACTGTCGGAGTGTCCGAACTGCCATGAGCCGAAGCCGCCGCACCGCGTGTGCCCCCACTGCGGCCAATACAAGGGCCGCGAGGTGGTGGAAGTCGTACAGGAGTAGATTCTTTCCAAATGCAAACCATTGCCGTGGACGCAATGGGTGGAGACCACGCCCCCAAAGCTGAAGTGGAAGGGGCGATTCGGGCAGTCCGAAGCCTGGATGTGAAGGTCGTCCTGGTCGGCCAGGAGGACGTAATCCGCCAGGAACTCGCCCAGTACGAAGACTACCGGGACCTGCCCATCGAGGTCGCCCACGCCCCCGACGTCGTCACCATGGAGGATAGCGCCGCGCGCGCCTTCCGCAAGAAACCCAATAGTTCCTTGCGGGTAGCGTCGCGCATGGTGAAGAACGGTCAGGCTCACGGGCTGGTTTCAGCCGGCAATACCGGCGCGGTCATGGCCACGGCGAAGATCGTTCAGGGCGTAGTCCCGGGCGTGGACCGGCCCGCCCTGGCCGGCATTTTTCCCACCATGAAGCAGACGCCGGTAGTGGTGGTGGACGTGGGCGCCAACGTGGATTGCACCACGCATCAACTGGCCCAGTTCGCGGTCATGGCCGAGATCTATTCCCGCATGATCATCCGCCGCCCCAACCCTCGCGTCGGCATCCTCTCCATCGGCGAGGAGGAGCACAAGGGCAACGACCTGACGCGTGCCGTAGCCGGACTGCTGAAGCATCTCGACCTGAATTTCATCGGCAACGTGGAGGGCAGCGACATCTACGCCGGAGACGTGGACGTGATTGTCTGCGACGGCTTCGTGGGCAACGTGGCCCTCAAGGTGAGCGAAGGCGTGGTGGATTTGGTCAAACTGGTGATGCGCGAGTCGCTCGAAGCCTCCATCAGCGGCAAGATCGGTTATGCCATCGCCAAGAGCGCCTTCTCCACCTTTCGCAAGCGCCTGGATTATTCCGAGTACGGAGGCGCTCCGCTGCTTGGGGTGCGCGGCGTGTGCATCATCTGCCATGGCCGTTCCAACGCCAACGCCATCAGGAATGCGATTCGCGTGGCCAAGGAATTCTCCGAAGGCCAGGTAAATCAGTTGATCGAGCGGGAACTGGCGCGTTCGGCCTTCGGTGAAAATGGCAATCACGTCGAACGCCCGCTCCCCGAGAACGTGTGAGCGCATGAGATCGCCGTGTGGGGCAGGCGCTTTCGCCTGCCAACTCTTACTCCTGCTCCAGTTTGCCGCTGGCGCGTTCGCACAGGGTCACGCCACGTGGTCGGTCGAAGCGAATCCATCCACCGTCGTGCCTGGCGGGGGCACGGTCATCCAGGCCACCGCGCGCATCGAACCCGGCTGGCATCTCTACTCGGCGTCTTCGCCTTCGGGCCTGCCCACAACCTTCCAGGTGGAACCGGGCACGCTGGAAAAGGTGTTCCAGCCGCCGCCGAAAAAGGCATTCGACAAGACCGCGAACGCCGAAGCGGAAACCTACGAGGGTAAGGTTACATTCCTGCTCGAAGTGAACCTGCCGGATAATGCGCAACCTGGCCCCGCAGCCATCACCGCTAAGGCGCGTTTTCAGATCTGCAACGATTCCGAATGCGTCCCCGGCAAATGGACGGGCACGGCGCCGGTCACCTTCGCTGCGCGCAACGATGGCGCCAGCGACTTTGCGTTCAGCATCCCGTCGGGCTATGCCGAGGCCAAGCCGCCCGCCGCGTCTTCCGCCGTCGGCCAATCCCCCGCCCCGCCCGCGCAGGGTTGGGCCGCCTTCCTCCTCGTCGCTTTCGGGTTCGGCCTCGCCTCCATCTTCACCCCCTGCGTGTTTCCAATGATCCCCATCACCATGTCGTATTTCCTGAACCGGCAATCCGGCGGGAGGCGCGACGGCATCGTCCAGGCGGTGGTTTTCTGCCTGGGGATCATTGTGCTCTTCAGCGGCCTCGGCCTTCTGGTCACCGCCATTCTGGGGCCTTTCGGCGTGGCGAAACTCGGCGCTAATCCCTGGGTCAACGGCTTTATCGCGGCGCTGTTCATCGCCTTCGGGCTGAGCTTGCTGGGCGCGTTTGAGATCGCCATCCCGTCCGCGATCCTCACCCGCCTGAACCAGTCTTCGGACCGGGGCGGCTTCGCTGGCGCGCTGCTCATGGGGCTAACGTTTTCCCTCGCTTCATTCGCCTGCGTCGGTCCCTTCGTAGGGACCCTGCTGGCGGCTTCGGCCGGCGCCGGCGGCGTGCGGCCGCCGGCCGGCATGTTGGCCTTCGCCGCCGGCCTGGCGCTTCCCTTTTTCCTGTTAGCGTTGTTCCCCGCCTATTTGAAGCGGCTCCCCAAGAGCGGCGGTTGGCTGCCGCGCGTGAAGGTTGTCATGGGCTTCGTGATCCTGGCCGCCAGCCTGAAATACCTGAGCAGCCTGGACCAGGCCATGCAGTGGGGCTTCCTCACCCGCGAGCGTTTCTTGGCGATCTGGATCGTGCTCTTCGCCATGACGGGCTTGTACCTGCTCGGCTTCGTGCGCCTGGAGGGCATCCAGCCCGACCAACCTCTGGGACTGGGCCGCCTGCTGTTGGGCATGGCCTTCCTGGTCTTCGCCGTCAGCCTTGCGCCCGGAATGTCCGGCGGCAAACTCGGCGAACTGGACGCCTATGTCCCCGAGGCGGTGGGGCAGGCGCTTTCGCCTGCCGGCCAAAGTTCTCTTACCTGGATGAAAAACGACTATCGCGGCGCCCTCGACCGTGCCCGCCGCGAAGGCAAACTGGTCTTCGTGAACTTCACCGGCTACGCCTGCACCAATTGTCATTGGATGGAGGCCAACATGTTCACCCGGCCTGAAATTGCCGCCGCGCTCGGTGGCTTCATCCTGGTGGATCTCTACACCGATGGCACGGACGCCGCTTCTGACGCCAACGGCCAGCTCGAACTGGCCAAATTCCAAACCGCCGCCGAACCCTTTTACGCCATCATCGACCCTGACGAAAAGGTCATCGCAACCTCCGCCGGAGTGACCCGCGATCCGCAAGTGTACCTGGCCTTTTTGAAAAAGTGGGGCGGCCCTCCTGGGCTGCCTTCTTGGTCTTCTTCGCCTTCTTCTTCTTCGTCTTCTTCGGCTTCCCCGTCTTCTTCGCCTTCGCCTCCGCTTTCTTTAGCCCCTGGCATCCCCGATCTCCCCACCACCACCCTCCAAGGCGCCCCCCTCACCCTCGCCGGCCACGTCGTCGTCGTCAACTTCTGGGCTACCTGGTGCGTTCCATGCGTCGCCGAGATTCCCGGCTTCAACCGCGTCTACCACCAGTTCAGCCCCCAAGGCGTTGCCATGCTCGGCGTCGCCATGGACGACGAAGGCAAGCCCATCGTCGATCCCTTCCTGCAGAAGCATCCCATCGATTACCCCGTGGCGCTCGGTTCAGACGCCCTCGCCGACAAGTTCGGCCTCGCCGGCTATCCCGTGACCCTGGTCTTCGATCCCTCCGGCAAACAGGTGAAGCGTTTTGACGGTCTCACCGGGGAAGCCGATCTCGAGGCCGCCGTGCGCCAAGCGATGTAGCCGAATGCCCATCCTCAGTGGTATCCATCCGGTCGCCGAAGCACTCAAAACCGGCCGGCCGCTCGACCGCCTCCTCATAGCTCAAGGCGCCGGTGGTCCGCGCTTGCAGGAGATCATCGATCTGGCTCGCCGCGCTTCCGTGCAGGTGCGCTTCGAGCCGCGCGCCGCGCTCGACCGCCTGGCCGGCAGCTCGGCTCACCAGGGCGTTGTGGCGCTGGGCGCGGCCAAGCCATACGCCCATCTCGATCAGGCGGCTCAGTCGGAGCTTGTCGTGGTTCTCGATGGCGTCGAAGACCCGCACAATCTCGGCGCCATCATTCGCACCGCGCACGCCGCCGGGGCCGGCTCCATCGTCGTTCCGGAGCGGCGCGCGGCAGGCGTCACGGACGTAGTCGCCAAAGCCGCCGCCGGCGCCCTCGAACACCTCCCGGTTGCCCGCGTCACCAACATCAATCGCGCCCTCGAAGACCTCAAGAAGCGCGGCTTCTGGATCTACGGCCTCGACCAGCGCGGCACGGAAACCTACGACCAGGTGCACTTCGCAACCCCCACCGCGCTCGTCTTCGGCGGTGAAGGCTCCGGCCTCCATGAGTTGGTGCGCCGCCATTGCGACGTCCTGGTGCGCATCCCCATGGCTGGCGCGATTTCCTCGCTCAACGTCTCGGTAGCCGCCGGCGTAGTACTCTTCGAGTGGAAAAGACGCGTGGGGAGAGCAGCGCAGTAGAGTAGAATCGAACTGATGGTCACCAGATGAACCACGCACTCTCGACGCACCTGTGGGCAAACCATCGCCTCACCACCGCCCTGTTGTCTAAAATCCAGCAGGCGGGAATACCGGAAGTGGAAATCTTCTGCGTCAAGCAGCACCTCGACCATCGCGATAAGGCGCAGATCGCCGAACTGGGCCATTGGTTCCGCGATTCCGACCTCAAACTCCGCTCGCTCCACTCTCCCATGTACACGGACGACATCTGGGGCCGCTCCGGACCGCACTCCGTCATCACCATTACCCAGCCCGTGAAATCCCTGCGCATGCCCATGGTGGAGGAAATTAAGCGCGCCATCGAGATCGCCGAGCTGATCCCCTTCCGCTATCTCATCCAGCACATCGGCGTGGGCGGCGAAGAGTTCGATATGCACAAGTTCGACGCCGCTTTCACAGCGCTCGAGGAACTGCGGGTCTTTGCCCGCCAGCTCGACGTCGAGATCCTGCTCGAGAACATCCCCAACGAGCTATCCACCGCCTCCCGCCTGCGCGATTTCCAGGAACTGACCCACATCGGCTTGAACTACGTATTCGATACCGGCCACGCCCACATGGGTGAAGGCGTGGAAGCGGCCTTCCATCTGATGAAGGATCGCATTCGTTCCACTCACATCCACGACAACGACGGCAAGCAGGACGCCCACCTGTTTCCGTTTGCCGGCGCCATAGACTGGAAGACCGTGATGCCGCTCCTGCGCGGTTGCGGCGACCAGTTTCCGCTGCTCCTCGAGTTGAAGGAACAGCCCGGCGCCACCAGCCCGCTCGACGATGTGAAGCGGGTTTTCGACCGCTTGGAAGAACAGTAGGAGTAATCGATGCAGAGCGACGAGTGCGGCCATCCACTGGTCCGGGTGAGACGTCGGAAATGGGAGCGCCTGCTCTACTCCAAAGTCTTCCTGTGCCCCTTGTGCGAGCGCAAGACCAGGGTTGCGAAGGTTCCGGCGCCCTGTTTTTCCCTGCATCGCAAATGCCCCAAATGCGGCGGCGCCAACCTGGAGCGCCTGCCGAGGCGCGATGAGATCGACCCTCTCTACCGGAACCCGGTCAGTCTGGTCCAGGCTCTGATCGGCGCTTCCATCTGGTGGTGCCCCGATTGCCGGTTGCAATTCTACGATGTGCGGCCCGCCGTGCCGGTTCGGCAGCCTCCACACCTGCCATTACCCTAGAATCACTCGCCGCCCTTCAATCCGGTACTTCCCTCCGATTACAATCCGCAACGCTTCCGGGTAGATCCGGTGCTCCTCTATCAAGATCCGCGCCGCCAGCGTCTCCACTGTATCCGTATCCAGCACCGGCACGGGAGCTTGCGCCAGGATAGGACCGGCGTCCAGATACTCATCGACAAAATGCACCGTGCAGCCGCTGAACCGCACGCCGTGTTCTAGCGCCTGGTGTTGCGCGTCCAGGCCCGGGAAGGCCGGCAGCAGCGAGGGGTGTATGTTCAGAATGCGGCTCGGAAAGGCGCGCACGAACGTGGCGCTCAGAAGCCGCATGAAACCCGCCAGGCACACCAGTTCCACCCCGCGCCCGCGCAGTTCTTCAATCGCCATGCGGTCGTAAACTTCGCGGTCCAATCCCTTCGAGGCGATCGCGACCGCCGGCAATCCGCGCCGGCGCGCGGCTTCCAATCCCGGCGCGGCAGGCCGGTTCGAAATCACCACCGCGATTTCCGCGTCCAGTTCGCCCGCGGCTACATGGTCCGCGATCGCCTCGAAGTTCGAGCCGCGGCCGGAGAGCAGAATCCCCAGCTTCGTCACCGGTACTCCACCCGCGGACGCCCGCGCTTGTACGCCACCACCTCGCCGATGCGGAACGGCGATTCGCCCAACTTCTCGAGCGTCGCCGCTGCCTTGGCCGCCATCCGCGCCGGGACCGCCAGAATCATGCCAACGCCCAGATTGAACGTCCGCCGGTAATCGTCCAGGGGAATATTGCCAATGCCCCGCAAAACTTCAAACAGCGGCGGGATGCGCCACGTCTTCGTATCGATCGAAACCGCCAGTCCCTTGGGCAGCATGCGCGGCGTATTCTCGGTGATGCCGCCGCCGGTGATGTGCGCCGCCCCGCGCAGCACACCCGCCGCCAGCAGCGCGCGGATCGGCTTCAGGTAGCTGCGATGCACCGCCAGCAGCGCATCGGCAACGGTCGCGCCCACCTGCGGCAGCACCGTTCCCGGACCGTATCCGGCCTCCTCGAAAAGCAGCTTGCGCGCCAGCGAATACCCGTTCGTGTGCAGCCCGTTGGAAGGCAGCGCCAGCAGCGCGTCGCCGGCCCGAATGCCCGCGCTGTCCAGAAGCCCGGTGCGCTCCGCCGCGCCCACGATGAACCCCGCCAGGTCGTACTCCTCTTCCGTGTACAGGCCTGGCATCTCGGCGGTCTCGCCGCCAATCAGCGCGCAGCCGTTCCTTTTGCAGCCCCGCGCAATTCCCGAAACCACCGCCGCCGCCACGCCCGCGTTGAGCTTGCCCACCGCGAAGTAGTCCAGGAAGAATAGCGGCAGCGCGCCCTGCACCGCGATATCGTTCACGCAGTGGTTCACCAGGTCCTCGCCCACCGTATCGTGCCGGCCCGTAAGGAACGCGATCTTCAGTTTCGTCCCCACTCCGTCCGCCGAACTGATCAGCACGGGTTGTCGGAAACCGGAAAGCTGGTAGGACGCGCCGAAGCTCCCGATGTCCGTGAGCACCCCGCGCGTAAATGTAGGCCGAGCCAATTTGCGGATGGAAGCGACGGCCCGGTCGGCCTCGTCGATATCCACCCCGGCGTCGCGATAGCGTATCTGTTTTCCCGAGGGCACATATCAGTATAGCGAGTAGCTCAGTGGGGCGGACCGGGGCGCCCGCGCTGTTTGCGAGCCCGTCTGCCTTCTTCCGCACGATATCGCTAACGCTGGAACCGCGCCATAATTTACCTATGGATACAACCGCCGTCTGCGTTTCTCTGTTTCTCGCCGGCGTGGCGCTCGCCGCCGACCGTCCGGAAGTTCCGCTTTGGGCAAATGGGGCGCCAGGCTCGGAAGGCAAAACTGCCAAAGAAGTCGACGAGCCGCCCAATAAGGACCACGCCTACTTCAAGATCACCAGCGTTAACAACCCGTCCATTACCGTATTTCTGCCGCCCCCCGGGACGGCCACGGGCGCCGCTATGGTGATTGCGCCTGGCGGCGGTCATCAGTTCCTCAACTTCGATCAGGAAGGCACGAACGTCGCCGCGTATCTCAACACCATCGGGGTGGCGGGCTTCGTTCTCAAGTACCGCCTGGCGCGCGAACCGGGTTCCACCTACAAGGTCGACGATGCCCTCGCCGATGCCCAGCGCGCCATCCGCCTCATCCGCAGCCGCGCCGCCGAGTGGCATGTGAACCCAGCGCGCGTCGGCATCATCGGATTCTCGGCCGGCGGCGAAGTGGCCGCGCTGGCCGCCACGCGTTACGACGCTGGCAAGACCGAATCCGCCGACCCCACAGACCGTCAAAGTTCGCGGCCCGATTTCGATGCCCTCATCTATCCGGGCATCCGCGCGGAAACCTATACCGTCCCGAAGGATATGCCCGTGACCTTCATGCTGTGCGCGGACAACGATCGCGGACCCTCCACCGCGCTGGCCGGTCTGTACCCCATGCTGAAGGCCGCCGGCATCAGGACGGAAGTGCACATCTACGCGTCCGGCGGCCATGGCTTCGGAATCTATCCGGAGACCAAAAGCCAATCGCCCGTCGCCACCACCTGGCAATTGCGCCTCGGCGATTGGCTCAAGGATATCGGCATGTTGAAGGTGGACTGAAAGCGTGACGCGGAGGCGCAGAGAAACCCCATGGGCAAAACGGACGCAAAGTACCGCCGCCGGTCTATGCCGGCGGTGTTCCGTCGCTATGAGCGTCTTTCTCCGCGTCTCCGCGTCAGAGTGGCTTACCGGTGGTCGTCGCCCGTTCTCAATCGGCCGTTCCCCGCAGTAGGCACGGCGGCCGCCTCAAACGGCGCTTCATAAGCGGAGCCAACGGCCTGCACGGCCGCCTTCGGACGGCGCTCGTTGCGGGCATTGCGCCAATTCACCTTCGGCAGGAAGAGCGCGGGGTCGACGCGGTCGCGATACCGGATCGCGATATTCAGCAGCGAATCGAGCAGCGACTCGGAGAGCAGGTGCGGCTTCAGCCCGAGTTCCACCAGCTTCGAGTGGCGCGCGTTGTAATAATGCTGTTCGGATTCCACGCGCGGGTCCGGTATATGGTCGATTTCGACGCGCAGTTTCAGCTTTTGTCCCGCTGCTTGCACCATGCGAGCCAGTTCCAGCACGGAAAACTGCTCCGTGAACTGGTTGAATACCCGGAATTCTCCGGGCAGCGCGGGATTCAAACAAGCGATCTCCACGCACCGCACCGTGTCCCGAATGTCCAGGTAGCCGCGGGTTTGCCCGCCCTTGCCATACACCGTTAACGGGTGCCCCACTGCGGCTTGGGCGCAGAAACGGTTGAGCACCGTGCCGAAGACTTCATCGTAATCGAAGCGGTTGATGAGAGTTTCATCGAGGGCCACTTCCCGCGTCATGGTTCCGTACACCACGCCCTGATTGAGGTCCGTGGCGCGCAGACCCCAGATCTTGCACGCGAACATGATGTTGTGGCTGTCATGCACCTTGGAGAGGTGGTAGAAGGAGCCGGGCTGCTTGGGAAACGGCAGCACGTCCTTCCGGCCATTATGCTCGATGGCGATGTAGCCTTCTTCGATGTCGATGTTGGGAGTGCCGTATTCTCCCATGGTCCCCAGCTTTACCAGGTGGCAGTCGGGCCGAAACTCCCGCAGCGCAAACAGCAGGTTCAGCGTTCCGACCACGTTGTTGACCTGCGTAAACACCGCATGGTTGCGGTCGATCATGGAGTACGGCGCGGCCCGTTGCTCGGCGAAGTGCACCAACGCATCCGGCGCAAACGAGCGGACCAGCGAAGAAGCGATCTCATAGTCCGTGATATCGCCGGACAGGAATTCGATGGTTTCGCCGGTCAGTTGCTTCCAGGCGCGGAGCCTTTCGGGCATCGGGCATATCGGCGTCAAGGTCTGCACGCCCAGCTCGAAATCCCACTGGCGGCGCGAGAAGTTGTCGACGATAGCAACCTGATGGCCTTTCCGGGAAAGATAAAGAGCCGTGGCCCAACCGCAGTAACCGTCGCCTCCGAGCACGCACACTTTCATGGCTAAAAAGGACCGTCCTTTCCTCCCCTAAAAAGGGGGGCTAAATGCCAATCCACTGATTTCTACTCGGTGTGGCGCCCAAATGCGCGTTCCCCCGCCCGCACAAAAATCCTCCCATGGGCCGAGCTCCCAAGTTCATGTTAACAATCGAAATAGTGAGCGGAGCCTAGCCCTTTGGGGCTAGCGGGGACAGGCATTTACCTGACGGCTGTGAATAGGCGTACCGTGGATACGGCCTTGCCAGCTAAGGGATCGGTCGAGAGCGCAAAAACACCGTTGCGCCGAGCGGCTTCCACGCGGCGGAGCACATTGTCCACTGGCAGGCATACCAAACCCTGAGCGTTCTGCGCGCCCGAGGCGAATACCACCATCTCGATGTTCGACCAATCCATTCGATCGGTGGATTGCGCCAGTTTGATATGCGGTATCACGGCGCCGTCGCGCACCAGCATCGCCACCGGAATCTGGCCGGCCGCGATGTCATGCCACCCTCCGGCATAGACGCTCCCGGTCTGATAATCGATCCATTGGCCGGGCGGCAAGTACACGTTGCGCGCCGAGGCGCCGCTTTCCATCAGCGGCGCTACCAGGATATCCGAGCCGAACAGGTACTCGTCGTCCACTTGCCACGAACCGGGATCGCCGGGATACTCGATGAACAGGGCGCGCACCATGGGTAGGCCGCGCTCGCTCGAATCCTTGGCTTGCGCGTAGACATAAGGCATGAGGCGGTACTTCAACTCATCGGCGCGGCGAAAGTCGTCCATGAAAGCGGGGCTGTATTCCCATGGCTCTTTAGGCGGCGTGCCATGGCAGCGGCTATGCGAGGTGAGCATTCCGAAAGGCATCCAGCGGCGGTAAAGCTCCTCGGGAGTCTTGGCCGCAAAGCCGCCGATGTCGTGACTCCAGAACGTGAAGCCGCTCAAGCCAAGCGAAAGGCCGCCGCGCAGGGTGGCCGCCATGCCGGAATCCTGCGCGCCGGAATCCCCGCCCCAATGCAACGGATAGCGCTGGCTGCCGGCCCATGCGCTGCGCGCCCAAATGATATTCTCGCCGGTGGTCTGCCTGGTGATATCCGCCACGGCCTGGTTGTATCGAAGCGGGTAGAGATTGTGTTCGTAGAATCCGCTGCGGCCGTTGGCATAGATTCCATCGAGCGGCGCGGCCTCTCCGAAATCGACTTTGATGGCCCCGACGCCCATCTTGAGGAGACCGGCGATCTTCTCCTGGTACCACGCGACCGTGGCCGGGTTGGTGAAATCGAGGACGGCGTCCTCAAACGGCAGGTTGCCCTTGGCGTCCCTGACCGCCAAACCCTTGGCCAGGATTTCCGGAAACAGCGAATTCTTGGGGACGAAGTAGGGAAGCTGCCAGAGGGAAATGTGAAATCCGTCGTGCTTGAGATCGGCGATCATCTTCACCGGGTCCTGGAAGCGGGTTTTGGAGAACTGGTAATCGCAACGCCAGTCGGTCTCGAACCACCCGGTGTCGAGATGGATCACATCGCTCGGGATGCGGTTCTGGCGGAGCTTGGCGGCCACCGCGCGCGTCTCCTCCTCGGAGTAGTAGGTAATACGGCTCATCCAGAGGCCGAACGACCACAGCGGCGGCATCGGCGGCTTTCCGGTTAAGGTGGTGTACTCATTGAGGATTTCCTTGGGTGTGCCGAGAAAAACGAACAGGTCGAGTTCGTCGTCTCCCAGCAGCAGGGCGTTGGTATTGCCGTAGGTCGCGCCGAAATCGAAGGTGGCGGGCGCGGAGGTGTGGACAAACATTCCGTAACCGCGGTTGCTCATGAAGAACGGAATGGGCTTGTACATGCGGCCGGTTTCCACGCCGTTGGCGTCGTTGGCCCATAGAACCAGCTTCTGGCCGCGCTTATCCAGCCGGGTGAAGCTTTCCCCGCCTCCGAAGAGCTTCTCTCCCGGCGCGAGCGAGAACACGGCGGCGATGCTTCGGGAATAGTCCGAGGCGCGCCGGATAAACGAAAACGGCAGCACCGGTTCAAGCTGCGCGGCGTTGTCGGAAGCGTGATCGGTCTTCGTGAGCAGCCTGCCCTGGGCGTCGCAAATTTCGATGTGCCAGGGGTCTTCCAAAATCGTGACGGACCCCGCCACGCTGGTATACCGGTAGCCGCCCGCGACGCGCGCCATTCTCCAGGAAGCGTCTGTTGGGGGTTCGCGGACCAGCATGGGGTCGGGACCGCCGGCTCTCACTTGCGGTCCGGTGCGGATGCGGATGCGGACGGCGCGTGGAGAGACGAACTGAATGGAGAAGGGCAGCGACGGATTGACGGCGTATTCACCCTCCGGAAAGGTGACGCCCGCAAAGGGCTGCAGCACGTTCTCCATATTGTCGAACGCGATGCGGGGGTAAAGCTGGTTTCGCGTCCAGGCGATTGCCCCGGTTCCAGTGGCCGGGTCGAACTCAGCGAGTTTGTCGGCCAGGAAGTAAGTGTTGCGGTATTCGTGGAAATCGCCGCTGATATCGACCAGGTCGTTCAAAAGGCCCGGCGGCCTGTCCACCTGAGCCTTCAGGCGGGTGCAATACATCGGCGCCAAAGCTGCGCAGAGCAAAAGAGAAAGACGTCGGCTGCCTGCCATAAGAGTCCTTCCTCGCATGGTAGTCGGTATCCGAACGCGAGTCTACCTGGGAGTACCGCCGCCGGTCTTTGCCGGCGGTCTTCCTGACCCCAAACGCCCGCCCCAAACGAACCCAAATTGCTGGATTATTCCCCATTCCCCCGTGAAACGCGCTATGAATAGACCATACGGGTATAACAACCTTTTTCGCTTTTGATCGGAGATCGAGATGAAGAATTGGACACGTCGGGATCTATTGAAAACGAGTTTGGCGGCGCCGGCCGTAGTGGCGGCGTCGACCGAAGCGGTTGCCGAGGCGGAACCTCAGGCGCCCACGCCAGCCGCCGCCGCGCCGGCAGCCCCAGCGCCGGGGACCGTCTTCGCCCGGGAACGGCTCCTGCTGGATTTCGGATGGCGCTTCCATTTGGGCCATGCCACGGACCTGGCGCAGGATTTCAATTTCGCGGGCAACTACTCCAAGACCGGGAATTTCGGCCCGGTGGCCACGGCGCTCTTCGACGATAGCGGCTGGAATGCCGTTAATCTGCCGCACGATTGGGCCATCGAGCTGCCCTTTCAAAACGATCAGGCGCTCTCCAACAAGGGGTTTTATCCGCTGGGGCGGAACTACCCGGCCACCAGCATCGGCTGGTATCGCCGCGTCATCGAGCTTCCGGCTTCCGACGCGGGCAAGCGCATCACCATCGAATTCGATGGCGCTTACCGCGAAGCGATGGTTGTCTTCAACGGTTTCTACATCGGCAGGCACATTGGCGGCTACGACCCGTTCAGCTTCGACGTGACGGATTTTGCGACTCCGGGCGGCAAGAATGTGCTGCTGGTGCGGGTCAACGCCACCGAGAGCGACGGTTGGTTCTATGAAGGCGCGGGCTTGTACCGGCACGCCTGGATGGTGAAGACCAGTCCGGTGCACGTGAAAAAGTGGGGCACGTTCGCACGCAGCGAAGTGCGGCCCGGCGAAGCCACGGTGCGCGTTCGCACCGAGGTGGCGAACGACGGCAAGGCGGCGGCGAGCACGCACGTGACCTCGACCATTCTCGATCCGGCGGGTAAGGAAGTGGGGAAGGTCGTCGCTCTGCCGGCATCCATCGCGACGTTGGGAGAACACACCTTCGAGCAGCAGGTGGTAGTGAAGGATCCCGCGTTATGGTCGCCCGAAAAGCGCAACATGTACAAGCTCGTGACCCAGGTCGAGGTTGGCGGCGCCGTCACGGATCGCTATGAGACGCCGTTCGGCATCCGGACGCTGGCGTGGGACAGCCAGAAGGGATTCTTCCTGAACGGCAAGTACACAAGGCTCAAAGGCACCTGCAACCACCAGGACCATGCCGGCGTGGGCGCGGCTGTGCCGGACTCGGTGCAGTATTACCGCATTCGCAAGCTCCAGGAAATGGGCTGCAATTCGATTCGGACCTCGCACAATCCACCTACGCCGGAGCTGTTGGACGCGGCCGACGACTTGGGGATGCTGTTCATGGATGAAACGCGCATGTTCTCCTCCAACCCCGAGGGCCTCAGCCAGTTCACGAACCTGGTGCGGCGCGACAGGAATCATCCCAGCGTCATCCTCTGGTCCCTGGGGAACGAGGAAGGGACGGCGAACAGCGAGAAGGGAGCGCTCGTGATCGCGGCCATGGCCGAGGTGGCTGCAAAGCACGACGGTTCGCGGCTGAACACCATTGACGGGATCAGCTTGCCGGCTTCCATCGCTGCGACCGACATGGTGGGTTTCCACTACGCCGATCCTCGGGCGAAAGCCTTCCACGATGCAAATCCGAAGAAACTCGTCATCGAAAGTGAGACGGTGAGCGCGGTGGCGACGCGCGGCATCTACATGATGGACGCGGAACACGGTTTCGTGGGATCGTACGATCCCTACACGACCAGCGGACGCGCATCCTGCGAGGGCTGGTGGAGGTTCGTCGACGAGAACCCATGGCTGGCGGGAGGGTATATCTGGACCGGCTTCGATTACCGTGGGGAGCCTTCTCCCTACCGTTGGCCGAACATCAGCTCGCAGTATGGGCTGATCGACATGTGCGGATTCCCGAAGGACAGTTTCTACTACTACCAGGCGTGGTGGACGGACAAGCCGGTGCTGCACCTGTTCCCGCATTGGAATTGGCCCGGGTATGAGGGGAAACTGATCGCGGTGTGGGTGCATTCGAACCTAGACCGGGTGGAGTTGTTCCTCAACGGGCAGAGCCAGGGCGCGCAGGACGTGAAGAAAGCTCAGCACCTGGCCTGGAATGTGACATACGCGCCAGGCACTCTCGAAGCCCGCGGATTTAAGGGCGGACAGCAGGTGATGACGGTAAAGCGGGAGACCACGGGACCGGCGGCCAAGCTGGTGCTGACGGCGGACCGCAAGACGGTATCGGCGGACGGGGAAGATATCGCGATGTTCGCGGTGGAGGTGCAGGACGCACAGGGCCGCACCATGCCGATCGCCGACAACCAGGTGAATTTCCGGGTCACGGGCCAGGCAGCGGTAAAGGGCACTGGGAACGGCGATCCGACCAACCACGAACCCGACCCCGGGAGCACGCGCAAGGCGTTCAACGGGTACTGCATGGCGTTGGTGCAGGCCACCAAAACGGCGGGGACCATCACCGTGGAGGCCAGTTCGCCAGGATTAACGGCGTCGAGCGTGACGATTAGCTCGAATGCCGTGAAGCTGCGCCCGCAAGCACCGGTATGGGAGCGCGAAGTTCCGACGGGTTCGGGCATCACGGGCCTATGGAGGCCGGTGCCTGTGGTGGCGGCTGCCGGCCGCGGCGGCGGTGGTTTCGGCGGTGGCGGCGGCGCCAACAGCGTCTTCACTCTCAAGCAGAATGGCGGCAGCCTCACTGGAACCGTCGAGGGCGGCGGCGGTGGCCGCGGGTTTGGCGGCGGTGGCGGCAGCGATACGCCGGCGGCCATCGAAGAAGGGAAGGTGGATGGCGCCAACGTTTCCTTCAAGGTCGGAGCCATGACCTATACGGGAACCGTGAAGGGCGACCAGATCGAGCTTCAAATCACCGGCGGCGCCGGTTTCGGAGGCCGGGGAGCACGACCCGCACCAACGCCTCCTACCGGACCGCAGCCCGTGATAGGACCTCCGCCCGATGGGACAGATCCTTCCTCGGGAGCTTTCGCCGGCGGCGGGGGCCGCGGTGGCCAGCCGCAAACGCCGCCCCCGACCATCCTGCGAAGGGCGACGCACTAGAGACGTAACCAAAGTGGGGCGGACCGGCGTACCTCCGCCCCTTGCTACAATTCCCCTGTGGCCCGCGTCCTGATGGTTTCTTCGGAGGCTGCGCCGCTCGCGAAAACGGGCGGCTTGGCCGACGTTGTCGGCTCTCTCCCTTCCGCGCTCCAGGCGTATGGCGACGATGTCGCGGTTCTGATTCCTCGTTACGGTTCCATCGATCTAAAAGGCCTGCGTCGGGTTTTCGACCGGCTCCCGATCCACCTTGGCGCCACGCGTTACGACGCATCCGTTTATCAGGCGCCCGCCGAATTCCCGTTCTACCTGCTGGACTGTCCGCCGCTGTACGATCGCGAAGGACTCTACGGGGAATCGGGCGTGGATTATCCCGATAACCACATCCGTTTCGCCGTGTTCTGCCGCGGCGCGATTGCGGTGGCGCGGACCCTATTCAAAACCGAGGTTTTCCACTGCCACGACTGGCAGGCGGGCCTCGTGCCGGCCTATCTGCGAACCACATTCGCAGCCGACCCGACGTTTCTGGGCGTCAAGACGCTGTTCACCATCCACAATCTGGGCTACCAGGGGTTGTTTCCCAAGACCGTGCTGCCGGAACTAGCGCTTGACCCGGCCCTGTTCCGCCCCGACGGCCTCGAGTTTTTCGGGAGCGTGAGCTACATCAAGGGCGGAATCGCGCTGGCGGACGCGCTCAACACGGTGAGCCCCACCTACGCGCGGGAGATCCAGACGCCGGAATACGGCTTCGGGCTGGACGGCGCCCTGCGCGCGCGCACGGATGCCCTCACCGGAATTTTGAACGGCATTGACTACCGCACCTGGAATCCGGAGACCGACCCGCTGATTCCGGCCCGCTATTCCGCGGAAGACCTCAGCGGGAAGCGCGCATGCAAGGAAGGTCTGCTGGCGGAATTCGGCTTGCCGCGCGACGCCATGGAACGGCCGCTCATCGGGACGGTATCCCGGCTGACACGCCAGAAAGGCGCCGACCTGCTGACGGAAGTGGCCGCACAGCTTGTGGCCGAAGATGCTTATCTGGTGGCGCTTGGGAACGGCGACCCCGAATACGAAGAGTTTTTCCAGAGCATGGCGGCGGAGTTTCCCGGGCGGGTGGCCGTCCGCATCGGGTTCGACAACGGGCTGGCGCACCGCATCGAAGCCGGCGCCGATATGTTCGTGATGCCAAGCCACTACGAGCCCTGTGGGCTGAACCAAATCTACAGTTTGAGGTATGGGACCGTCCCGGTGGTGCGCGCGACGGGCGGTCTGGATGATACCATCGATACGGGAACGGGATTCAAGTTTCAGGAATACACAGGAGCCGCATTTCTCGAGGCGCTCCGCGAAGCGATGCGGGCATACGCAAACGGCCCGGCATGGCGGGAAACCATGCTTCGCGGCATGGCCAAGGACTTCTCCTGGAAGACCTCGGCGGCAGCTTATTCGGCGTTGTACCGGCGGCTTCTGGAGCGTACCTGAATCCTTCCGCCCGTCCGGGATTCTAATCGATTAGGAGACGAAATGGCAGGTCAGAACACGCTAACCTTTACCGACGGAAGCTTTGACCGGGACGTGCTGCAATCGGAGTCGCCGGTATTGGTGGACTTTTGGGCCGAGTGGTGCGGCCCTTGCCGCATGATGGCGCCCACCATCGACGCGGTGGCGAACGATTACGCGGGCAAGGTGAAAGTCGGCAAAGTGGATGTGGATTCCAACGGCGATACGGCCATGCGGTACAACATTCGCGGCATCCCCACCCTGCTGCTGTTTAAGGGCGGACGCGTGGTGGAACAACGCGTGGGCGCGGTTGGAAAATCCGAAGTCCAGAAGATGCTCGACGCTCACGTAGCGGCGGCGCAGCAGACCTAAGAGGCCGGTGAAAAGGCGCATGTTCCGGCCGGTTTTGGGCAAATTTGCCCAAAACTGAAGGTGACGCAGTTTAGAATCAGAACTTTACAGATTCCAATTTGGGCATTTGCCCAAATTGTATCCGAAGAGGGCCGCTTTTCGGCGGCTCGCCGGGGACCACTCTTCATTGCGCCGGCGGCAGCAGCCACGCGTTGGAAAGGTCCTCGATGATCTTTTGCTCCTCCGGCGAGAATCGGTTCTTGAAAGCCGGATTGCTCAACCGGGCATTGCGCTGAGGGCGCGGGAGACTCTGTAGCATGACCAAGGCCCGCTGGATGGCCTGTCTTCGCGGGGGGGGCAACTTGGCCAGAGCTTCCATCTGCAACCGGACGATCAGTTGCTGGTCGGGCGGCAGACTGGCGAAACGCTCAAGACGACGGATTTGCAGGTCCTGCTGAGCCTTGGGAAGGCTGTCGAACCACTCCAGTTGTTTGCGGATTTGCGCCTGCCGATCGGGCGGGAGCATGGCGAGCGCCCGCTCGCGCTGCTGCGGGGTCGCCAGCATGAGCCGCGCGGCAACGCTTTCCGGATTGACGATGCGCTGGCCGGCTGCGGGGCCCTTAGCCGCGTTCTCTGGGTCTGGCGCGTTTGCGCCGGTCTGGGCGGCCAGCGGCGCCGACAATCCCAGCGCCAGGATTCCGATCATCCAAACCGCGCGCATCGTCGCCACCCCGGTCACATCTTCGATGCCGCGGAGCCGGGCCCGACCAGCCCGTTGATTTCCTGCAGCATCTCCATGTCTTCAATGGCTTTCTGGGCTTGATCGGGCCGCAGGGACTCCACCTGGACCGACGTCTTCCGCGGGGACGGCCTCACCATGCCGGAGCGGTCGACAACGACAATGCCGGCCACCAAAGCAAGGCTCGCGGCAGCTGCAATCGGCCAACGAACGTGCGACAGCCGGAACGGCTCTAGTATCCGGTCCCACCACGAGACTTCCTTTTCGATCCGGGCGTACAGGCGGCGGTCGAAATCCGGCGAGACCGGAGCCATTTCCCAAGCGTCCAGCGAATCCCAGACGGCCTTCTGACCGGCCGCGAACTCCCGGCATGACGGGCAGCTTTCCAGGTGCAGATTGAGGCGAGCCTGAGCCTCCTCATCCAACTGGCCAGCAGCAGATTTCAGCAGAAGATCGGCGTTCTCCCCACAGTCTAAGTGACTCATAAAAGTACCTCATTTTCACGCCATATAAGCCAAACGGGCCCTCAGCGTTTCATATGCGCGGAACAGCAGCGATTTCACCGCCGATTCCGAACAGCCTAACGAACTCGCAATATGCGAGTACTCCATTTCTTCGTACTTGTGCATCAGCACCGCGGCCCTTTGCTTGGCCGGCAACGCCGCAACCGCGCGGCGCACTTCCTCCAATTTTACCCGGTGAACCATGGATTGCTCCACGGAAGGCCGTCCGTCCGAAATTTGCCGGGCCGGCAAATCCGGCGAGACAGCGTCCAGACTTTCGAGCGCCCGTTCGTGCTTGCCATCCCGCAGCGCGTTGAGCGCCGTGTGAGTGGCAATCCGAAACAGCCAGGTGGTGAACCTGGCGGTCGGAGCATAGGAACCGCGCGAACGGTAGACGCGCAGAAAAACCTCCTGCGCCAACTCTTCGGCGACGGCTTGGTTTCCGACCATCCGGCATAGAAAATGCACGACGGAGGAACGATGTTTGTCCAGGAGCGCGGCGAAACTCACACTATCGCCGTCACGAACCCGAAGCATCAACTCGGCGTCGTAATCCAGAGCCGCCGTAGCTCCTCCCATATACGTACGAACACGTTACATCGCAAAAGGTTGCGCTCAGAAGGTTGCGCCACAACGCCGCGGGCTACTCGCCTTTGAGGGAGCGGCCCATCAGGCTTTGGATGGCCTCTCGGGGAGATACCCCCGAATGAAGCATTTGGAACACCTGCCCGGAGATCGGCATGTCAACCGAATAGCGCTTCGCCAAGTCAACTACTGCATTTGTCGTTTTAATGCCTTCGGCCACCGTTTTCATCGATTGGACAATCTCATCGAGCTTTTGTCCGTGCGCCAGACCGACGCCGACCGCCCGATTGCGGCTCAGTTCTCCCGTGCAGGTGAGGACCAAATCCCCAAGACCAGCCAACCCGGCCATAGTCTGGACCCGCCCGCCCATTGCCCGGACCAGTCGCGTGATTTCCGCTAACCCACGCGTAATCAGCGCGGCCATGGCATTGTGGCCAAGACCGAGGCCGTGCAACACTCCAGCGCCGAGGGCGATTACGTTCTTGACGGATCCACCAAGTTCTACTCCTATAGTATCTGAGCTTGAGTACAGGCGGAAAGTCGGGCCGGAGAAGGCCGATTGCACGCGCGTAGCCGTCGCAGCGTCAGCCGATGCCACCACCAGAGCGGTCGGCTCAAAGCGTGCGACTTCCCTGGCAAAACTCGGGCCGGAAATAACTGCCACACGCGGTGCAAACTGAACCTGTAACACCTCCCGCACCACTTCCGACATACGTAGAAGAGTGTCATTCTCCAGACCCTTGGTGGCGCTGACGAAGAGCATGGATTCGGTCAGAAAGGGTAGCATCTGCCGGTACAATGCACGCACCAGAGGAGAAGGGACGACGCTCAGGACAACGTCGGCGCCGTCTAGTGCGGCTTCGAGATCGTTGACCGGTTGCAGAATGGCCGGCAGCGGACAGCCGGGAAGATAGAGGTCGTTCTCGCGGCTGTCGTTCATGCGGGCTGCCAAGTCCGGTTCGTAAACCCAGAGCCGCACACGGGAGAAACGGGGCGACAGAACGATGGCAAGGGCGGTTCCCCAAGCCCCGGCGCCGATAATCGCGAGGTTCTTCACGACGCCCCAGCGCCGAAACGGAATACGTGTTCCGACCCTTCCCGAATCCGCCGGATATTACTACTATGTTTGTAGATTATAAAGATTCCAGCTAGGACGGAAGCCACGAGGATCTCTAGCGCAGGCTTCTGGAGCAGCCAAACCGCCAAGGGAAATGTGGCGGCGGCAATAATCGAGCCCATGGAAATGTAATGCGTCCAGGCCACAGCGGCGCCAAACACAACCAGAGTCGCTACTATTGCTACGGGTGTAATATATAGGAAAGCACCCAGGAAGCTCGCCACCGCCTTGCCCCCCTTGAACTTGAGGAAGATGGGGTAGGCGTGTCCGGCCATGACGGCCAGCGCGGCGGCGGCCATCCACAAAGGGTCGTGCAATGTCAGGCGCGCTGCGATCCAAACGGCCACATAGCCCTTGGCGATGTCGAGCAACAGGGTGGCGACGCCGGCCACGCGGCCGGAAGTCCGGAGTACGTTGGTGGCGCCAATGTTGCCGCTGCCCGCGGAGCGAACGTCGGCGCCGGTTTTGAATTTGACCAGAAGGTATCCAAACGGGATCGCGCCGAGCAGGTACGCGATCGCCATGGCCAGGAGAGGAATCATCGTAAGGAGAGCGGAAACTCCGCAAGTTTAGTGTACACGGAACCGGCCGACCGTAATGTGCTCCGGTAAAGGAAAAAGCTGGCGGCCTCGAAACTTCCGAAATCGAGCGACGGCAGCCCGGCGATGGCTTCACGGAGCGGCTGCAAGTCGATGCGCTCCTTGATGCGCGCCAAGGTAAGGTGCGGCGAGAAGGGGCGGGTTTCGGCCGGGATTCCGAGAGTTGCCGTGGCGCGATCGGCGGCCTCGGCCAATGACGCGAGGCCCGGGGCTTCGATGCCGCACCAGAATACGCGCGGCGCATGAGGGTTCGGGAAGAACCCCACGCGGCGGACTTGGATAGCGAGCGGAACCCGCGGTTCGACAGCCGCCAGAGCCGCTTTCAACTCATCGACCCGCGCCTCCGGCCACTCGCCGATGAACTTGGTAGTGATGTGGAGGTTAGCCGGCGGACTCCAGTGGATGCGCGCCAAAGGACGCAGCCGATCGAGCAACTCTTCGAGACTTTGGACAGTTGCGGCGGGCAGGTCGAGCGCGACGAACAGTCTCATGGATGCCTTCATTGTAGCGGCGGACGGGCACATTCCACATCCACCCCGAGGACGGTTAAGCTCACGGCGCCGGTGGAAGAGGAGGGTAGCCGACGACCGAGGCACAAGGGCCGAGAGTCATCCCGGCCTTCGAAAAGTCGGCTTGACAGCCGACTCTGCAAGCCTGGCGGCTTGCGCCACGAGTCGGAATCGGGCTTGATCTTAACGCCGCAAGCCTTAATCAAGTGACAGGGCCCCAGGGGCGGCGGCGCGTCTGTTAAGGTAACGGGTGCTTTCGTTCTACGGGCGGATTAGCGAAGATAGTTCGGTGCCCCCAGCGCCCCGCCCCACTCTTGGGCCAATTCTGAAACGCGCGTTCTACGACCGTCCCACCGTGGAGGTAGCGCGCGATCTGTTGGGCAAGATTCTGGTCCACGGTAACGCGGCGGGGGTCATCGTGGAGACGGAGGCTTACCTGGGCGGCGACGACTTGGCAGCGCATTCCGCGCGCGGGCTTACCGAGCGGACACGCGTGATCTTTGGACCGCCCGGACACGCCTATGTTTACGTAATTTACGGGATGTACGAGTGCCTCAACCTGGTGGTGGAGGCCGACGGCAAGCCCGGCTGCGTGCTGATTCGGGCGCTGGAGCCAGTGGCTGGAGTGCATCTGATGCGCCGGCGCCGCCCGGCTGCCCGGCGTTTGGAAGACCTAGCGTCGGGACCCGGAAAACTGACGCTCGCGATGGGCATTACCCGCGCGCTGAACGGCGCCGACGTGACGCGGGGCGGCCTGGTGGTGCGCCGGCCAGCGGTGGAGCGCGCGTTTGAGACGGACGTGACGCCGCGCATCGGCATCCGGCAATGCGCCGATTGGCCGCTCCGATTCATCATCCGCGGCAACCGCTTCGTGACGAAAGGAACATTTCGGGCCGCCGGTTTCGTGCGATGATCTCCTGAGGGGGATAGCGAATGACCAAGTTCACGATCGCAGTCGCCGTTGCGGGCCTAGCCGGGGCGGCCGCTCTTTACGCGGCTCAGAAGCCCATCAAAGTGGAAATGAAGGACGCCAAGGGGGCGAGCGTAGGGACTGCCACGATTTCCGAAGCAAAGGGCGGCGTATCCATTGCGCTGGATCTCAAGAATCTGCCGCCGGGCGAACACGCGCTGCACATACACCAAACGGCCCAGTGCGATCCGCCAAGTTTCACGTCGGCCGGGGGCCACTTCAACCCCGATCTGAAGCAGCACGGCCTGAACAACCCCGCGGGGCCACATGCGGGCGACATGCCGAACTTCACGGTGAAGCCGGACGGAACGGCTAAAGCCACTGTAAACGACCCGAACGTCAATATGGGCACGGACAACCATTCCATATTGGCGGGCAGCGGAACGGCGCTGGTGATTCACGCCGCCCCGGACGATATGAAGACGGACCCGGCCGGCGCCGCCGGCGCCCGCATCGCGTGCGGCTTGATTACGAAATAGACGGTTTAGTTGGGCAACGGTTGAGCAATCGCGTGGCTCACCGCTGACACGACCTCGCCCAGGCGAAACGGCTTAGACACGAACTGGCAGCGGGGCGCGGCAGGGCAGTTTTGGCAGCCGACATCGAATCCGGACATGAGAACCAGGCGTGTTTGGGGATGCCGGGCGCTGATCCACCGCGCCAAGTCATGGCCATTCATCCTCGGCATGACAACGTCTGACAGGACCGCGTCGAACGCCTCGGCGTTGCACAATGCCACGGCTTCCGGCCCGTCGGGCGCGGTACGGACATCGTAACCTGCTCTTTCGAAAGCGGTTGCCAATAAAGCTCGAATTTGGGCTTCGTCGTCGACAATCAGGATACGGGGCAATTTTCCGCCTTACAAATGCAGGACAGATTGTATTATATCGTACTAGCGGGAGTTTTCGATGACCTTTTCGGGCCAGCGACGAATCCCCTAGCGCCCGGCGCCTGAAGATGCCGCCGGTTGGTCACGCCTGTGAACAATCGGCCCATTTCAACGGGGTGGCAGGGCATGTTCTAATAGATGTTTCAAAGGTCGAAATTGGGGACATTCATGCGTTCGTTTGGCATTGCCTTGTTTGCTTCCGCGGTTTCCCTGCTGGCCGGGGCTCCGCGTGATGTCGCCGCGCCGCAAGCTCAGGCCGCGATGGCGCGTGTGCCGCTGCATTTCGAAGCCAACCAGGGCCAGTGGAATCCGGCCGTGCGCTATACCGCGCACGCACGCCAGTACACGGTGCTACTTACCCCGACGGGTCCGGCGCTCGCCTTCGGAAGCGGTCGCCGGGTAGACCTTACGTTCGATGGCTCCAGCCGGGCCCCGGAGATGCAGGCGCTCGATAGAACAGCGGTCCCGACCAGCTATTTCGTAGGGCCGAAGGACCGCTGGCGCACCGAGGTTCCAAATTACTCGCGGGTCCGCTATCGCGACGTATATCCCGGCATCGACGTGGTTTACTATGGCGAAGACAGCCGGCTGGAGTACGATTTTCTGATTCAGCCAGGCGCGGACCCCGCCGCCATCCGCATGCGGTTTCAGGGCGCGGACCGGGCCAGCGTCACTGCACAGGGCGACCTGCTGGTGGAATGCGCCGGGGGCCAACTGGTTCAAAAGCGGCCGTTCCTCTACCAGCGCGATCCGAGCACCGGAACCCGCCGCCAGATCGATGGGCGTTACTTGCAGATGGCGGATGGCGCGGTGGGGTTGTCGGTTAGCGGCTACGACCGCGCAGAGCCGCTGGTGGTCGACCCCTATCTGATCTATTCCAGCTTTTGGGGCGGAGAGGCGGCCGACCAGGTCAACGCGGTCAAGATCGACGCCCACGGCCTGCTCTACGTAGTTGGGCGCACGGAGACCAGCGATTTGCTTGCCACCGCCAACGCCTACTCCAGCGGGAACCTGTCCACCGGGACCAACGCGGTCTTCATCATGGTGCTCGACACCACCAACAATTTCGCGCTGGATTACCTGAGCTATCTGGGAGGAACGGGCGAGAACGACCCCTCGGCCATGGACCTGGATGCGTCCGGCAACATCTACATTGTCGGTGAAACCGTTGCCCCCGATTTCCCGATGGTCAGCACGACGTCTCTGCAGAACACGCTCCCCAGTACCACGGACAGCGTGTTCGTGGTGGAGTTCAACCCCGCGCTGACCAGCGTGCTCCAATTGGTCTACTCGACTTTCCTCGGCGGGTCGCTCACGAATCTGGCTAACGACGTCAAGGTGGACCCGTCCGGCAACATCTACGTCATCGGATCGACGACGTCGACCGACTTTCCGATAACCGATGGCGCATACTCCGGCATCCTGTCGGGAATACAGAATGCCTTCCTGTGCGAAATCAACACGAGTCTTACGACGGCGGCCTATTCCACATATCTGGGCGGCGAAGGCACCGATACAGGCAACACCCTCGCGCTGGCATCGAACGGCTTGGTCTATTTTGGGGTGACTACGAACAGCAAGATGTTTCCCCTGTCCATCTCGCCCTATCGGTCGTCGCTTCCAGGACTGGAAAACATCGTGGTGGGCGTCATCAATACTACCCAGTTCGGGCCGAACTCGCTGCTCTACGACACTTACTTCGGCGGGTCGGATCTTGACGAGGTGCGCAAACTCTCCTTCGACGCGAGCGGCAGGGTGCTCTTGACCGGCTTCACGTTTTCCACCAATTTCCCGGTCACTTCGGACGCCGTGCAATCGACTCCCGGAGGCAATGGAGATGCATTCGTCACGCTCCTGGATCCCGCTCACCCGGAGGCGTTCCTGGTGTACTCAAGCTACCTAGGCGGCTCGCAGGGAGACGTGTCCTACGCGGTCGCCGGCGACGCTGCGGGCAGCATCTACCTGGCGGGGTATACGCTCTCCCCGGACTTTCCAACAACGGGCGACGCGCCACAGCCGGCATGGGGCGGGGGAATCGACGTCTTCGTGGCCAAGTTGATGCCCGGCGTAGCGGGCCCCGCAGGGTTGCAGTTCTCGACCTATCTGGGCGATCTGGGCGTGCACGTCGCCACCTGCCTGACCCTGGGTCTCGATGGGACGGTTTACGTGGGCGGCTACTCCACTCTGGGATTCCCCGCCTCCGGCAGCAATGCCAATCAATACGGCGGCGGTTCAAGCGACGGGTTCGTGCTGGCACTGTCCGAATTGGCCGGCCAGCCGCTAGTTATCGATAGGAAGTCTAATACGCCGCGTACGGCGCGGTACTGACCAACCGGGGCGACTCCTCAAATCGCTCTGCCTCTCGACCGGCCTCGCCAGCGCAATCGCCGGTCCCATGGCGCACGGCGCGCACTGCGTTCCGAACCGGCGTAAAGCGAGAAAGCCGCTGTGGCGACGGCCGCAAAGTAGAGGATCGAGCCGATGCCTAACTTCAGTAACTTGCCGGTATCGTCGGAGACCGCTCCCAACCAGAACACAAATCCAATGATCAGAACGGATGCGCTCACTACCCATCGGGGAAATTCCACGGATTCCGCGAAGCTTCGTTTTCGCGGCCTGATCGATACTGTCCACGTTGTTCTGGACCTTGGCATATCTCGTTCCCCGCGGCTTGGAGGTCAACCCGCCGACGGCGAAGAGGCCACGCTCAACCCGCCTTCGAGCGCCATGCGAACCAATTGGCCGCGCGTTCGAACGCCGGCCCTGGTAAATAACTGCTGCACCACCGACTTCACGGCGCTTTCCGTGAGGCCAATATTGTCGCCGATCTTTCGATTGGTAAGGCCGTCAAGGACGCCTCGAAGTACCTTCTCTTCCCTTTCAGTCAGTACGTTACGGTGACTCTTGTCACCCAGTCGAGGCTGGTCCGCGACTTGGTCGGCTAGAAGTTGAATAGCCTTTCGATCGACCCAGACGGCGCCGCTCGCCACCAGCCTGATGGCCTGCACGAGACGCTCTGGAGCCTCCGATTTCAGAAAAATGCCCGAAGCCCCAAGCTTGATTGCATCCGAAAGCTCCTTCGCTCCCGCCACATCGTTAACAATTAGGAAACGGCCCTTGTAGCCACCGCGCCGGGAAGCGGATATGAACTCCCCTCCGCATTCCGTGCGCAGATCCGAATCCAGGAGGACGATGCCAGCCGTTGAACCGCCCAGCACCTCAATCGCCTCGGCAGTGCCGCATTCGCCTACCACTTCAAGACCTGATTGGGTTGCCAAGAACCGGCCCAAGCTTGCACGAAACAGAGCTTGATCGCCAACGAGGACTAGCCGAATGCGTTGGTCCTCCGCCTGTTCTTCCATGTCGCTTATACCTCGGATATGGGACCGTCTCGTTGATTGTCATTGCGATTGAGGTTCGACGATTGGGGCCTGCCTGCATCGCTGCTGCAATCTGGCGATGGTCTTGTGATCATGTTAAGGGCGGATCTCGCCTTTGCCAAGCGGCTCGCCTGAAAGATATGGTCTTCGCCTGAAAGATGCCGGGATTGTCTCGATGAGTAATCGACCGATTGTGCGTATGTGCCCCTATTGTCCGGAGGTTACTCCGGCCAATCGGCGAACCGATCTAAAGACCGTCTCTCGCTGAACGGAAGATAGCGGGCTGTCAAGGTTGGAGGGCGCTAAAGTTGAAACCAAGCCTTGTGGCGCTTCGCCATTTTCCTTCTATGAGCACGAAGACTGCGACATCAGACATGACTGATCGGGAAAGTACCACGCGGATCTTGCAGGGTCGCATCTGGCATAGGCTTCTCATAGCGGGGCTGCTCCCGGCCGCCGCTTTCGCTCAGACCGCCTTCAACTGGCAACAGATCAAAGACAAGTTCGTGGCTGGCAACCCCACCTTGAAAGCGGCCCAACTCAGCATCGATGAGTCGCGGGCCGCCGAGATTACCGCTTATCTCCGTCCAAATCCGGATTTCACCGGGACTCTCGATCAGATCAACCCGTTCGCGAAGATTCCCTCACCCACTGGCGTAGAAGTCTACCGGCCATTGACGAACGCCTTGCCGTATGGGTCGCTCGGTTACTTGATTGAGCGCGGGAACAAGCGGGCCTTGCGCCGCGACCAAGCCAGGCAAACGACGTCCATCTCGGAATCCACCTATCTGGACCAGGAACGCGGCTTGGTGTTTAACTTGCGGAGCGCCTTCGTCCAGACGTTGCAAGCCAAGGCGTTTCTGCAGAACGCCCAGGAGAACCTGGCTTACTGGGACCGGGAGCTCGCCGTGAATCGCCTTCGGTTTCAAGCCGGTGACCTCGCACAGGTGGACTTGGACACCCTGGAACTGCAGCGCGTACAGTTTGAGTCCGACTACGAAACCGCCTTGGTGAACCTCCGAACGGCCAAGATCCAGTTGCTGATGCTCATGAACGACCGAACGCCGATTGACCAGTTCGACGTCTCCGGACCGTATGATTTTAGCGAGGAGTTAAGGCCCCTTGAGGAATTTCACAACGTTGCCCTGGATGCGCGGCCGGATCTGAAGGCGGCGGTGCAGACCGTGGAATTGGCCAAGATCACGCATCAGCTTGCGGTGGCCAACGGAACCACCGATCCGACGGTCACTTTCGATTTCGCGCGCAATCCACCCATCCCGGTTTACTTCGGCTTGAGTGTTTCGATTCCCTTGCGTATCTTCGACCGGAATCAGGGTGAAAAAGCGAGGACTCAATTAGACGTCAGCCTCAACGAGCGATTGCTCGATGCCAACCGGGCGCTGGTCTTCAGCGACGTCGATTCCGCCTATTGGACGCTGGTCCAGAACGTGAATCTATTGAAGCCGTACAAGGCCAAGTACCTGCCGCTGGCGGCTAGTGGCCTGTCGCGGTGAATTCGTTAGCATGGCCGCACCCGACGACGGGCATC